>NZ_CAJQNT010000021.1 GCF_905479755.1 uncultured Schumannella sp. | reverse complement strand
GGCCATGACGATGTCCCATTGCGTCGTGTACTGGCCTTGCAGGCCGGCGAGCGCGACGGGCAGGGTGTGCAGCTCGGGTGAGCGCAACACGACGAGCGGCCAGAGGAAGTTATTCCAGCTGCCCATGAACGCGAACACCGTGAGCGTCGCGAGCGCCGGGCGGATGTTCGGCAGGATGACCGAGAAGAAAATCCGGAAGTGTCCCGCGCCGTCGAGCGTGGCCGCCTCATCCAGCTCGCGGGGCACCTGATGCACCGCCTGTCGCAGCAAGAAGATGCCGAACGCGCTCGCGAAGGTCGGCAGCAGGGCGCCGAGGTAGGTGTTGATCAGGCCGAACGCCTTGAGTTCGACGAACAGCGGCACGATGAGCACCTGCAGCGGGATCATCATGGTCGCCAGGTACACCGCGAACACGACCCCGCGACCGCGGAACGGCAGACGGCTGAAGGCATAGGCGGCGGTGGCGCTCGTGAACAGCTGCACCAGTGTGGTGACCGTCGCCAGCCCGATGCTGTTGAGGGCGACCCGCGCGAACGGGCGTTCCTCGAAAAGTTGGCGGTAGGCATCCAGCGAGGGGTCGGAGGGAATGAGCGCGGGAGCGAGCGTGAGGCCCGCGCCCGGTGTGATCGACGTGATGATCGTCCACAGGAACGGGAAGAACATCACCGCGGCACCGGCGATCACCACGACGTGCAGCACGACGAAGGCGATCACCCCCGGGCGCGGAGCGAACCGGCGTCCGGCGCGAGTTGTCGTTGACTCAGCCATACGTGACCCACCTCCTTTGCCCGATGATTTGAATGACGGTGACGCCGAGGACCACGGCGAACAGCATCCAACTGAGTGCGGATGCCTCCCCCGCTGCCCCGTAACGGAACGTCAGGTCGTAGATCTGCTGCACCACCACTTGTGTTGCGCCTCCCGGGCCACCACCGGTCATCGCGTAGACCTGGTCGAAGACCTGGAAACCGTTGATCAGCGAGATAACGATCACGAAGAAGGTGCTCGGGCTGAGCAGCGGCAGAACGACGCTGAACAGCCGGCGCCACCACCCCGCCCCGTCGACGCGTGCGGCATCGAGAAGTTCGGTGTTGATGGCCTGGAGCCCCGCGAGCAGGATCACCATCACGAAGCCGAGGTCTTTCCACGCCGAGGCGATGATGATCGACGGCATCGCCCACGCCGGGTCTGTCCACCAGCCCGGGCCGTCGATGCCGAACCAGCCGAGCACCGAGTTGACGACACCGGTGCTCGGGTTCAGCAGCCAGCGCCACACGAGCGCCACCACGATCCAGCTGGTGACGACGGGCAGGAAGTAGATGCCGCGCAGGAACGACCGGCCTTTGAGCCCCGCGTTGAGGGCGAGCGCCAGCGCCAGGCCGCCGATGTAGACGAGCGGCAGGTATCCGGCAATGTAGTAGATCGTGTGCAAGAACACGTCGGCCGTCTCGGGGTCGGCCCACAGCTTCACGTAGTTGTCGAAGCCGACGAAGGTCGCGGGCGACAGCAGGTTCCACTCGGTGAGACTCACCCAGGCGGCCCCCACCATCGGGCCGAGCACGAACAGCGTCAGCGGGATGGCGCTCGGGAGCATGAAGGCGAGCACGGTGAGCGCGTACTTCGCGCGCCGGCTCCGCCGGGTCGAGCCGGCGACGCTCGGCCGCGTTGCGGGTGCGATCGGCTCAAGCACGGCAGACGTCGGCGCAGGAACACTCACGAGGTGGCGCTCTCGTCGACGATCTGGATCGCGCCGCCCGCCAGACGATCACGCACGAGCTGTCCCTGCTCCCCCGAGACGCCGTCGGCGTCGAAGGGCGTCGCGAGAACAAGTGCGGCGGCACCCTGCGCCCAGCTGGCGTCTTGCCAGGTCTCGACGGCGACGCCGATGCCGCGGCGCGCGGGAAGCAGACTCGAACGGAATGCCGGCTCGAAGCCGTACGACCAGTGCGGCCAGGAGACGGTGCCCTCGCCGAGCAGAATGACGATCTCGGGGTCGAGGGTGTGCACGAGACCCGCCAGGGTGCGGCCGAGTTGGTGGCCGGCCTCGCTGAAGATCGCCGTCGCGCCCGGTTCATTGGCGTCGGCGGCGGCGCGCAGCGCCGCAATCCCCGCGGTGGCGGGGATCACTCCCCGCTCGCGGGCGGTGCGCACGAGCGCCGCCTCCCCGATGAGCGACTCGAGGCATCCGGAGTTGCCGCACATGCAGCGCGGGCCGTTCTCGAGCACGGGCGTGTGCCCGATCTCACCCGCGCCGCCCGCAGCGCCGCGAAGTACGACCCCGTCGACCACGATCCCGGCGCCCACTCCGGTTCCGATCGTGACGACGAGGAAGCTGTTGTGCCGCCGCCCGACGCCGTAGAGGCGTTCGGCCATGGCAAGCGCGTTGACGTTGTTCTCGACGATGATCGGCAGCCCGAGTTCGCGGCGAAGCGAGGCGCCGAGGGGAACCTGGTTCCAGCCGAGCTGCGGGGAGTCGACAACACCGTTGCCCTGTCGGTCGACCGAGCCGGGAACGCCGACGCCGACGCCGAGCAGGCGCACGGTGCTGCCGGCGATGAACCGCCGCAACAGATTCGCCAGGTCGGCGAGCACCGTCGAGGCCGCGGCGCCGAAGGGCTCGCTGGCCGAACGCTGCACCGAGCCGTCGAGTCCGACCTCGACGAATGTCACGTGATCGGCGACGACCTTCACCCCGATGACGCGGTCGCCGGTCGCGGCGAGCCCGAGCATCCGCGCGGGACGCCCGCCCTGCGACGGCGAGTTCTCCAGCTCGACGATCAGGCCATCGGCAAGCAGGTCTTTGGTGAGCTGCGTCATGAGTGCCGGCGAAACGCCGAGGGCGCGAGCGAGGTCGGCGCGCGACGCGGGGCCTTGCGCCCCCAATTGGGCAAGGATCGCGGAGCGGTTCACGTCGGTGCGTGCGCTCGGTCGGTTCGCCATTGAAACTCCTCGGTACGGCCCTTAGTTCAGGACTAAATAAACCATAGAAGTAAGCGCGCGGCGATGTCAACTCCGGCCCCGGAATCCGCCGTCGCCGCCGGGCGGGGCAGGCGAACGCGCCAACCCGCGAGGCGCGAGGCGCATGCCGAGTTCACTCGGGCGGCGCAGGCCCCCGGCGTCGACGGACGACGCGAGCTACGAGGAGGCTGGCGGCGAGTCGGTCTGAGACGCGAGCGCGCGCGCGAGCGCCGCCTGGGCGGCCGCCTCCCGGCTCATGCCGCGTGCGGCGGCATCCTCCCCCAGACTGCGGGCGAGCTCGGGCGTCAGCGCGACGGTGACGCGTGAACGGCCGGCCCCCTCCGCATCCGGCTCGTCGTCGGAGGATTCGCGCGCCCGCAGGATGAGCGCGACGATCGGCAGCGCGATCGTGCCGAGGGCGTCGACGATGCCCACGACACCCAGCGCACGCCAGTACGCGGAACCCTCGTCGCCGGGGATGTCTCCGTCGGTGAAGATCGTCAGCCACAGCATCGCGACGACCGTCGCCACCGCGATGAGCGTGACGCCGAGCCCGAGGCGGATGAGCGTGCTCCGGTGCCGGGCCAGCAACAACAAGAGGTTCGCCTGCGCGAGGCTCGCGGCGAGAATCGCCGACGAGATGAGCGCCTTGATGAGAGCGTCGCCGTCGGTGAATTGGTCCCAATCTGTCCAGATCAGCAGGTACGCGCTCACGGCAGCGAACAGACTCGCGGCGATGCCGACGAAACCCACCACGCGCACCGCGCGCGCGACGATCGCCAGATGGCACAGCGACGTGGTGCCGAAGGCGGCGACCGTGAGCGTCGACAGGATGACCCTGCCCTGCAGTTCGCCGAACTCACCGCTGACCAGGGCGATGATCCCGATCACCGCGGCGATGACAAGCGAGATCACCACGGCGATGATCGCCGCCCGGCGCGCACCCCGCACGACTCCCGTTGTTGCATCACCATCGACTGCCATGGCCCGACTCTACGCCGCCCCCTCCCCCCTTTCATCGACGAAATGCAGGAGATTCTGCGCGCATCCGCTGCGATCACGGAGAGCAGGCGACGCCCGAGCCGCGCATCTCCTGCATTTCGTCGAAAGAGCGGGGTGCGAGGGTGCGGATGCAGGCGCGGGCGCGGAGGAGACGCGAGGACCTGTCATGTGAATTTGTAACACGCGAGAAACACGCGGATTGTGAATTTGTAACACCGAGGCCCCAAGATGTTCACACTCACACCCCACGCATCACACCGACCGGGAGCCCGATGGACCGCGACAGTATCGAACGCACACTGCGCCGAATCGGGCTTCCGGTCGCCGCCGCGGTCGTCGCGCTCGCCATCGGCGGCGTTCTCGTCGCCACGCTCGGGCAATCGCCGTTCGCGGCCGCCCAGACCGTCATTCAGGCCGGCTTCAGCTGCGACCCCGGGTACTGCAACGTCGGGGGCAGCCTCACGCTCGCGGCCCCGATTATCCTCTGCGCGCTCGGCGCCGTCGTCGCCCTGCGCACCGGCCTGTTCAGCATCGGACAAGAAGGCCAGTACGCGCTCGGCGGACTCGCCGCCGCCGTGGTCGGCCACGGCATCCTGCTTCCCGCCGGCATTCACCCGATCGTCAGCCTCGCCGCGGCCGCGGCCGTCGGGGCCATCTGGGGGCTGATCCCCGCCGTGCTCAAGATCTTCCTCGGGGTCAACGAACTCATCATCACGATCGTGTTGAACGCGATCGCCGGGCTCCTGGTCGACTTCCTCGTCAACTACCCGCTCCGCGCCGAAGCCTCGACCGTCGGCTACACCCACGTGGTCGAAGAGACCGCACGCCTGCCGCTCTTCGACATCTCCACCAAGTTCGGTCTCGGATTCGTTATCGCGATCGTCGCCGTCATCGGGGTCTGGTTCTTCCTCAGCCGCACGACCGCGGGCTACGAGCAGCGCATGTCGGGCGAGGCGACGCTGTTCGCCCGCTACTCCGGGATGTCGAGCACCGGCAGCGTCCTCCGTGCAGGTCTCCTCGGCGGTGCCCTCGCCGGCATCGGCGGCGGCGTCCAGGTGCTCGGCGTCAACTACCGCGTGATCGAAGGATTCTCCGACGGCACCGGGTTCACCGGGCTCACCGCCGCGATCCTCGGCGGCACGACCGCGATCGGCGCGGCCATCGCGGGGGTGCTGTACGCCGGCATCACGGTCGGGGCGGTCAACGGACTCCAGATCGTGCTCGGCGTTCCGCGTGAGATCGGCTCGACCGTGCTTGCCCTGATGATCGTGCTCATCGCCCTGCAGGCACCGCTGCTCACACGCCTGGAGAGATGGCTCGACCGGCGCCGAGCGAACCGACGGCACGATGCCCTCGCGGAGACGACCGCCGGTAAGGAGGCGAGCGCATGAACATCGTCGCCGACTTCCTGAACAGTGGAATCCGCCTGACAACGCCGATCCTGTTCGCTGCGATCGCCTCGCTCATCAGCGCCCGGGCGGGGGTACTGAACCTCGGAATCGAATCCAAGGTGCTCGCCGGCGCCTTCGTCGGAATCCTCGTCGCCGCCGCCACGGGCGACAACACCCTCGGCGTGATCGCCGCCGCGCTCGCCGGGGCGCTCATCGGACTTCTGATGGCCGCCGCGCACCGCATCGGCGTCGACCTGGTGATCCTCGCCATCGGCCTCAACATCCTCGTGCTTCAGCTCACGGTCTTCCTCATGCGGTCCTACCTCGGCGGCGTCGGCACCTACGCGCCCGGCATCGATCGCATCGACGCGGTCGAGGTGCCGTTCCTCTCCGACCTCCCCTTCGCGAGTCAGCTGCTGGATCGGCTGAATCCCTTGGTCTACCTCGCCTTCACACTCGCCATCCTGCTCGGGATGTACTTCCGCACCCGTAGCGGACGTCACCTCCTGGCGGTGGGTGAAGCTCCGATCGCCGCCGCCGCCGCCGGACTCAACGTCGGTCGCACGCAATTGCTCGCGCTCGTCGCGGCAGGAGCGATCGCCGGCATCGGCGGCGCCTTCCTTTCGGTGGGCGACCTCGGGTTCTTCACGCGCAACATGAGCGCCGACCGCGGCTGGATCGGCATCACCGCCGCCCTCCTGGCCCTTAACCGTCCGGCGTTCATCGTGCCTGCGGCGGCCGTCTTCGGATTCGCCAGTGCGGCGAGCATCCGCCTTCAGGCATTCGATGTGCCACCCAATCTCACCCAGTTCATCCCGCAGGGCGCCGCGTTCGTCGCGCTCGTGCTGGTTGGTCTCCGCGCCCAGTCGCGCGGAAACGTCGCTCGCTTGTGGCGACAGAGCAGTCGGATTCGCCTCCGACCGCGCCGCTCCACCCGCACCTCCCCGAAGTCCGAAAACACACCCACCTAGGAGATCCATGCGCCCCTCAAAGATCGTTGTCGCAGTTGCCGCTGCCGCAACGCTGACCCTGCTGGCCGGCTGTTCGGCCGAGTCCACGACCGCGGAAGCTGAAGACGCCTTCAGCTACGCCCTCATCACCCCCGGCTCCGCCGGCGACGGCGGGTTCATCGACTCGGCAATCGCCGGGGCGACCCTCGCCGAAACCGAGCTCGGGGTGACCGGCCGCGTCGTCGAGGCCGAGTCGGTGGCGCAGCAGGAGGGCGTCATCCGCTCGACCGTCGCGACGCAGCCCGACATCATCCTGGCGCCCGGCCTCGACCCCGACTCGCTGCTCGCGGTCGCGCTCGAGAACCCGGACCAGCTGTTCGGCGTTCCGAGCGACATCTTCGTCGCCGAGCTGCCCGAGAACGTTCAGGCCTTCGCGATCAACGTGCACGAGTCGAGCTTCCTGGGCGGATACATCGCCGGCAGCATGACCACCACCAAGAAGGTCGGCGCCGTCCTCGGTCTCGACAACCCGGGGCTCAACCAGTTCTTCTACGGCTACAAGCAGGGCGTGCTTGCCGCGTGCCCCGACTGCACCGTGACCCCGAGCTACCTGAACGGTGAGTTCGGCGACCCGACGGTCGGCCAGGAGGCCGCGCTCGCGCTGTACCAGGCCGACAACGACATCGTGTACGCGGTGGCGGGACTCAGCGGACAGGGCGTCTTCAGCGCCGCCGCCCAGGAGGGCACCTTCGCGATCGGCGTCGACTCGAACCAGGACGGCGACGCCCCCGGATCGGTCATCGTCTCGGTCATGAAGCGCGTCGACATGACGACCTACAACCTCATCAAGTCGACCCTCGCGGGCGAGTTCGAGTCGGGCTTCGTCGCGGCGGGCCTCGCCGACGGCGTCACCGGCCTCTCCTGGGCCGACGGGTCGACCGTCTTCCAGGACGAGGGCCCGGCCGAGATGGCCGCGCTCGTCGCCGGCCTGATGGAAGAGGTCGCCGCTCTCGAGGCGCAGATCCTCGCGGGCGAGATCGTGGTCTGCGACGCACTCAACGACCCGACGAGCGACGCGTGCGCCGCCGTCGGACTCGCCAGCTGATCCGCCGACTGATCACGTAGAACCACAGAAAGAGATCCCATGACTCCGACTTCGGGCGAGACGCCCCGACTTGAGATCCGCGGCCTGCGGAAGTACTTCGCAGCCTCCGGTGTGCTCGCCGTCGACGACGTCTCGCTCGAGGTCGGAGCAGGGGAAGTCGTCGCGCTAATCGGTGAGAACGGCACCGGCAAGACGACGCTGATGAACCTGTTGTTCGGCGTTCACCAGCCCGATGCGGGAGAGGTCTTCATCGACGGTGCTCGCGCCGACATCTCCAGCCAGCAGGACGCCATCTCGCACGGCCTCGGGATGGTTCACCAGCACTTCGAGCTCGTGCCCTCGTTCACGGTCGCCCAGAACGTGCTGCTCGGCCGCGAGCCGTCGCGCCGCGGCTTCTACGACGATGCGGCCGCCGAGCGCCAGGTCGCCGCGCTCATCGCCGACTCCAACCTCGATCTCGATCCGCACCGCCGCGTCGCCGACCTGCCGGTCGGAGCGCAGCAGCGCGTGGAGATCCTCAAGGCTCTGGCCGCGGATGCGCGGCTTCTCATTCTCGACGAACCGACCGCGGTGCTCACCCCGGCCGAAGCGGATGACCTGGTCGCGATGGTGCGCCGGCTCGCCGCGACCGGTCGCTCGGTCGTCTTCATCTCGCACAAACTGCCCGAAGTCCAGGCCGTCGCCGACCGCATCGTCGTGATGCGACGCGGCCGCGTCGTCGGCGACGTGGCGCGCGGCGGCGCCAGCGACGCGGAGCTCGCCCGCCTCATGGTCGGTCGCGATGTCCTCCTCACCGCCGAGCCCGGCGATGGCACCGCCGGTGACACCCTGCTCGAGGTCGCCGGCGCGATGGCAAGCCCGAGCGCCGACGGCAGCACCGGGCTTGCCGATGTCGGGCTGAGCGTGCGCGCGGGCGAAATCGTCGGCATCGCGGGGGTCAGCGGCAACGGCCAAGACGAACTTGTCGAGGCGGTCGCGGGTCTGCGCCGACTCGAAGCGGGGCGGATCTCAGTCGCCGGAATCGAACTCACCGGCTCCTCCCCCGCGGCAATGCGGGCGGCGGGGGTCGCCCACATCGCGGCCGACCGGATGCACGTCGGGCTCAACCTGCAGGCCACGCTGGAAGAGAACGCCGTCTCGACCTCATTCCGCAGCCGCCGTTTCAGCCGCGCCGGCATCATCCGCCGGCGCGCCCGGCGTCAGTTCGCCGAACAGGTCATCGCCGACTACGAGGTGCGCGGCGCCGCGCCGGCGCGCGTCGTCGAGTCGCTCTCCGGCGGCAACCTGCAGAAGATCGTCGTGGGGCGCGAACTCTCGGGCAACCCGCGCGTCGTGCTCGCGAACCAGCCGACGCGCGGCCTCGACGTCGGCAGCATCGAATTCGTGCACCGGGCGCTCTCCAAGGCACGTTCGGAGGGCAGCGCCGTGCTGCTCGTCTCGGCGGAGCTCGACGAGGTGCTCGCGCTCGCCGACCGCATTGCGGTGATGTACGACGGAAAACTTCTGGGCCCCTTTGATCGATCCGAGATGGATCGCGAGCGCGTCGGACAGCTGATGGCCGGCGGAGTGGAGAAGAACTTGTGACGGAACTGATCGTCGCCGACCTGGTCTACCTCAACGATGACGCGGGAACGGTGCTCGCGCCGGGCGTCATCGAGGTCGTTGACGGCCGCATCCACTCGGTCTCCCCCGTCACCGGCCCGCGTCCGAGCGGCGCGGGCGTCACCGATCTCGGTGCCAGCCTCGTGATGCCGGGACTGGTCAACGCCCACGCGCACACGCCGATGTCGCTGATCCGCGGCGTCGCCGAGGGGCACTCGCTCCTCACCATGGAGGGATTCCTCGCGGTGCTGCGCACCCACGAGGAGCACCTCACGCCCGAACTCGTCCCCGCCTCGGTCGCGGTCTCCTGCGCCGACATGATCCGCCACGGCACCACCTCCTTCGCCGACCAGTACTTCTTCGCCGACCAGATCGCCCCCACCGTGCAACAGTCGGGGCTGCGCGCCCGCATCGGCTGGGGCATCGTCGAACTCGGCGACGACACCGCCCGCGCGCGTGAGCTCGCCGCGGCCGCCGCCTTCGCCGAGAGCATGCAGGGCGGGACGCGCGTGCAGGGCTGGGTGGGGCCGCACGCCTACTTCGTCGACAACACCCCCGAGGCGATGGAGGCGGAGCTGGCTCTCGCGAAACGCCTGGGCACCGGCCTCCACGTGCACTTCTCGACCTCGAGCGAGGAAGACGACTGGTGCGCCGCCGAGTACGGCAAGCCCGCGCTCGAGGTGCTCCGGGAGACCGGCATGCTCGACGTGCCCACCATCCTCGCGCACTGCAACACGGTGCCCGTCGAGCAGCTGCCGCTGCTGGCCGGAACGCGCGCCGCGCTCACGGTCATCCCGTCCGTCGCGATGATGAGCGGCGTGCCCGCCGCGCCGGTGCGCGACGCACTCGACGCCGGCGTGCTCGTGGCGCTCGGCAGCGACAACGTGTGCAACAACACGAACACCGACCTGTTCGAAGAGATGCGGATCCTCGGCAAGCTCGCCGCGTTCGCCTCCCGCACCCCGAACCACGTCACCCCGCGTGAGATCCTCGGCATCGCGACCCGCGGCGGTCAGCGCGCGATCGACGGCGGCGCCGACGACGGCCAGCTCGTCGCCGGCGCGGTGGCCGACCTGATCGCGATCCCGCTCTCCGAGGTGTCGCGCGGGCCGATCGGAGCCCAGTCGCTCGAGGCTGCGATCGTCTACGGAACCTCCGGGGCGTCGGTGAGCCACTCGATGGTCGACGGCCACTGGCTCATGACAGAACGTCAGGTGCGTACACTCGACGTCGCCGAGGCCCTCTCGCAGCAGCAGCGGGACTTCGACACACTGGTGTCGCGGATGCGTGCGGCTTCCGCCGAGGAGAAGAAGGCCTGATGGACGTCGCAGAACGTCGCACGCTCATCGAAGAGCGCGTGATCAAGACCGGCGAGGTGTCGTTCGGTGAACTCGCCGAAGCGTTCGACGTCTCCGAGATGACGGTGCGCCGCGACATCGAGGCCCTGCAGGCGCAAGGCGTCGTGCGCCGCGTCTCGGGCGGCGCGATCTCGATCACCGGCACCGCCTTCGAGCCGAGTTACGGGCTGCGCGCGGGCCAGGCCGCCGCGAGCAAAGACCACATCGGCGAACAGATCGCCGCCCTGCTGAACCCAGGCGAGACGGTCGTCCTCGACAGCGGAAGCACGGTGGCCTCGGTCGCCCGCGCGATCCGCGGACGCGACCTCGGACTCACGGTGGTGACGCCGAGCATCGCCGTCGCCACCACGCTCGCCGACGAGCCGAACACCCGCGTGATCCTCACCGGAGGCACCGTGCGTCCGGGCGAGCTGAGTCTCATCGGCACGGAAACCGAACAGGCCTTCGCGCGCTACAACTGCGACACCTTCGTGATCGGCGTCGCGGGCGTCGACGCCGAACGGGGACTCACCGAGTACCACCCCCAGGAGGCGAGCGTGAAACAGGCCGCGCTCGGCGCCTCCCGACGTCTGATCGTCGGCGCCGACTCCGCCAAGCTCGGCCGCGTCCATCTCGTCACGATTTCCCCGCTCTCGGACGTGACGATCCTCGTCACCGACGGCGACGCCTCCCATCCCGTCGTCACCGCCGCGCGCGCGGCCGGAGCCGACGTCGTCCTCGTTCCACCCAGCACCACCTCAGGAGACACTCAGTGAACCGCTTTGCCTCAATCTTCCCGAACGTCGAGAAGCCGCTCATCGCGATGGCGCACGTCCCGGCACTTCCCGGGACCCCGCTCTACGACGAGAAGGCGGGCATCCAGGGCCTCGTCGATCAGGTGCGCAGCGACGTCGCACTGCTTGTCGACGCGGGCTTCGACGCAGTCATGTTCTGCAACGAGAACGACCGCCCCTACGAACTGCACGCGGGCCCCGAATCGGCGGCGGTCATGGCGCGCGTCGTCACCGAGTGCCGACCCACCTCGATCCCGTTCGGCGTCGACTTCCTCTGGGATTCGCGCATCGCCCTCGCCGCCGCCGTCGCCACCGGCGCCAGCTTCATCCGCGAAGTCGTCACGGGCGTCTGGGAGTCCGACATGGGACTGTGGACGACGGATGCGGCCCACACCCTGCGCGAACGCCGCCGGCTCGACGCGCAGGACCTCGCCATCTTCATGAACATCACGCCCGAGTTCGCCTCCCCGATCGGGCGTCGTGATGCCGCGGAGACCGCGCGCTCGACGGTCGTCTCGAGCCTCGCCGACGCGATCCTGGTCTCCGGTCCGATGGCGGGGGCGGGGCCCTCCACGAGCACGCTCAGCGGCGTTCGCGACGCGGTTCCCTCCGATGTTCCGGTGCTGCTCAACACCGGCGCGCGCGCCGACACGATCGGCGAGATGCTGAAGATCGCCGATGGCTGCATCGTCGGTTCCTCGCTCAAGGTCGACGGTCACACCTGGAACCCGGTCGACGCCGATCGCGCGCGCCGCTTCGTGGAGGCGGCCCGGTCGTGAGCGCGATCACGCTCGGCCTCGACATCGGTACGACCGGGGTGAAGGGGATCGCCCTCGACCTCGAGGGCGGACTGCTCGCCCAGGTCACCATGTCGAACGACCTGCACTCGCCCCACGCCGGCTGGGCCGAAGCCGATCCGGCGCAGTGGCTGCAGAACACCCACGCCGTGCTCGCCGCGCTCGCGGCGCATCCGGCCGTCGCCGCGACCCGCATCGTCGGCATCGCCACCACCGGGATGGTTCCCGCGGTCGTGGCTCTCGACGCCAACGGGGCGCCGCTGCGCCGCGCGATCCTGCAGAACGACGGCCGGGCCACCGCGCAGGTGAGCGACGTCGCCGCCGCACTCGCAGACCACGACGTGATCGCCCTCACCGGCTCGCCCGTCACGCAGCAGTCGGTCGGACCCACGGCGCGCTGGCTCGCGCAGCACGAACCCGAGATGTGGGCTGCATGCACGACTCTCGTCGGCTCCTACGATTTCGTCGCCATGGCCCTCGGTGCTCGGCCGCACGTCGAGCGCAACTGGGCCATCGAGTCCGGGTTGTTCACGCTGGACGGTGCCCCGTTCGCCCCCGCGGTCGACAACGCCCAGCTCGGCGCACGGCTCGCGCCCGTCGCCTCCCCCGGTGAGATTGTCGGCGAGTTGAGCGCGGCCGTGGCCGGGCTCACCGGGCTCGCCGCGGGCATCCCGATCGTCGTCGGCGGCGCCGACCACGTGCTGTCCGCCGTCGGCGCGGGCCTGTCCCGTCCGGGCGACTGGCTCGTCAAACTCGGCGGGGCGGGCGACATCCTCGCCGTCAGCACCGAGCCGGTCACCGACGCGCGCTTCTACCTCGACGACCACCCCGTCGACGGCTTGTGGCTGCCCAATGGATGCATGGCGACCAGCGGGAGCCTGGTGCGGTGGGTGCAAGGCATCCTGCGCGAGACCGATCTGACCGCGCTCGACGTGGAGGCGGGCCAACGCGGTGCCGCCGAAGTGCTCTGCCTGCCTTACTTCCTCGGCGAGAAGTCGCCGCTTAATGACCCGGAGCTCCGCGGCGTGTTCGCCGGGATGCACCTCGGTCACGATCGCGTCGACCTCTACCGGGCGGCGCTGGAAGGCATCGCGTTCGGATTCCGGCACAATGCCGAGGTGCTCGCCGACCGCGGGATCGTGCTGGCGGAAGCCACCGTGACCAACGGCGGCGCCACCTCGCTCTTCTGGAAGCGCATTCACGCGAGCGTGCTCGGCACCCCGCTGCGCACCGTCCAACAGCATCCGGGCGCGTCGCTCGCGGCCGCGGTGGCCGCGGCGATCGGCGTCGGCGCCCTCACGGACTGGTCCGAGATCGAGCGTTTCGTGATCCCGGGCGAAACCGTCGACCCCGAACCCGCACTCGTGGAGCGCTACGACGAGGCCTACGCCTTGTGGCGCGAGCTGTCGGATGTCACCACGACGACGATGCGCGCGCTCGCACGACGGTAGCCGGCCGCAGCGCGACCGGGCGCGGAGCGGAGCGCTACGCCGACTTCTCGGCGCGCCGAGGCGCGTGCGGCACGATCGTGGGCGCCGCGTTGTCCATCACGGCGTCGCGCGTCACGACGACGCGGGCGACCTCTTCGCTCGACGGCACCTCGAACATGATCGGGCCGAGCACCTCTTCGAGGATCGCGCGCAGCCCGCGCGCACCGGTCTGACGCAACACCGCCAAATCGGCGATCGCTTCGAGGGCCTCGCGCTCGAACTCCAGCTCGACGTCGTCGAGCTCGAACATGCGCTGGTACTGCTTCACGAGCGCGTTCTTCGGTTCGGTGAGGATCTGCATCAGCGCGTGCTGGTCGAGCGGCGACACCGTGGTGACCACGGGTAGACGCCCGATGAACTCGGGGATCAGCCCGAACTTGTGCAGGTCTTCGGGAAGTACCTCGCTGAAGATCTCGGCCTCGTCGCGCTTGGAGTGCAACGGAGCGCCGAAACCGATCCCGCGGCGGCCGACGCGCGCCGAAATGATCTCCTCGAGACCGGCGAACGCTCCCGCCACGATGAACAACACATTCGTCGTGTCGATCTGGATGAACTCCTGGTGCGGATGCTTGCGCCCGCCCTGGGGCGGGACCGACGCGGTCGTGCCTTCGAGAATCTTCAGCAGCGCCTGCTGCACGCCCTCGCCCGACACATCGCGCGTGATCGAGGGGTTCTCCGCCTTGCGGGCGATCTTGTCGACCTCGTCGATGTAGATGATTCCGGTCTCGGCGCGCTTGACGTCGTAGTCGGCGGCCTGGATGAGCTTCAGCAGGATGTTCTCAACGTCTTCACCGACGTAGCCCGCCTCGGTGAGCGCCGTGGCATCCGCCACCGCGAACGGAACATTCAGCCGCTTCGCGAGCGTCTGCGCGAGGTAGGTCTTCCCGCATCCGGTCGGGCCAATCAGCAGGATGTTGCTCTTCTGAATGTCGATGTCGTCGATCAGCGTGTCGGCCGCGGCGATCGTCGACCGGGCACGAATGCGCTTGTAGTGGTTGTAGACCGCGACGCTGAGGGCACGCTTGGCGGGCTCCTGCCCGATGACGTACTCCTCGAGGAACGAGAAGATCTCTTTCGGCTTCGGCAGGTCGAACTCGCTCGTCGACTCTTCGCCGGCTTCGGCAAGACGTTCTTCGATGATCTCGTTGCAGAGCTCGACGCACTCGTCGCAGATGTAGACGCCCGGTCCCGCAATGAGCTGCTGGACCTGCTTCTGGCTTTTTCCGCAGAAGGAGCACTTGAGCAGGTCGGCACTCTCGCCGATGCGCGCCATCTTGACTCCTCCCAATGAGCGTGTCTCGAGCCTAACCCGATCCTGCGATGCTGGCCTGTCCCACGCCCGTTTTGGGCTCGGCGCGCCGTCATTCGGCGTCATCGTGCGAACTAAGCTGAAGTCGATCGCCATGACGACCACCTCCCTCGACTCGACCGCACGGCAACGCGCCCGCGCGCGCCGCGTCGGGAGCGCCGTGCTGGTGGCGGCCGTCTCGACGCTGATCGCGGCGCTCGCCCACGCCACCGCCGGGGGCGGCTGGCCGAATGCCGTCACCCTCCTCGTCGCCCTGGTGCTGTCAACGTTCCTCTCGACCCCGATCATCGGCGCGCGGGTGCGCGGCTGGCGGATCGCAACGGCCGTAGCGCTCGATCAGCTCGTCTTCCACACCCTCTTCGCCACCATCGGCTCCGCCACGGCTCTTCCGGGCACGCCGCACGCCCACCACGAGCCGCTACTGACCTTCGCGCTCGGCGCCGAGTCGCAGGCCATCGGGCTCGGTATGGGCGCCCACCACGTGATCGCGGCGGTCGCGAGCTTCGCTCTGCTGCGGGGTGGTTGGGCACTGCTCGGCTCGGCGCTGTCCGCCGGCGCCGAATTCTTGGTGCGAGGTTTCCGCACCCTGGTCGCGCTCCCGGCGCTCCCCCGCGCACCCCACGTCACCCCCACGTTCGCGGTCCCGTCGCGGCTAGAGGTCCTGCGCTATCGACTGCAGCGGCGCGGTCCGCCGATCTTCATCTCGCTCGGCTGACGCCGAGCACGCGCCTCCATTTTTGGTTGACCGGCCGTACCCGCCGGTCGCGTGCGCCCTCGCGCACACAGATGAAACGGATCCCTTTTCCACATGACGAACAACACCCTCATCAAGACCGGCATCGCCCTCGGCGCCGGAGCTCTCCTCGCCCTCGCCGGCGCCCTGCCCGCGAGCGCCCACGTCGGCGTGACGGCCAGCACGACCGCCGCAGGCTCGACCGCGCTGCTCTCCTTCAACGTCCCGCACGGCTGTGACGGCTCGCCGACCACCGTGATCTCGATCGAACTGCCGGAGTCGATCATCGCGGCCACACCGACCGTTGTTGCCGGCTGGGACGCCACGAAGGTGACCGTCGAGATGGCGGCGACGAGCGACGCCCACGGCAACGAGGTGGCCGAGCGCGTGGCACAGGTCGTCTACACCGCAACCGACGGCGGTCTCGCCGACGGATTCCGTCAGCAATTCGACGTGCAGGTGCAGCTGCCCGACCTCGAGGCGGGCACCGCGCTCGAGTTCCCGGTGACGCAGACCTGCGTCGTCGGCGAGACGGTCTGGGACGGCGAGGACACCCCGATGGTGACGCTCAGCGCGGCCGCCGCGGATGCCCACGGGCACGACGACGCCGACAGCGAAGATCACGAGGCCGTCGCGGACGAGGGCGCCGCATCCGACACCGGAACGTCCGGCTCGACCGACGTGCTCGCGCGCGTGCTCGGAATCGGCGGCCTCGTCGTCGGCACCGCGGGCATCGTCGCGGCCGTCGTCGCGCGGCGCGGCGCTCGAACGGGCTCGTGACCCGGTCACTGCGCGCCGGTGCGGTGGTGGCAGCGCTCGCTGCCACCACCGTGCTCGGTCTCGCCTCCCCCGCGTTCGCCCACAACTCGGTCGTGTTCACCAACCCGGCCGAGGGTGCGGTGCTCACCGAACTGCCCGAGAGCTTCGAGATTCGCACGAGTGAGCCGCTGCTCGACCTCGGCGACGAGGGCAACGGGTTTGCGTTCCAGGTGCAGGACGCGGCCGGGCTCTACTACGGCGACGGCTGCACGCGCATCTCGGGGTCGTCGATGTTCACCACGGCCGCGATCGGCGAGGCGGGCGAGTACACGGTCACCTGGCAGCTTGTCTCCGCCGACGGGCATACGGTCAGCGGCAGCTACGCGTTCACGTGGGCGCCGGAGGGCGCATCCGCGTCGGTCGGAAGCCTCACGGCACCCCGCTGCGGGGTGAATGCGGAGCCGGTGGAGGCATCCCCCGACGCGGCGGAGCCGGCGACACCCGCCGTCAGTTCGGACGTGTGGTGGATCCTCGGGGCCGTCGGCGCCATCGTGCTGGCCGCGGTCACCACGCTGCTCCTGACGCGCCGCCGCCCCGAGCGCCCCCCAGTGTGACGCTTTTCCGGAGCTTTCGGATGCCCGCCACCCCCGAAGTGTGACGCTTTTCCGGAGGAAATCAGACAGCGGCGCCCGGATGCCTGTCAAACACTGCACACGCGGGCAACTTCTCCGGAAAAACGACACACTCGCGCGCGGGGAACCCCCACCACGCACGAGTGGCCCCGGACTCAGTCCGGGGCCACCTGCGTCGTGCGCGTCGCGCTACTTGACGAGCGCGTTGCCCGTCTTGCGGCTCGTGAGCACCTGGTCGATCAGGCCGTACTCCAGCGCCTCATCGGCCGACAAAATCTTGTCGCGCTCGATGTCGATGTTGACCTGCTCGGCGCTGCGGTTCGAGTGCTTCGACAGCGTCTCCTCGAGCCAGGTGCGCAGACGCAGCACCTCGGCCGCCTGGATCTCGATGTCGGATGCCTGCCCGCGCCCGGCCTCGCCGACGGCGGGCTGGTGAATCAGCACGCGCGCGTTCGGCAGCGCGAGCCGCTTGCCGGGGGTCCCGGCCGCGAGAATCACCGCGGCGGCCGACGCCGCCTGGCCGAGCACCACGGTCTGCACCTGCGGGCGGATGTACTGCATCGTGTCGTAGATCGCAGTCATCGCGGTGAAGGAACCACCGGGTGAGTTGATGTACATGACGATGTCGCGATCCGGGTCCTGGCTCTCGAGCACGAGAAGCTGGGCCATCACGTCATCGGCGGAGGCGTCATCCACCTGCACGCCGAGGAAGATGATGCGGTCCTCGAAGAGCTTGGCGTACGGGTCTTGGCGCTTGAAGCCGTAGGCGGTGCGCTCCTCGAAGCTCGGGAGGATGTAGCGCGAGCCGGGCATCCGCTGGGCCAGGTCGCCGGCCGCGGAGAAGTTCGGGGTTTCCATCTGTGTTTTCGTCCTTCGTCTCGGGCTCGCCGGCTACTTCTCGTCGCGCGTTCCGCCGCCGCCGATGACGTCGGATGCGGATTCGCGAATGTGGTCCACGAAGCCGTACTCGAGCGCCTCCTGGGCGTCGAACCAGCGGTCGCGGTCACCGTCGGCATTGACCTGCTCGACGGTCTTGCCCGTCGCGGCGGCCGTGATCTCGGCCAGGCGCTTCTTCATGTTGAGGATGAGCGCGGCCTGGGTCTGGATGTCGGAGCTGGTTCCGCCGAACCCGCCGTGCGGCTGGTGCAGGAGCACGCGCGCGTTGGGGGTGATGTAGCGCTTGCCCTTGGTGCCGGCGGTCAACAGCAGCTGGCCCATCGACGCGGCCATGCCGATTCCGACGGTGACGATGTCGTTCGGCACGAACTGCATGGTGTCGTAGATCGCCATGCCCGCCGTGATCGATCCACCGGGCGAGTTGATGTAGAGGTAGATGTCCTTCTCGGGGTCTTCGGCCGCGAGCAGAAGGAGCTTCGCCGCGATCTCGTTCGAGTTGTCGTCGCGCACCTCGGATCCGAGCCAGATGATGCGGTCCTTGAGAAGGCGGTCGAAGACGCTCGGCGGGAATGCCGTTTCAGCCATGGAAGGGACTCCTGTTCTGTGGTGTCGGGTTCGAATCTACCGGGGCACCCCCGACCACTTGGGGCATGTTCGCCGTGGGCGTGAGACCACGGCGAAAAGAGGGCACAGCCGCCGCGGGTGTGAGACCACGGCGAAGAGCGGCACAGCCGCCGTGGGCACAACTCGACTACACGAGCCGGGCGATGGTCTCGTCGATTTCGTCGTCGACGGGAGGCCAGGGCAGGAGCGGTTTGTGGATGCGCAGCGAAACGAGCCCGTGAAGCATGGTCCACAGCCGCAGTGCCGTCGCGGTCGCCTGGTCCGGAGTCACCGTCGTCTCGGCGGCGACGAGACGCGCGGCTTCGTCGATGAGACTCCACCGGTCGTGTTCGTGCTCGGGCAGGTCGAGCCGGTCGGCGCTTTCGAAGACGAGCTGATAGGCACCCGGATGCGCGAGCCCCCAGCCCGCGTACGCGCGACCGAGGGCGGCGAGCCGTGCCCGCGGCGGAACGCCTTCAGGCAGCTGCGATCGGATCGCTTTCTCGAGGTCGTCGAGTTGGGCATCGAGCACGGCGGTGGTGAGCGCCTGCGCGGAGTCGAAGTGGAGGTAGACGGCGGCGGGCGAGACGGAGCACGCGCGCGCGACGGCGCGAAGCGAGGGCAGTGCGACGGACTGCGGATCGAGGAGGAGCGCGCTCGCGGCGGCAACGAGCTCGGCTCGAAGCTGGTCGCCCGCGCCGCGGGGGTTCGACTCCCGTGCCATGCGCACCTCCGGTGGACAATTCACTGTACATGTGTAAACCTACACCCTGAACAACCGTTCACCGAAGAGTGAAGGACACCGTGAGCATCGACTACACCGGCACCACCGCCCTCGTCACCGGCGCCAGCTCGGGCTTGGGAGCCGAGTTCGCCCGCCAGCTCGCCGCCCGTGGCGCCGATCTCGTGCTGGTCGCCCGCCGCCGCGACCGCCTCGAATCCGTTGCAGACGAGGTACGCGCAACCGGCCGCACCGTCACCGTGATCGCTGCCGATCTCTCGGCTCCGGATGCCGTGGCCGACCTCGCCGAGGACCTCGCACGGCGAGAGATCCGCATCTCCACCCTCGTCAACAACGCCGGATTCGGCACGCGCAATCACTTCGAGAACGAAGACCCCGCCCGGATCTCCGACGAGGTCACTCTGAACGTTGGCGCCGTCGTCAGCCTGACCCAAGCGTTCTACGACCAATTGCAGTCGAACGATCGGGGCGCGCTGATCAACATCGCGAGCACCGCGGCGTACCAGCCGGTCCCCTTGATGGCGGTCTACGGCGCCACCAAGGCGTTCGTCCTGAGCTTCACCGAGGCACTCTGGTTTGAGAACAAGGATCGCGGGCTCGGCGTTCTCTGCCTCTCCCCCGGCGCGACGGCCACCGAGTTCTTCGACGTCGCCGGGGCGGGCGCGCGGGTCGGCCAGTTCAAGACGTCCCGTGAGGTCGTCGCACTCGCGCTGCGCACCCTCGATCGTCGGAACCCGCCGCCGAGCGTCATCTCCGGTCGCCGCAACACGGTGTCCGCCTGGGCGTCGCGGCTCCTGAGTCGGCGCACCGTCGTCAACACCGTCGGCGCAATGACACGTCGCAACCCGGTGGAGTAGCGTCCCCGCCGCCCACAACTAGCGCAACAGCTTCTCGAGAGTGTTCAGGTTGCGCGTCGTGATCCACGGCTTGAGTCTCGCCGCCGCCTGCGCCTTGCCGAGTCGCGAGTCAATCGTGGATCCCTGCGGCACCGTCCAGTAGACGACACCCTCCCCCGGCGCGGCCCGTTCGACCTCCGGGTCGAGTTCAACGCTCAGCAACTCCTCGCGCGCCTCCGCCCGCACGGCGACGATCGCGTAGTCGTGCCAGCCGCCTCGTCCCCGCTCAAAGGGGTAGGCATCCACGATGCGTCGGACGGCCTCGACCGGCAGCACGTGCACCCACGCCTCGTAGCCGAAGCGGTCCCGCAGGGCCTGTTCGAGTGTCGCGGTGACGGCATCCGCCCCCTCGTCGGTGGAGAACAGCACGTTGCCGCTGGCGAGCACTGTGCGCACGTCGTCGTAGCCGAGACCGGCCACGAGCTCGGACAGGTCCGCCATGCGGATCTTCACTCCGCCGACGTTGACTCCACGAAGAAGGGCGGCAAACCGGGTCATGGACCCAGTCTGCCGCCCCGCTCGGACACTGTCTTAGTGGTTGTGACCCGCGTGCTCGTCCTCGGCACCCGCGTTCGCGGCGGCCAGCAGGTCGGCGGCGTTCGACGCCTCGTCGCCCTCGCCAAGAACCGCGGCGGTGAACGCGGAGACATCCACGGCCTTGCCCTTGGTGTCGACGACCTTGGCCTTGCCGAGCACGACCGCGAGCACCTTGCTGCGCGCGACCTCGCCGACCATGGCCGGGATCTGGCCGTTCTGGTCGAGCACCTGGATGAACTCACCGGGCTCCATGCCGTACTGGCTGGAGGCCTGCACGAGGTAGCGGGTGAGCTCGTCCTGGCTGACCTTGATCTCTTCCTTCTCGGCGATCGAGTCGAGGAGGATCTGGGTGCGGAAGGTCTTCTCGCTCGAGATGGCAACCTCGGCGCGGTGCTCGTCGTCTTCGAGACGGTTCTCGTTCTCGAGGTGGCGAGTCACCTCGTCGTCGATGAGCTGCTGCGGGACCGGGATCTCGACCTTCTCGAGCAGAACGTCGACGATCTTGTCGCGCGCCGCGGCCCCCTGACCGAAGGTGGCCGACTTCTCGAGCTGCTCGCGCAGGTCGGCACGAAGCTCGCCGATGGTGTCGAACTGGCTGGCGATCTGAGCGAACTCATCATCGGCCTCGGGAAGCTCGCGCTCCTTGACGGCGAGGACGGTCACCGCGATCTGCGCCTTCTCGCCGGCGTTGTCGCCGCCGAGCAGCTCCGACTCGAAGGTCGTCTCTTCACCCGCGGTGAGAGTCTCGACGGCGTCATCGATGCCGTCGATCAGTTCACCTGAGCCCAGCTCGTAGCTGATGCCCGAGGCGGTGTCGACCTCGTTGCCACCGATCGTCGCGGTCAGGTCGAGCGAGACGAAGTCGCCCTTCTTGGCCGGACGGTCCACGGTCACGAGCGTGCCGAAACGGGTGCGGAGGTTCTCGAGCTCGTTCTCGACGTCGTCGGGCGAGACGCTGACCGGCTCGACCTCGAGCTTGAGGCCGTCGTACTTCGGCAGCTCGAACTCGGGGCGAACATCGACCTCGACCTCGACGAGCAGGTCGCCGGAGAAGTCCTTCTCGCTCGGCCACTGCGTCACGTCGGCGGAGGGGCGTCCGAGCGGGCGGAGCTTCTCCTCCTGCGCGGCCTCGCGGTAGAGGCGGTCGAGGCCTTCGCTCACCGCGTGGTTGAGCACCTCGGCGCGACCGACGCGCTGGTCGATGATGGGCGGCGGAACCTTGCCCTTGCGGAAACCGGGGATGTTCACCGATTCGGCGATGTGCTTGTAGGCGTGGTCGATGGAGGGCTTGAGTTCCTCGGGCGTCACGGTGATGCTGAGCTTGACGCGCGTGGGGGAAAGCTTCTCGACGGTCGTGCTGACCATAGGTCTGGTATCTCCTGAGGGTGTCTGGATGGGCTTCGTCGGGGCGACAGGATTTGAACCTGCGACCTCCCGCTCCCAAAGCGGGCGCTCTAGCCAAGCTGAGCTACGCCCCGGTTGTCTCGTCGCGCCACCCGCACGTGATGGCGAGCGACACGGCGCCGTAAGTGACGTGCGGGCACGGCTCACCGACGAATGGCCGCGGTAAGTCTAGCCGAGAGTGACTGCGGGTGTTCCTTGCACACTCGCGCGATCCGCGCGGTGGGCGGCGTCGACGCGCGACCCGGTGGCACGTCGAGCCCTTCGCGCCCTTGATAATGGAGCCCATGTCGACTTCTCTTGTGCGCCCCGTTGCGCCCGCGGTGCGCAAGAGCCACGGACTCCTCCCCGAAATTCAGGGTCTGCGTGCGGTCGCGGTCGGCCTCGTCTTCGCCTTTCACCTCTGGCCGGAGCGGATCCCCGGCGGTTTCATCGGCGTGGACATCTTTTTCGTGATTTCGGGATACCTGATCATCGGCCACCTGTTGCGGCAGCTTCGCGACGACGGACGCGTCGACCTCGCCGGGTTCTGGACGCGACGCATCCGGCGCATCCTTCCGTTGGCGCTGGTCGTGTTGTTCGCCACCGCGATCGCCTCGTGGTTCCTCGCGCAGGGCGAGGACCGGATTCAATACTTGGAAGAGATCATCGCGTCGGTGTTCTTCTCGGAGAACTGGCTGCTGGCCTACAACGCCGTCGATTACATCCGGGCCGACTACGACCCTTCGCCGGTGCAGCAATTCTGGTCGCTCGGCGTTGAGGAGCAGTTCTACCTGCTGCTGCCGGTGCTCTTCGCGCTGGTCGTGTTCGCGACTCGACGTCGCCAACAGCTGCGGAGCCGCGCGGTGCTGATTCTGCTCGCCGGGCTTTTCACCGCAAGTCTCATCGCGAGCGTCCTCTTCACGACGACCTCTCCCGAAACCGCGTACTTTGCGACCCCGTTGCGCCTGTGGGAGTTCCTGGCAGGAGGGCTGGCCGCCTTCACGGCAATTCGCATTCCGCGACGCTGGTCGACGCTCGCCGCCACGGCCGGCACCGCTGCGATCATCCTCTCCGCATTCCTGATCAACGAGGAGACCGCGTTCCCCGGATGGGTCGCCCTGGTGCCCGTTGTCGGCACTCTGGCCGTGATCGCGGCAGGGCACGAATCGTGGTTCGGGCGCCTGTCGACCTTCGCCCCCGTGCTGTGGGTGGGCGGGATCTCGTACGGCATCTATTTGTGGCACTGGCCGATCATTCAGTTCACCCCCGGCGAACTCGACCAGATCGGGATCACAACGAAAGCGTTCATCATCGCGGGGACACTCGTCTTGGCGTGGATCACCAAACGAACGATCGAAGATCCGGCACGATTCGCCTCGACCATCGGTTCACTCCGTCTGCGGAAGTCGACCGTGGGGATCGCCGCGATCACCGCGATGTCGCTCGTCGCGGGCACCGCCTGGGCGGGAATCAACACCACGAACCGCGAGCAGGCCGAGCTCCTCGCCTACGTCGAGGCGATAGCGAGCGGCGGTCTGGAGTGCTTCGGCGCCGAGTCCGCCGATCCCGCGCTCGCGTGCCCGAGCACGTGGGACGGCCCCATCCTGCCGCCGCTCCAGGTACTCCGCAGCGACGACTCGAATCGCGCCGAGTGCTGGAGCGGCGACTCGCCGCCGACGGTCAACATCTGCACGCTCGGGCCCGAATCCGGGTACGAACTCCGCGCGCTCGCTCTCGGCGACTCCTACAACGGGGCGCTGGTCGCCGCCTACGAGACGACCGCGGAGCTCAACAACTGGCAAATCGATGTCGCCTCGCGGCGCAGCTGTGGCTGGAGTTCGGCGCCGACGAGCGCATCGCGCAGCGAGGCCTGTTTGACCTGGAACGAGCTGATCGACGAGTACCTCGATGAGGCCGAACCGTACGACGTGATCTTCACCACCGCGGCGGGGCGCTCCGCCTCGGAATCACTCGTCGTCGGATACCAGGAGACGTGGCAGGCGCACGCCTCGTCGGAGACGTTGATCATCGCGATCGCCTCGCCCCCGCGCACGCGCAACGAGTACATCGCGTGCCTCAACGATCACCCCGACTCGATCAACGAGGAGTGCTCTCTCGACCGGTCAGAGGCCTTCTCCGGCATCGATGCGCTTTCGGTTGCCGCCGCATCCACCGACCACGTCGAGGTCTTGGATTTGAACGATCTGATCTGCCCCGGCGACCCGTGCACGCCGGTCGTCGGCAACGCGATCGCGTATCGGAACAGCGGGCATCTGACGCGCACCTTCGTCGAGACGCTGGGGCCGTACCTGGCCGAGCGCGCGGCAGACCTGATCGCCACGCACCGGTAGCGCGGCACGGGCGGGCAGGACTTCGGGTGTTCTTTCCGGGCGCGGCGAGGCATTCTTGAGCCATGGACGAGTCGAGACGCGCCGCGAAGGACTGGGTCGCCGGATATCTGCGGGCCTGGACGTCGAACGACCCCGCCGAGATCGGGGCTCTCTTTGCCGAGAGGGCGGAGTACCGCTTTGATGCGTTCAGTGATCCGGTCGTCGGTCGCGAGGCGATCGTCGCCGAGTGGCTGCGCCGCCAGGACGCCGCCGAGTCGTGGACCTTCGAGCACGAGGTCGTCGCCTGCGAGGGCGATCTCGCGGTGGTCGAAGGCGTGACGCGCTACACCGACGGCCGCGCCTACTCGAACCTGTGGGTTTTCCGACTCGCGGCCGACAAGACCGCCACCTCGTTCACCGAGTGGTGGATGGA
The DNA here is from genome assembly GCF_905479755.1 of uncultured Schumannella sp. Classification (GTDB taxonomy): domain Bacteria; phylum Actinomycetota; class Actinomycetes; order Actinomycetales; family Microbacteriaceae; genus DCRR01. The sequence continues at coordinate 49,155 of NZ_CAJQNT010000021.1, read as the reverse complement.
CCAGTCCAACCCGTCCTGAACGGCGGCGGCGCGCTCCTGCGCTACACTCAATCCCGGCCGTTCCGACGGCCAACGGGGATGTAGCTCAATGGTAGAGCCTCAGTCTTCCAAACTGATTACGCGGGTTCGATTCCCGTCATCCCCTCCACGTAATTGCTGAGAAGTAGGCCCCTCCCGGCTTCGGCCAGATTCGCTTGTGAGAGCGAAGAGACGGCGACAGCCCGAACAACTGCGTACGGATTCGGGGCGGTAGCGCAATGGTCGAACCTCAGTCTTCCGAACTAACTACGCGGGTTCGATTCCCGTCCGCCCCTCCAAGTCAGCCATCGAACCAGATAGGCGAGGCATGTTCCGACACCCGCTAGAGCCGCAGGTTCTGGCCTCTCTCGCCACTGATCATCCGCTCCACGGATACGACCTCAGACAGCTCAGCGACGATCGGCTCGCAGACGCGGCAGCGCGCTCCCTGCTCGTGAGTCATGAGCAACTGGCGGCACACCCCGACTACTCGGTCGCGGCCAATCAGGAGCATGCCAACCTCGCTGGGTCACTCCTTCGCCGGGTCACGCGAATCCTCGTTCAAAGGACGCGGGTTCTGCACCTGAGCGAGACGGGCAGCCCGAACCTAGAAACCCAGGACGAACTGCTGGAAGCGACAACACTCGCATTCATCCACATGGCAGGAGCGTTCGACGCGCTCGCCATCATCAATGGCCTGCTCTGCGGCCAGACGCAATTCAACCGCATGGCGTGGCAGATGACGGACTTCCAGAAGGTCATGCGTGAGCACTCGCCAGTCGCCATGAGTCTTCTCGAACCGAATGCAGCGGGAGGGCGCTACCTCGCAGCAGTCCTCGCATTCCGTAACACCGTGCATCGGAGGATGCCTGACACAGGAACCTTCGGCCAGGCTGACGGCGACCCGGCGCTTCCGCACGCGGTACTAACCCTTGACAAGCAGAGTCACGACGCGATCTTCACGACGTTCGAAAAGGCAGGTTGGACGAGATTCGTCGGCATCGAACTCGTCGGCGAGTATCTGTGGGTTCGTCCCAGCACCTTGGTCGGGCTCCTCCTGAACGACGGAATACCTCTACTCAACGCGGTCGCTGATGTGACGCAAGCCGAGAGTCTCGGTCAACGCCACTACTCCCTAGATCCCGACGCAGGACTCTATCCACGGCAGATGCGCGACTATGCCGTCAGTTATCTCGGGCTCGGCCATCTGCGCGGTTCGAGTGAGTCAGAGAAGCCCTGAGTATCCCGTCGGACGCTGCCACCTTACGGAAGCGCTCTGCCGCTCATCCCCATCGTCGGTCCATTCTGTGTAGAAGTCGACGCCGAAGTGCGCTCCACCTTCGGTCGGGTATCCGCGAAAAGTCTTCATGCCTTCGCCGGCTATCTCGTCCCAGTCCGCTGAGCCCATGAAGGTGAACTCGGACACCGGCGCGTCCAACGTGACGTCTCGCGCCCTGGTCCCTTCGGACACATTCGTGAAGAGCCAAGTCCCGCGCTCCGACTTGTGCGGAGCGACCACCCACCGTGGCTGACGAACAATCTTGGGTCGCCGGGCTTCGAGCGCGTCCGCGACGGACTGGTCTCGTGCCGCAGCAGTTGTGACTCGAAGTCCGGACATCCACCTTCCGACCTTCTTGATTCCACCAACGATTCGTCGGCGCAGCCGAGGAACTGCGGCGACGAGACCGAGCACCACGGCGACGAATAGACCGCTGACTATCCCAGCGCCTAGATTCGTCTGGGCCCAAGCCAGAAAATCATCCCAAGGCGAAGGATCGACTGTCCGGATCACGCTCCGAGACTAGCGAGCCATTCAACGAGGCATCGCCTTAGAACAGATCATGAACTTGGATATCGAATGCGACGGCCAGACGATGCAGATTGTCGACGCTTACGTTGCGGCGTCCGCGCTCGATACCGCTGACATAGGCCGTATGGATGTCCGCGCGCTCGGCGAGTGTCTCTTGCGACCATTGCCGCTCGGCTCGGAGTTCGCGAACACGCGCCCCGAGGTCGTCCCGCCAGGGCGACGGCGGGGCTGATTTCGGCACCGTTCAAACCTGGGCGTGTTGACTCATCGTCTCCATAGACGATGAGTAAGGTCGCGGCGTGGATGCCACCGGACCTCGCTCGCTGCGCGATCCCGAGGCAGTGGCCGAGCGTCGCGCCCTCTGGCAAGGCCCGGCACTCGCCGCGCTGCGCGACTACGTCGGCGATCTGTCGATCCGGGGCAGAGACGCGCCTGCATTCGACCCGACCGACGCGGGTACAGATGCCCGAGTGCTGTTCGTGCTCGAAGCGCCGGGGCCGAAGGCTGCTGCCGGGAAGGGCTCGGGGTTCATCAGCGCCGACAACAACGACCAGACCGCAGCCAACCTCTGGCAGGCGCGCACTGATGCCGGACTACTGGACGACTGCCTGCACGCGAACATCGTCCCCTGGTATCTCGGTGCCGCGTCCGTGAAGCCGACCCCACTGGAGTTGGCTGACGGCGCGGTCCAGCTCCGGTACCTGATCGAGCTGCTCCCCCGGCTCACCGTTGTCGTCCTGTGCGGTGACTACGCACGGCAGGGGTGGCGGCGCTACGTCGCCGGACTGTTCGACGGCCCCGGCCCCGCGGTCATTGAGACACATCACCCGAGCGCGCAGTCGTTGAACTTCGGCTCCCGTCGCGCGGAGTTCGCCGCCGCCGTCAGGCGAGCCGCTGCCCTGTTGGTGTAGACGCCTTCACGCAGCACGCGCGACGCGCTGATCCTGTCGAAGGCGCTCGTGGCCGCCCTGCGGAACGTACCGCTCGCCAACCCGAACGCGGGCGACGCCGATGCGCTGTTCTGGCCCGCCCGCGAGAACGGCTCCCGCCGCCTCGGCTGGACGCGCCCCATCGCCATGAGCGGCTTCCTGAACTACTACCTGCTCCCCGCAGCGCAGGCGGTCGGCGTCGACCACATCCGCAACCACGACACCCGACACACCGCAGCGAGCCTGTGGCTGGCGGCAGGGTTCCAGCCGTTCCAGGTGTCGCGGTGGCTCGGGCACTCGTCCCTCGAACTCGTGGGGCGCGTGTACGGGCACCTGTACGTCAGCGAGTACTCGGCGAAGGTCGAGCGCTTCGAGGCGTTCACCCGCACGGCGGACGCGTGACCATGACGGCCCGAGACGACCTCCGCGGCGTCGCGCTGGCACACCAGGCCGAGATCGAAGACCTCTACCGGCGGATGCTCGCCGCGCTACCCCAGGGTCACTCGGTCACCATGAACGATCTACCGAACCCCGACGTCGTTGCCGTGCTGGGCGAGGTCGAAAGTGCCGCCCGGAACCGCACCGTCGAAGCGATATGGCTCGACGCCTGCTTCACCCGCGGCTTCGGCTACCTCTTCCCGCAGCCCGATGCCGAGGACGGCTGAGCAGACAGCACTACGCGGAGGCATGGCCTTCTGCGCCAAGGATGGCTGCGACCAGTTCAGGCTTGACGCCCTTCCCGTCGAGGCTGTGGTCAAGTGCCAATACCCGGAGCCGGGGCACCGTGAGACTTTCGAGCTCTGTCCTGCGCCGTTCCCGACGCTCATCGGGTGTCGGCTCTCGAAGCGCACGAAGGCGCATGACCTGATCTTGGCCCGCTCCTGTAAGCATCCAGTAGCGGTTCCGGTCGCTCATGGTCCGCTTCTTCTTGCCGTGCGAGATCAAGTCCAGCGCAAACAACTGCACGAGCACATCGTCGACGCTCGCCCCGGATATCTCGCTACGTGACCATTCGAGAATCGCGTCAGGCGTCCGGTCGGGCTGCTCGCGGATGAGTTGTCGTCCAAGGTTCTGCAGCGACTCACGGATTTCGGTCTCCGAGGCTTCGTCCATGAGCGACGGCCCGACTTGTTGAAGAATCTCGTTCCAGTTCGTCTCGTATCCGACTGTCCAGAGATAGTTCTTTCGCTGATAGGAAGGCTTCGCACGGTCCCGGACGTGCTCGCCGGTGATCTCCATCTCAAGGTCGAACGGGTCGTCGCCGGACGCCAAACCCTCGATCTTTGGCAGGGCCTCGGCCTCGCTCTTTTCTGCTGCGGCTTGACGAAGTTCGGCCAGTTCGGCGCGCATCTCGGCGATGCGCGCCTCTGTCTCGGGTGTCATTGCCATGTCTCCACGCACCCAGCCGGGGCGCGGGAAGTCTCGCTGCAACTTGATCAAGCCTCGAGAGACGACGCCGCCAAGCTCTGCGGGCGTCGTGTACTGCTTGACGATCTTCTGCTTGACCTTGGTGCGAAATGCATCGAGCTTCTTGCGCGCCTCTGGGTCGAGTTCCGTGCGACCAGCCGGGATGTCGTCCGGCTTGCCGTGGACAAATCCCATGACGGGGATCCCTTGTTCGACGGCGTAGTCATACTCCATCTCGGTGTATGAGATGCCCTCGGCCGTGGTGCTGCCATAGCGGCCGCCGACGATGACGAGGTAGTAGTCGCTCTGGTCGATGACCTGCTTTATCAAGGTCCACTGGTCCGTGTTGCCCGCCGCGAAGAGTTCCATACCCGCCGGGATCGCGTCCATCTCCAACAAGGCCTCGATGACTTCGCGACGCTCGTCGATGAGGTCGACGAACGTGGAACTGATGAATACCTGATACCGCTGCTCCATCGCGCCAGCATATTGTCGCGCTGTCGAGTTCAGGCAGCCGACGCACTCCGCGGCACTCTCCACTGGAAACACTGGTCGAGTGCAGGTGGGCGCGAGAGGGCGAAGAGAGGGCGACCGCGCTCCGCCGGGGCGATCCGAGGCCGACCGAAGACAACCGCCTGCGAAGCGTCGAATGGCCCAAGAAGCCCCGAAATCACTGGGCGCGGCGGCTCAGCACGGCCGGTGTCGGTCGGCGGCGGCAATCAGCGGTAACAGTTTGAGGAGCGGCTTCCGAACTGATTACGCGGGTTCGATTCCCGTCATCCCCTCCACTGAAAAGTAGGCGCATCCCGGCTCCATCCAAATTCTCCCAAGAGGGCGAAAAGAGGGCCATAGCCCGAACGCGCTTCACGGTCTAATGCACCTCGACGAGAGTCGCGTGAGCGCAGACCAAGAAGCGCACAGTCGAAGGGCGCACGTCAGGTCGCGGAGACTGGACCGCGCCGCTAAGGTTCGCTCATGAAGACAGATGTCGGCGTTCGCACGGCTTCGATCATGGCCACGATTGCAGTGGTCGCAAGCGCGCTCGTTGCATGCGTGCCCGCTGCGCCAAGCCCAACTCCGATCGTCGCACAAGTCAGTGGGAATGGCGCGCAGCCCACAATTGCCGCGCCTGAGCTGACGAAGGAAGCGATCGAAGAGCTTGCCGGAATCGGCCAGGTCACGGACCTCGTGATGGGCGTTCCCGTCGAGATCGCGCTATCCGGAGAAATCCCCCAGGACGGGGTCACGCTCACGCGAACCTACGCCGAGCCGCTGCCTGCCGAGGCAACAGCGACTTTCATCTACTGGGATGCATCTCTCGGCTCGTGGGTGGCGGCGCCTTCTGAGCTAAGCGCGGACCGACGCACGGTGACAACTGTTGTGCACCATCTGTCTTGGTGGAACGATCTCGTCGGCGGAACCAAGGACGCGATCGAGTCGTTCGTTCGTGGAGCCGAATCCGTCGGGGGAACTGTCGGGCAGGTCGGCGCGTTTCTTGGCGGAGCTGCGGATGAGGTGAATGCTTCGATTTCGTCCCTAATCGCAGACGGCGCCGAGGCGCTCCATTACACATTGGGCGACCTGTTGACGACCAGAGTCGAACTCCCCGAGTGCCTCCAATCGACTCCGGATTGGGTACTTGAGACATCCGTCAAGTTTGAACCCAACGATCCAGTTCTGTTCTGTGTTGGCCACGACGCAAACGACTCTAACTTGCTCGTCGTGAAGGCACGCGCGAATCGCGGCTACGGGTTCCCCGTTGTGCTCGAAGTCACATCTCGTTGGGCCTACAATTCCACGTACGAGGGGGGTCTGGACGACGCACTAGAGACTGTCGGATCACTCGATGCGGTCGTCGGGGAGTCGATCACCGACCTCTTCAGCGACGGAATATTTGTCGGCTCGGGCGAGGAAGTGAGCTTCGGCATCGAAGCATCCGCCCTCAGGGACTTCAATGCCGAATATCTGATCGAACTTCCCGCGCCAAGTATCGCGCAATTTGTCGCATCAACGATGGCGTCGGCGCTCGTCGCGTGGGGCACCGACCAGGTTTTGGGATACCTTGCGGCGGTGCTCGCGGTCGCGAACTGTTGGTCCCACGTCCGCGAAATCGATGACGTCGTTTCTGGCGCTCGCGCGACGGCGAACTGTCTTAGTGAGATCGATACGCAAGTTGCACAACAACTTGCGGTTGGGCTCCTCAGGACAGGTCTGAGCGAGAAGGCCGCGGGCCAGCTGGCGGGAAGATTGATCGGTCGCGCATCAATCGCTCTCGCACTGCTGCCAGTCCTTGTCAATTCGTTCGACTATGCCGGCGAGCGGACGCTCCCCGCAGAAGCCCGAGCCCTGAGGATCTCGTACAAGCTACCCGCAGCATGGTCAATCGATGCAGGCGGCGTCGGCCCGATCCGGTTGGGTGCTCCGGGCGACGAGGCTTCAGGGTATTTGTCCAATACGAGCATCAACTACGCGTGCCTCGTCGGCGAGGGGCCCGATGGGGAAACGTTCAATCTCTTCACTGGCGACGGAAGCGGCCCGATCGGGGGCATCGTGGTGGGGGTTTACGGCGATGCTGCCGAGAGTGCGATTCACTTCGATGGCTACGACGTGACCCTCGGGGGCCCAGCAAGTCAGCTCCAAAACCTTCCGGGCATCGTCATTGAATTCGAGAATTCGTCGAATCGCAGCTTCTACAGGGCGACGATCGATGGAACCGAGTACGGCTTCAGCACGGTCGACAATCGGCTGTATGAGATTCAGGTCGGATGGGCATGGGCGTACTGGGAGTGCGTATGACCTGACGTGGCCTCTCGCCCGGTTGCCCCCCCCCGCTCGAGCGGGAGCTGCGGCTCGCGCCCGACCTGCTGCACGCATCCCCCGCCGCCCAGCTGCTGCCGGGGATCGTGCAGTGGGGCATCATCATGTGTGTCGCGATCGTGCCCCTCGCCCTCGGCGCCGGGGCGGTGCGCGAGCTCCCTCTCGGCTGGCAGGTGGTCAATATCTCGTTCGACGCCGGCGCGATCATCTCGCTCGGGATCACGCTGCGGCTGATCCGCACACTCGAGCGCGAACCCGAGTCAGCTGCGCAGGCCCTGCCCAGTTAGCTCCGGCATGCTGGTTCGCGAGCCACAACCCCGGCTCCCGGACGATGGCCAAGTGTCCGGTGCGTGACAAGACTTGCCTCAAGGAGCAGTCGTGTGCGCGTGGATCATCCTCGTCATGTCGGGCGTTCTCGAAGCCGCCTGGGCGACCGCGCTCGGGCGTTCCGAAAACCGTACTAAGGCCACGCCGACGATCGTGTTCGGCGTCACCCTCGTGCTCAGCATGACCGGGCTAGCCCTCGCGATGCGCGAGATCCCCACCGGCAGTGCCTACGCCGTGTGGGTCGGGATCGGGGCGACGCTGACCGTGACCGTCGCGATGGGCACCGGCACCGAACCAATCTCGCTCGTCGAGGTGCTGTTGATTGTGGGACTCGTCGGCTGCGCCGTCGGGCGCGTGTACGAGCACCTGTACGTTAGCGACTACTCGGCGGAGGTCGAGCGCTTCGAGGCGTTCACCCGCACGGCGGAGGCGTGACCATGACGGCCCGGGACAACCTGCACGCCGTGGCGCTGGTCCACCAGGCGGAGATCGAAGACCTCTACCGGCGGATGCTGGCCGACCTGCCCGCGGGCCACTCTGTGATGATGGACGACATACAGAATCCCGACGTCGTCGCCGTGCTGGGCGAGGTCGAAAGCGCCGCCTGGAACCGCACCGTCGAGGCGATCTGGCTCGACACCTGCCTGGCCCGCGGCTTCGGCTACCACTTCCCGCCGCCCGAGCCGCAGCACCCGACCGACCCCGAGGACGGCTGACGGGAGTCAGGGAGTGTGGGTATTCCGCGGATCGTCCACGTCGATCGCGTCGTGTCCAAGTTCGGCGTCCGTCATGCGGCCAGCCTTCACGAACCGACGAACAGCGTGCATCAGTTGGAGGCGGGCGTGACCATGCTCAATCATCGACTGTCTCCATACCTCGTCGTCTGAGGCGACGGACTGCACCAGGAGGGCGCTTGAAGTCCCACTGACGGCCTGAACGAGGAAGGCGATCGGTGCGGGCGCAACGAGGCTCAGTTCCGCCCCCGCGGTCCAGGCCCGTCGCATATGGCCATCAATCCCTACGAGCACCTCCGGCTCGCCGTCGACCTCTTCGCCCTCTGCCCCATCGACCGGGCCGAGCCTGCGCTGCTGCGCCATGTTGAACACCAGCGAAGCGTCGTGCGAGAGAAAGTCCGCGGCCAACTTCGCTACGTAGCGACGTCGCTCCCTTCGGGCTGCAGCGGACTGAATCCAGAAGTTTCCGAGGATCGCCAGCGTTGCACCTACCGCACCTGCGACCAGGGCCGAGGATGCAATCGGGGTGATCCAGTCGGGCATCGGATCGCTACGCGCTTGCCAGGGGCAGCATTACGACTTCGGGGTACTCCGAGTCCACTCGATCACCCGACGCGAAGTGCAGAGTGACCGAGTCAGACGCCACAGTGTACGCAATCAGCTCACCCAAAGGCTCACCGTCGATGCTCTCGAAGTCCCGCCCAAGGTGACGGCGCGCGATGTTGCGCAGAGCCGTCGGCCGCAGGCTGTGCTCGCGCTTCTTGATGCGCCGCGTCGTATCCGGATTGCAGGTCAGGCAGGCCCGGTAGACCTCCAACGCCTCGACCTCCTCGGGTGCGAGCAGGTTGGGCATTTCGTAGGAGTGGGAGACTCCGCGCGGGTCATCGTCGTACCGGGTCCACGCCTCGTCACGGTCCATCTGATGGCGAATCGCGAAGCAGTTGGAGCGGTGGATGACGTACGTGTAGTCGACTTTGTTGGCAACGAGCGTGCGCCCTTCGGCGAGCGCCGCGTCGATCTGCGCCTTCTCCTCTGCGATGAGGTTGGGCAGGTTGGCTCGGAAGTCGGCGGCACGCTCGTCTTCGGACAGCATGGAGGCCGCGTCGGCCTCAGCCCTGCGCCAGTTCTCCCCGTTCTGCCAGGGCAGGTTCTTGACCAGGTTGCCCACTGTCCGTCCTTCCTCGTGTCCCGTGGACGCACGCTAACACCGGCAACCGACGCTCCCTCGTCAGGACTCTCCAAACTGGCAACGCTGGTCGAGCGCAGGTGGGCGCGAGAGGGCGAAAAAGAGGGCGACCGCGCTCCGCCGGGGCAATCCGAGGCCGACCGAGGACGACCGCCTGCGGAGCGCCGACCGCCCCAAGAAGCGCCAAAATCACTGGGCACGGCGGCTCAGCGCGGTCGGAGTCGGCCACGAGCGGCAAGCAGCGGTAACAGTTTGGGGAGCGACTTCCCAACTGATGACGCGGGTTCGATTCCCGTCATCCCCTCCACGACGACCACCATCCGGTCCGATGATCTAGTCGAGCCCCAGCTTCTTCAACGAGCTGGCAACGACCTCAGCCGAGGCGCGGAAGCGCGCGGTCTCGTCGTCCGTGAAGGGAAGCGGCAGCACCTCCGAGATGCCCGACGAGTCGACAATCGTCGGCACCGAGAGCGCGACACCCGAGACGCCCTGGTAGTCGTGCAGGATCGAGCTGACCGGCAAGATCGCGTGCTCGTCGCGCAGGATCGCCTCGACGATGCGCGCCCCCGAGACGCCGATGGCGTAGTTTGTCGCCCCCTTGCCGGCGATCACCTGGTAGGCGGCGTGGACGACATCATCGGCGATGCGGTCGAGTTCGGCGGCGTCCAACGCGCGGCGCCCGGCCGGCGCCCAATCGCGAATCGGGATCGGGCCGATCCGGGCCTGCGACCACAGCGGGAACTCCGAGTCGCCGTGCTCCCCCACGATCATCGCGTGCACGCTCGACGGGGCGACGCCGACACGTTCGGCGAGCAGCCACTTCAGCCGCGAACTGTCGAGTACCGTGCCGGAGGAGAACACCCGGTTGGCCGGGAGTCCGCCGAAGCGGTGCGCCGCGATCGTCAGCACGTCGCAGGGGTTCGTCACGAGCATGTAGATCGCGTCGGGCGCTTGCTCGACGAGGGCTGGCATGAGCTCGCGGAGGATCGCGACGTTGGAGCCCGCGAGATCGAGCCGCGACTGGCCGGGTTCTTGCTTCGCCCCGGCCGTGATGACGACGACGTTGGCACCGTGCACGACCCCGATGTCGGACCCTCCCGTGATGCGCGAGGCCCCCGTGAATGCAGTACCGTGCGCGAGGTCGAGCACCTCGGCCTCGACTTTTTCGGTGCGGATGTCGTAGAGCGCGACCTCGCGCGCGCTCCCGCGCAGCAACGCAGAGAACGCGAGGGACGTTCCGACGGCGCCCGCACCGACGATCGCGAGCTTGGAGTTTTCGATGACGGCCATGCCCCCATCGTGGTCGACAGCGAAGGAATTGTCTCGGGACGAAGGTCCCCCACGACCGGAGCGCTCGCGTCAGCGCGGGGCGCTCGCCTCGGGGTGCGCCTTCGCGCGATACATCGCCGCGTCGGCGTCACGCAGCAGCTCCGCGATGGTGCGCGGCGTGCTCGACGAGTGCACGGCGAAGCCGACGCTCGCAGCCAGCTGAAGCCCCGGCGCCACGTCGAGCGGTTCAGCGAAGGCGTCGCGCACGCGCGCCGCTATGCGTTCCGCGTCCGCTGTATTTGCCCCGCGACAGACCAGAACGAACTCGTCCCCGCCGACCCGGGCAACGGTGTCTTCGTCACGAACAAGCGCCTGCAGGCGTGCTGCGACGACGCGAAGCACCTCGTCTCCCGTGTGGTGCCCATGGCGGTCGTTGATCGCCTTAAACCCGTCGAGGTCGATCATCACCACCGCGAAGGACTCCCCCGCGAGACGCGAGCGCGACTCCTCCTCGGCGACACGGTCTTCCAGGAGTAGACGGTTCGCGGCGCCCGTCAACTGATCGTGCGTCGCATGGTGCGCGAGCCGGTCCAGCAGCGCGATGCGATCGAGTGCCTGGGCCGCCATCCGACCGAGCGTCAGCGCGAGCTCCGAGTCGCCCTCGGGCCACGGGCGAGGGCGGCCGAAGGTGAGCAGCACGAGCCCGAGTGCGTCCGTCTCCGCGAGGATCCGCGCCGCGACGATCGTCTCGACTCGTTCCTTCCGCAGATCTCGAACCGAGGCTTCGTCCAACTCATCGGCAACCTGAACCACGACGACGCTCGACTCGGCGAGCGCGCGCTCGACGACATGATGTGCGGCCTCGGGGGCGGGCTCCCCCGCCCGAAGCTCCACGGTCGCGTCCGACTGCAGCAGCACGGAGGCGCGCGCGGTGTCGAACGCGCGACGCGCGGCGTCGGCAAGAATCGATCCCACCTCGTCCCTCGTGTGCGCCGCGGCGAACTGCGATCCCGCCGCGTGCAAGACCTCCACCCGTGCGGCCGAGGACTCCGCGGCCCGGCGTGCGCTCAACAGCTCGCGCTCGTAGTCGCGGCGTTCGCGCGCGTCGAAGACGGCAAGCTGCACGCGAGCCGAAGTCTCGTCGTCGGCCTTCGGGACATGGGCCGAAACGAAGGTCGGAAACGACGACCCATCCGCACGGGCGAACGACATGGACACCTCATTGACCCGTCCGCGTAGCCGCAACACCGGGACATACCTCGTGTCGTAGAACAGCTGACTTGCCCCCGTCAGCAAGGACGAGAGGTCCTTGCCCACGAGCTCCGCCGACTCAGTCTCCAGCCAACTGCACATCGTCGCATTGGCGTCGATGACCATCCCGTCGAGCGTCGTGGTCATCAACCCGCAGGGGGCGTCGTCGTAACGGGCGTCCGCCCCGGAACGGCGCTCGGAACTCATCCCGCTGCGGCGGCGATCGCCGCCGCCAGTTCGTCCGGCGCCGAGAGGTTGGGGCAGTGGCCTCGCGCATCCAGCCTGACCAACCGGGCACCCGGGATCTGCGACGCCACGTACGCGCCGACCGCGTCGGGCGCGATGACGTCGTCGGCGCACTGCAGCACCACCGTCGGGACCCGAACACGGGCCAGATCATGGCGGTTGTCGGACTGGAAGGTCACGCGCGCGAAGTGACGGGCGATCTCGGGCTCGACGCGGCAGAAGCTCGCGGTGAGCTCCTCGCCGAGTTCCGGACGGTCGGAGTTGCCCATGATGACCGGGGCCATCGCCGAGGACCAGCCCAGGTAGTTGGAGTCGAGGGCGTCGAGCATCCCCTCGATGTCATCCCCGGTGAAGCCGCCGGTGTAGTCACCGTCGTCGACGTAGCGCGGGCTCGGCCCGACCAGGACGAGCGCGCCGAACCGTGCCGGGTCATCCGCGGCCGCAAGCACGCCGATCATCGCGCTCACGGAGTGGCCGACAAAGACCGCGTCCTCGAGAGCTAGCTCCTCCAGGATCTGAAGCACGTCGTCGGCGTAGCCGTGAAGTGAGTCGTACTTGCCCCGGTCGTAGGCGGAGAGATCAGATCCGCCCGAGCCGACATGGTCGAAGGTGACGGTCAGATATCTATCGCGAAGCTGCACCTCGACGTGCCGCCACATCTCTTGGCTGCACCCGAAACCGTGCGCGAAGACGAGCGGACGGCCCCCGTCGCGGCCGCGGACGATCACGTTGTTGCGGCGTCGAACGTCAGTCACGGCCTGCATCTGCTTTCCACCCCATCACGCGTCGCGCTATCCTCACCTACCCCCTGACAGTATTCTGACACCGGGCCAGGGAGGAAGCGGATGGCGAGCCAGCTGGGACCGGATGCGCGTGTCGCCGCATCAGCTGCTCCCTCTCGCGCCCTGAGCAGCGCACCACTGCTGGCGGGACGCTACCGCCCGGTCGAACGCATCGGCGTCGGCGGGAGTTCCTCCGTGTTTCGCGGCACCGATGAGTCACTCGGTCGCCAGGTTGCGATCAAAGTCTTCAACTCCGGTGGTGCGCATCAGTTGGAACGGCATGCCGACGAGATCCGCGTCTTGGCAAGCCTCGCGCACCACGGCATCGTCGGAATTATCGACGCTGGCATCGATCGATCGCAGCCCAACGACGCACGTCCGTTTCTGGTCATGGAGCTCGTGACGGGGACGACACTGGAAGAGCTCAGCGCCACACGTCGCCCGAGCGCTCGCGTGATCGGCGAGATCGGCTTCGAGATCGCCGAAACACTCGCCTACATTCACGCACACGGCGTCATTCACCGTGATGTGACGCCCACGAACATCATGCTGGCCGACTACGGGACGCCGGCATTGCGGCGCCGCGCTCTGTTGACCGACTTCGGTATCGCCGTCGAGGGAGGGTCCGTGCCCGGAGCGGAAACCGCCGTCGGGACCGCGCCGTATCTGAGTCCCGAACAGGCGACCGGCGCCCCCCTCAACTCGGCCACCGATATCTACTCGCTGGGGCTCGTGCTGCTGGAGACGTTCACCGGGCGACGGGAGTTCCCGGGAACATATCGCGAGTCGATGGAGGAGCGCGTCAAGCGGGACCCGATGATCGGTCGCGATGTCCCCGGCGCGTGGCGTTCGCTGTTGCGAGCGATGACCGCTCGCGAACCACGCCATCGACCGGATGCTGGGGCCGTGTTGGAATCGTCGCGACGCATCCTTCGCGCGCGACCACGCTGAACCAGCAGACGCCCTTGTACCCCGATTCGTCCTCCTTTTTGCCCCCCGCTCTGGGGATGGGGGACCCTGTCTCCCCCGGAGTAACTTCGGAGACGTTCACCCCCCGATTCGTTGCGCTCTCCCCCCAACGCCGCAACGCCCGTCCCCCCGGAGTACCCCATGACTGTCGTCACCCCCCAGACCCCCGCCGCCCCCGCCGGCTGGTACCGCGACCCGCTCGGCATCCCCCAGCTGCGCTGGTGGAACGGCATCGCGTGGACGAACCACATCCAGGAAGACCGCGCCGAGTTCCAGACCTGGTCGCACGACCTCGCGGGTGCCGTCGCATAACTCGTCCCGGCACGAGCCGGTTCCCCGGCCGAGCGGCGAGTGCCGCCACGACCGCAATCCCTGAGAAATTCCCAACGAACACTCGCGTCCCCCCGTTGGGGGGGTATAGCATGCCGAGTACCACGATCCCCGTCGTGGACACTCCACTCCCGCTTCTCCCGCGAAGGAGCACCCCCGTGACGATCATTACCCCGTCGGCCCCCGCCATCCCCGCTGGCTGGTACCGCGACCCGCTCGGAATCCCCCAGCTGCGCTGGTGGAACGGCATGTCCTGGACGAACCGCATCCAGGAAGACCGCGCCGAGATCCAGACCTGGAGCATCGACTACATCGATTCCGCGCTGGATCGCCGCGCCGGGCGACACACCGCTGCCTGACCCACTCGCGAAACCCCCCACGCGAGATAGCGTGAGCGGTGATGACCGAGCCGAACTCATCCTCACCGCTGAGCGAATCGCACCTGGGTGACCGGGCGCGAGAACTGCGCGACCTCGGTCGATGCCCCGCGTGCCTGGAGCCGCTGACCTCGCTCGTGTGCGGCCGGTGCGGGCTGAATCTCGACGATCCCCTCGCCCACGAACTCGCGGCCGCCTCCGAGGCCGCAGCGAAGGCGCTCGACCAGCGCGCGGCCGTCATAGCTCGGATGCGCGCGGCAGCAGCCGCGGCCGCGTCGCCGAGCCCCGCCGTCGCCCCCGACGCCGCCACCACGCCCGATGCGGCCGCCGCTGAACCGGTCGTCACCGCGGTGCCCGCTTCCGAAGCGCCGGCGAGCCCCTCGCCCCCTGCCGCCGCAGCACCGCATCCGGCTCCCGCTGCGCCCGCCGCGCCGCGCCGCTCGAGCGTGCAGATCGCGCTCGTCGTCATCGGCGTGACGCTGCTGTCGACCTTCGCGGTGTTCGGCCTCGTCTACGCCTTCATCAACTACGGCGTCATCGCGCGCTCGCTCATCGTCGGGGCGGTCACCGTCGCCGCGATCGTCGTCGCGACGGTCTTGCGTCGCCGCGGACTCACCAGCACCGCCGAGGGCATCGCCGCGCTCGGGGCACTTCTCGTCGTTCTGGATGCGTGGGCGATTCGCGAGAACGACTTCTTCGGCGTCGAGTCGGCCGACGTCGCGCTGTATTGGGGCGCCGCACTCGCGAGCTGCGCCGCGATCTTCGTCGGATGGAGCCGCGTCGCGCGGCTGCGAATTCCGTCGATCGCCGGTCACGCGCTGGTGGCCCCCGCCGTGTTCGTGTTCGGCCTGGGCTTCACCACCGACGTCGTGGAGATCGACGACCAGGCTCTGCGCACCTACACCGCCGCCGTCGCCGGAATCGTGGCGGCGCTGGCGCACCGGTTGCTCATCCCGCGCGACGCGACACAGCCCGGGCGTGCGGGCGTCGCCGAACGCATCCTGATGACGGTCGGCGCGCTGCTCCTCGGTCTTGTTGCGACGATCGCGGGTGGCCTCGTCGCGATCGACGAGCCCGGTGGCGAGTTCCTCGGCGCGATCGCGCTGCTCGGAGTCGCGGGCGCGCTCGCCGCGCTCGCCGCGACGTTGTTGAGCGTGCCCCAGGCGCGCGCCGCCACACGCGCGTTCGCGAGCATTGCCGTCGGCGGCACCGTGGCGGTGCTCATCGTCACCCCGCTCAACGCCGCCGCGCGCGACGACAACCTCGAGCTGGCCTTCTCGGGCCCGCTGCTCGTCGCCGCGGTGCTCGCGCTCGTTGGCGAGCTGATCCTCCGGCGCATTCGCACGAACGTGCGCAACACCGCGATGGTGGGAGTGATCGTGGCGATCAGCCTGGGCAGCGTTGCCGCACTCATCGCGCTCGTGATCGCCGCGTTCGCCGTCGCGACCCAGTTCGCGCTCCTCGGCAGTGAGGGCGTGACCCTCGGAACCCCGGCGGATGCGGTGGAGAGAGAGTCGGTGGCCAGCATCCTGGCGCTGGCCGGCGTCGTCGTGCTCGCCGCCGCGTTGTGGTCGATCGACAAGCTGCTCGCACGTCGGCGGGCGGCGCTCGTCGGCGGAGCGGTCCTCGTCGCCGCACTGGCGGCACCGCTCGCACTCGTTCACGGCGTGGTGCTTCTGCTGTGGTGGGTGATCGCGGGAGCCGCGATCGCGGTGCTCGTTGTGCGACGCGGACACCGGGAGCCGGCGCGCCTCTCGCTCGCGGGCGGTGCGCTGCTCGGCGCAACACTCGCCTACCTCGCGTCGTGGACGACTCCCGAAGCATGGATCACCAGTAGCGTGCTCACCCTCGTCGCCCTCGGCGTCGCGCGCTGGCTGATTCGCGGCGACAGCCGGGTGCTTCCCGACGCACTGATCCTCGTGATCACCGGAGTGCTTGCCGCGGCGCTTGTTCGCGAATTCAGCGAACTCCGCCTCGGCGTGGTCCTCAACACGGGCACCGCGGCCGCCGTCGCGGCCGTCGCGGCGCTCGCGATCGTGCTGTGTGCCAGCCTTCCCCCGCGCATCCTGAGTGCCGTCGAACGACGCGCGCTGTTCTGGATCGCGACCGGCACCGGCATCGCCGCCATGATGGTGACGACCGGGATCGGAGGCGTCAACCGCGAATACGCGGAGGCGCTGCAACTGATGGCAGCCGCGGGCGCCGCGATGCTGATCGGTCTGAATGTGTGGGTGTTCCGGCGTGCGACGCTCCCGTTCTTCCCGGAGCGCTTCGTCGCGGCAATCCTGCTGCCGGGCATCGCGGCCGCGATCGTCTGGCCCCTCGCCGCCTCCGCACGCCTCGCCGAAGGGCTCATCGCTCTGAGCGTTGAATTCGCGCTGCTCGCCGCCGCGATCGCCGGACTGGTCTTCGCCATCGGGGAGAACGCGAGGCTCCGGCTCGCCTCCGACCTGGGAATCGCCGCGATCGCCACCGTCGCCTTGGCAGCACCGATCGCGGATCCTCGCGTCGAACCATGGATCGTGCTGCTCCCGGCGGCGCTGATCGCGCTGGTCATCGCGATCTCACCCGAGGGGCTGTTCGAGTCGCGGGCGCCGCGCGCCCAGGTCGGATGGGTCGCCCTCGCGCTCGGCGCCGCCGCCCTCTGGTCGCGGCTGTGGCAAACCGACACGATGCAGGTCGAGCCGTACACGCTGCCGGTCGCCGGTGCGGTTCTGCTGACTGCCGCGCTCATCCACTGGCGCGCACCGCGGCGCGAGCCGGCCGTGGCTCCCCCGAGTGTTGCGTATCTGGTCGCCGCATCGCTCCTGCTCGCCCTCGTGCCGTCGGCGATCGTCACGACCGACGCAACGCCCGCGCGGACGCTCGTCGTCGCCCTCGCCGCGATGGCCGCGCTGGCGCTCGGCGCCGTGGCGGGAAGCGACTCCTCGCGCATCGGCACGCGCGCCGATCGCTTCGTGGGCTACCTCGTCGGCTCGGTCACGATCACTGCCCTGCTCGCCGGATCGATCGGCAGCTCACCGGCCGCCCTCGACCCGATCGGCATCGGCTCGGTGGCGGCCCTCGCCACGATCTCGTTGCTGGTCTTCGTGGTGCCCCCCGCCCACGGTGCGCGAACCCTCTCCTGGGTGGCGTTCGGAATCGGCGCTCTGGGCGGCGCGATCCTCATCGCGATGGAGGTCGCGGATCCGCTCGAATGGGTGACCGTCCCGCTCGCGGCGGCGCTTCTCCTCCGCGGCGCGATCGTGCTGCGGCGCCGTGCGGCGGCACGCAGCCTGCCGCACCTCGGGCCGGGGCTCGCCGTCCTCCTCCTTCCGTCGCTCCTCGCGGCCTACGAGAACGACCCACTCTGGCGACTCATCGGGATCGGCGTGGCCGCGTTCGGCGTGCTCGCCGTGGGCCTCTTTGCCCGTCTCCAGGCCCCGTTCCTGCTCGGCGGCGGCGTCCTGCTGTGGCACCTGGTCACCCAGTTCTGGAACGAACTCGCCCTCGTCTACAACGCCGTGCCGTGGTGGGTCTGGGTCGGCATCGCCGGTGCGCTGCTCATCGCCGCGGCAATCCGCTACGAACAGCGCCTGAACAACCTCAAGACGGTTGCTCGGAGTATCCGGCAACTTCGCTGAGGACTGCCTTGCCTTCGTTGCGGAATCTTCCGCGCTGGCTAGCGTTGTATCTGTCGTCAACCCACAAGGAGCGAATATGACAGACGTGAAGGCAGTTCCCGAAAGTTCCATCGACCCGGATGTGTCGTCCGGCGTCGCGCAGTTCCTCGCTCCCGTCGTCGTCGACCTGCAGGCCCTCGCGATCGACGGCAAGCAGGCGCACTGGCACGTCCGCGGTGCCAACTTCCAGGCCGTGCACGAGTTGCTCGACGTGGTCGTCGAGCACGCGCAGGCCTACGCCGACAGCGCCGCCGAGCGCGTCGTCGCCCTCGGTCTTCCGCTCGACGCACGGGTGCAGACGGTGGCGTCGAAGACGACCACCCCGAAGCTGACCGCGGGCTTCCAGCAGTCGGAGACGACCATCGCCGAGATCATCGCCTCGATCGATGCGACGCTCGCCACCGTGCGCACCGCGATCGACGAGCTCGATGAGCTCGACCTGGTGAGCCAGGATGTCGCGATCGCGATCGCGGCCGGGCTGGAGAAGGACCGCTGGTTCTTGTTCGCCCACCTCGCCACGAAGTAGCACTTCCGCACACGAACGACGGCCGCGCCCCCTCCGGCGCGGCCTTCGTGATTGCTCACCCCACCCGCGCAGGTGTGTCGACGAGCGGAGGTTTAGAAGGCGCGGTGGGTCCAGCGGCCGGCGAGCATCGTGCCCGCGACCGGCATCGACGCCAACTCGTCGCCGGATGCGCTGAGCGGGTCCGCCTCTAGAACGATCAGGTCGGCGACTCCCCCGGCCTCCACGCGCGCCGGCCCGCCCCCGACGGAGGCGGCGAGCGCCTCGGCCGTCGTGATGCCCTGCTCGGGGTGCCAGGCGGGACGCCCGTCGCGCGTGCGCGACACGGCCGCCGAGATCGTCACCCACGGGTCGAGCGCGGCGACCGGGGCGTCGGAGCCCAGCGCGAGTTCGGCACCCGCATCCCGCAGGGCGCGGAGCGGGAAGGCGCGGTCGGTGCGGCCGGCCCAGAAGTGATCCGCCACCTCCCGATCATCGAGGGCATGCGCGGGCTGCACGCTCGCCACCACCCCGAGCGCGGCGAACCGCGGCAGGTCGCGCGCCGCCACCAGCTGTGCGTGTTCGAGTCGGCCGCGCGCGCCGCCCGGCAGCGGACCGAGCGCGGCGAAGGCGTCGAGCGCCATCGTGACAGCGCGGTCGCCGATGGCGTGAATCGTGGGGACGAGGCCGCGGGAGAGCCCCTCGCGGGCGAGCGCGACCAACTCGTCGAGGTCGTACGTCGCGAGCCCGAAGGCGTCGTCGCCCTCGAGGTCGGGATACGGCTCCGAGCACCACGCGGTGCGCGTGTTCAACGAGCCGTCGGTGAAGAGCTTGAAGTTGCCGCCCACCACCAGTCCGCGGGTCCCCTCCACCTCGTCCCCGGTACGGATGCCCGCCGCCGCATCCAGCCCCGCCGGGTACACGCCCGCCCGCACGCGAAGCCCGTCGAACCCGGCCGCGACCCGGCGGGCCCAGGCGCCGGGGGCATCCTCCATTTCCAGATCGTGGATGCCGACGACGCCGCGCCGCGCCCACACGGCGGCGTCCTCGATCGCCCACCGGTCGAGCACCGCATCCGGCACCGCCGAGAAGGCGATGTTGGCGTCGAAGGCGTCCTGTTCGCGCAACCACCAGTCGCCCGGGCCGCGCCCGATCGTGGCGAGCGCCGCGCGGTTGCTCCACACGGTGTGCACGTCACCGCTGACGAGCGACACAGCGTGCTCACCGAGCTCCAGATCGTCGGGTTGCGGCTCTTCGGGCCAGAGCCCGTCACGGAACCCGAAGCCGAGCATCACCTCGCCTGCGGACGGGGGCGCTACCTCGAGGCGGGCGCGCACGAGCGCCACCACCTCGGCGGCCGACTCGGCGCCGCTGACGTCGAGACGGCGGCCCGCCGTCGAAACCTGGCCGGAGTGCACGTGCCCGTCCCAGAGCCCTGGATGCACAAACCGGCCGTCGAGGTCGATCACCTCGGTCGCGGCGTCGCCCTTCACCTCCGGGCCGAGTGCCGCAATGCGCCCGTCACGCACGAGCAGGTCGACGAGCCGGTCGTCACCGCCGACGAGGCGCGCGCCACGCAGCAGGAGCGTCACGCGAGGCGCTCCATCTCGGCGGCGAGGCCGGGGTGCGCGTAGTGTCCCTCGCCGCGGAGTTCGGCGGTGATCCGCTCGCGCTCCTCGGCGGTGCGATTCTGGCTGAGCTTGGCACGAGCATCGAAGCGGGTCACCCGCAGCCGCACGCCGACCGTGCCGGTGGCGATGTGGCGCGCACTGGTCTCGTCGAGCTGAAGCGAACGCGGCGCCGCCACGTGCTGCTCGAACTGGTCGACCAGCTGGCCCAGCACCTCAAAGTTCTCGTCGTCGCTCAGGATCTCGGGCACGCCCCAGAGGTGCGCGGTGACGTGATTCCAGGTGGGCACCATGTCGCTCGGGTCGGGGTACCAGCTGGGCGAGATGTAGCCGTGCGGCCCCTGCACGATCACGAGCACCTCGTGCTTCCCGAGCTCGTGACTGCGCTCGTCGGGACGCCCGAAGTGGGTGAGGAGCACGAGCTCCCCGGATGCTGCGGTCGCCTCCTCGTCGAGCAGCGTCGGGTAGTGCGAGGCGACGAGCCCCTTCGTCGCGGGCGAGGTCCAGGTCGCCCACGGGTTCTCGCGCACGAGGCGCGCGACCTCGGCCGGATCGTTCATCAGGTAGTAGGGGGTGTAGCGCACGGCAGACTCCTCAGGCCTGATCGGTGGGGCACCAGTACAGTTTGCGGCCCCCGAGCTCTGTCATCGCGATCGCCGTGCCGCACACTCGGCACGGTTCTCCCGTGCGGTGGTAGACCCAGTGCCGATCGTCCCGGCTCGCGAGCGCGCGCGCGTAGGCCTCGTCGTCGAGGCCGTCCATCGTGAGCATCTGGCCGGTCTCGACACCGATGGTGAGCAGGTGCACCCAGTCGCGCCAGAGTTCCCGCACCGTGTCTTCGGGCACGTCGCGGCCGGGCGTGAAGGGACTCTGCCGCGCTCGGAACAGCAGTTCGGCCCGGTAGACGTTGCCGATCCCGGCGACCACCGACTGATCCATCAGCAGCAGCGCGATCGCGGTTGGCTTGCGCCGTACGGTGGCGACGAACCGTTCCTCCGACTCGGCCACATCGTCGACGAGCGGATCCGGACCGAGCTTGGCGAGCACCCGATCGACCTCCTCGGCCGTCAGCACCTCGCACGCGGTCGGGCCGCGCAGGTCTGCCACCGTGTTCGGGGTCACCAGGCGCACCCGGACCTGCCCCACCGGCTCCGGCGGGAAGGTCTCGAGCTCGGCTCCGAGCTTCTCCGACTCCGACATGCGCAGCCGCGCGCGTCGCGGCGCCCCGATCGACCACGGGGAGTCTTCGTGGCTGCCGACCACCGTGCCGCGCTGGGCCGTCTGGCCCATCCGCCCGTTGGCAGAAGCAAGCGTGTCGTCGACATCGATCTCGCCGGCGAAGTCCCACGCCCCATACATGCCGAGATGGATGCGCAGCCACAGCCCGTGATCGAACTCCAGGATCATCTGTTTGCCCACCGCGCGCGATTGCACGATGGTGTGCCCGTCGAGCTGCGCGGCCCCCGCGGCGAAGCGCCCCTGCGGCGAGGACACGGCGACCGGCTCGCCGAGAAAGTGGCGCGCGAACTGGCGCGCGATGCGATGAACGGAGTGGCCCTCGGGCACGGTCGTTAGGAGATCTCGTGCCCGGCGATCGCGCCCGTGGTCTCGAACTCGGCGAGTTGTGCAATGCGACGCGCGTGACGCTCTTCGCCGGGGAACGGGGTCGCGATGAACGTGTCGATCAGCTGGACGACTTCGCTGAACTCGTGCTGGCGCGCCCCGATCGCGATCACGTTGGCGTCGTTGTGCTCCCGCGCGAGCATCGCCGTCGACTGATTCCAAACGAGTGCCGCGCGCGCGCCTTCAACCTTGTTGGCGGCGATCTGTTCGCCGTTCCCGGAGCCGCCGAACACGATCCCGAGCGCCTCGACCCCGGCGGTCTGGTCACGCACGACGCCCTGGGCCGCTCCGATGCAGAACGAGGGGTAGTCGTCGAGCGGGTCGTAGGACTGCGGACCGTGGTCGATCACGTCGTGGCCCTGCTCACGCAGGTGCTGCTGCAGTTCACGGCTGAAGTCCAGCCCGGCGTGGTCGGTGGCGATGTGAATCCGCACGGTCAGCTCTCCGTCTCGACGATCGAATCAATCACCCAGATGCCGTCGACATCGGGCACGAGGGTGTAGGTGTAGTCGTACTCGCTACCGTCGCGGCCGTCGACTTCGTGGGTGGAGACGAAGGCCCGATCGGCTTCCGTCGACGTGTCGAGCACCTCGAGGTCGTAGAGGTAGGCGCCGTCGACGGTGTACTCCGTCGCAATGGCCTCCCACGTCGCGCAGTCGAAGATGCCGTGCTCATCGCTGCCGTGGGAGATCTCGCGAAAGCTCTCGGTGGTGACCGACTCGAACTGTGCGCAGTCGACCGCCGCGTACGCCCGATCAAATCGCTGCACGCTCGCGGCGGGGTCGGCCGCGGTGCCGACGGTCGTCGGGATGACGAACGCGACGACGGCGATGCCGAGCGCAAGCAGGAGAGCCCCCCCGACGCCGAGCAGAATCCAGGGCAACGCGGAACGGCGGCGTCGTTCCGGACTCGACTCCTCGTCGACGCCGACAACGATCGGCTGGTCGTTGGCCATCCTGCTCCCTTGTGTTGCTCTCGCCAGTCTAGGGGCGCGGTTGTTGACCCCCTTGTCAGCGCCACCGCGGGGAGAGAGAATCAAGAAAGGACGACGGGAGAACCCCATGCGTAGAACCGATTTCGTTCCCGAGTTGCTGCCGAATCTTTCGCGCGGTCGACACTTCACTCCACGCTCCGGCGCGTGCTTCATGGAGTTCGCCTCGTTCCTCGCCGGGGAGCGCTGGAGCGATCACCCCAAGTGCACCGATCCGGTCTTGGCGGCAATGGCGCGCGGGGTCAACGACCTCGTCGACGATGAGCATCGTGCGCACCTGATTCACGACATTCCCCGTGTCGTCGGTGCCCGAGGCGACGAGCTTCTCGGGCTCCGCGTTGCGCTCCGGTCGGCGATCTGTGCGATTCCGGTCGCGAGCATGGATCGTCAGCACGCGCTCGCCGTGGGCATCCTGCTGCTCATGCACGAACTCGCCGAGCGCGACGCACTCCCGCCGCAGTTGCGCGACCTCGCCGAGGAGGCACTCGACGACGTTCCCGACGCGCGCTCCTGGGCCGAGGTTCACCTCGCTCAGGTGAAAGTCAACCGCACCCAGTTCGCTCGACACGGGGCCGTCTCGATCGTCCGCACGGCCGTTCTCGGCATTGCGGAGGCGTGCGTCCCCGATGCCGACGCCCGACTGGTCTCCATGCTGCGCCTGTCGATCGATGACGTTGAAGCACTCCTTCGCGGTGTGCGCGACCACGCCGCCGACGACGCCGACGAGGCCACCGCGCCGGCGGAGAGCGAACTCGCACCTCATCGGTGACGCATCATCACGACTTCCCGGGTCGTCACGATTAGGCTGATTCTCCGGCGCGACTCGCGCCGCCTGATCGCATCCGAAGGAGTCCCGCGTGCCCGCCGACAACCTCACTCGAGTCGAAGCCCAGGAACGCGCCGCGCAGGTGCAGACCGACAGCTACGAGGTCGCCCTCGATCTGACGACCGGCGCCGAGACCTTCCGCGCCGACACGACGATTCGTTTCCGGGCGACCGAGGGGGCCAGCACCTTCCTCGACGCGATCACCACCGCGGTGCACTCGATCGAGCTCAATGGGCAGCCGGTCGACGTGAGCGTCGCCGACGGCACCCGCATCCAGCTCGAGGGCCTCGCCGCCTCGAACGTCGTGCGCATCGTCGCCGACATGAGCTACACGAACACCGGCGAGGGCCTGCACCGCTTCGTTGACCCGGTCGACGGTGAGGTGTACCTGTACTCGCAGTTCGAGGTGCCCGACAGCCGCCGCGTGTTCCCGGTGTTCGAGCAGCCCGACCTCAAGGCCACGTTCCAGTTCACCGTGACGGCTCCCGCCGCGTGGCGTGTCGTGAGCAACTCCCCCACACCCGAGCCCGTTGTCGACGGCGAGAGCGCGACCTGGACCCTTGAGCCGACGCCGCGCCTGTCGAGCTACATCACCGCGCTCATCGCGGGCCCGTACGAGTCCGTCCACGACGAGCTGGTCAGCGCCAGCGGGCGCACGATTCCGCTCGGCGTCTATGCGCGCAAGTCGCTCATGCAGCACCTTGACGCGCACTACGTCTTCGACATCACGAAGAAGGGCTTCGCCTACTTCGAGGAGAAGTTCGGCTACCCGTACCCGTTCGCCAAGTACGACCAGCTCTTCGTGCCGGAGTTCAACGCGGGCGCGATGGAGAACGCGGGTGCGGTCACCTTCACCGAGACCTACATCTTCCGCTCGAAGGTGACGGATGCGATCCGCGAGCGCCGCGTCGTCACGATCCTGCACGAGCTCGCGCACATGTGGTTCGGCGACCTAGTGACGATGCGTTGGTGGAACGACCTCTGGCTCAACGAGTCCTTCGCCGAGTGGGCCTCGACCATCGCGACCGCCGAAGCCACCGAGTGGACCGAGGCGTGGACGACGTTCCAGGCGATGGAGAAGAGCTGGGCCTACCGCCAGGATCAGTTGCCGTCCACCCACCCGATCGTCGCGACGATCAACGACCTCGAAGACGTGCAGGTCAACTTCGACGGCATCACCTACGCGAAGGGCGGATCGGTGCTCAAGCAGCTGGCCGCCTGGGTCGGCATCGACGAGTTCTTCGCCGGGGTCGGCGCCTACTTCCGCAAGAACGCCTACGGGAACACCGAACTGGTCGACCTGCTGCGCGAGCTCGAGACGACGAGCGGACGCGAGCTGACGACGTGGTCGAAGCTGTGGCTCGAGACCGCGGGCGTCAACACGCTCAAGCCGGCGATCGAGACCGATGCCGACGGCCGGATCACGAGCTTCCGCATCCTGCAGTCGGCGCATCCCGACTACCCGACGCTGCGCCCGCACCGACTCGCGGTCGGTTTCTACGAGAAGACGGGGGCCGGCACGAAGCTCGTGCGCACGCACCGCGTCGAGCTCGATCTGGAGGCGGTCGCCGAGACCGAGGTCGCCGAACTGGTGGGGCTCACGAAGCCCGCCCTCGTGGTGCTCAACGACGACGACCTCGCCTATGCGAAGATCCGACTCGATGAGGGGTCGCTTGACACCGCGATCGCGCACCTGGCCGACATCGAAGACCCGCTGGCGCGCGCGCTCGTCTGGGGCTCGGCCTGGGACGCGACCCGCGACGCCGAGGTGGCCCCGCGCGACTACGTGCAGCTCGTGCTCAACAACATCGCGACCGAGACCGAGTCGACCACGATCCGGCTCTCCCTCACGCAGCTCGCGACGGTGGCCCGCGCCTACGTCGCCCCCGAGATCCGCGACGAAACCATCCGCCAGGTCGGCGACGCGCTGTGGACTCTTGCGAGCGAGGCGGATGCCGGTTCCGACGCGCAGTTCCAGTTCGTGAAGTTCTTTGCGAACCTCGCCTCCACGTCCGACCACGCGGCGGCGCTCCGGGGTCTGCTCGACGGTTCGGTGGCGCTCGATGATCTGGAGATCGACACCGATCTCTCCTGGGAACTCCTTGAGGGGCTCGTCCTGGTGGGCGACGCGGGCGAGGCCGAGATCGCCGCGGCACTGGAAAAAGACAACACGGCCAACGGCCAGCAGGCGGCGGCTCGCGCTCGCGCGACGATCGCGACGTTCGCGGGGAAGCGCGCGGCCCTGGCGGCGGCGATCTCCGACGCCTCGATGTCGAACGTGCTGCTGCGCAGTTCCGGAGTCGGCTACCAGCACGTCAACGACACGAGCGACCTCGCGGGGCTCATGGAGCCGTACTTCGACGCGCTCGTGGGCGTCTGGACGAACCGTAGCTACCAGATCGCGTCGTACGTCATCCAGGGCTTCTTCCCGCCGATCGTCAGCCAAGAACTCGTCGACACGACGAACCGCTGGCTGGAGGCGCACCCGGAGGTTCCGGCGTTGCGTCGACTGGTGATCGAGCAGCTCGCCGGCGTCGAACGCGCCTTGCGCGCGCAGGAGCGCGACGCGCAGGCGTAGTCGTCGGTGCCGGCCCCGGTCAGGCGAGCGTGAGGAAGAGCTTTTCGAGCTCGGCCCGCGTCAGCCCGTCGGGGCCGGCCTCTTCGTCGTCGAGCGTGGCGCAGTTCTTCATCGCGGAGGCGATGATGGCGAATCCGGCACGGTCGATCGCCGACGAGACCGCCGAGAGCTGGGTCACGACGCTCTTGCAGTCGCCGCCGTTCTCGACGGCGGTGACGAGGGCGCGAAGCTGGCCCTCCGCTCGCTTCAGGCGGTTGACGATCGCGCGCGTGGCGTCATCCTGGTCGCTCATGCCGCGGCCGTTTCGATCGGCAGTCCCGCGTGGTACCACTCGGTGATGCCACCGAGGACGTTGACGGCGTCGCGTCCCTGGGCGGTCAGGTAGTTGGTGGCCTGCACGCTGCGTCCGCCCGAGAGGCACATGATGTACAGCGTGCGGTCGTCGGGGAGTTCGGCGACACGAACGGTGAGTTCGCTCAGCGCCACGTGGATGACGCCGGGCACGTGGGCCGCGTCGTACTCGTCGCGTTCGCGCACATCCACGATCGTGGCGCTGTCGCCGAGCGCCGCGAGGTCGGTCGGGGTGATGCTCTGCATGGGAGTTCCTTTCGAGGGGATCAGGCGGCGGCGAGCGTCGTCGCGGAGTCACGCGCGGAGGTTCCGTCGCGCCAGGTCAGGTAGCCGCCGTCGAGGTTGACGGCATCGACGCCGAGCTCGGTGAGCAGCCGAACCGCGGTGTGGGCGCTCTGCCCCACACGGCAGTGAATCACGATCGGGCCGCCGCGCAGGTCGTCGGCGCGCGCACGGAGTTCTTCGACCGGGATCCAGGTGCTGCCGGGAATCGAGCCCTCGGCGAGTTGACCCCGCCCCCGCACGTCGATCAGCCGGGCGCCGGAGGCGAGCACATCCGCGAGTTCGTGCCACTGCAGCGTGCGGTCGAGCCCGTCGCGGAGGTTCTCGTTGACGTAGCCGAGCATGTTGACCGGGTCTTTCGCCGAACCGAATTGGGGGGCGTAGGCCAGTTCGAGTTCGGCGAGCTCGGTCGCCGTGCGGCCGCTGGACATCGCGGTCGCGATGACGTCGATGCGCTTGTCGGCGCCCTCCATCCCGACCGCCTGCGCGCCGAGGATGGCATCGTCGACCGGGTCGACGAGCAGCTTGAGCGAGATGGGCCGGGCCCCCGGGTAGTACCCGGTGTGCTGTTGCGGATGCGTGTGGATGGCGCGGTAGTCGCGCCCGGCCGCGCGCAGCTGCTTCTCGTTGGCGCCGACCGACGCGGCGGCGAGACCGAACACCGAGACGATCGCAACGCCCCAGGAGGGGCGGGCCGAGACCGGCCGTCCCGCGATCGAGTCGGCGACGAGCCGGCCGTGCCGGTTGGCGGGACCGGCGAGCGCCAGAAGCCGCGTTCCGCCGAACACCGCGTCGGCCTTCTCGGCCGCGTCGCCGAGCGCGTAGATGTCGCGATCGCTCGTGCGGAGTTCGTGGTCGACGGCCACGCCGCCGCGCGGCCCGATCTCGAGTCCGGCGCGCACCGCGAGGTCGGTTTCGGGGCGGACCCCGATTGCGGCGATCACGAGTTCTGCCGGCGCCTCGGTGCCGTTGTCGAGGGTGACCGCGGCCTCGTCGATCCGGGTGGCGGTGGCACCGGTGAACAGACGAACTCCGTTGTTCTCGAGTTGCCGAGCCACGGGCTGCGCCATCTCGGGGTCGAGTCCGGTGAGGATCTGGGGGTCGCGCTGGACGACCGCCGTGGCGATGCCGCGGTGCGCGAGGTTCTCGGCGACCTCGAGCCCGACGTATCCGGCACCGAGGACAACGGCGGTGCGCGGTGATTCGTCGAGCGCACTCATGATGCGGTCGAGGTCGTCGAGGTCACGCAAGACGTGGGCCCGGGCGACGCCCGGGATCTCCGGTCGGATCGGGGCAGCCCCGGTCGCGAGAATGAGCTTGTCGTACGTCAACTCGTATGCCGCGCCGTCGGAGGGCAGCACCGAGACGCGGTGGCCCGCGGCATCGATCGCGGTCACGGTCGAGCGCACGCGGACGTCGAGCCGAAAGCGCGCGCCGAGTGCCCGCGGGGTCTGCAGCACCAGCGAGGAGCGTTCCGCGATGACGCCGCCCAGGTGATACGGGAGGCCGCAGTTGGCGAAGGACACCTCGCCCCCGCGCTCGAGCACGATGATCTCGGCGGACTCGTCGAGCCGACGCAGTCGCGTCGCTGCCGACATTCCCCCCGCGACACCACCGATAATTACGACACGTTTCGAAGTCATGCCGCCAGCATACCCCCGGGGGTATCCCGAGGCAACTCCCGGCACAGCGAACTAGGCTGACACCGATATGGATTTCAGCTCATGGGGCGCATTCTGGGCCAGCGTCGAAGCCATCCTCGATGGTCGCTTCGGCACGCCCCTCACGATCGTCGCGATCGTCGTCGGCTCGATCCTCGTCCGGGTGGTTCTGACGTTCGTGATCCGACGCGTCGTGCACCGGGTCGTGAGCGGGGTCAAGAAGAGCCAGGGCATTGACGACACGCAGCTCCTGCACGCCTCCCCCGTCGCCGCGGCGCGCATCGTGCAACGAACCCGAGCCCTCGGGGGGATCCTCACCGGCATCGTGACGGCGATCATCGTGATCGTCGCGCTCGTGCTCATCATCACCGCGATCGACCCCAATGCCACGGGTGCCTTCGCCCTCATCACGGCCGCCCTCGGCGCGGGCCTCGGCTTCGGTGCGCAGAACCTCGTGCGCGACATCCTCAGCGGCATCTTCCTTGTCGCCGAGGATCAGCTCGGCGTCGGCGACGTCGTCGACCTCGGCCCGGCCACCGGAATCGTCGAGTCGGTCGAAATCAGGGTCACGCGCATCCGCGACGTCAATGGAACGCTCTGGTACGTCCGCAACGGAGAGATCACGCGCGTCGGCAACCTCTCCCAGGGCTGGTCCCGCGTCGTGCTCGACCTGCAGGTGCCCTACGACGCCGACGTCGACACCGTCGAAGAGCACATGCTCGCGACCGCGGTCAAGCTGGCCTCCGAACCCAAGTGGACGCGTGTCATCCTCGAGCGGCCCGAACTCTGGGGCATCGAGTCGATCTCGGGCGACGGCATCGTCATCCGCCTCGTGGTGAAGACTCACTCCGGCAGCAAAGACGATGTCGCCCGTGAACTCCGCGCCCGACTCAAGCGCGCGCTCGACGAGCTCGGGGTTCGTCTGCCCGCGCTGACCACCACGGTGTTGACCGGGTATGAAGGCGCCGCATCCGTGCGAGGCGCTCGCCCGCCGAAGACGGCGCAAGTGCCGATCCCTCCGCGGCCCTCGACCCGCGGCACCTCCTCCCGATCGAAGGAATCATGACCGAGAGCCCCCTCACCCTGCGATCCGGTCTCGGCGGCGAGGCCGTCGGGGGAAACTTCTGGCACCAGGTGGGCGGTCGCCCCACCTTTGAGAAGCTCGTGCGCGAGTTCTACGTCGGCGTCGCCGCCGACGACGTACTGCGACCGATGTACCCGGACGAGGACCTCGAGGGCGCGATTCAACGACTCACCGGCTTTCTCGAGCAGTACTGGGGCGGGCCGACCACCTACAGCGAGGAACGCGGTCACCCGCGACTGCGGATGCGCCACGCCGCTTTCAAGGTCACCCCGGATGCGCGCGATCGCTGGCTCGCGCACATGCACACGGCCATGAAGACCCTCGAGCTCTCACCGCTACACGAAGCGACGCTGTGGAGCTATTTGGAACGCGCCGCGCAAGCCATGGTGAATACTCTCGACGCGTGAGAATTCCTCCGCTAATCTGATGGCACGCTGAGTAACCCCTGCTGAGCGGCCGTCAAGAGCGGAGGATGGGATGCGCACCGCCTATCGTGAAAACGTCGTGCACAGTCGCGCGACAGCGGCCCGGAAGGACGTCAGCGCGTTGAACACCATCGATCAAGTCCGCGAGGGGATGTCGGTCGTCGACATGACCGGCGAACGGATCGGCACGGTCAGCGCGGTCAGCATCGGTGACCCGCAGGCCGTCACCGATGAGGGCCAGCACTTCGACGAGAGCTCCTTCGACATGCTCAACGAGCTCCGCTCCATCCTCGGCGGAGACGCGATTCCCGATGAACAAGCACACCACCTGCTCCGCGCCGGATTCGTTCGAGTCCACCGGTTGCTGCACCACGACCTCTTCGTCACCCCGGCCGAGCTCGACCGGGTCGACGGCGACACGCTGCACCTGTCGATCGCCGCTGACTAGGCGCGCCGAGCCCGGCGCTCCGCGCGCCCGGGTAGTCTCGACACGCCAGCGGACATTGAGGAAGTGGGGGGTTCGCGCGTGACGGATCAGGCAGACGCGATCATTGTCGGAGCCGGACTCGCGGGGCTCGTCGCGGCGGGCGAACTCGTCGCCGCCGGCAAGAAGATCATCGTCCTCGAGCAGGAGCCCGAGGCGAGTCTCGGAGGCCAGGCCTGGTGGTCCTTCGGAGGACTCTTCCTCATCGACTCCCCCGAGCAGCGACGCATGGGGATCCGCGACAGCCACGAACTCGCCCGGCAGGATTGGTTCGCCAGCGCCGAGTTCGACCGCGACGAAGACGATCACGGCCGTCGCTGGGCCGAGGCCTACCTCGCATTTGCCGCCGGCGAGAAACGAGCCTGGTTGCGGGAGAAAGGCGTCGGCTTTTTCCCCGTCGTCGGATGGGCCGAGCGCGGCGGCTACACCGCCACGGCGCACGGCAACTCCGTGCCGCGCTTCCACATCACCTGGGGCACCGGCCCCGCCATTCTCGAGCCGTTCATCCGCGCCGTGCGCGAGGGCGTCGAAGCCGGGCTCGTCGAGCTGCGCTTCCGGCACCGCGTCGACGAACTGATCACGCGCGACGGCGCCGTCGTCGGGGCGCGCGGGCAGATCCTCGCCGATGACGACGCCGCTCGCGGCGCCGCGAGCAACCGCGACGAGATCGACGAGTTCGAGTTCGAGGCCGGTGCGGTGATCGTCTCAAGCGGCGGCATCGGCGGCAACCACGACCTGGTTCGCGCGCAGTGGCCCGAGTGGCTCGGCGCTCCCCCGACGCACATGCTGAGCGGGGTTCCCGCGCACGTCGACGGGCGCATGCTCGCGATCTCGGAGAACGCCGGTGCGCGGCTGATCAACGGCGACCGCATGTGGCACTACGTCGAGGGCATCACCAACTTCGATCCCGTCTGGGCCGACCACGGCATCCGGATCCTGCCCGGGCCCTCGAGCATGTGGTTCGATGCCACCGGTCACCGGCTCCCGGTGCCGCTCTTCCCGGGATTCGACACCCTCGGAACCCTCGAGTACCTGCGCCAGACCGGGCACGATCATTCGTGGTTCGTGTTGACGCAGTCGATCATCGAGAAAGAGTTCGCGCTCTCGGGCAGCGAGCAGAATCCGGACCTCACCGGCAAGAGCGTTCTCGAGCTGCTGCGTCAGCGGCTCGGGAAAGGCGCCACGGGGCCCGTCGAAGCGTTCAAGGAACGCGGCGACGACTTCGTCGTCGCGGACACGCTCGATGAGCTCTTCGCCGGCATGAAGCGTCTGTCGGCCGGGGTCAAGCTCGACACCAAAGCGATCCGCCGCGAGATCGAAGCGCGCGATCGCGAGCTCGACAATTCCTTCAGCAAGGATGCGCAGGTCACCGCGGCGCGCGGTGCGCGCAACTACCGGGGCGACCGTCTCATCCGCGTGGCGAAGCCGCACAAGATCCTCGACGCCAAGCATCGGCCGCTCATTGCGGTCAAGCTGCACGTCCTCACCCGCAAGAGCCTCGGCGGAATCCAGACCGACCTGACCGGGCAGGCGCTCGCGGCCGACGGCACGCCGATCCCGGGCCTGTTCGCGGCCGGCGAGGCCGCCGGGTTCGGTGGGGGCGGCATGCACGGCTACCGCTCGCTCGAAGGCACCTTCCTCGGCGGGTGCCTGTTCACCGGGCGCACCGCGGGTCGCACGGTCGCCGCGCAGGCGTAGCGCGACGGCGCGTCAGCGCGTCAGCGCGAGAGCGTCCAGGCGCGGCGCTTGACGAGCACGTGTCCGCGCGGCGAGCTCAGCCTGGTCCAGGTGCCGGTCTCGAAGACCTCGACCGCCGCGGTGGGGTCGGCGCCCGACGCGCCGAGGAATCCGAGGCTGAGCGCCGCGAAGGCGGCCCCGGCGGGGATGTGCTCGGCTCCCGCGATCTCGCGACCCCAGACCTCCGTGCGCACCGTGCGCACGATCTGCTCCCCGGCGCCGTCGGGCAGCGCTTCGGCGACCTGGTCGATGCCGGCGCGCGCCGCCGCGTCGAGGGTGGCCGCGGCGATCGTGCCGATCGGCGACCAGCCGCCACGCGGAGGCGAGATGGCCGCCCAGGTGACGCTGGGCGCTTCCATGGGAAGCGTCAACGTCGCGGTGAACAGCTCCGGGTTGGCGGCGCGCGCCGCCTCCGCCTGCACGTTCTCGAGTCGCTGTCGCAGCGCCGCGAGCGGAACGACGGCGTCGAAGCTCTCGTCGCCCGAGATCCGGGCCACTCTCAGCCCCAGCACCGTGGGAGCGTCGTCGGTGAGCCCGACCGGGTAGAAAATCGCGACGTAGACGGCGAGCACCCCGTTGGCGGCGATCAGGCGCACGGAACCGTCCTCGATGCGCGCGGCGCGCGCCAGGAAAGTCTGCAGATCGTCGAGGGCGGGAAGGTCTGTCAGCGTGAAGGAACGGCTCATCTGCTCCTAAACTACAACCCATGAGCGATGCCGTGTCGGGACTCCTTGCGGCACTTGATCTTTCCGACACGGGTGCCCGCACACGCGAGGACATCTTCACCGGACCGAGCGAGTGGATGCCCAATGGGCGCGTGTTCGGCGGGCAGGTGCTGGCGCAGTCGCTGATGGCCGCGATCCGCACCACACCCGACGATCGTTTCGTGCATTCGATGCACGGGTATTTCCTGCGCCCCGGCGATGTGGAGCAGCCCATCACGTTCTCGGTGGACCGGATCCACGACGGCCGCTCGTTCTCGACCCGCCGCACCCAGGCCTATCAGGCGGGCGAACCGATCCTCTCGATGATCGCCTCGTTCCAGGACGAGGACCCGGGATTCGACCACCACCTCGAGATGCCAAGTGATCTGCCTGACCCGGAGAGCCTGCCGACGGTCGCCGACCTGCTGAAAGACATCGATCACCCGCTCGCCCGCGCGTGGGCGAACCGGCGCGCGTTCGACATCCGCCACGTCGACGAGCCGATCTACCTCCCGCACCACGGCGAACGCCGCGCCCACCAGGTCATCTGGATGCGGGCGCAGGACCGGCTGCCGGACGACCCGAACATCCATCGCGCCGCCCTCGCCTACGCGAGCGACTACGCGATTCTCGAACCCGTGCTGCGCAAACACGGCGTCTCCTGGTCGCACCGCGGCCTGAAGGTGGCGAGCCTCGACCACGCCATGTGGTGGCATCGCTTCGTGCGCGCGGACGAGTGGCTGCTCTACGTGCAGGAGTCACCGAACGCGATCGGCGGGCGCGGACTCGCCCAGGGCCGGATCTACTCTCACGATGGAGTCCTCGCGGCGAGCGTGGCGCAAGAGGGCATGGTTCGCGTGCCCGAGTTCCGCGAGTGACACGCGGCGGGGGCAACGCCCTCGCTTTCGCTGCGGTCGCGCTCTCGGTCGTCTTGTGGTCCACCGCCTACGTCATCAGTGAGCTCGTGCTCGATACCGCCTCCCCCGCCGTGTTCTCGGTCGGACGCTTCGCACTCGCGGTGCCGGTGCTCGGACTTCTCGTGGCGGTCCGCGGTTCCGACCCCCGCCGCGCGGGACTCCTCAGCACCCTCTGGCGACCCCGGACGCTGCTGCTCGGCCTCACCGGGGTGACGCTGTACTACCTGCCGACGAACATCGCGCTCGAGATCACGACCGCCGGAACGGCCGCCCTGCTGGCTGCCGCGCTGCCCGTGTTGACCTCGGTGCTCGCGGTATTCGTGCTGCGCGAACACCTCCCACCCCGCACCATCGTGGGGCTCGTCTTCGCGACCGTCGGCGTCGTTGTCGTCGTCGCCGAAGGCTTCACGATCGACCTCGGGATCGTGCTCGCGCTCGTCGGAGTGCTCTCCTACGCGGTCTATACCGTGCTGCTTCGGCTGTACTCGCAGCCGCCGGTCGGGATCGGTCCGACTCCCGATACGGGCGCCATCACTCTGCCGAGCCTCGAGAACCCGGTCGAGCCGCGGCCCGCCCGAACGGCGCCCGATCCGCTCACCCTCGCCACCGCCACCGGAATCTGGGGAACTGCCTTCATGCTTCCGTGGCTGGCGATCGAGGTCGCCGCCGGCGCGGCGCGGATGCCGACCGGCGCGATCGGCTGGAGCGGCCTTCTCCTCCTCGCCTTCGTTGTGACCGCGCCGACGCTCGTGCTGTTCAACTACGGCGCCGAACGCATCCCCGCTTCGATCAGCGGCATCGCGATCGCGGGGATCCCCGTCCTCGGCTACGCGTCCGCGGTCGTGCTCGGTGAACCGTTCGTCGCGGTCAAGGCGATCGGCGGCATCATCGCTCTCGCCGGGATCGTGATCGCGACGCTGCCCAGCGGGCCCGCACGGCGGCGACCTCGGGCGCCGCTCAGCGGCGATTTGCGAACTGAATCGGCTCCTCGGCGTGCACTGACCAGGTCTCGCGCTCGGCGTCGGTGAGGCGACGCGGACGCATCGTGGTCGCGTCGACGAGCACGATCGTCGTGCTCGCCCGCGCGAACACCACCTGCGGTTCGACGCTGACCGGCGAGCAGACCTCGTAGCAGACCTCGAGGCTCGAGCCGCCGAGCCGGCCGATCCACAGCTGCACGTCGATGGGCTTGCGCAGGTACGGCACGGGCGCCAGGTACTCGATCTCCTGCCGTGCGATGAGCGAGAGAGTCTGGGCGCCCGCGCCGTTGTCGATCAGCGCCGTCGTCGGCGCGCCGCCGGGCTCGTCGGCCGCGTCATGATCGGCCCAGAACACCTGGATGCGCGCCTCCTCCAGCAGCCGCAGCATCACCGCGTTGTTGACATGCCCGTAGGCGTCGAGGTCGGCCCAGCGCAGGGCGATGGGCACGTGTAGTCGCGTCATGGTGCTGTGCTCCGGCTCAAAAAAGGTAAACATCAGGTCTCGATCGAGCCTATCTTGTACCCCGAATCGGAGAGTGACGCGGCGCTCTGTTACGTTAGTTGACGGCCTCCCGGCGACGCGTCCGACACGACCGTGGAGTGAGCCCCAACATCCAGGCCGCGAGCGCCGCCCCCGTGGCGGTGACCGTATGGCAGGTCAACGTGCGATCTCATTCGATGTGAGATCCCCGTGCGCAAGCATGACTGTGCGCCCACGTTGCCCGCCCGGACCGCAACCCGAGACCCGGACTGCTTCGCGCGCCCGGGCACAGGAATCCGTGACCGACACTGTTGCATTGAAGGCGGACGGGCTTTTCAAAGTCTTCGGCCGCCGTACCGCTGAAACCGTTGAACGACTCCGCACCGGCATCCACCGCGATGAGGTGAAACTCGGCACCACCGCCGCCGTCATCGACGCCAGCTTCGAGGTCAAGCGCGGCGAGATCTTCGTCGTCATGGGCCTCTCCGGCTCGGGCAAGTCGACCCTGATCCGGATGCTGAACGGCCTGCTCGATGCGACCGCCGGCACCGTGACCATCGGCGGCGACCCGATCACCGGCATCTCCGCCGAACGCCTGCGCGCGATCCGCCGTTCGAAGATCTCGATGGTGTTCCAGCACTTCGCCCTGCTCCCGCACCGCACGGTGATCGACAACGTCGCCTACGGTCTGGAGATCCAGGGCATGCCGCGCGCCGAGCGACTCGAGCGCGCGCGGAAGACCACCGCGCTCGTCGGTCTCGCCGGATGGGAAGACAAGTACCCCTCCGAGCTCTCCGGCGGCATGCAGCAGCGCGTGGGCCTCGGCCGCGCTCTCGCCGCCGACACCGATGTGCTCCTGATGGACGAGGCGTTCAGCGCGCTCGACCCGCTCATCCGCCGTGAAATGCAGGAGCAGCTGCTCGAACTGCAGGAGACCCTGCAGAAGACGATCATCTTCATCACGCACGACCTCAACGAGGCGATGTTCCTCGGCGATCGCATCGCTGTCATGCACGACGGTCGCGTCGTTCAGATCGGCACGCCCGAAGACATCCTCACCGACCCGGCCAACGACTACGTCGAGCAGTTCGTGCAGGATGTCGACCGTGCCCGCGTGCTCACGGCGGGAAACGTGATGGAAAAGCCGCGCCTCTCGGTCTCGGAATCCGCCGGTCCCCGCACCGCGCTGAAGGCGATGCGCGAGGGCTACTCCTCCGCCGTCTACGTGACCGGCCGCGACCACAAGCTGCTCGGCATGGTGCGCGACCGCGACGCCATGAAGCTCGTGCAGCAGGGCGAGCGTTCGCTCGCGAACGTGATCCGTCCGGTGATGCAGTCGGTCGAAGTCGACTCGGTGCTGATGGATCTCTTCGTTCCTTCCGTGGAGTCTCCCCTCCCGCTCGCCGTGCTCGACGCCACGGGGCGCCTCGTCGGGGTGATTCCGCGTGTCACCCTGCTGGCGGCGCTCGGCCCCGGCACCACCGCGACCGGCGAAATCGTCATCCCCGTGCCCGCCGCTGAGATCGACGAGGTGCTCGCCACCCCCGTCGGAGACACCACCATCGAAGAGCAGGAGACCCGCTGATGGACTGGTTCCGTATTCCCGTCGGCGACTGGGCCGACGCTGGCCTGGACTGGGCGAAAGACAACCTCGCGATCGTGTTCGACGGTCTCGACACCGGATTCGACTGGATGGTGACCTCGCTCACCGACGTGTTGCTCTGGGTGCCTGCTCTCGTTCTCATCGCGATCTTCGCGCTGATCGGCTGGGCGCTGCGCTCCTGGCAGCTCGCGCTCGGCACCGTGATCTCGTTCCTGCTGATCCTCGCGATGGATGTCTGGACCTCGGCCATGCAGACCTTTGCGTTGGTTCTCGTCGCGGCCCTCATCGCCATCGTCATCGCGATTCCGCTCGGGATCCTCATGGCGCGAAACGCGACCGCACGGGCCGTCCTGCGCCCGGTGCTCGACTTCATGCAGACGATGCCCGCCTACGTGTATCTGATCCCCGCGATCATCTTCTTCGGCATCGGCGTCGTTCCGGGCGTCGTCGCGACGATCATCTTCTCGCTGCCGCCCGGGGTGCGCTTCACCGAGCTGGGCATTCGCGGAGTCGACGCCGAGCGCGTCGAAGCCGGCCAGGCCTTCGGCGCGACGCCCGGGCAGATTCTGCGGGGCATCCAGCTGCCGCTTGCCGCGCCCACCATCATGGGTGGCATCAACCAGGTGATCATGCTGTCGCTCTCGATGGCGGTCATCGCCGGAATCGCGGGCGCCGATGGCCTCGGAAAGGACGTCGTCGCGTCGATCTCGACCCTCAACGTGCCGCTGGGCGTCGAAGCGGGACTCGGCGTGGTCATCCTCGCGATCTTCCTCGATCGCGTGACCTCGGCCCTCGGAACGCCCGCGGATCACCCGCAGTCGTTGCGAGCCGTCGTCGCGCGCCGCCGCACCGCGCGCGCCGACCTCGTCGCCCGCAGCGCCAGCTAGGCACCCCCACAACCTGCGCTCAACGGAGATCCCGTGGAGCGCTGACAAGCCCGCATCGCCGGGAACAACCAGAGAAAGGACATTCACATGCTGAATGGACGCACTTTGCGCCGTAGCTCCCTCATCGGAGGCGCCCTCGCCCTCACCGTCGGCCTCGCCGGCTGCGCGACCGCCGAGACCGGTGACGCCGGATCCGACAGCGGCGAGTCGATGGGAACCATCACGCTCGGCTTCATCCCCGGATGGACCGACGGTCTGAGCACCGCGTACCTCCTCGAGGACCAGCTGGGCAAGCTCGGCTACACCGTCGAGATGGAGACCCTCACCGAGGCGGCCCCGCTCTACATCGGTCTCGCCGGCGGCGACGTCGACATTTACCCCTCGGCGTGGTCCGAGGTCACCCACGCCTCCTACATGGAGGAGTACGGCGACGACATCGAAGACCTCGGAACCTACTACGCGGGCGCCAGCCTGACGATCGCGGTTCCGACCTACACCGAGATCGACTCGATCGCCGAGCTCGCCGGCAACGGCGACATGTTCGGTGGCGTCATCACCGGTATCGAGCCGGGCGCGGGCCTCACCGCCCTCACGCAGGACACGATGATGCCGACCTACGGCCTGGACGGCGAGTACGAGCTCGTCACCTCGTCGACCGCCGCCATGCTCACCGAGCTCGGCAACGCGATCGACGCGCAGGAAGACATCGTCGTGACGCTGTGGCGTCCGTTCTGGGCCAACGCGGCCTTCGACATCAAGACGCTCGAGGACCCGGAAGGCGCCATGGGCGGCTCCGAAGGTCTTCACTTCCTCGGCACCGCCGGCTTTTCGGAGGAGCACCCCGAGGCCGCCGCGCTGATCGCGAACATCCAGCTCGATGACGCCCAGTACGGTGCGCTCGAGAACCTCGTGGTCAACGAGTACGGCGAGGGCCAGTACGCCGAGGCCGTCGACGCATGGCTCGCGGAGTACCCGGACGCGTTCGAGGGCCTTCTCGCCAACTAACGCA
The DNA here is from genome assembly GCF_905479755.1 of uncultured Schumannella sp. Classification (GTDB taxonomy): domain Bacteria; phylum Actinomycetota; class Actinomycetes; order Actinomycetales; family Microbacteriaceae; genus DCRR01. Next base: position 10,288 of record NZ_CAJQNT010000021.1, on the reverse strand, counting down.
GTTCGATCCTGACCGCGGCCCACGCCGCGCCAGGGACAGACAACGGCCGCCCCGGGTTTTCCGGGGCGGCCGTTGTCGTGCGGGTGCGATCAGTCGCGCGTGAGCTTGCGGTAGGTCGAGCGGTGCGGGTTCGCCGCATCCGGGCCCAGTCGCTTGATCTTGTCCTCTTCGTAGGCGGCGAAGTTGCCCTCGAACCAGTGCCACGTCGAGGGGCTCTCGTCGGTGCCCTCGTAGGCGAGGATGTGGGTCGCGACGCGGTCGAGGAACCACCGATCGTGGGTGATGACCACGGCGCACCCGGGGAACTCGAGCAGCGCGTTTTCGAGGCTCTGCAGGGTCTCGACATCGAGGTCGTTGGTGGGCTCATCGAGCAGCAGCAGGTTGCCGCCCTCCTTGAGCGTGAGCGCCAGGTTCAGGCGGTTGCGCTCACCACCGGAGAGCACGCCAGCCTTCTTCTGCTGGTCCGGCCCCTTGAAGCCGAACTTGCTGACGTAGGCCCGCGAGGGGATCTCCGTCTTGCCGACCGTGATGATGTCGAGGCCGTCCGAGACGACCTCCCACAGGTTCTTGTTCGGGTCGATGTTCGCGCGCGACTGGTCGACGTAACTGATCTTGACCGTCTCACCGATCTTGAGTTCGCCGCCGTCGATCGGCTCGAGACCGACGATCGTCTTGAACAGCGTGGTCTTGCCGACACCGTTCGGACCGATCACGCCAATGATGCCGTTCGGCGGAAGGCTGAAGCTCAGCCCGTCGATCAGCACACGATCGTCGAACCCCTTCTTGAGGTTCTTCGCCTCGATCACGACGCTACCCAGACGCGGGCCCGCGGGGATCTGGATCTCTTCGAAATCGAGCTTGCGCGTGCGCTCGGCCTCGGTCGCCATCTCTTCGTAGCGCGCGAGTCGAGCCTTCGACTTGGCCTGGCGGCCCTTCGCGTTGGAGCGCACCCAGTCGAGTTCTTCGGCGAGGCGCTTGGCGAGCTTGGCATCCTTCTTGCCCTGCACCTCCAGGCGCTGGGACTTCTTCTCGAGGTAGGTCGAGTAGTTGCCCTCGTACGGGTAGAGCCGACCGCGGTCGACCTCGGCGATCCACTCGGCGACGTTGTCGAGGAAGTACCGATCGTGGGTGATCGCGATGACGGCACCGGAGTACTTCTGAAGGTGCTGCTCGAGCCAGAGCACGCTCTCGGCGTCGAGGTGGTTCGTGGGCTCGTCGAGCAGCAGCAGGTCGGGCTTTTGCAGCAGCAGCTTGCACAGCGCGACGCGGCGCTTCTCACCACCGGAGAGGTTCGAGACCGGCCAGTCCCCCGGCGGGGTGCGCAGCGCATCCATCGCCTGGTCGAGCTGGGAGTCGAGGTCCCACGCATCGGCGGCGTCGATGGCCTCCTGCAGCGTGCCCATCTCGGCCAGCAGCGCGTCGAAATCGGCGTCCGGCTCGGCCATCGCGGCGGAGATCTCGTTGAACCGGTCGAGCTTGTCCTTGATCGGGCCGACGCCCTCCTGGACGTTTTCGAGCACGGTCTTGGTCTCGTCGAGCTCGGGCTCCTGCATGAGGATGCCGACGCTGTAGCCGGGGCTGAGCGTCGCCTCACCGTTGGAGGGCTGGTCGAGCCCCGCCATGATCTTGAGGATGGTCGACTTACCGGCGCCGTTCGGACCGACCATGCCGATCTTGGCGCCGGGAAGGAACGCCATCGTCACATCGTCGAGGATGAGCTTCTCGCCCACCGTCTTTCGGGCGCGGACCATGGAATAGATGTACTCGGCCATGCGTCGAGTCTACGGAAGCCGCGAGCCTGTTCCTGACGCGCGCGGAACGGTCAACCGACGGACTCGGTCTCCCCGATGAGACAGGTGCCGGTCGCGAGCGCCGGCAGCGCCGCGACGTGCAACCCCATCGCATCGCCGTACTGCCCGACGAGGCAGGTGTCGTTGATCAAGACCGAGAACTGCACACTGTCGGCGTCGAGGTTGACGGTCGTGCGGTCGGCCGTGACCTCCATCGCCGATCGGTCGAAGCCCGCCGAGGCGAGCGCATCCACGAATGCGCCGCCGGTGCGGGCGCCGTCATCGACCGCTGCCGTGAGAACGAACTCGAAATAGTCGAGGTTCTGCAGCGCCGAGCCCTCCGGTCGCAGGGTCGGATCGGGGTTCGGGATCGCGCTCGGCGGCGCGCTCGCCGTCACCGTCGGAAGCGGCGCGGGCTCCTCCGAGGTGCACGCCGAGACCGCGAAGGCGAGCGTCACGGCGGCCGCGGCAGCAACGAAGCGGGAAGGAGTAGCCACAGTCATGCCCCCAGCCTAGAGCGATGCTCGCGTCCCTCGCACCGTCGCGGAGCCTGGCAGGGGCGCGCGACATTCTCTACGCTCGAGGTCATGACGACTCCCACGCCGCCACTGCCGCCTGCCTACGCTCCGATCCCCGCGAAGCCGTCGAACGGCCTCGCGATCGCCAGCCTCGCGCTCGGTATCGCCGCCATCGTGATCGGCATCTGGGCGCTGATTCCGATCATCGGGCTTGTCGCGGCGTTCCTCGCGTTCCTGCCCGCCGTGCTCGCCGTGATCTTCGGACACCTCGGCGTCGCCAAATCGAAGGCGATGGGAGGCACCGGCAAGGCCCTCGCCGTCACCGGCTTCAGCTTCGGCTACGCCACGGTCGCCCTGATCGTGCTGACGACCGTGTGGTGGATCGTCGCGATCGCGATCACGGGCGCCGGGAGCGACTCGTCCTACTCCTGAGCATGCGCCGTGGCGGCGCCTAGAACGGCGTCGCCACGGGCTCGCGGTCGGCGGACTCGGGCGAGGTCTCGGTCGAGGCCGCGTCCGCGACCTCGGCGCGATCGCCATCGGGAGCGGAGTCGGCAGCGCCGCTGCCCTCGCCCTCCTCGGGCTCGGGCCGCGGGTCGGAGACCGCCTCGGCGGCGACCGTGGTCGCGACCGAGCGGGTGAAGCTCGCGGTGCCCCAGGCCAGATCGTGGCCGATCGCGTCGGCGTCGACCTCGACCGTGGTGCCGACCTTCTCGCCGCTCTCCCAGTCGCGCACCCGCAGCCGCCCGGTGACCACGACGCGCTGACCCTTGCGCACAGACGCGTTCACGTTGAGCGCGACCTGACGGAACGACGTGATCGTGAACCAGTTCGTGTCGCCGTCGATCCAGCGCTGCTGGCCGCGATCGTAGCGGCGCTGCGTGCTCGCGAGACGGAACGAAGTGATCGGCAGGCCCTCCCCCGTGACGAGGTGGCGCGGCTCGGTGGCCACGAGCCCGGTGAGGGTGATGGTGTCAGACATGTGCGGCTCCTTCGGATGCGGGTCTCTCCGCGAGTGCGGAGAGCGGCCGGATGCCGGGGTGCCGTTCGTGCCGGAGGGGACCCCGGCATCCGTTCCCCCATGCTCGACGCGGCGCCGACGACGAAGGCCCCGTCACCCTCCAGATGTGGAGAGGACGGGGCCTTCGCTCCCGGGGACGAATCGCCCGCGGGAGGGGTGCTCAGTGTTCGCGGAACTCCGGCCAATCGGAGCCCGGGGTCATGGCGGCGTGCAACGCGCTCTTGGCGACTTGGAGCGTCGGGTAGGTTCCCCGCGGCTCGTCGTCGTCCAAGAACCGGACGGTGTAGCCGTCGTCGGTGTGTTCGATCGAACCGACCGCCCCGGCCTGCCCGAAGGCAACCCAGCGCTGACCGGTCATCATGTTGTCGTTCATCTTCGAAGAACTCCTTTCCGGTGCTCTTCGCACGCTACGCCGAACCCCGGCACATCGCCAGAGGGCTCCGCACTGTGCCCAGCAATGCCAAGCTCGCGTTCAGGCAGGTTTCGGCGAGTACTGAGCCGCGACGCCCGCCTCGAACACGTCCAGTAGCGCCGAAAAGCTGGCGTCCACGTCGTCGGGGAGCCCGAACCCGCCGGAGGCCTCCAACACGACGAACCCCATCACCGTCGCACGCGCCGCGCGCACCACATCAACCAGATGCTCGGGCGGAACGCCGTAGCTCGACAGCGACTCCACCACGACCGCGATCGCGTCGCGTCCCGCCGCGGCAATCTCCGCGTCCAGGGCGTCGCCCTGGCGGTCGCCACTGGCCTGCGCGGCGGCGGCGAGCCCCGGATGCTCATGCGAGAACCGTCGGATCGCATGGGCGACCGCTCGGAACCTATCGCTCGGGGCGGCGCTCGTCGCCGCGTCGCCGGCCCGCCGTGTCAGCTCTCGGACGGCGATCAGGGTCACGCGTCGCCGCACCTCGTCGAGGGACGCGACGTGCTTGTACAGACTGGGAACAGCAACCCCCGCGCGCGCGGCGATCGCGGCGAGCGTGAGCGAGTCGAGCCCGTCGCTGCGCTCGTCGACGAGTGAAACCGCGAGTTCGACGACGGCATCCGCTGACAGCCCCGCTCTAGGCATTCGCGCCGACCCAGTTCTCGTCGGAGCGACGCGAGGCGAGGTACTCGAGCGTCCACGGCGTCACGAGCTCGGGAGCCTGCACATGCGGGTAGTGCGCGACGCCCTCGACGAGTTCGGCGCGCCCGGGCAGTCGCGCCGACATCCACTCGAGTTCGGCGACCGGGTCGGCGTAGTCGGGATCGAGGGAGCCCACGACGATGAGCGCGGGCACGGTGACATCGCTCAGACGCGGGGTGACCGCGCGGTGGGTGAGCACTTGGGTGAGCGCCCGGAAACTCCGCAGGTGGTCGGCATCGAGCGAGGCGCGAATCGCGTCCGCGTGGGCGTCTCGCCATGCCGCGGCGCGACCGCGGTGGAAGTAGCTGCGGTACATCGAGCTCCACAGCCGTGCGCCCCACGGGCGTGCGAGCACCACCCGCAACAACAGCTTCGTCATCGCGGCAGCGAAGGCCGAGCCTTCGGCGTCGCGCAGCACGGGCCCGACGAGGACGAGCCCGCGCACGAGCTCGGGGCGGTCGGCCGCGGCGAGCACCGCCGCTGCCGCCCCCATCGAGTTGGCGATCACGACGGCGGGCGACCCGAGTTCGTCGATGAGGGCGATGATGTCGCCCGCCGTCGCCTCATCACCCTGTTCGGCGACATCGGCGGAGGATGCGCCGTGGCCGCGAAGCTCGGTGACGGCGACCCGGTAGCCGGCGGCGATGAGGTCGGAGGCGAGGTCGCGATAGCTCGACGCGAGGTCTCCCATTCCGGGGACGGCGACGACCAGGGGGCCGTCCCCGGCAACGCGATACGCGATGCGTGCGTCCGGGCGGACCAGAACGCGGGACTCGACTGACTGGCTAACGTCCATAGCCATAGGCTAATGCCACTAGCCAATCAGCGCAAGCTTCTGTTCTCGACCGCTACGAGGCCTGAACGAACTCCGCGTACGAACGGCGAACCTTGTTGACCTTGGGCAGCGCCACGGCGAGGCAGTAGCCCTGCGTCGGGTTCTTGGCGAAGAAGTTCTGGTGGTACTCCTCCGCGTCGAACCACGCCCCGAGGGGCGAGACCTCGGTCACGATGCCGCCGTCCCAATACTCGGACGCGCGCGCGATCGCCGACTCGAACTCGGCCTTCTCGGCGTCATCGGCGTAGAACATCGCCGAACGGTACTGCGTGCCGACATCATTGCCCTGCCGATTCAGCTGGCGCGGGTCGTGGAGCGTGAAGAACACGTCGAGGATGACCTCGGCCGGAATCACCGCCTCGTCGAACACCACCTTGACCGCCTCCGCGTGCCCGGTCTGCCCGGTGCAGACGGACTCGTAGTCGGGATTCGCGAAATCCCCTCCGGTGTAGCCCGACACGACGTCGTGCACGCCCTTGAGCGTGCGGTAGACCGCGTCGAGGCACCAGAAGCAACCGCCAGCGAGAACGAATGTGCGCATGCTGTGACCCTACTTTCGGTAACTGAGGGGAACATCCACTTCAACCGACGTCGCGGACGATTCGTTCCGGCCCGGTCTGGATCTACGCTGAGAGCATGCTCCGGATGCCTCCCCCCTATATCGCCGATGACGCCCGCTACGACTCGATGGGCTACGCCCGTTCGGGGCGCAGCGGCCTGCTCCTGCCCCGAATCTCGCTCGGACTCTGGAACAACTTCGGCGATGATCGCCCGATCGAGACCCAACGGGCGATCCTGCGCCGCGCGTTCGATCTCGGGGTGACGCACTTCGACCTCGCCAACAACTACGGGCCGCCCGCGGGAAGCGCCGAAGCGAACTTCGGGCGGATCTTCGCCGAAGATTTCGCGCCCTACCGCGACGAGATCGTCATTTCGAGCAAGGCCGGCTACTACATGCACCCGGGCCCCTACGGCGAGTGGGGATCGCGCAAGTACCTGCTGAGTTCGCTCGACGCGTCGCTGCTACGCATGGGTCTCGACTACGTCGACATCTTCTACCACCACCGGCCCGACCCCGAGACGCCGATCGAGGAGACGATGGGCGCGCTCGCCCATGCGGTGCGCAGCGGCAAAGCGCTCTACGCCGGCATCTCGAACTACGCGCCCGATCAGACGCGCGCCGCCGCGGCCGCGCTCGCGGCGGAAGGCATCCCGCTGCTCATTCACCAGCCGCGCTACAACATGTTCGACCGCGCGCCGGTCGAGGGCGGACTGTTGCCGGTGCTCGACGGGGTGGGCGCGGGCAGCATCGTGTTCTCGCCCCTCGCCCAGGGACTCCTGACCGACCGCTACCTGAACGGCGTGCCGGCGGACTCGCGCGCCGCCGAGGGCCGTTGGCTGACCGAGAAGAACCTCACGCCGGAGTATCTCGAGCGCGTTCGCGGCCTGCAGCGCATCGCCGAGGCGCGCGGCCAGTCGCTCGCACAACTGGCTCTGGCCTGGGTGCTGCGCCACCCGCAGGTCACGAGCGCCCTGATCGGCGCGTCGAGCGTCGCACAACTGGAGTCGAGTCTCGGCGCCCTCGACAACCTCGAGTTGACCTCCGACGAGCTGGCCGCGATCGAACCGCTCGCGGTCCAGGGCACCGGCCGGGTCTAGATGGGATATGTCTACGCGCTGCTCGCGGCGGTCCTGTTCGGCGCCAACGGCAGCCTCACGAAGCTGATCCTGGAGACGGATCTCAGCGCCACGCAACTCACCCTCCTACGCACCCTCGGCATCGCGATCAGCGCCGGCGTCGCGCTGCTCGTCGTGGACCGCAACGGGTTCCGCATCGGATGGCGACGAGTCGGCATCATGGCGATCCTCGGCGTGTTCGGGCTCGCGCTGCTTCAAGCCAGCTACGCCGCGGCGATCGCGCTGCTCCCGGTCGGCATCGCGCTCCTGCTCGAATACCTCGCGGTGCTCTTCGTCGCACTCGTTGCCTTCTTCGTGTTCCACGAAAAGGTGCGGCGGCGGCTCTGGTTCGCCATCGCCTTCGTGCTCGCCGGGCTCGCCCTGGTGGCACAGATCTGGGCGAGCGCCCTGAACGCGCTCGGGGTGCTGTTCGGTCTGGGGGCGGCCGCCTCGCTCACGATCTACTTCGTGGTCGGCGAACGCCAGGTCTCGCGGACCTCGCCGCTCGCCGTCGCGTTCTGGACGGGCACCTTCGCCACCGCCTTCTGGGCACTGTTCAGCGGGTGGTGGGAACTCGATGCGGGGATCTTCGTGCAGCCGACCGAACTCGCGGGCGTGCACGGCAGCCTCGAGCTTCCGCTGTGGATGCCGTTGATCGTCACCGCGATCGCCGGCTCGTTCGTGACCTTCCTCCTGTCATTCACAGCGCTCAAGTACCTCACTGCCACCGCCGCGGGAGTCGTCGCCTCGAGCGAGGTGCTGTTCGCGTTCCTGTTCGCGTGGCTGTGGCTCGGCGAAACACTCGACACGATCCAGTTGCTCGGCGCCGGCGTCGTGCTGGTCGGCATCGTGCTCGCCCAAACGGCGCGCGCCGCCAAGACGGTCGTCGCCGCCGATCTCGCGCTGCCGCCCTCGACCGCCAGCATCCCCACCGTCGGAGGTCCGCTCTAGTCTGCGGACATGAACCTCCTGCGGGAACGGATCCCGGCGCCGAGTGAACTCGCGCCGCGCCACGAACGGCACGGAATCCGTGTCGTGGCGCTGGCCAGCGGGCTTCATCGCGTCGTGCTCGCCTCGGGTGAGGTTCTCGGGTATCTCGAGCCGGTCGAGCGTTCCGGCGCCGGGGTGCGCTGGGTCAGCAAGCGTCTCGCCCGCGGCGCGTCGCACTTCACCGAGCTCGGCGACTTCGCCTCGGCCGATGAGGCGATCGACGCCCTGCGCTACGGGTAGCGCGCTTCGCGCGCGCCCGACGCGCCGCTGAACGCACGCCGAGAGTCCGGCGCGCTGGCCCAAATCAACCGGGATGCACGGCTCGCGAGGGATAGTGTGCGGCCATGCAGTGGTGGAACAGCTTCGTGGAATGGTTCTGGTCGACCGACGGCCAGCGGCTCGTGACGAGCACGATTCTCCCGTTTCTCGCGGTTCTGATCGCGGGTCTCGTGGCGGCGGCCATCGGCCGTTCCGCCACCAAGAGACTGGTAGTCCAGCGCGACCGCGAGACGCGCGCCGCCGCCGTCGCCGCGCTGGTGACCTCGGCCTCGCACGCCGCGACCTGGCACAGCCAGTCGGCCGCGGCCAAAGATCACTCGCAACAGCTGGCGGCCGCCGCCGACATCCAGGTTCGGCTGCTGCCGATCTCCGGCGCCGCCATGGCCGCCGATTGGGCGGCGCACGAACTCGCCGACATGCGCGTCAACTCGGTGAGCTTCAGCTTCCAGGCCGAGCAGAGCCTGCGCGAATACCGCGAGCGCCTCGTGGAGTGGGTCGCGCATCCGCGTCGCGCCAAGAAGCTGTTCGGCCTCGACCTCGAGCGTTGGAGCTACGAGACCGACGCCGTCGACCCGGTCATCGCCGACCAGCAGCGCTGGGCCGCAGAGCAGACGGCGGCCACCTCGCGTGACGCCGCCGGCGATGTCGTGTTCGAGGGCGAGATCGAGCCGGAGCCGCAGAGCGCTGCCCGATAGCGGTTATCGCCGGATGTGCCCTCGGCAGTGTGTGGTTTCGGTACATCGTGGACACCTGTCTCACGTCATCGTGGACAGCAGGGTTGGTGAGGCCGTGATGTCTCACGTCATCGTGGACACCCTGGCCGCGGCAGTGTCAGCAGGTGAGCAAAGCCGAAGTGTTGATCCTCGCCGTCACCGTCCAGGGACTCTCCATGCGGGAAGCGGCCCGCATACATGGGGTCTCGAAGTCACTGGTCCATAAGCTTCACCAGCGGTGGCTCACCGAGGGCGAGGCAGCCTTCCTGCCTCGCTCGAGGGCGCCCGGATCCAGCCCTCGTCGAACCCCGGACGCGGTGCGGGCTCGCATACTGCAGTTGCGCGCCCAGCTGGCCGCCGACGGGCTCGATGCTGGCGCCGACACGATCGTCGCCGTCCTGGCAGTCGAGGGCACGACGGTGTCGCGGTCGACGATCTGGCGGATCCTGCGCGGCGCGGCGGTGATCACCCCGCAACCCCAGAAGAGACCCCGCTCCTCCTGGCAGCGGTTCACCGCCGAGCGGCCCAACGAGCTCTGGCAATCCGACACCACCCACTGGCAGCTCGCCGACGACAGCGAGGTCGAGATCATCGCCTGGCTCGATGACCACTCCCGATACCTGACCCACCTCAGCGCCCACACCCGCGCCAACGGCCGCACCGTCACCGACACCTTCCAACAAGCCGCCTCAGAGTATGGCTATCCGGCGGCGACGTTGACAGACAACGGGAACATCTTCACCACCCGCTTCGCCGGCGGCAGCCGTGCTCGCACCGGCGGCAACGCCTTCGAGACCCTGCTGGCCCTGCACGGCATCACCCAGAAGAACGGCCGCCCCTACAAACCCACCACGCAAGGCAAGATCGAGCGGTTCTGGCAGACGCTCAAAAAGCGCCTCACCGTCCGCCCCGCAACGACCCTTGCCGAGCTGCAGCACGAACTCGACGAGTTCCGCACCCACTACAACGAGCACCGCCCGCACCGGTCCCTGAACCGGCGCACCCCGGCCTTCGCCTACGCCCTGATCCCCAAGGCGGCACCGACCCAGCCAGACGACCCGAACATTTGGCGAGTCCGCTACGACACCATCGACGCCGGCGGGAAAGTGTCATTGCGCTTCGCGAACCGCATGATGCACCTCGGCTACGGCCGCACCCACGCCCGCACCGCGGTCATCGTCCTCATCCACGGCCTCCACGCCACCACGATCACCCCCGACGGAGAAGTCATCGCTGAGCACATCATCAACCCGAACAAGGGCTACCAAGCCAAAGAATGAAAAACGGGCGAACCCCGAAAATGGGGGTTCGCCCGTCCACGATGTCGTGAGACATCACA
>NZ_CAJQNT010000020.1 GCF_905479755.1 uncultured Schumannella sp. | reverse complement strand
ACAGACCGAGCGCATGCGCTACGGGTTGGGACTCGATCTCGCCTATCGCGAGAATCCGATGCTCGGACCGCACTCGTTCGGTCACGCCGGCATGGGCGGACGGCTGGCCTTCGCCGACCGCCGCAGCGGTCTGTCCGTCGGCTACGTGTCGACCGAACTCCGATTCGGTGAGAGCCCGGATCGACGATGGATGCCACTGCTCACCGCTCTGCGGGCGGTCGCGGAGTGACGACTCGGCTGGAGAACGGCGGGACGCGCGTGATCGTCGCACCGGAGGCTGGCGCACGCATCCGCTCGATCATCGCCGTCGGCCACGAATGGACGCTGGTCGACGAGTCCGATCCGGCAGACCTCGCGTTCCTGCGGGAGGGGATGGGCGGCTGGGACGAGGTGATGCCGTCGCTCGCCGCGACGGTCACGTCGGGCGGCACGGCGCTGCCGGATCACGGCGAGGTGTGGAACCGGACGTGGGATGTCACTGCGTTGACCCCGACCTCGCTCACCGCGTGCGTGCGGCTGAGCTCGAGCCGACTCACGCTCACCCGTCGCACCGAGATCGATGCATCGGGATGTGTCCTCCTCCGGTACTCCCTCACGTCGACTGAGCCCTCCCCCACCGCGTGGTACTGGGCCGCTCATCCGCAATTCGCGTCCCCGCCGGGGACGATTCTCGAGCTCGACGGGGTGTGTGAGTTACGCACCGAGAAAGGCGTAGCGCACCGTTGGACGGATGGCGATCTCCTGGCCACCCTCGACGGCGAAGCCTGTCTCAAGCTGTATTCGACCGCTCCCCAACCGGAAGGCACTGCCACCCTGCGTCGGCCGGACAGCTCGTGGGCGCGCCTGTCATGGTACGCACCGTGGCCGGTCTGGCTGGGCCTATGGTGGGACAACTCACGCTTCGCCCGCGAACCCGTCGTGGCCATCGAGCCGACGACCTCCATCCGCCCGGACTCCGTCCTCCACGACGAACTCCACATCGCACCGAACGAGTCGATCGAATGGATGCTGCGCCTCGAATTCGGTATGCAAGCGTGACCCATCAGCAGCAGGGACTGTCTGATTGGGTCGCTTCTGGGACCCGCCTGGATCGTGATCGCCCCACTCGGCAGACGACCTGGCCCGGCGAGGACTCCGGACCGGTGATCGATGATGTCGTGCTCACAGACCGCTCGGCAGACTTCGAAGCGTTCGTGACCTCCGACGTCGCCAGGCGGCAGGCGGCAGGCGGCAGAGGATGAGTTCTACGCGAGTCTCGACGATGAACATCCAACCCAGGATTGACGACGGCATCCCGTCATCGGTGCGCGCCTGGGTCAACGCGAACGAGCAGGCTCATGGCTGATCCACGCAACCGCCGTATGCCGCCGGTCGGTGTGAAACTCACCACCGATGTCGAGCGCCGCGTCGACGGATACCGGGCCCGTGTGCGCTGGACCGACCCCTCAAGTCATAAGCGCGTCGGCCGTGTCAGCCATGTAAGAACTGCGGAGGAGGTCGAGGAGTTCTTCGAGCAGATGCGCGCCGCAACCGAAACCGGGAACGACACCACCGCGACGCTGGCCGACTACGTGGCCTCGATCGGCGAGAGGTGGCAGCGCGGCCTCGACCCCACCTCAACCGCCGAGCTGTACGACACCGGTCTCCGGCTTCGCGTCCTGCCAGCGCTCGGGCACATCCGAGTCGCGAAGATCACCGCCGGAATGATCGACCGCACCATCGACACCTGGGGGACAGAGCACTCCGCCTCGACGATCAAGAACTCCATCGTGAAGCGCCCCGGGTTTTGTGGAGGCTCGGTTATCTGGTTCCGACCCCGGCGGGGGCGTTCTCTTGAGCGTATTCGACCGCTGGCTGGGATGCCCAGTACTCGGCTTCGGCTTCGGCGGGTGGGATCATCCCGATCTCGCCGTGGAGGCGCCGGTGGTTGAACCAGTCGACGTATTCCGCGACGGCGATCTCGACATCGCGGATCGATGCCCAGCCGCCTGTCGGGCGCATCGCGGGGTTGCGGATGCACTCGGCTTTGAAGAGCGAGTTGAACGCCTCGGCGAGGGCGTTATCGTAGCTGTCCCCCTTGGATCCGACCGAGGCGACGGCGTCGGCTTCGGCGAGACGTTCGGTGTAGCGAATCGCTCGATACTGGACTCCGCGATCCGAGTGATGGATGAGGCCGGTGACGTCTTGGCCGGTGCGCTGGCGCTGCCAGAGGCCCATGTCGAGGGCGTCGAGAGCGAGGTCGGTGCGCATGTTCGTCGAGGTCTGCCAGCCCACGACCCTGCGTCTGAACACGTCGATCACGAACGCCGCGTAGACCCAGCCGGCGTGGGTGCGGATGTAGGTCAGGTCCGCAACCCAGAGCTGGTTCGGCGCGGTCGCCTCGAACCGTCGCTCGACGAGATCCTCAGGGCGCTCGGTCTCTGCGCCGTCGCTGACGGTGGTACGGCGGGTCTTGTCACGGCGGATGCCGCGGATGCCTTCCTGCCGCATCAGCCGCTCGACGGTGCAGCGAGCGACCGGGACACCCTGACGAACCAGCTCCGCATGGATCTTCCGCGCCCCGTAGACGCCGAGATTCGCCTTATGGGCGGTCTTGATGTCCACGGTCAGCTCCGCATCCCTCACTGCCCTCGCCGACGGCGGACGGGCCTTCGCGGCGTAGTAGGTGCTCGGGGCGATCTGCAGTCCGCTCTCGCGGAGGACCTGGCAGATCGGCTCGACCCCGAACCTGTCGCGGTGCCCGTCGATGTACTCGACGAGCACCGCGGTCGGCACCTGGGTTACTTCAGCTTGCGGTCGAGCTCCGCCGCCGCGAAAAACGCGGACGCGGTCTTGAGGATCTCGTTCGCCCGGCGCAACTCGCGGTTCTCCCGCTCGAGGTCCACGATCCGCTGCGCGTCCGCTGTCGTGACGCCCGGCGCGATCCCGCCATCGACCTCAGCCTGCCGCACCCAAGTGCGCAACGCCTCAGGGTGGATGCCGAGCTGATCCGCGATCCGCTTGATCGCCCCGACCTTGCTCGCCGGGTCGCGACGCGCGTCCAACGCAAGCCTGGTCGCCCGCTCCTTCAGTTCCTCGCTGTACTTCCGTGGTGCTGCCATGACTCTCATCCTTCACAGGTTTGAGAGCCTCCATCACACCAGGGGCGCTTCAGTCAAGCCCATTCGAACCCACCATGACGGGGTGATCTGAGACCACTTGTTGCGTGCCGGGGAGGATTTCGTAAGGTTTCCTCGTGTCCCCCCTTTCTGCCTACATACACGTGGTTGGGTGGTCTGTCATTGTCGCTGTGTCAGCAACAACGATCAGTCCCATCGGGGGGAAACCATGAAGAGATTGCAAGCCATGCACCGCGTTGCGGCCACGCTCGCGGCAACCGTTATTGCAGCAGGAGTTCTGATGGCCAGCCCCGCTTACGCGGGTGAGGGCAAGAGCGGTGGAGATTCGCTCCCTGTGTGCAACAGCGAGTCGCTGAATCTCATTCATCCCTCGGGGCGGCAGTTGACAGCCGCCGAGATCGAAATCGGGCGGCGCACAGTTCAAAGTTTCTGCGACTCGCAGAACACTGTTCAACCATTCGGCTCGACCTACGGCAACTACGTCACGAACGCGACCAACGCGACCAAGAAGACTTGCTCGTGCGGTTCCTATCTGTCGTGGACGATCAAGATCACGGCCGTTGGGCTGCCGGCGTCTGGCGACAAGAACCTCAACGTGATCTATCGCAAGCAGCCAGGCAGCTCGGCATGGTCGTACGGGCCGTCGAATTACATCGGCCCGTCAACCACCTATGGCAATCTGCCTCTCGTCAGCGGAACGATGCCGCTGAACACAGTCATTCAGAGCTATGGCACCTACTCGCGCAACGGATCCGTTGTCGAGAGCATTTACAACTCCGCGTCTGCGTACTGAGGGCCGTGTCTGACGCATGGCTAACGCTTCCGGATGGGATTGTCGCTCGTGCGACGGTGACACGTGAGGGCGGCGGCTTCCGAGTAGAGCTCGTCGCTCAGCGTGACGTTCGAACTGCAGAGTACGACCGTGAGTACGCGGAATCTGTGGCCGCGTATGAGGCCGCGGCAGCGTCGGTCTCCATCAGGGATCTTTCGCCGCCGGTGACAGGTGCCGAGAAATTCATGGCTGAGGTGCACCTGTTGACGGAAAACGGCACTCAACCCCCACACGGGGTTGTGAAGCTGACCGGCGGCATGGGAAGTGAGTGGACGACTGCATGGACTTCCAGCGGATGGCTACCTCTCCGAATCACGTTGATGTCAGCGAATGGCGAAAGTGTGGCGCTTGTCGTGCCTGACTGACGCCCGCGCGCAGGCGTATGCGTCCCGATCACCTCACTCGCCCAGGCGGAGCATCATTGGTCAATCCACCACAGCGTTTTGTCGGGTGTGCCCGAGGCGGTAGCTGGTGGTGCCGGTTTCGATGATGGTGCCGTGGAAGGTGAGCCGGTCGACGATCGCGGCGCAGAGGCGCGGGTCGGTGAAGGTCTTCGTCCAGCCGGAGAATGATTCGTTGGAGGCGATCGCGACGGAGGCTTTCTCTTCGCGTTCGGTGAGGACTTGGAAGAGGAGTTCGGCGCCGCGCCGGTCGAGTTCCATGTATCCGAGTTCGTCGATCATGAGTAGGTCGACGCGGCCGTAGCGGGCGATGGTGCGGGCGAGTTGTTTCTCGTCGGCGGCTTCGACGAGCTCGTTGACGAGCTTCGTGGCGAGCGTGAACTTGACCCGAAACCCATTCTCAGCTGCGGCGGTGCCGAGCCCGATGAGGAGGTGGGACTTGCCGGTGCCGGAGTCGCCGATCAGGCAGAGCGGGTCGCCGCGGCGGATCCAGTCGCCGGAGGCGAGGGCGTGGATCGTGGCGGGATTCACGTTCGGGTTGTGGTCGTAGTCGAAGTCGCCGAGCCATTTCTGGCGGGGGAACCCTGCCCCGTTGACGCGGCGGATCGTGGAGCGCCGGTCCCGGTCATCACACTCCGCGAGGAGCAGTTCGGCGAGAAACCCTTGATATGTGAGCTGCTCACGCTCGGCCGCAATCGTCGCTTCCTCCATGACGGCCCGTACGGTCGGCAGGCGCAGCCGGCGGCATGCTTGGTCAACCGCGGCGATCGCCGCTTCCGGTGTCATCCCGCGCTGTCGACGCAGGGTGGTTGTGATGCTGGTCACGGTGGGGGTCATGCGTTGGTCCTTTCAGGCTGCAAGGCAGGAGGCTTGCGACGGTGCAGCAAGTCGTCGTACCCGGACAGGTCCGGCAGCGCACGCCGGTCCGGAGGCAACCCCGCGATCACCGCGTCCGGGTCGCGGAGGCGGCGCTGGGTGAGACTGACAACCCGTCGCACGGCGGTGACCTCGTTTGCAACGGGATGACGGTCTGATTCGGACCCACCCGGCCCTGCCGTGGCGGCGGCAAGTCGGGCTTCGACCGCGACAACATCCGCGGTGACCGCCCCCACGGTCAGCGCGGCACGGATCCCTGCGGCAACCGCGTGGGTGTTCATCGTGCGGTGCAGCAGGAGCACGCCGATCAGTTCCCGCGTGCCGGCGCTATCGCCGTTCACCTTCCTTGATTCAGCCCAGAACGCCTCATGCGCGGCGGTGAACACGCCTGCGTCGCGTGCTGCGGCCAGCGCCGCGGAACCCTTCAGCGCGCCTGGCTTGTGGTCGAGGACCTCGAGGTAGTGATCCAGTTGTATTGTCTCGCCACCTCGGGCGACGACTCGCTCATGACGGGCCGCGGGGACCCGTCCGTCGAAAACGACCAGTTCGGACGCGCGGAGGGAGACGCGGACTTGTCGTCCGATCAGTCGGGCGGGGACGGAATATCGGGCCATGCGGACGGTGATCATGCTGGAGCGGTCCACCCGCGGATGCAACACCAGGCCCGGGTCAAACCGGTCCGCGGGCAACGACGCGAGCGTGGTCTGGTCGGCTGCGAAGTCGTGCGCCACGGTGGTGGTCTTCCCGGTGATCCGGCGTTGCTCGTCCCTCGCGTCCCAGCCTCGGAGGCGCTCGTTGAGCTCGTCCAGGGAGTCGGTGACGGGCATGGGTGAGAGCCAGGTGCGGCGGAACCTGCCGACATCGCCCTCGACGCCGCCCTTCTCGTGGGCGCCGTCGATGCCGGGGATGCAGTAGAACGGGTCAAAGCCGTAGTGGGAGCGGAACAGCACCCACCGGTCGTTCTCTACCCGCCCGCGTCCTTCGCCGATCAAGACGCGTTTGACGGCGGCGGTGAGGTTGTCGTACTTGATCTGCAACCGCGGCACCCCGCCCAACTCTTCGAACGCGGCGATATGACCCTCGAGGAAGGCTTCCTGCGACTGCGTCGAATACACCCGGTGCACCGCCCTCCCGGAGTGAGAGAGTCGGAACGTGAACATGTGACACTTCGTTTTCACCCGGCCAGGATCACCCAGACCTCACCGAAATCGACCTCTGCCTCCGCGCCCGGGGCGTGCAGCTGCGGTACGAACGCCTCCACCGTCCGCCTGCCGGCTTCGATCTCGACCTGCACGCGCCGGGCACGGACGTAGTCCCGCACCGACCCGTAGGAAACGTCGGCGTCGTGTTCGTCTAGGAGGCGGTGATGGATTCGGGTGGCGGTATGCCGCTGCTTCCGCGGTGCGTCCAGATCGACCCGCAGCATCGCGTCGATCGCGGGTTTGAACGGATCCAGCTTCGGCGCCGTCCGCACCGGCGTCTTCCGTTCCGGCGGTGACGCGGATGCCAACGCTTGCCGCACCGTGCCACGGCCGACGTCGTACTTGCGCGCGAGAGCTCGGATGCCGAGTTCCTCCAGTCGCGCGTCACGGCGAATGTCCGCGAACAAACTCACCCTGTTCCTCATCCCCGACCACCGGCCTCCCCGCCCTCGGAGAGGGCACGGGTCAACCGTCCAGGTGGGTCCGGATCAGACCGTCACAACACACCGACAGTCGATCAGGTGGGCCCGAATCAAACCGTCACCCTGGTCTCCAATTAAGTTGTCACAGACACGCGGGGATCACCGCCCGGCTGACCGATGCGGGCTGACCGCAACGCGTTCCGCGCCCAGCCCGCCGAGCAGGCATCGCCGCGGGCGCACGCGATCGCGGTCATCGGCACGCTGACGCGGCTCGCGGAGGCGTGCGAGAAGGTGGACCAGTCCTACTCGGACTTCGTCATGCTCGCCGCACTCCTGGCAGCGCGGTCCTCGGAGGTCTCGGGGCTCCAGGCCGGAGATGTCCGCTTCGACAAGAACCTCGTCGTCATCGCCCGACAGACCTACCCCGGCAGAGGCGGGCTCATCACCAAGCAGACCAAGGGCCGCAAGGAACGCCGCGTCCCGATCCTCGACCCGCTGCGACCGATCCTCGAACGCCTCACCGAGGGCAAGGAGCCGGAAGACCGGCTGCTGGTCGGACCCAAGGGCGGCGCCCTCACCACCGCGACCGTGCGGGACGCGACGAACTGGGACCAGATCGTCAGCGACCTCGGCCTGCCCGACCTCACCCGCCACGGGCTACGGCACACCGGCGCGACCTGGATGGCCGACGCCGGCGTCCCGCTGCACGTGCTCCAGGACATCCTCGGCCATGCCTCCGTCGAGACCACCCGCGGTTACCTGCACCCCGACGACCGCCACCTCGCATCCGCCGCCGAGCAGGCCAACGCCTTCCTCTCCCGCTCGGGCAAAACAGGCGGTATGGCACGTCCGCCCCGGTCGCTCTAGCGTGCGCCGGACGAACTCTCGCAGTGTTCTGGTCCCCTTTTGGTCCCCTTATCCACAGGCCGCACCTCCACGAGACGCCGAAGCGATCTCGGACCTGCTCCGGCACGGCGGCGAGGGGACCAGAAGGGGACCAACGAAAACTGCCCGCAGAAACGAGGAAGCCCCGATGAAAATGGCTTCTCATCAGGGCTTTTCCGTCGGGATGACAGGATTTGAACCTGCGACCCCCTGACCCCCAGGCGTCCAAACCGGCCCACCTAGCCCCCAACCCGCATGACTCCGGGCCGCAGATCCTGCAGAGCACGTCACGAGATGCATGGTTTGCATGATTCTGGTCGAATCCCCCCGGCGTGTCCGGAGACTTGATTCCTTGGAAGGATCTGTCTCATGGGACGTCCCAGCAAATATCCGCGCGAGCTTCGTGAGCGTGCTGTCCGTATGGTCGCCGAGGTGCGGCCCGATTATCCGAGCGAGAACGCGGCGATCGTCGCGGTCGCCGGGATGCTCGGGATCGGGTCGCCCGAAACGATCCGCACCTGGTTGCGGCGGGTGCAGATCGACACCGGTCAACGCTCCGGGGTGACGACGGAGGCGCAGGCCGAGATCAAGCGTTTGAGTCGGGAGAACGCCGAGTTGCGGCGGGCGAACGAGATTCTGAAGGCGGCTTCGGCTTTCTTCGCGGCCGAACTCGACCGGCCATCGAGGCGATAGTGACGTTCATCACCGAGCACAAGGACCGCACCGACGGTGGGCTGCGGTGGGGTGTCGAGTCGATCTGCACCGTGCTCACTGAGCATGGCTGCACGGTCGCCCCATCGAGCTACTACGACGCCCGCGGACGCGGACCCTCGGCGCGAGTGGTGTCGGACGAGCGGTGGAAGCCGATCATTCTGACGACTTGGCAGAGCCACCGGAGGGTGCTCGGAGCTCGCAAGCTCTGGCTCCGCCTGCGACGTGACGGGCACGACATTGCCCGCTGCACGGTCGAACGGCTCATGCGAGACCTCGGCATCAGTGGTGTCGTCCGCGGACGCCGCAAGAAGCCCGTCGATGCGGATCCGCGCCAGACCAGGCCGGCTGACCTCGTCGATCGGCACTTCTCCCGCTTCCGGGTGAACCAGCTCTGGGTCGCCGACTTCACCTACGTCTGGACCTGGTCCGGATGGGTCTACGTCGCATTCGTCTTCGATGTCCACTCCCGCCGGATCCTCGGCTGGCGAGCCGCCACCTCGATGACGACACCGCTCGTGCTGGACTGCCTCGAGATCGCCCTCTGGACCCGGAGACGCGAAGGCGCCGACGACTTCTTCGGGCTGACCCATCACACCGATGCCGGCAGCGTCTACACCTCGATCGCGTTCACCGACCGGCTCGTCGACGAAGGCATCGACGCCTCGGTGGGGTCCGTGGGCGACGCTTACGACAACGCTCTGGCCGAGTCGCAGATCGGGCTCTACAAGACCGAGCTGATCCACCACGAAGGCCCCTGGCGCGACATCGATCAAGTCGAAGTCGCAACCGCCGACTGGGTGCACTGGTTCAACACCGAACGCTCCCACGCCTCGATCGACGACTTCACCCCGATCGAGCTAGAGCAACTGCAATACGCTCTCACCGAACCCCTCGAACGAGCGGGCTAACACCAGCAAAACGCTCTCCGGACACGCCGGGGGGATTCAGTACTAGCTGACGGCGTGCTAGCCCCTGGTGCGACGTTAAGCACGGGCGGGTCGGCATTCTAGGGATGGGACCTGTCCACTTGACTGTCTGGGCTTAGCTCTACAGTCGACTCATGAAGGGGATGGTGGGTGCAGGGCTGCTTGCGTCGGCGTTCGCGCCGTTGCTCGCTCTGATCGCAATCTTGAAGCTACCGACGCTGGGCTGTGTCAGCTGGGCGATACTTACTGGTTGTCTCCTCTCGCTTGTGCTCTTGTGGCTGGTGCTTCGCAGCGTCGCCCGGGTTCAGACGCGTCCCGTGGAGTCGGTGGAGGTGCGACGGGCGGACGAGAGCGTTCTCGGGTTCACATCCAGCTACATCGTCCCTGTCGTGGTCGCGCTTTTCAGTGATGACATCGCATCCTTGGTGGCGACGATCGCGCTCGTTCTGCTTCTCGTGGTCATCTATGTCCGGGCCGGGCTGTATCACTTGAATCCGACTCTTGCCGTCGTCGGATTCCGGCTCTATCAGGTGACCGCCGCGGGCGGCGCGGTAACGATGGTGCTGTCACGGTCCCGGCACCTTCCGCAGCACGGAGTTGTCGAGTGTCGATACCTTGGTGACGATGTCGCCATCCAGTTGAAGGGACGACCATGACCAAGGAACCGGCGCGCCAAGCGCTCGCTACCGCACTGGCCGCGGAGCCGACTGGGTTGGACAACTTCGTCATCCGTGGAGACGCGCTCGCCGACTCGGAATTGACCAGGTTCGATCTGGTCGATGGGATGGCATCGGACGTCGTTGGCGATGTCCGTCGGTTCGCGGAAGCCCTGACGGGTAGGCAGTTTCTCGACTACGACCCGTCATATCAGACCAATAGTTCCCAGGTTCTTGTCGAGAAGCTCGGCGACATTCCGGAGCTCTCAACCGTGGATGCAGCGATTCGGCGCGGAGATGTGCCCAACGACGCAGGCGGCCGGACGGTCGTCGCGATGGCGCACGCGGTCGGCACGGGTGCGAATCGCATCGTCGCCTACCGGCTCAAGGGTCCTGGGATCGCGACGAGACGGGCCCGGGGTATCACGCTCGTCCCGCGTGATGGCGTCTACCGGCCGATCGAGGGCGACGTGCTGTTCTACGAGCCCCGATTCGATGTGCTCACGCGGGGAGAGTTCGCGTACTTCACGACGGTCACCCTTATCCAGACAAAGCTTCAAGCGCCAGACAAAGCACGCCAGCTCGCCCGTGACACGCTGGCAGCGGTGACGGCCAAAATCCGTATCGACGGGTTCGCGGAGCTGGAGCAGGCGGTGATGGATGATCCGAGCATGCGCGCGAAGATGGCCTCTGTTGCTCGCCTCCTGCAGTCCGACCCGGACTACGCAAAGAACCTCACGACCAAGAAGCTCGTTGCTTTCGTTGAGTCCTACCCGGACTACGACATTCCGATCGCCACCATCGACGGCAAGAAGGCGCTGCGGTTCGACGCCTCCCCCCAGCACCGGCACCAGATCCCCCGGCTTCTCGCCGACGACTACCTCCACAGTTACCTCACCGACCGCAACTATGAGGCGGGCTCGAAGCAGCGCGTGCGCACCTAGCGCGGCAAGCCGACGATGGCAGACGCAATTCGCGCGCGGACGTTGCAGGCGCTACGCAATGCAACCCAGTTCGAATTCTCGCCGGAGGCGCTCGCGGGTGTGTTGACGGCGACTCCTGACCTGCTCGCGGGTCTGTCCGATAAACGGTGTGTGGGGTCCGGCGGTTTTCATCAGTAGGTGGTTCTCTCGAACCGTCCGGCGAAGGTGATCGCGAACGCGTTGAGCGCGGGCTTCCACCTCATCACCCAGCGTGCCCTCCCGCCTCCGGTGGGGTCAAGCGACCGGGTCACGAGGTAGAGACACTTCAACGCGGCTTGCTCGTTCGGGAAGTGCCCCCGGGCACGGACCGCGCGCCGGTATCTCGCGTTGATCGATTCGATCGCGTTCGTCGTGCAGATCACCCGGCGGATCTCCACGTCGTATTCGAGGAAGGGCACGAACTCCGCCCAGCTGCTCTTCCAGAGCTGGATGATCGCCGGATACCGTTCGCCCCACTCGCCCGCGAACTCCTCGAACAGGTCTTTCGCGGCCTGCTCGGACGGGGCCGTATAGACCGGCTTGAGCGACTTCACGATCGCGTCGCGGTGCTGCCGGCCGGCGTAACGGAAGCTGTTGCGGATCAGATGCACGATGCACTGCTGCACGACCGTCTGCTCCCAGGTCGTGTTGATCGCCTCGGGAAGTCCCTTCAGGCCGTCGCAGATGGCGATGAACACGTCCTCGACGCCACGGTTCTTCAGCTCGGTGAACACCTGCAACCAGAACCGTGCGCCCTCACCTCCATCCCCGGCCCAGATCCCCAGGATCTCCCGCTCCCCGGCCGTGGTGACGCCCATGACGACGTAGAACGGGGTGTTGCGGACCTGCCCGTCCCGGACCTTGACCACGATCGCGTCGACGAAGATCACCGGGTAGATCGCATCCAACGGCCGCGAAGACCACTCCACCAGCTCCCCGGCCACCTTCTCGGTGATGCGAGAGATGGTGTCCTTGGAGACCTTCGCCCCGTAGACCTCGTCGAAGTGCGCCGCGATCTCACCGGTCGTCAACCCTCGAGCGGAAAGGGACAGCACGATCTGATCGATGCCGTCCAGTCGGCGTTTCCGCTTCGGGACGATCACCGGCTCGAACGACCCATCCCGATCCCTGGGGACCTCGATCTGCACCCGGCCGATCTCCGTCAGCACCGTCTTCACTCGCGTGCCATTTCGCATATTCGCCGCCACCGGCGTACCGCCGTGCTCGTGTCCGAGGTGCTCCGTCAGCTCGGCTTCCAAAGCGGTCTCAAGCACGTTCTTCGTGAGTTGGTTCAGCAGCCCACCGGGCCCGACCAGGTTCACGCCTTGCTCCTTCGCCTGCGCGAGCAACCGCTCCGCGAGGTCCTTCTGATCGATGATCTCTCCCGTCACGGGATCAATCATCGCGTCAGTCAATATCTCGGTCGCATCAGTCACGGCCGTCTCCTTTCGGATCAGGCCGGACCCCACACACCGTTATTCAGACAGTCCCGTCCCTAGACGCTCCTTTGCTCGTTTAGTCCTTCTATCGCGAACGCGTGCGTCCGTGCTCCGACCTCGATTCTGACTCGTGATGCCCAGCTTGTTTGGACGTGCAACCGGGACGGACGCAGGTAGGTGCTGGGCGACGAGCCTGCCCGACGTGTGGGGCGGCTAGCTGTTACTGGTCATGAGGCTGTTGAGCATCCGCAGCTTTCTGGTTGACGACCGCACCCCAGTGGCACTGGCGGTCAGCTGTGCGAAGCGACGCGCGGTGAGGTGCGAGTGGCCGTGATGATGCCGGCCAGTGCTCGCCTGGCGGATTCGAGTTCTGCGATCTGCGCACTGACGCGCGCGTGTTCGCGTTCGAATTCAGACAAGAGGTCCTCGCATGCAGGCACGAGGAAGTCTCCGTCATCCACCATGCACGGCAGCAGTTCGCTTGCGAGCTCCGTGCTGATGCCCGCGGCAAGCATGAATCGAATCCGTCGCACCCGCTCGATGTCTTCGGGAGCGTACGAGCGATAGCGGTTCGATTGGCGCTGCGGCTGCAGAAGTCCTTGCTCCTCGTAGTAGCGCAACGCGCGAGCACTGACGCCCGACGCTCTGCTGAGCTCACTGATTCGCATCTCCGTAGGCTCCTCGGCTTGACATTGACGTCGACGTGAATGTTTAGCGTAGACCTATGACCACTCAACACGAACATCAACCATCACCTCGGACCGTTTCTGTCGTCGGGCTCGGCCCGATGGGGAGGGCGCTCGCGCGGGCGTTCCTCCTCGACGGGCAGGCTGTGACGGTCTGGAATCGGACGCCAGAGAAAGCCGCCGACATGGTGGCTGCTGGCGCTTCGCTCGCACCCTCCCCTGCGGACGCGTTTCGCGCCAGCAGCCTCGTCGTGTTGTGCGTCGTCGACGACGACGCAGTGTCGGAGATCGTCGGCACCTTCGACCTGGCTCGGCTGGATGCGTCCCCCGTAGTGCTCAACCTCACGGCGGACAGCCCTGCCAGGACGAGGATGCTGGCTGCACAGATGGGCTCCCTGGGCCTGACCTACCTCGATGGCGCCATCATGACGCCAGCCGCCACGATCGGAACCGACGCCGCGCGAGTGCTGGTCGCCGGCCCCCAGGACGTGTGGGAGTCGAACGAGTCAGGATTGCGGGCCCTTGGCGAGATCTTCTACCTCGGGTCTGACATCGCCTCAGCTGCTACCTACGACGTCGCGCTGCTTTCACTATTCTGGACATCATTCGCCGGCGTCGCCCAAGCCCTGGCTCTCGTCCAAACCGAAGGCATCGAGAGTGAGACGTTCACGCCTCACGCGATCGCGATGAGTCAGCTCACTGTCGATCTTCTCCCGACACTCGCCCGTGATGCCGCGGAGCGCAGGTTCGCCGGCGCCGAGACAGCATCCGTTGACTCCCTCCAGGCAAGCATCTCCCACCTCCGCGCGGCGTTCCAGGACGCTCGCGTGTCCACGACGGTGCTGGACGCAATTGCAACGATCGTCGCCAAGGCCGTCGACGACGGGCAAGGCTCCAGCGCGCCCATAGCTCTCTCCGAAACCCTCGCGGCCAACCACGCGTCGCGGCGGGCACCCTGATGACGCGAACGCCCGCTGACAAGCTTCAGATCAAGCCGGAAACCGAACTGCTGCTCGACCCCTCAACGCCCGAGCAGCGCGACAAGCTCGTTTCCCTGCCGGAGCGCGTCACTCTCGTCGGTGGCATCGGTCGCAACACCGAAGGCGATTTGGATCGGCAACGCATCGCTGGAATCGTCTCGGAACCCGAGCCGCCCCGAGTGGACCCCCTTACGGAGCTGTCGCGACGATGATCTGAGATTCGGAGGGCAGCTCAACGCCCGCGGCCGTCATGAATGCTATCGGCAGCCCGCGTGCTCGATTCCAATCCGTGCTGTCGGTGGCTTGAACGTGAACGTGTGGTTGAGTGCTGTTTCCCGAGTTCCCGCACTGCCCGAGCGGTTGTCCAACTGCGACTCGGTCGCCGACCGTCACATCCAGCGAACCCCTTCGGAGATGGGCGACAAGCACAAACGGGCCACCGCCACCCTGCCCCATTGCGATCACGACGTGATTGCCCGCGATCGCGTGAGGTCCGCGCCGCACTCGCTCGGCTTGCCCCAGCATGTACAGCAGCAGAGTGTTCTGTGACCGTCGGGCATCGTGGTCCTCTTCTCCATCGTGGACAAGGACGATCGTCCCCATGGCTGGCGCCAGCACGGTCGCTCCGAACCCGACGAACACTTCCGGGGGCTCGGTGGCGATGGCCGCTCGCCAGCTCCAAGGTGCGGACCTCCCGCGGTCATCGACAGGTATGAGGTCCATCGCATAGGTCGTGCCCATCAGATGAGTGCCGTGGCTCGGAACCCGACGAGCGGGACTATTCCTGGCGCGGAGCCGTCCTTCCATCGGATACCGCAACAGGACCGGAGCAGAGAGATTCACGCCTCCACAGTCGTACAGAAATGCAAGCGTGGACACCGTAAGCGTGTGGCGTCGGTTCGACCGGACCTTCTCGCGATCAACCGTCGATAAGACGATCGTTGCGGCTTGACCCTGCCTACCTGCCTTTCAGGACGAGAGCAGGAGCAGGGTATGGACACGATCATGGGGTTGGCCTCTGACGAGCG
Source organism: uncultured Schumannella sp. (assembly GCF_905479755.1). GTDB lineage: Bacteria > Actinomycetota > Actinomycetes > Actinomycetales > Microbacteriaceae > DCRR01. Next base: position 23,448 of record NZ_CAJQNT010000020.1, on the reverse strand, counting down.
GACGGCGAGGGTGATCCTCGCGATGGCCTCAGAGCCAGCGGATGCCGTCACCGCGCGGATGGTACGCACCGCGGGTGCGACCGAAACCGTCGCCCATGCCCTCAGTGACGACGTGCCGGTCGGGCCGGATGGAGATACCTGGCAGCGGCGTCTCGCACCGCGCATCGACGAGGGCCAAGTCAGGCGAGTGCTGGCAGAGACGGAGCGGCACGGTCTAAGTGTGCTGATCCCCGGTGATCGTGAATGGCCGTCGGGTGTCGACGCGCTCGGGGATGGTGCCCCGCTCGCGTTCTGGGCAAAAGGCGACACGAACCTACTGACCTCGCCTGTCCGTGATCGGCTCGCAATCACGGGCGCACGGGCGTCGACCGGGTATGGCGAACACGTCACCATGGACCTTTCGCACTCGGCTGTCGAGGATGGGCGCCAGGTGGTCTCTGGTGGCGCCTACGGAATCGATGGTGCCGCGCATCGGGCGGCCCTGGCTGCGGGTGGCTCCACGATCGCGGTGATGGCCGGCGGGTTGGACCGGCTCTACCCAGCAGGACACACCGAGCTCCTCACCCGTGTCGGGGAGAAGGGGGTGCTGTTGAGTGAGATGCCACCGGGGGCGGCACCGACGAAGTGGCGGTTCCTGCAACGCGGCAGAATCCTTGCCGCGCTCTCCGGCGCGGTCGTCGTCGCGGAAGCCGGGTACCGGTCCGGGTCCTTGCACACGGCGGCCCGCGCCGTCGAGTTGCATCGTCCTGTCGGAGCGGTCCCGGGACCGATCACGAGTGCTGCCTCGGCCGGGTGCCACCGGTTGCTGCGGGATGGGCTCGGCTCCGTCATCACCGGATACGACGACGTGCGAACACTCCTCGATGAGAGACGTGGGAGCACACACCGCACAGCCCAGCGAACGGTGGGCCTCGAGCATGACCCAATCGACGCATCCACGTCGTCATCACGGGTGCCAGGACGTGGGCTGAGTCGCTGACCAGTCGAGCGGGGGGGGGCGGTGGTGCACCTGCGTTGGAGGCGACCGTTGGGGTCGCTGATGACAGCCAGGAGGCATCTCGTGTCAGGATCACTCACCCATGTCCCGGAGCAAAACGCCGCTCCCCCACCGACCGTGTTGCGGCGCATACTGTCGGCACTCATCGCGCTGCTGCTCCTGGCAGGCACGGTCACGCTCACCGCTGCGCCCGCGTATGCCGGCAGTGAGGGCGTGGGGTACGACCTCGGAGAGGGATTCCTTGGTGCGTACAACACCGATGTCGACGGACGTCAGGCGTACTGCCTGGATATCGGCTCAAACCCTCCGTTCGGGCAGACCACCGGACCGTCAACGATCACATCGCTGGACTCCCTGTCTCGTCAGCAGCTCGCGGAACTGAACTTCGTGCTGGACCGGTGGGGGCAGTCCGGGGATGCGAACATCACCGCCGCAGTCGCACTATTCACGTGGTCGGTCGCTGACCCCGGCACCTACAACTCGCATGGCATGTCCGGCGACGACTACTACGTCGGCCGTGCGCCCGCGTCTGAACGCGCCATCATCCTTGCCAACCTCAACACGATGCGCCAGGAAGCGGTGGTGAACGCGGTCACGGACCCGTCATTGTCGTTGTCGCTCACCATGTCGGATCAGTACGCAGGCACACTGACCGTGGACGCGCACCCTGCATCGCTGACCGGCACGGCAGCCCTAACGGATGCGGTGTTCTCGGACGGTTCAGCTAGCCGCGCCCTCGGCGTCGGTACGCATCCGATCACCGGCACCCCCGCAGACGGGGTTCCCTCCTACCGGATCGCCGCGTCGATGTTCGTGCCCGCCGCCGGGTACGGTGCCGCCCTGGACCTGTACACGACACCCGGATCGCAGCGCCTGGTCGCCGCCGTCGCAGGATCCTCCACAGGCCTGTCTGCACAAGCGGAGTCGCCGGTGATCGAGTTGGACTTCCAACCCGAGATCACCACCCAGGTCGCCTCCCGATTCGTCGCCGAAGGCGATCCTCTCGTTGACGGGCTAACGGTGAGCGTGTCGAAGGGCACCTGGATTCACCAGGACGGTGCACCGATCGAGGTGACCGCGAAAGGCACCCTGTATGGGCCATTCGATGAGCAGCCCACCGAAGCCGACACCCCACCCGGAGACGCACCCGTCGCAGGTACCGAGACCGTCGTCCTGACCGGTCCTGGCTCGTACACCTCGCTGGGCACGATCACCGCACCAGCATCAGGGTTCTACACCTGGGTGTGGGCCATCGACAAGACCGCGCAAGGGCAGAACGCGAAGTACCTCACTGACTCCTTCACCGACCGCTTCGGGCAGGTTGCTGAGACGTCCGTGGTGCCGTTCCAGCCGGTCGCCGTCTCCGAGGCGGATCAGCATCTCGCGGTGCCCGGTGACGCGCTCACCGACACCATCACCGTCAGCAGTTCCAACGGTGTCTGGTTGAAGAAGGATGACGCGTTCGTTCCGGTGGTCTTCGAGGGCACCGCCTACCAGGTGCCCGGAACTCTGCCTCCGACGCAGTCCACAACGATCGATCCGACGGCGATAGCGCTGGGAACGGTCACGGTGACTGCAGACGGTCCCGGCAACTACACGTCGTCTGCGGTGATCGCCCCGACGGGCGGGTTCGTGACCTGGGTGTGGGAGGTGAAGAAGGCCACGCAGCCGGAGTGGGTGCGCAACTACCTCGCGGACGATTGGGCTGACGAGTACGGCATCACCGTCGAAACCACCTCGGTGCGCTGGCCTGTCACGGTGACCTCGTTGATGCGGGAGTACAACGTGCACCCCGGCGGACGCGCCTTCGACGTCATCACCGTGACCGGGTTCCCCGCGAACCACGGGGACTTCACTGGCGACGGGTACTGGGGCCCCGACCTCGACGAGCTCCGTCACACCGTGTATGGCCCGTTCGAGACCGATGCGGAGCTGAAGGATGATCTTGACCTCAGTTCAGCGCCGATCTTGATCGAGCTGACGACGCCGGCCCGGAACGGGGTCTACAAGCTCGGCTACACCGACGACGACAAAATCGTGCCGACCAAACCTGGGTTCTACGTCCTCGTCACCACCTTCGCAGGCGATGACCGAGTGCAACCGTACCGGTCGTCTCCGGCAGATGTGCTGGAACGGTTCTACGTCCCACCTACCGACACGGAGGTTCCGGTGTCGGTGATCACCCAGGCCACCCCCGACGCGCTCGTCGGGCAGCCGTTCGAGGACACCGCCCTCGTCCAAGGCACCACCATCCCCGGCGGCGCTTACCTGCAGTTCCGCGCCTACGGACCACACCCGGCAGATGCTGGGGCGGTCTGCGAGGAGCCGTTCTTCACGAGCGACGAAATTCCGGTCACCCAGGCCGGGATCTACCGTTCCGGCACCACCACCGCGGACACCGCCGGGAACGTGTACTGGGTCGAGAGCCTGTACGACGCCGACGGCGAGATCATCGCTGAAGGCACGTGCGGAGCACCCGGTGAAACGACCGTGATCCGTGAACAGCCCGAAGAGCTCACGGTGAGGACGAATGCGGTGCCAGCGGTGGTACTCGGTGACCCAGCGCATGACGTCGCGACCGTCACCGGAACCGTTCCTGACGGCGCACGCCTGGTGTTCGAGACGTACCGGCAAACCTCCGATACCGCGACCTGCACACCAGAGGAACTGGTGTTCATCTCAGCGGTGATTGATCTCGACGGGCCGGGCGAGTACCGCTCCGACGAAGTGACCTTCGACAGCGTCGGCACCTACTACTGGGTGGAGACCATCATCGATGCGGACGGTCTCGTACTGCATCGCGGCCTGTGCGGGGCGCCGGACGAGACCACCACCGTCACCCCGGTACCGGAGACACCGGAGACACCGGAGACGCCAGGAAAGCCGGGAGGTCCCGGGGTGCTGGCGCACACCGGTGGCGGTGATTGGTGGCCGCTCGGACTCGTTGGCGGGCTGATGGCTGCCGCGACCGGTGGGGTGCTGCTGTTCGGTCGCCGCCTGGCGATCACCCGCGAACGACACGGTTACGTCCGGGAGGAAGCCGACGCATTCCAGGCCTTCCAGGACCAGTTCGAAGGAGCGAAGGAGGAGTAGCTCGAATAGGCGGCTGATCCGTCCGGCACCCCCAACACGGCCGGACCAGCATCGGGAGGGCACGAACCAACCCCAGGTTCGTGCCCTCCCCCGTTTGCGCTTGGACGGCGGCGGTGCACCTGTATGACGACATCCGCGTTTCGTCTGGAAGGACCATCCCTGTGACCCCGAAACCCCGCTACCGCCGCGCCCTCCCCACCTCCGAGAGCGAGGCAGGTGGGCCTCTGATCATTCCGGTGGTGGAGTTCACCGTGCACGAGGACGGAAGTATGACCGTCACAATCGATGGCGCACCGCACAACCCGCCGCCATTCGCCCCGGGGTGGCGGCGCGATTCGTTCCCGACGATCCTCGACGACCTGGCTGCGCTGTTGCAGACCCCGTTGCGAGTGCATGTGCGAGAAGCGGACGGATCGACGTTCACGGACATCATTACCCCGCCCCGTGCCCGCCGCACCGAGCCCCTGCTCTCACCCGACTGGTCATCGGGTGCGCCTGTTCCCCGATTGGCGGTACCGGTGGTGCATCAGGTGTCGGGAGCCGGGTTCGTGCCCGGTGAGGATGTCGCCGTCGCGATCATCCACGCCCACAGTGACGCCGCCGGCGACGGCACCGCCCGCGCACTCCTCACCTCAGAGCAGGTGACGGCCGCGCACACGGGCGAAGTGATCCTGTTCGGCCGGATCTCCGGCACACTCGTGATCGGACGCCCCGAATGAGCACCCCACGCCAAGGCGGCGCGCTCGGGGACGAACTGGCAAACCTGGGCATCATCGCCCTCATCACCGCTGGAATCCTTGCCGCCATCCTCCGCGGAGCAGGATCAGTTACCGCATGGATCACCACGAGCACACAGCCAACCGGCGGCGTCGAGGCCGGACTCGGGGTGCTGCTGAACCCCAGGAACCCCGGTGACGCGCTCGGCGCGGAGGGGCTGAACCCCGTCGCCTACTGGATCACCGCAAGTCTTCTCATCCTCGCGGTCGGTACTGCCGGGTGGTGGGTTTGGCGCGGCATAAGGGAGCACGGCCGTCTGACCAAGGTCGATCCGTACCGGATCGTCGGGATCGCCACTCGCACCGACCTCACCACCACCGCGTCCGAAAAAGCACTGCTACGCCGGGCAGGGCAGCTCCGGCCGTCGCTGGCCAAGCCTGTACCGGGTGATGTTGGGTACAAGCTCGGCACCTCGCGCGGCGTGAATGTGTGGGCAAGCGTTGAGGACTCCATCCTCCTCATCGGGCCGCCCCGCTCCGGGAAAGGCCTGCACGTTGTCATCAACGCGATCTTGGATGCTCCGGGGGCGGTCGTCACCACCTCGACCCGGCCGGACAACCTCACTGCGACGCTGAGGGCCCGGAGCGCGGGTGGGCGGCCGGTGGCGGTGTTCGATCCGCAGTACCTCGCCGAAGGCATCCCCGCAGGGCTGCGCTGGTCGCCCATCCGCGGATGCGAGGACCCTCTGACAGCAATGATCCGCGCCACCGGCCTTGCCGCAGGCACCGGTCTGTCCGCAGGCGGTGTTCAGGGCGGGGACTTCTGGGAAGGGAAAACCCGCACTGCACTCCAAGCCCTCCTCCACGCCGCGGCCCTCGACCACCGCGAGCCAGCCGAGTTGTTCCGGTGGACTCTCGACCCCGCCGCCGCAGCCGATGCCGTAGCGATCCTCACCGCCAACCCGAACGCCGCGACCGGGTGGGCCGACTCGCTGCAGGCGATGATCGACTCCGATCCGAGGACCCGCGACTCCATCTGGCAGGGCGTGTCCCTTTCGCTCGCCGCACTCGCTGATCCGAGGGTGCTTGACGCGGTGAGCCCGGGGCCGGATGAGCGGTTCGATCCGGAGGAGTTTCTGCGCAAGCGCGGCACGGTGTATCTCCTCGCGACCGGTGCCGGGGCGAACAACTCAGCCGCCCTGGTCGCCGCGTTCGTCGAAGACCTTGTCGAAGCCGCGCGCCGCATCGCCGCCCGGTCGCCCGCAGCCCGTCTGGACCCGCCCCTGCTCCTCGCGCTCGATGAGGTCGGGAACCTTGCCCCGCTGCCGTCCCTGCCGACGCTGATGGCCGAAGGCGGCGGTACCGGCATCACGACCATGCCCGTCCTCCAGTCATTGGCCCAGGCGCGAGAGAAGTGGTCAGAGAACGCCGCCGGAGCCGTCTGGGACGCGTCCATCGTGAAGATCATCCTCGGCGGAGCCTCAAACTCCCGCGACCTGCACGACCTGACCACCCTCATCGGAGAACGAGACGAAATCACCGACTCCACCACCATCGGCGACCACGGCTCCCGCTCCGCCCAACGCTCCATCCGACGCGTGCCGATCATGCCACCCGACGTGATCCGCACCCTCCCCTTCGGCACCGGCCTCGTACTCCTGCGCTCCGCACCACCCATCGTCACCCGCCTCCGCGCCTGGACCACCAGGAGTGACGCAGCCACGCTGCGCGAGCACCGCGCCGGTATCGAGGCGCTGTTGCAGCAACGCCCATAACCGGGTCAACAGAGGGAGGGGCGGGTGCACCTGTCACGTGAGACGGCACCAGGAGGTGCCCGTTCGCAACTGACAGGAGTAGTCCGATGAGTATTGACACGCAGCAGTCCATTTCAGGGTTCATCGCCACACAGCCCCGGCTCACGACCACGGAAAACGTGGTGCCGCGATTTCATGCGCGCGTCGGGATCGAGCACTCCCGGCAAGAACCCGATGGATCGTTCACGCAACTCGACCCGACCTTCCACGACCTGACGATCTTCAGAAAGACCGCCGAAGAAGCCGCCGCCCGGTTCCAGAAAGGCGACAAGTTCGTCGCTACCGGACGTGTCCACGAGTACACCTACGATAAGGACGGGCAGACCTTCCAAGCCGAAGAGTTCATCGCTTCACGCATCGGACACGATCTCGCTCGCACACGCTACGACGTTGACCGCTCACCGCGCCGGTCAGCCGCCGAGCGGCAGTCCGCGGTTCAGGAAGAGCAGGCGTTCGAGTCAAGTCCGCGGCAACAGTCCAGCGTCGCGTCGCGGTCGAGCATCTGAGCCGGCGGCAGTGATGGATGACGACGCTCCGGAGTCCGAAGCCCTCGAGGACGAGGACGACTTCGATGCGGAATTCGAGGGCCCGCTGCTCGTCGAGCTTCCGCACCCGATCAACTGGAACCTGCTGAGTCCCGAGGATCTGGAAGCCGAGTGGTTGGAACTCAACCGGTGGGTGCACTGGCTCCGCAACACCTACGGCCTCCCCCCTTCGGTGATCCCTCCGTTCTGGCACCACCACCCCGAGTTGCTTTGGGAACTGTCCGCGCTGCACCTGCACTGGTTGTGCTCGTACGACGCAGAGAAGAGCGGCTCGGCACCGCTGGCCTGGCACCGCGACTTTACAGATACCCGGTTGCGTCTTCGCGATTGGGTCGCCGCGGCGGGCACACGCCTGGATCGCGACCGTCCCACCCGGCAGACAAGCTGGCCCGGTGAACCGCCAGCACCCTCCGTTGAGGACATCGTCATCGAGGACCGGGAGGCCGAGTTCGTGGAGTTCGTGCTGGCCGAGGTCACCAAACGCCGTGAAGAAGAAGACCAGTTCTACCGCTCGATCGACCCCACGACTGGGGAAGTCTCATGACCGAGACCCCGAACGCGTCTGCCGCGTCCCCGTTGATGCACAGCCGCGACATCGCCACCTACCTGAAGGTGTCCGAGTCGACCTTATCGCGGTGGCGATCAGCCGGAACGGGGCCGCCGTTCATCCGGCTGGGTGGCATCGCCCGCTACCGGATCGATGCGGTCGACGCGTGGCTGTCCGAGTTAGAACACGACCATGCCCCGCAGGAGTGAGCCACTCCCCAAAGCTGAACCGAGGCCGGTCCCGCCAATCGGAGTGAAGGTTTCCACCGATATGGAGCGCCGCTCCTACGGCGTTCGTGCCCGCGCGCGGTGGACGGACCCGATCACCAAGCGGCGCATCATCCGCTCCGAGATCGTCCCCGACGAGGCCGCCGCCCACGCGTTCTTCGATCAATTGCACACCTCTTCCGTCAAGGGCATGGATACCTCCATGACGTTGACGGAGTTCGTCACCTCCATCGGCGACCGATGGGCACGAGGCCTGGACCCGACGTCGACCGGTGAGATCTACGGGTTCGGGTTGAAGCTGCGTGTCTTGCCTGCGCTCGGGCATCTGGCGGTGACGCAGATCACTGCGGGGATCATCGACCGCACGATTGATGAGTGGGAGCAACGGTACGGGGCATCCACGATCAAGAACTCCATCGCCCCTCTCGTACGTGTTCTCGACGAGGCCGTCCGTGACGGACTCCTGCCGATCAACCCGGCGAAGAATCGCGCTAAGCGCAGTCTGAACCGCAACGCCTTCCGGGCCGCGTCGGCCGAGCAAGCCTCCCCACGAGCGCATGCGATTCCTGACATGAAGACCCTCACCAAACTCGCCACGGCGTGCGGGAAGGTCGGCCAGTCGTACAGCGACTTCGTCATGCTTGCTGCGCTCCTCGCCGCCCGCTCCTCCGAAGTCTCCGGCCTTCAAGTCGGGGACGTGCGGTTCGAGAAGAACCTCGTGGTCATCTCCCGGCAGATCTTCCCCGGTAAAGGCGGACTCGTCACCAAACCCACCAAGAGTCGCAAGGAACGGCGCGTGCCCATTCTGGAACCCCTCCGGCCCGTCCTGGAACGTCTGGCAGAGGCGAAGGCTCCTGAAGATCAGCTCCTCGTCGGGCCGAAGGGAGGCGTGCTCACCACCGCGACCGTCAGGGATGCCACTAACTGGGACACGATCGTCGCAGGGCTCGGCCTGCCCGATCTGACTCGTCACGGGCTTCGGCATACAGGAGCAACGTGGATGGCCGACGCCGGCGTCCCGCTCCACGTGCTTCAAGAGATCCTCGGACACGCATCTATGGAAACCACCCGCGGGTATGTGCATCCCGATGACCGGCACCTCGCCTCCGCCGCGGAGCAGGCGAATGCGTTCCTCTCACCCTCCGGTCAGAAGCGCCAGGCCGCCCAAAGCAGTCCCTCCTCACGAGGCATTTGATGCCGCATCAGACGAAGATGGGCCGGCCCCGAGAGGCCGGGACAACACGTTGTTCACCCCTTGCTTGTACCGGTTATACCGTGTAGCGTTTCAGCTATGAATCGTAGCCCGGGAGCTCCTCGATGACCGCACGCGCGAAACTCACACCCGAGGCAGTCACAACTGCCGCTCTCGCGGAGATCGATGCGCACGGCGTTGCAGCACTCACGATGGCGGCCATCGCCGAACGCACCGGCGTGAGAGGCCCGTCCCTGTACAAGCATGTGGCCAGTCTCGCCGCGCTGCAGGCGACGGTGGCCGAGCGCGTGCTGACACAGATCACGGAGGCGCTCACCGCAGCCGCGGTCGGGCGCAGCGGACCTGACGCTGTCGCTGCGCTCATGCACTCCTACCGCGGCTATGCAGTGTCCTATCCGAACCGGTACGCCGCCGTTTCATCCGACCCGCTTCACGACCCGCGAATAGCCGACGTCGCGCAGCGGCAGCTTAACGTGATCCTCGCAGTCCTGCGCGGGTTTGGCATCCACGGCACCGACGCGATCCACGTCACGCGGAGCCTGCGAGCCATGGTGCACGGCTTCGCCGATATCGAGACCAGCGGTGGATTCGGTCTATCCGAAGACGTCGACGAGAGCTTCCAGCGAATGGTCGACGGGTTCCTGACGACGTTGACACCGACCGCATCCCCTACGAAGAAGAATCGATGACACTCCTCGCCCGCGATTCCATCCCCGGCAGCCGCGCCGCCGCTGCAGCCCTCGCCTGCAGCGGCGTGCTCTTCGCGCTCTTTCCTCTGCTGCGCCCCTGGTCCGACAAGCTCGAGACCGCGGCGGGCCTCGCGGAGGCATTCGGGTCGCCCTGGTGGGTAGTGGCTCACCTCGTCGGCGCAGTCGCATTGATACTGCTCGCACTCGGCGCAATCCCCGTGCGCGATGCACACCTCTCCACGCCAGGAGCCGCCGCCGCACGCGCAACCCTCCCCCTGCTCTGGGCCGGCATCGGACTGACGCTGCTCTACTACGGTGCCGAGACCTTCGCGCTGCACGCGATCGCCGGCGACGAGTCGACGATCGTGGAGATCTCGGAAGCGACCCGATATGGGGTAGTCCAGCTCACCGTGTTCGTCGTGGGGCTTGTCCTGGTTGCAGCAGGAGCGATCACCCTGGCGATCGCGGTCTGGCGCGGAGGCGTTCTTCCACGATTCTCCGCCGTCCCGCTCGCCGGGATCGTCGCACTCTATCTGCCCCAGTTCTTCCTGCCCCCGGCCGGTCGGATCGCGCACGGTCTCGTCACAGCCGTCGCCGCGCTCTGGCTCGCCGCAGCATTGTCCCGGGCCAGAGCTTCCGCCCTGAGCGCCCAGCGGCCAGAGTGAGACCGACGGACTGAATCGGCAGCGGCAACAGACACCGGGCCTGCTCCGCGACCGCCGAGACACCGGCCTCTCGGCTCAGCCGCGGAGCAGGCCAATGCACTCTTCTCATGCTTTCGAGTGACTCCAGTGGAAAGATTCCAGTCTTTCTTTTGGTCGGGCGAATGGGATTGTCCGGGCCACGCGCACTCATGGCCAGGTTCGGCCTGTTTGGTCATGAGGGGTGTCGTGCTGGCGGCGGGGACCGATCTGGCCCACCAAATGACCGCACGGGCTCACTCGGGTAGCGGCTCGGAAAAGTAGGGTCGTCGGTTTTGTATTTGATAATCCACAATGCGGTATTGTGGTCTGCATGGCGAGACCCCGGATGTTTAATGAGGCTGCTGTGCTGGATGCCGCCGCCGCGCAGTTTAGGGTGCATGGCTTCGCGGACACATCGACTGAGCAACTTTGCGAGGCGGCCGGGGTCGGGCGCAGCAGCCTTTACAACACGTTCACCTCCAAGGACGAACTGTTCGTGCGCGCCCTGGAGCGTTACATCGAGACGACCGGAGCAGCGCAGGGCGAGGTGCTGGAAAACATCGACCTTGACGGGATGGCTCGTCTTCGTGGGGTGCTTGACGTCGTCCTCGCGGAGGAAGCCGCGGCGGCCGCGAATGGACAGGCCGCGGGCTGCATGGTGGCGGGTTCGCGCATGACGCCCGATCTCGAATACCGAGACAGTCGCATCGCCCACATCCTCGACCGAGGGTTGGAGCAGCAGATCTCGTTGCTGGCCCAGGCGGTCCATGTCGGCCAGCACGACGGGACGATACGGGCAGGCATACCCATCCGCGATGCGGCGCTATTGGTCGTGTCGATTATTTCCGGTGTCCGCGTAATCGCCCAAACGGGCTCGCCGCCCGAAGAACAGCGTCGGATCGCGATGCTCAGCCTCGACGCCCTCCGCCCCTAACCTTCTCGCGCACGGGAGTAGGTTCGCGGGGTTTCGTCGGACTGAATTATGGATTCTGAAATACAGAAAGGTTTTCTTATGACGCGACATCTGTACCTGCTCATGCTCACCATCCTGGTGGTCGTCATGAGCGAGCTGCAGGTCGCGGGCATGATGCCTGAGATCGCCGCCGACCTCGGCGTCAGCACGGCACAGGTTGGGCTGCTCGTCTCCGTGTACGCGATCGGCATGGCGCTCGGCGGCCCGCTCCTTGCCTATCTCCTGCGGCACAGCCCGCCGAAATGCTCTCTGCTCATAGTGGTCGCGTGCTACGCGGTGCTCGAAGCGATGGTGCCGTTGATCCACGAATACTGGTGGGTCGCAGTGCTGCGCGTCCTCACCGGGTGCCTCGCCGGGGCCGCGTTCGGACTGTCCGTCACCTTCGGCGCGCGCCTCGCACCGAGTCCGGCAAAGATCGGTGAAGCGATCTCGATCGTGCTCGGCGGCATCATGGTCGGCACTGTGATCGGACTCCCCCTGTCACACTTCATCGCCGGACGATGGGGCTGGCAGGCCAGCTTCACCGTCCTCGGAGCCACCGCACTCTTGTTGTTCTTCATCAGCCTCCTCGGACTCCCCCACCGCGAGGCAGCATCCCACAACGATGCCGCCGAGGATGTACGAAACCTCCGTTCCCCGCGACTGTGGTCGCGGTATCTGGTGAGCCTGCTCACCATCGGCGCCGCATACGCATCCTTCTCCTACTTCACACCACTGCTGGAGCAGAAAGCCGGGTTCACCACGGATACGACCACGGTGATCCTGCTCACGTACGGTATCTTCTCGTTCGTCGGAAACCTGATCGTCGGCAAACTTGCCGACCGGCACGCCGTCGGCGTGCTCCGCTTCGGCCATGCACTCCTGTTCGTCTCGCTGACGCTGATCGCTCTGTTCGCGGATGTTCCACCGCTCGTTCTCGTGATGGTGCTCATCGTCGGACTCGCCGGCGTGACGTTGAACCCGGCGCTGGTCACCCGCGTCGCCGAGGCCGGCGGCACCGGCAACCTCGTCAGCACCGTCCACACCGCTGTCATCACCGCAGGCATCGCCCTCGGCACCGCCCTCAGCGCCGCCACCATCAGCCTGTTCGACAACAACCCCGCAATCGCAATGTGGACCGGTGCTGGATTTGCCGCACTTGCAGCCCTGACACTCGCGGTCCAAACGCTCCGAGGGCGTACCTCCAACACAGATGCTGCCGAGCGAGCATCGGTCGTGCCGTGAGGCCAGCCGCTCCAATGCTGCTGGTCGGAACTGCTAGGGCTCGACTGCCCTATCAGGCATCGACGACCACGCTGGGAGCGGTTCTGGTCCCCTTTTGGTCCCCTTATCCACAGGAAGGGCTTCACGGCCGGGTTGGTTATCCACACCCCCATCCCGCCCAGAGGTCGAGGGGGACCAGAAGGGGACCAAAAAATCCGGCTTCCGGAAACAACAAAACCCTGATGAAAATAGCTTCTCATCAGGGTTTTTCTGTCGGGCTGACAGGATTTGAACCTGCGACCCCCTGACCCCCAGGCGTCCAAACGACCGTCGTTGGGCCAGAAACCGCGCGATTCCGCGGATCAGATCATGCAGATCACGTCACGCGATGCATGGTTTGCATGATTCTGGTCCCCTTTTGGTCCCCCTCCTCGCGTGGCGGGAATATCGCCAACTCGAATCACGCAATTTCGCGAGCGCGCAAATCTTTGCGAAGGATCTTGCCCGAGGTCGACTTGGGGATCGCCTCGACGAACTCCACACGACGAACCTTCTTGTACGGCGCGAGGTGCTCGGCGACGAACGTCATCACGGCATCCTCCGTCAGACCTGGGCCTGCGGCAACGACGAATGCCTTGGGCACTTCCTCGCCATCATCGCCACGCACTCCGACGACCGCCGCGTCGGCAACGAGAGGATGGGAGAGCAGCAGCGCCTCCAGCTCTGCCGGAGCGATCTGATAGCCCTTGTACTTGATGAGCTCTTTCAGCCGATCGACGATCGTCACGAACCCCTCGGCCGACACCGTCGCGATGTCTCCCGTGTGCAGGAACCTGTCGGCATCAATCGTGAGGGCGGTGGCTTCCTTGTTGCCGAGGTAGCCCAGCATGACGTTCGGCCCTCTCACGAGCAGTTCACCCGGGCGACTCACTCCTTCCGCGGGAATCTCGATCTGCTCGCCCGTCTCGGCATCGATGAGCTTGCTCTGCATGTTGGGGATGGTGACTCCCACGGAATGCGTCGGAATGTCGATACGGTCGCGGGGCACAACATGAGAGACCGGGCTGAGCTCACTCATGCCGTAGCCCTGCAGCATCCGCACCCCCAGCCGCTGTGCGACGGCATCGCCGAGCGCCCCATCCAGAGGAGCCGCGCCCGACAACACCGTGTGCACGCTGGACAGATCGTATTCGTCGACAAGGGGATGCTTGGCGAGGGCAACCGCAACGGGTGGAGCGATGAACACGTACGTGCATCCATGGTCCTGAATGATGCGCAGAAACTCCGATAGCTCGAAGCGCGGCATGGTTACGAGCCGAGCGCGCTGCCTCAACGCGAGGTTGAGGAGCACCGTCATGCCATAGATATGGAAGAACGGGAGGAGCGCGAGCACCCGATCATCTGCGGTCACGGCGATCAGATCACGGCACTGGGCGACGTTGGCAACGAGATTGGTGTGGCTGAGCATGACGCCCTTGGCTTTGCCCGTCGTCCCCGAGGAATACGGCAACACCGCTACATGGGTTGCGGGGTCGAAATGCACATCCGGCGCCGACTCCCCCTGAGCGAGCAGATCTCTGAGAGACGGATGCCCATCCGCTCCGTCGAGAACGATGAGGCGCTGCGGGTCGATCCCCGTCCTGCCTGCAGCATCGCTCGCCCCTGCGAGCAGCGGGCTGACGGTGATGAGCCAGCCCGCATGGGCGTCGGCCAACTGGCTCACGATCTCATCGGGGGTGTACAGCGAGCTGATGGTGGTCACCGTCGCTCCGGCGCGCAGGATGGCGTGAAAGAAACTCGTAAACGCGGGAACGTTGGGGCACAGCACCGCGACCACGTCGCCGGGCGCAAGCCCTCTTGCCGTGAGCGCTCCAGCGATCGCCTCGATCTGCGCGACGAGTTCGCGGTATGACATCTCGGCACCCGAGACACCATCAACAACGGCCACTCGGTCAAGATCGGATTCGGTCAAGTCACCGAACAGATAGTCGAAGATGCTCTGATCCGGAATGACAACATCCGCGTATGGACTGGTGAACACGTCAATCTCCTTCGATTGCGACGATGTAGTGGATGAGGGCTACTTCACCTTTGTGATGGGCAGCACCGCGAGCCCCCCGAGCAGGCTGAGCACAATCGCCACGATATAGAGCGCTGTGTAGTTGCCGCCGCCGCCGATCGCGAGCACCGGCACGGCGATGATCGGTACGAGCAATTGCGGCAGCTGGTAGGCGAGCGCGACGATTCCGAGGTCCTTGCCCGCGTTCTCGAAGTTGGGCAGCACCTCGGTCATGAGCGCGACATCAACCGAGATGAATGCGCCCTGGCCCGCGCCAACGATGCCGATAGCGAGCATGAACGTGGGTGTGTCGGGCGCGAGGATAGCGAGACTGAGACCCACGCAGGTCACGAGACACGCGACGAACACAATGATCTTGCGGCGCCCGGTGCGATCGGAGACCCAACCGAAGATTAGGGTCATCACGACGTTGCCGACGAAGAAGAACAAGAGCGCCTGCGCCTGCACTCCGGATGCCTCCTCCTTCGGAATACCCAGGCGGTCAATGATGAAGAACAACAGGTACAGGGAGACCGAGACGATCGACATCGTCACGAACAGGCGGCAGACCCATGCCCAGGCAAAGTCTCGATACTGCAGCGGGTTGAGCCAGTATGTCGACAGGATCGCCCGGATCGACAGGGGTTCTGAGGGCGCCGTGCGAATGCGGTCGCGCAGACCGAACATCAGCACTAGAGCGAACGCAGCGCCGATGATTCCCGGGATGAGAAACCACGTTGCTCTCTGGTCGTTGGGCAGCGACGCGACTATCGCTGCACCAATAATCGTCGCGATGCCGGCGGACACTCCAGTCGCCGCGGCTACCCTCGCCCGGATGCGAGTGGGCACCTGGTCAGCCAGTAGCGCGTGCTGGGCCATGTTGGTCGCCCCAAAGCCGATCTGCACGATGGCCCACGACAGCACCATGACGGAGATGTTAGGAGCAAGGGCCAGGCCGATGACGCCGACCAGTCCGATCAGAACGCCAATGAGCATCCAGGGGCGTCGCATACCGAATCGCGACCGGGTGCGGTCACTCAGCCGGCCGAAGAGCGGGGTGATGATCATGACGACGACTCCCCCGACCGCGGCGATTATCGCGAGGTTGGTGTCTTTCGAATCGTCATCCAGAAACGCGAGAGCTTTAGGGATGGATGCGCCCCCGATGGTCCCAAGCGCGAGGTTCACGCCGAACCACGCGAGTACGAACGTGGGAAGGAACCATTTCCCTTGCTTCGGACCTGGAGCCTCGGAGGGAATGGCGGTGAGCGGTGGTGGACTCGTGGGCTGAGACATCGTTGTCGTGCCTTTCTGTACTAGTTGTCGTGCAGTGTGCGGAGGATCGAGGTGACCTCGAGTGCCCAGCGGCGCGCGCCGGGGAGAGCGCCGGTGAACCCGCCGCTCTCGTGAGAAAGGCCGAGGTAGCGCACGGCGCTTGCCTCCACTCCCGCTGCGCGCAGCGCGGCAGCGTACTTCTCTCCATCGCCGCGAAGAACGTCGTACTCCGCCGTGAGGATGAAGGCAGGCGGCAGGCCGTCAAGCGAGGGCGCCCGGAGGGGCGACGCATAAGGCTCGAAGCCCTGGCGGCGATAGTCGTCGAAGTAGTCCCTGACGACATCGACGAGGCCACGTTTGAGAAGGAACACGGGAATGTGCAATTCACGGGCTGGCTGCACGTCGATTGAGCCTCTCGTGAGATCGAGCGACGGAACCTCGAGCAGTTGCAGGCGCAGCGGATGACCGGCCCGATCCCGGTTGACGAGGCAGACGCACGCCGCGATGTTGCCACCGGATGACTGACCGCCGATCGCAATACGGGAGGTGTCGATGCCGTACTGTGCCCCATTTGCGATGAGCCACCCCAGCACCGCATAGCCCTGCTCGACGGCAGCCGGCCACTTGTTCTCCGGTGCGAGCACGTAGTCGACCGCGACGGTCACGACGTCGGCATCAACCGTGCGTTGGCTGTACGCCCCCACGTTGCTGGCGTAATCGATTCCCCCCTGCCGGAATGCTCCACCAAAGAACACCAGATAGGCGGGGTGGGGTCCGCGGGTTTCGGGAAAGTGCAAGCGCACCCTGACATCAGGAAAACCCTCGACCGGCACCGTCACCTCGGCGGTGCGCACCGTGGGGGCGGGCAGCGCATACTCGGCGTAGGCAGCAGCATCCACCGCCGCTGCTTGTTCGCGCCGCCGCATCGGATCGGTTTCTGGCTTTTGGCGAGCACGGGCCTGCTTCTTGGACAGCGCGGCGATAATGGGGTCGAGGGGCATATCAGTTGCTTTCCGAGAAGGTGACGAGATGACGGTGAAGTTCGTCGACGACGGCCTGCTGCCAAGTCAGTGCTGCGGCGAAGGTCGCCGTCAGGGCGAGACTGCCGTGCATATGGCCGGAGCCGCGCGCCGCTGAGACGTCGCATCCCGCCTCGCGCAGACGAGTCGCGTAGGCCTCAGCAGCATCGCGCAGCGGGTCGAACTCGGCGGTCATGATCAAGGTGCGAGGCATCCCGCTGAGATCGTCAAGATCGAGTGGGGATGCAAAGGGATCGGCAGGAACCGGCCCGACATACAAGTCGCGGAGATTCTCGAGCCCCTCGAGGCCGAACCCTGTTGCGTAGTCGACGGCGGATGCCCCGACGGCGGTCAGCGACACCGCGGGCACTTCGAGCAGCTGATGCACGGGCATCCAGCGGCCTTCAGCCCTCCTGCGCACGAGCGCGCTCGCGATCACACCGCCACCAGCGGAGATTCCACCCACTCCCAGTCGGGATGCGTCGATGTCGAGGTCAACCGGAGAGGTGCGCAGCCAGTCGATTGCGGCGATCGCATCCTCCACCGCTGCGGGATAGGGATGCTCCGGCGCAAGCCGGTACTCCAGGGAGATGAACTGCACCCCGGACGCTGCTGCGCGGGACCGGAGCACCCTGTCGTTGACGATCTCGCGAGCGCTCCCCGCCACGAATCCGCCGCCGTGCAGAAAAAGCTGGGTGGGCAGCGGCCCCGCACCGAGCGGACGATACCGCCGCGCGAACAGCGGCCCCGCCGCCGTGGGAATCTCGAGTTCGATCGTGGCGACTGGTTCAGACGCATCCGCGGTCACTTCCACGGCAATGAGATCGCTCAGAATATGCTCGGCCGCGCGGCGTCGGGCCGGGTCCGATGACCTCAGATCGGGAAGGTCGCGGGAGAAGTCGTGGAGCTTCGCCGTCCAGGCGAGCAGAGCGGGATCACGCATCACGGGTGATGTCATGGCCTCAGCTCTCCTTCGTGCTGTCGAGTCTGATGGCTCGATTGCGCCGACGCTAACAGATCAAAGAACTTCGATAAAAGCACTTCATCCGCTCAGTCGTGCAGAGTGCGAAGAATCGCGACGACGTCCGCATGCCACCGGGTCGCACCGGGAGAGATTCCGACGAGGCCCGAGCTGCCGTGAGTCTGCCCGGCATAGCGCACGCTCGCGGCGGGGGTCCCCGAATGCCACAACACCTCGGCATACCGCTCGCCGTCACCCCGCAAAGGATCGAGCTCCGCGGTGAAGATATGTGCGGGCGGCAACGAGGCGTGGGATGCCGCACGTAGGGGCGACGCATACGGATTGCGGGCCAGGGTTCGCTTCTCCTTGCCCAGGTAGCTGGTCACCAGCGGGCGCAGGAACTGGCGAGCGAGAACGCCGGGGAGCCTCGTGAGAGAACGTGCGGCGGCGGCGTCAATCGAGCGCAGTGTCAGATCAGTGGACGGCACCTCCAGTATCTGCAGTCGAAGCGGGTAGCCCGCGCGATCACGGTTGACGAGAGTGGTCGCTGCGGCGATGTTGCCGCCGGAGGACACGCCGCCGATGGCGAGGCGGGATGCATCCAGCCCCAAATCCTCCGCGTGATCGTGAGCCCATGCCAACACCGCGTACCCCTGTTCCACCGGCACTGGGAATCGAACCTCGGGTGACAGCGCGTAGTCCACGGCGAGCATCGCTACCCCGGAATCGTGAGCACGTCGCCGGTACGTGGCGTCGTAGCTCGGATAGTCGATCCCGCCCTGCACGAAACCTCCCCCAAAGAACGCGATGAACCCGGGGGTGGGTTCGTGCTGTCGCACAGTGGTCGGGTAGTAGATCCGAACGCGCACATCGGGATGACCGCCGACCGCGACGAAGTGCTCTTCCGTCGCGACGGGAGCAACGGTAACGCCGAGGAGATCGAATACCCGGCGATCGTGCGCGAGAGCATTCGCGCGCCGCAGGACCGGATCGTTGGTCGAGGGTGGACCGGGCGGCATACTCGCGTCGAATGCGGCAATCTCCGGTTCTATGATCATCAGATCCCCTTCGTCATTCAGAAAGCCTGACAATCGAAGAGCTTCGATACAAGCGAAGCATCTCGGCTACCATGAGCGGCATGGCCGTCACCATCTACACCGTCGCCGAACGCGCAGGTGTCAGCATCTCCACTGTTTCGCTCGCGATCAATCACCCCGAGCGGGTCAATGAGGCGACCCGACGGCGCATCGTGAAGGTCGCCGGCGAACTCGGATATCGCCCCAGTGGCGGCGCGGCAGACCGGGCACGAGGCAGCATGGGGCGCATTGCCGTGGTGGCGCCGTTCACGAGCTACCCGTCCTACGGGCTGCGGTTGGGTGGCGTGCTCGGAGCGGCCGCCGAGAGCGGCATCGATGTTATCGTCCACGATCTCGCGTCGGCCGCGGCATCGTCTTCTCCGTTGCTTGACGCACTGCCCGTGCGCGGATCTCTCGACGGCATCATCATCATGGGTCTCCCCCTCTCCCGCGGCGGTATCGAACTGCTCCAGGCGTGGGGACCACCCATCGTTCTCGTCGACACTCAGGAACACGAATTCTCGAGCGTGCTGCTCGACGACGAGCGCGGCGGGTATCTCGTTGGTCGACATCTCGTCGACCGGGGCCACACCCAGATCGCGTTCGTACACGAAGCCCAAAGGTCGTTCCAATATGTGTCGGCCGGCATGCTCCGGCTGAGCGGGCTCAAGCGCGCGCTCGACGAAGCGGGGCAGCTCGACGGCCTCATGGTGGTGGAGAGCCCGGATGGCAGCGTCGAGGCTGGTCGTCTGGCAGGAGGCCAGGCGACCGGAGTGTCAGCCGTTTTCGCTAACCATGACCAGCTTGCCGCTGGGGTGCTCACAGGACTTCGGGATCGTGGACTCGATGTTCCTCGAGACGTGGCACTCGTCGGCTTCGACGATGGCCCGCTGGCTCAAGGCCTCGAGCTGACGACGGTCCGTCAACCATTCAACGAGTCAGGGCGTGTGGCAGCGCAGCTCCTCATCTCCCGCATTGAGAAACCCGGTCAGAGCCTGCAACGGGTGACGCTCTCCCCAGAACTCGTCGAGCGTCGGTCAACCTCTCCCCGCTGAGCCGACTCCGGCGTTGAGCAACCGTCTGGCTGACGTCACCTGCAAGACAATTGCTGACCTATGTGGGTCCTACTTTGGGGGTCGTCATCCGAGCCTGGACGACGCCGACGCACACCCGCTCTATAGTTTCCTATACTCGTCGAGATGATCGAACACAAGCCCGGATCACTCGCTGTTTCGCCTCCTCCGGGATCATCTTCGGCATGATCAACGCCTTCCTTCCAAACTCGAAAGGAAGCGGCATCAAACCGGGGTGAGTCAACCGTTCGCAGCTGGGGTTCGGCGGCTCGATATGGACTTGCCAAAGAGCGTGTCTGTAGCGGGGGTCGTCCGCGGGTTCGCCCTGTAACGGTTTGGTTCATTCGTTCAGCCGGTGAATGAGGCTATCGACGTGGCGGGCCGCGATGGTGCGTGCCTGCCCGGGTGAGAGCTGGTCGGGCTCGGTGAGAACGGTGACGGAGAGTCCGTCGAGGAGCGCGAGCATCTCCAGAGCCGCGCCCTCGATCGCCTCGGTTGCTGCTGAGGGTGCCGCGGCGGCAAAGAGTGTGGCGAGGCCGTCTCGGGTTGACGACCAGAGCTGCTGATACTTCGCACTGACCTCAGCATCGGTGATCGAATGCGCAGCGAACGCAAGCCAGACCCTACCGACGACGCTGGAGGGGGCGGACGGAATGAGGAGGTCGACGACGTTGCGCAGGCGCTCGTCAGCAGTTGCGGCCGTCATGGCTTCGGCATAGGCGTCGACGGCAATCGGACGGATCGTCTCCATCGCCGCCAGCAGCATTGCCGACTTAGTGGGGAAATGGTGTTGGACGGTGCCGATGGCAACGCCTGCGGCGGTGGCGACCGTGCGCACGCTCAGCCCGCCCGTGCCCTTGGCTGCGATGACCCCGACCAGGTGGTTCAAGATGAGCTCTCGTGACATCGTCCGAGCCTATCGACGTCGAACAATCGACCTGTAGGACCGCCAAGCCGAGGATGCAACCCGTCCCGCGAGCGCAGTGGGCTCTGGCCGTTCGTCATGCACCGGACGTGAGCTGACTATCGCAACGCACAGCACAATCACACCGAGACCGAGAATCCCGAACTGCACCGTCTCCAGGCCTATGGCGAGCAACAGCGATAGTCCGCGTTCGTCCTCGATTTCGGACGGCACCAGGCGCAGTGCCGTCGAGGCGATGACCGCGACTGCGCCGGATGCGAGCAGCGGAACCCAGCCCCGAGATACATGGTGCCCCGTACACCCCGCCACGATGAGCAGAATGAGCCCAACCGCCACCAGAGACAACCTCAGGAGTCCCCAGTCTTCGACTCGGTGCGTCATCCCCTCAACACCGCCTCCGCCGAAGAAGATCGCCCGAGATCCGATCAATCCGACAACAGACGCCGCACCAGCAGCAACACAACCCACGAGCCCGATGGCGACTGCGCCGGGCGCACGCCGCCGATACAGCATCAAGATCACCGCACCCACGACGGGCGCGAGCAGGCCCAGCAGTTCCACGATCTTCATCAACACTCCAGTCATACGTTCGTATAACTCGAACCATACGCTCGTATCCCGCAGGCGTCAACCAACGGGCCACTCCGGTGGCCCACACCGCCCCGATCCCCCAGAAGGTGCAGAGTGGCCTGCGATTGCGTGGCTGGGAGTGCACAGCGCGCTATCGACGGATGAACGGTCGATAGGATTGCCGCGGGCGGAGGAACATGACTGAGAAGAATGTGAGCACTCTTGGTGATTGGCTGAAGAAGCCGATCACGTGGGTGGTGATAGTGGTCGCTGGTCTCCTCTTCGTGTTGCAGCAGGTCTTCGCGCCGGGGCTGTTCGGGGTTCCGGATAAAGGGGATCAGACCGGTCAGGAGATGCAGGTCGACCGTGCACCGGGCGTCGTGGTGCCGCAAGGTGACGAGGTGACCACCACCTACTCAGTCGAGAATCGCACAGATGAAGAAGTCGAGATCTCCTCAGCCGAGATCACGTACCTGCGCGTCGAGGGCGGAGGGCCCGAATGCACAGGCGCGAGTCGCGCCGGCGTGCAAGCCGAGCTCGAAAACCACCTCGTCGGCACGCGAATCGAGCGCCGAGACGCATACGACTTCGAAGTGATCTTCACCGGTCGGGATCAGCCCGTCCCCGACTGTCTCGGGGCCACGGTCCAGGCTGAGGTCGAGATCCGGGTCGTCCCGTACAACTGAGGTGCGGTCGCAGATCGGACGTCAGGCCGGTGTCCCGCAATGCAAGCTAGAAGCAATGGTGATTCGGACGTGAACGAGTGCCAGCCCCGTCAATCTGGGCCGCGCACAGGATTCCGCCCATTCGCGGTTGAGGCGAGAAGGGTGCGTCTCTGGGAGTCTGAATACGCACGCAGCTCCCCCGATGGCTCAGCTAAGAGGGGAACCACTCAAGATGAATCGGCTTCCTTCGACGGCACTTCGCACCGCCGCCAGCGTTTCCGATGAGTTCTGTGTGGTGGTGTCGATCACATGGTTCTCTAACTCGCCTAAGTCGGCGAACTGCTCCCAGAGCGAGGCGATCGGATCCTCGTCCACGAGTGCATCTGGTGTTGTCCTTGCTTGAGCGCGCCGCAGCGTCTCATCGCGGGACGGGCGTAGCACCACATAGTGCAGACGCGGCCGATCGCGAGCGTGCTCCGCGTCGCGGAAGTGGTGAAGCATCCACGGACCGATGATTCCGTCGATGATGGTCAGGAATCCGCCGGCAGCGTACGTGAACGCTGCCTTGCGTATGACCTGCATGACTGTGTGGTTTTGATCGTCGGACTCGGGCATGTAGGGCGGGATGGCGCCGGAGACGATGTAGTGCCAGAAGTCATCCGTGTGCAGATGCACCGAACGATGAAACGAGTCAGCGAGTGAATCAGCGGTCGTTGACTTCCCCGCCCCGGGCGGACCAGTGAGGATGACCACATCCGAGAGACCCATGCCTCAACGCTATCTGAGCCACCCAGGCCTTGGGCTACACGCCTCAGTCGCCCGTGGGGTGATTTCCGTCCGACGCAGACGTGCCTCGTGTGTTGTTCTTCTTCCGCTGGATTCCATCGGACACCAGTCCGATGGCGGCACCGAAACCGAGACCGATAGCTATGCCGAGTCCTACGTTGTCCATCGCATAGCCCAGTGCGACGCCGGGGGCGAGACGGTCAAGTCCCGGGTAGTGGTGTAGCGCGATCCTTCGTTGTGTTGGCTTAGGCGCTGAGTTCGAGGGCGGGTTGGTCGGTCACCTCGTTTCCTGTCTGGGGGACGAGGCTCAAGCGGCTCTTGGCGAGGATCTCGAGTCCG
>NZ_CAJQNT010000019.1 GCF_905479755.1 uncultured Schumannella sp. | reverse complement strand
GCCACCACGATCACCCCCGACGGAGAAGTCATCGCTGAGCACATCATCAACCCGAACAAGGGCTACCAAGCCAAAGAATGAAAAACGGGCGAACCCCGAAAATGGGGGTTCGCCCGTCCACGATGTCGTGAGACATCACAGTGGTGGCGAGTGAGGGATTCGAACCCCCGAATGCAGAGCAGTCTGATTTACAGTCAGATCCCTTTGGCCGCTTGGGTAACTCGCCGGGCTGCGCCCTTCCGGTGTATTCACCGACCGGACGCGCCTGACAAGGATACAAGGTCCGGGAGCCTTCTACGACCGCGCCGCTCTCACTCCAGTGCGGCGACCGCCTCGGCGTAGCTCGCGGCCGCGCGCGCCACCGCGTCGATGTAGCTCGGCGCCGAGTTGTAGGCGGTGATCGCGGCCCGCCAGCCCGCCTCGGTGTCTTGCGGAGCGCTCGCGCGGCACAGATAGTTCACGGCCGCCATCGCGGCGTCGTCGATGTTCTGCGGGTCCTCGACGCCGTCGCCGTTGGCATCCACGTGCCAATTGCGCCAGGTCTGCGGGATCAGCTGAAACGGCCCCACCGCGCGGTCGAACTCGGTGTCGCCGTCGAGCTCACCGCCGTCGCTGTCCGGAATGAGATCGGTGTCGCCGCCCTCGAGGGCGATGCCGATGATCGGCGGCGAGACCTGCCCGTCATCGGCCACACTCGAGCCGCCATGTCGGCCGTGGTCGCTCTCGACCGCCGCGATCGCGGCGATCGTCGGCCACGAGAACACGCACTCCGGCATCGTCTGGTTCTTCCACAGCGTGACGCCGGCGTAGGCGGCCAGCTGCCGTTCGGGGATTCCCGTCTCCGCGCTCACCGTCGCCAGCCAGTCGGCGTCCACCCGGCCCGCGATCCCGGAGCCCCGTTCGGCCGCGGCGTCCGGGGCCACAACCGGCGGCACCCAACTCGGCGCGGGCTCCACGGTCGCGGCATCCAGCACCTCGTCGACGGCGGCGCAGCCCGACAGAAGCAGGACCCCGATCACCCCGACGGTCAGCAGCCTCCCCGATTCACGCATCCGCTCGTTCTAGCATGGGGACATGGCAGATTCCTCATTCGACATCGTCAGCAAGGTCGACACGATGGAGACGCAGAACGCCCTCAGCCAAGCGCAGAAGGAAATCGCGCAGCGCTACGACTTCAAGAACGTGGGCGCCTCGCTCGAGTTCAGCGGCGAGAAGATCCTGATGAAGGCGAACTCCGAAGAGCGCGTCAAGGCGGTGCTCGACGTCTTCGAGCAGAAGCTCATCAAGCGCGGCATCTCGTTGCGCTCGCTCGACGCGGGCGAGCCGTTCGCGAGCGGCAAGGAGTACCGCATCGAAGCGAAGATGAAGGAGGGGATCTCGAGCGACGACGCCAAGAAGATCTCCAAGATCATCCGCGACGAAGGCCCCAAGTCGGTGAAGAGCCAGATTCAGGGCGACGAGCTGCGCGTGCAGTCGAAGAGCCGTGACGACCTGCAGGCGGTCATCGCGCTGCTGAAGGGCAAAGACCTCGACGTCGCCCTGCAGTTCGTGAACATGCGCTGAGCGGGCGCCACCACGCGATGAGCTGAGCATGGACCCCGAGGCGGAAACTCCCGAAGTCGCACTCGTCACGCTGATCATCCTGGGTCTCGCCCTGGCCATCGACGTCGCGGTGCGCGTGCTCTCGCTCATCTTCGTGCCACGCAACCGACGCCCGCAGACGGCGGCGGCCTGGTTGCTTGCGATCTTCTTCCTGCCCTACCTCGGCATCCTGTTGTTCCTGATGCTCGGCTCGGCGAAGCTCCCGCGCGAGCGCCGCCGCAAGCAGAGCGAAATCAACGGGTACCTCCACGCCACCACGGAAGGCATCGACCGCGTCACGCCGCACGACAGCGACCCGACGTGGCTCGAACCGGTCGTCGAGCTGAACCGCAGCCTCGGCGCGATGCCGCTCGTCGGCGGGAACAGCGCCGAGCTCTACTCCGACAACGCCGAGGCGCTCGCCGCGATGACCGCAGCGATCAACGCCGCCCAGCGCTCCGTGCACGTCGAGTTCTACATCCTGTCGCTGGATGCCACGACGGCGCCGTTCTTCGACGCGCTCGACGCCGCCCTCCGCCGCGGGGTCGCCGTGCGGGTGCTGCTCGACCACCTCGGCAACTGGCAGTACCCGGGATTCCGACGCACGAAGAAGCGCCTCAACGAGATGGGGGCCGACTGGCACCTGCTGCTGCCCTTCCAGCCGCTGCGCGGGCGCATCCAGCGCCCCGACCTGCGGAACCACCGCAAGCTCGTCGTGGTCGACGGCACCGTCGCCTTCACCGGCTCGGCGAACGTCATCGACCCCGGATACCAGCGGAAGCGGAACGCGCGCCGGGGCCTGGTCTGGAAAGACTTCATGGTGCGATTCGAGGGACCGGTCGTCGCGGGCATCGACGCGATCTTCGTCACCGACTGGTACTCGGAGACCGACGAACTCCTGACCCGCAACGTCGATCCGGCTCGACTCGCCAGCGACGGCGACCTCGACTGCCAGGTGGTGCCGAGCGGACCCGGCTTCGAGGGCGAGAACAACCTGCGGCTGTTCAACTCGCTCGTCTACGCCGCCACCGAGAAGATCATCCTCACGAGCCCCTACTTCGTGCCCGACGACTCGATGCTCTACGCGATCACGACCGCCGCGCAGAGCGGCATCCATGTCGAACTGTTCGTCTCCGAGATCGGCGACCAGTTCCTGGTGTTCCACGCGCAGCGCAGCTACTACGAGGCGCTCCTGCGCGCGGGGGTGCGGATCTTCATGTATCGCGCGCCCACCATCCTGCACGCCAAGCACATCACGATCGACGACGAGATTTCGATCATCGGCTCGAGCAACATGGACATGCGCTCGTTCACGCTCGACCTGGAACTGTCGATCATGGTGCGCGGCGGCGACTTCCTGGCGCGGTTGCGCGACATCGAAGACGAATACCGCGCGCACTCGCGCGAGCTCACCCTCGACGAGTGGCTGTCGCGGCCGTTCGCGAAACAAGCCGTCGACAACGTCGTGCGTCTGACGGCGGCGCTGCAGTAGGAACCGGTCAGAGGCCGCTGAATGCGGAGAAGATCCCGATCACGGCTGGCGTCAGAATCACGATGAACAGCACCGGCAGGATGCACAGCACGAGCGGGAACACGATCTTCACCGG
This sequence comes from uncultured Schumannella sp., assembly GCF_905479755.1. Taxonomy (GTDB): domain Bacteria; phylum Actinomycetota; class Actinomycetes; order Actinomycetales; family Microbacteriaceae; genus DCRR01. Next base: position 38,215 of record NZ_CAJQNT010000019.1, on the reverse strand, counting down.
GACCTTCATGGCCAGCTCCTCGGCGCGCTGCCGCCGTTTGACGCGCATCTCCCCCGCCTGCACGCGCAGCACGTCGGCGATCGCGATTCCGTAGGCATCCGCCTGCACCACCGCGCGAATGAAACGGCGCAGATCCTCGCTCGAGGTTCGACGCTCCAGTGCCCGGTAGGCATCCCGTCGCGACTGCCCGATGCTCATGTCCTGGATGACGCGAATCAGTTCTTCGGCGAGCGGCCCCGAGCCGTTGTGCGCCGCCTTCGCCATCGCGGCATCGAACCCGAGTCCCGCCTCCACGGCGATCGTCATCTGGTCGAGCGTGTCCGGAAGCGCGAGGCGGATCGCGGTCTGGCGATCGTCGGCGCGGCTGTTCAGGATCACCTCCGGGGCGACCAGGGCGAGCGCGAGCATCACCAACGCAGGAACGACGCGAAGCGGCTGTTGAGGGTCGACGGCGATCCACAGGCCGGCGAGCACCACGGCACCCGCCGAGACGACCAGCTTGATCACCAGGAATCCGCCCGCCGTCCAATCGGACTGCCGACCCGCGTACACGATCTGGCGTTCGATCCACCCGATGTACCCGCTCGGGACGCGGCGCACCAGCCGCGCCGACCGCGCGCCGGGAGTCGACGCGGCCGCGTTCGGCCCCCTCGGGCGCTCCGGCGGAAGCTCGTGCACGGTCGGCGCACCGACCGGAACCGCCAAGAACACGAAGAACAAAACTCCGACGACCCCCACGGCGAGGGCGACGGCTCCCAGAATGATTTCGATCGGCATGACGACTCCTAGAACTTCACCCGGGTGACGGCCGACATCCAGGCGGCGCCGACACCGAGCAGGAGCACGGCGGCGACGAGCGCGATCACACCCACGACCGAGGTGAAGAAGATCGCGAAGTAGGCGGGCTGGATGAGAAGGACGGCCGCGAACACGACGAAGGGCAGCGCGATCAGCACCAGACCCGAGAGCCGACCCTCGGCGCTCAGCGCCACGACCTGCCGGCGGATCTGGCTGCGCTCGCGGATGGTCGCCGCCACCTGGTGCAGCACCTCGGCGAGATTGCCGCCGGTTTCGCGGTTGATCGCGATCGCCTGCGCCACCCAGACGAAGTCGTCACTGCGCATGCGGCGAGCGGAGTCCTCCAACGCGTTGCCGAGCTCGCGGCCGATCCGGGTTTCGTTGACGACACGGGCGAACTCGGATGCGGTCGGCTCCTCCGCGTCGCGGGCGACCGCATCCAGGCTCTGCACCAATCCGTAGCCCGCGCGGAGGTTGCCCGCGAGCAGCTGAAGGGTGTCGTCGAGCTGATCGGCGAAACGCGCACAGCGGCGCGACGTGAGCACGCTCAGAATCACCTTGGCTCCGATCGGCGCCGTGAGCGCGAAACCGAGGGCGAGCGGAATCGACCAGAACGAATCGAACCCGAGCAGCACGCCGAGCAGGGCGAGCACCGCCGCCGCGATGAACACCCGCAACAGAAAGGCGGACGGGCTCGCCTTGACCCCGGCCAACTCCAGCTCGTCGGCCGAGAACACGCCGCGACGCCCGCGGAAGGTCGCCTCGATCGCCGCCACGGTGAGGTCGGTTGCTCGGGTGAGCGCGGGAACGTGCCGCGTTCCCGGCTCGATGCGCCGCTCGATCGGCACCCGCGGCGTCGGCGGCGCGATCACGAAGAACACGATCGCGAGCAGAGCGAAGGCGACCAGGACGATGCCGCCGAACAGCACCCCGGGAGTCATCGTGCCCTCCTCGGTGCCGTGGCGAGGTCGCCGAACAGCGACGGGTCCAGACGGATGCCGACATCGTGCAGGTGCTCAACGAACCGAGGACGGATCCCGGTCGCCACCGCGTGGCCGAGGAACTTGCCGTCGTCGTCGATCCCGGCGTCGTAGTCGAACAAGAACGCATCCTGAAGCGTGATGACCTCGCCCTCCATGCCCTGAACTTCGGTGACGTGGGTGACGCGGCGCTGCCCGTCCTTCATGCGGGCGATCTGCACGATGAGATCCAGAGACGACGCGATCTGCTCGCGAACGGCGCGAAGGGGAAGATCCATTCCCGCCATCAGCACGAGCGTCTCCATCCGTGAGATCGCGTCGCGCGGCGAGTTCGCGTGGATGGTCGAGATCGAGCCCTCGTGACCGGTGTTCATCGCCTGCAGCATGTCGAGGCTCTCGCCGCCGCGCACCTCGCCGATCACGATCCGATCGGGCCGCATTCGCAACGAGTTCCTGACGAGATCACGGATCGTCACCTCGCCGCGACCTTCGATGTTGGGCGGCCTCGACTCCAGCCGCACCACGTGCTCCTGCTGGAGCTGCAGCTCCACCGCATCCTCGATCGTGATGATCCGTTCGTCGGAGGGGATGAACGCCGAGAGGACGTTCAGCAGGGTCGTCTTTCCGGTTCCGGTTCCCCCGGAGACCAGGATGTTGAGGCGGCCCCGGACGGCGGCGTCGAGGACGTCGCGCATCCCCTCGGACATCGTGCCGAACGCGACGAGGTCGGCCGCCGTGAGGGGAACGCGGGAGAACTTGCGCACCGTGAGCGAGGCCCCGTTGACCGCGAGCGGCGGGATGATGGCGTTGACGCGCGATCCGTCTTCGAGCCGAGCGTCGACGAGCGGCGAGGACTCGTCGATGCGGCGCCCGACGCGCGAGACGACGCGTTCGATGACCCGGCGCAGCTGGGCTTCGCTGGAGAACCGCGCCGGAAGCTCGACAATGCGACCCTCGCGTTCGACGTAGATCTGGTCGAAGCGATTGACCATGATCTCGGTGATCGTCTCGTCCTCCAGCAGGCCCTCCAGGGGGCCGTAGCCGAGCACGTCGGCTCCGATCTCGTCGAGGAGTCGATTGCGTTCGGCGACCGAGAGCGCGACGGGCTCAGCCGCGACGATGCGACTCAGTTCGGCGCGAGCGAGTTCGTGCAGGCCCTCCTCCGTGAGCGAGGGATCGTTGAGTCGCGCGCCGATGCGCACGAACAATTCCTGGGCCGCGTGCTCCTTCAGGTCGGCGAGCGGATCGAGTGCGCGGGCCGCGGGTGGCGGGGCGGCGGGCCGCTCCTCGGCCTCCGGTTCCGGCACGCGGACCCCCGACGCGGGAGTCCGGGTCACCGTCACCTCGGGCGCCTCCGTCGTCGCGAGCGCAACGTCGGGCACGGTCGGCTCGGGCACGGCCGGCTCGGACGCGGTCGCCTCGGACAGCGGCGCCGCGGGGGGCGGCGTCGCCACGCGCTTGGCGACCAACTCCTCGGCATCGGAGCGGCGGTGACGGGCCCGAGCGGCCTCGAGTCGTTCATTCAGGTTCACGAGCGAAACCTCCTGTGCGTGCGGCGCCGCGAGACGACGACGGCGAGATCGATGCGGGCGGCGAGATCGCGGATCGCCTGCGCGGCGGCGTCACGGCTGTCGTCGCGCAACAGCGGTCGGCCCCGATTGCTGGCGAGAACAACGGCGGGCGAACGCGGGACCGTCACCTCGACCGACGCGCCCAGGATCGTCTCGGCGTCGGAGACGGTGAGGCCGCTGACTCGATCCACCTGATTGAGCACGATGTAGCGGCGGGCGGGAAGCAGCTCGATCGACGCCAAGACGGCGAGCTCGCTGTGCAGCGCCCGCAAGCTCGGCACGCTCAACGTGGAGACGAGCACGAGGTCCGTGGCGGCCTCCACCACGGCGAGCGAGTTCTCGCCGAGCCCCGGCGTCGTGTCGATGACGACATACCGGAAGATCGCCGCCAGCTCCTGCACGAGCCGTGACACCTGGGCCGGCCGAACGGCATCGGCGAGTTCGGGGCTGACGGGCGCGGGAATCACGAAAAACCCGTCCGGATGCCGGACGATCGCGGTCTTGATCGCCATCTCGTCGCCGAGCCGCTCCACGATCTCGCTGACCGTGCGATTGACGGGCAGCTCGAGGCTGTTGGCGATATCGCCGAACTGCAGATCCGCATCGACGAGGACCACCGAGTTCGGAGCCACCTCCGCGAGCGCCGTCGCCAGGTTGATCGCCATCGTCGTCTTGCCCTGTCCGCCCTTGGGGGCGACCACGGCGACCACCGCTCGGCGCGCCGACTCCGCGATCGGTTCCGGCAACGCGGGCTCGAGCGCTCCCTCCTCGGCATCCGTCTCGACGACCTCGCCCGAGGCGACCCCGGGTGCGGGTTCGGACTCCGCGTCGACGAACGCCTCGCCGCGGACGGCGGCCCACCAGGTGTCCAGGCGATCGAGCAGCTGCGTGATCGTCGGGTCGTCGGAGCGCGGATCGAGCACGGCGTGGATCCCGAGATCATCGACCCAATCCTCGAGCTCGGCGGTCCCCTCGTGCACGATGACCAGGCCGATCCCGGGATAGCGTTCGGTGAGCGCCCCCGTCAGTTCGCGCGTCTCCTGAAACGACACCGCGGGGCCGAGCAGCGCGACGCTGTGACGCGGCGAGGCCTGCTCGGCGACCCCGCCGACTCCCCGTGCCAGCTGCTCCCCGGCCACACTCGTCAGCCGACTCCCGAGCAACTGGTGCAGTCGCTCCCCGAAGTCGGCACTGCGCGTGACGAGGAAGTAGCGGCTCACGGGAAGATGCTGCCCTCGGTGACCGCGGCTGACCCCGATTCGCTCGCCGACTCCGGCTGAAGCGTCAACCAGATCCCGGCGCGGTTGTCGGCCCACAACTCGGCCGCCCAGACGAGCTTCTCCACCTGCCGCGTGGTCACCGCCAGGGTCACCATGATCGTGGAGACCGGACCACTGTCGGCCTCGTCCGCGCTCGCCGAGATGCTGTCGCCGGGCTGCGTCCGCGTGACCAGGACCTTGTGGAAGACGAACTGGGTGGTGGAGCCGTCCGCATCCGTCGAGGTGACAACAACACCCACCGTGGAGCCGGCCACGATGCTGCCGCCGACCACCCGTTCGAGCGGGAAGGCGATCGTCACCTCTTGCATGCCGTCCGGGATGGCCACGTCGCCGCGGGCGGCGAGCACCTCGGGGCTCGCGAATCTCGCCTGCACGAGCTGGTCTCCGGGCAGAAGGTCGGCCGTCGCCACGAGCGCCGAGACGTCCTCGAGGGTGCGCACGCGGTCGGTGCTCACCGCGAGCGCGGGAAGGCTCGTGAGGCTGACGAATTCCGCCAGCTCGCTTCCCGCGGTGCCGCTCGGCACGAGTTCCTGCACGACATAGACATCAACGAACTCCGCTCCCGCCGCGGCGCGACGGTCGGCATCCTGCACATAAAGGATGACGGCGAAGGCGCCGACGGCGGCCAGCAGGACGGCGATGATTCCACCGATGATGCGAATTCTCATGAGTCAGCAGCGCCCCTCGGGTTAGTTGATCAATCGGACGACGGTGACCGCGAGTCCGGGCCCACCCAGCTCCCAGTCGCCGCCGACCTCGACCCACTCCTGGAAGTAGCCCTGGATGCCACGGCAGTTGCCCGTGCACGCCGGAGCAAGCGGGTCGGGGTTGTGCATGATGCCGTTGCCGTTCCCGCTGAACTTCCAGCCGGTGACGTAGAACGCGGCGAAGGCCCAGATCCGGTACACGCCCTTCTGGCCGTTGACACCGTTGGAGCAGTCACCGGGCTTGTTCGCGGCGTAGCTGCAGTCGTAGACCGGGATCAGCACGGTCGTGCCCTCCAAGGTCTGGAACAGGTCCTCGCAGTTCTTCGGCGGATCGTTTCCGGGGTCGCTGCCGACGAGCGGGTCGTCGAGGTCGACGAAGGCCTCGCAGCGGTCCGGCAACTGGTCCAGCCATCCGAAGCCGCCGGCGATCGGCTGGCCGATGGGCCCCTTGCACGGCTTATTGGTGTCGTACTGGATGAGAGTCCGCACCTCGAGGTCAGCGTTCTCGAATTCGCAGTAGGACAGCGCGAGGGGCAGAACGTAGCCCGCGCGCGGCGACCCCCACTCGACCGTGGCCTCCGCGGTCACCGTGGTCTCGGTGAACCCGAGGAACTGGGCGAAGGGATGCCGGACCCCGATCCCCCCGTCCGCCTGCTCGGTCCGCGCGACGACCGTGGCGCTCGTGGAGGTCGGGAAGGTCGGGTTGAACGCGAACGCGCTGCCGTCAACCGTGTTCAGGTCGGCGAACTGGTTCGCAATCGAGACCGATTGGCTGCATCCGCCCGCGTCGGCGCAATCTGCGCCCACGGCGAGCGCGGCCGCGTCGGCACCGTTCTGCAACTGGGCTCGCTCCGAGTAGAGCATGCCGACATCGACCGAAATGGCGAGTCCGCCGAGGAGCGGAATCATCAACAGACCGATCAAGATGGCGCTGGCACCGGTGTCGTCCCGGGTCAGGCGCGCAATCAGCCGCCGCATAGCATCACCCCAACTCCGTGGATCGGGATCGAGACTCCGAAGAATCCGGTCATGAGGGCGAGGTCGTAGCTGATGGCGAAGCTGACCGTGCCCCCGGGGTTCGCCGCGCACGAGGCGGGCGAGATCGAGACCTGACCGGCACCGATCGCGGGATCGAGCGTCGGGGCTGCCGCGATCGCGGCGCTGGACGCCTTCGCGGGGTCGTCGTGAATCGCCATCACGCGTGCGCCCTCACGGGCCGCGTTGGTGACAGCGATCTGCGTATGAAAAGCCCGGGAGAACTCAAACATCCCCAGGACGAGCACGAGGAGGACGGGGAGGATCAGCGCGAATTCAACGGCTGCTGCGCCCCGTTCGGGATCACGGCGCATGGTCGTGGAGTGACGGGGCCGACCAGACGGCTTCGTCGAGTCGGCCCCCTCAGACCGTCGGGACCGAGCGGATCACAGAGCGCCGGTGATGTCGCCGAAGGTGCCCGAGAGCGCCAGTCCGAGCGCGATCAGCGCACCAATGATGGCGACCGAGACGAGTCCGACGATGAGCCCGTACTCGGCGGCGTTGCCGTCATCGCGTGACGCGAGGGAGCGAACGGAGGAGGAAACGCGGGTAAGGAAGGTGTTCATGAGATGTCCTTATGGGGGAGAACGCGTGTGGTGTGACCCCTCGAGCGACCCGTCTCGGCCAGGTGGCGCGAGACGGGAAACCGAAGAGCAACCTGGGAATGGTCAAGGTACGCTCGCGTTTTTGCGAGCACAAGAAGTCAGACCGGTCTGCCCGGTCACCCCGCGACGGCGAGGCCGGCGATCGCTCCGGCGAGCATGGCGGGGCCGAACGGGACCGAGCCCGACAGGTCCACCCGCCGCAGCGCGAGCGCTCCCACGGCCACGATTCCCCCGAAAACAGTGGCCGCGACGACTCCGACCAGCCACGCGGTCACCCCGCCCGACCCGAGAATCATGCCGGTCAAAAGCGCCAGTTTGACGTCGCCCATGCCCATCCCGCGCGGCGCCGCAAGCGCAATGAGGAAAAGCAGCACGAAGTACGCGAGGGCCCCAAGAAGCGCCCCGAGAAGTCGCTCCGGCTCGCCGTCAAGCAGCGTCGCGACGACGAGAAGGCCGGCGACGATCGCAAGCGCTGGCCCCAGAACGACATGGGGGATGCGCCGCTCAGCGGCATCCGTCATCGTCAGCACCGTCGCGGTCGCCGCGAACGCGAGAGCCGGCATCAGCATGGGAGCGAAACCGGTCGCTGCGGCCACCGCGGCGAATGCAAGCGCGCCGACCGCGGCCCCGGCGGCCGGGTGGCGCCACCCCCGCGCGCCTCGCTCGTCGCGCGCCACGCGCGTCGCGAGCGGGCCCCCGATGCCAGCTCCGAATGCCGCCCCCGCAACAGCCGCCCCGAGCACGAAGAGAACGAACTCGGCGGCGGACACGACGTCGGCCTAGGCGTCCCCGCGCGAGACGCGCACCATCTCGTCGCGCGGCACGACCTTGATGCGCACGCGGCCCTCCGGCTCGCCGAGCGCCATTTCGTGCTGGTCGAGGCGGTGCCAGCCCTCGAGATCGGTGTACTCGACGCCGCGCGATTCGAGCAGATCGACGACGGCCTGCTCGCCCGGTTCGGCGGGCGACCACCAGTTGGACTGGTCCTTGACCAGGTGCGAAATAGTCTCCATCGCATCCGACTTGGTGTGGCCGATCAGTCCCACCGGTCCGCGCTTGATCCACCCGGTCGCGTAGACGCCCGGCATGACCTCGTTGGCCTGGTCGGGGCTCGAGGCGTCGGTGCGCAGCACGCGTCCCTCGTGGTTCGGGATGACGCCGCGCTGGGCGTCGAACGGGATGCCCTCCAGCGGCGACCCGAAGTAGCCGATCGCGCGGTAGGCCGCCTGCACCGGGACCTCGCGGATCTCTCCCGTGCCGCGCACGCCACCGTGGCCATCGGGCTCGGTGCGCTCGTAGCGGAACGCGCCCACACAGCCGTCCTCGCCGGCGACGACCTCCAACGGCTTGGCGTAGAAGTGGAAGTGCAGGCGACGGCTCGCCTGGCCCACCTCGCGCGCCCGCCACTGCGTGAAGACGCGGTCGATGACGAGCACCTGCTTGTTGCTCTCGATCGCCGCCTTCGAGGCCTCGTCGTAGTCGAAGTCCTCCTCGTGCACGATCATGTCGACGTCGCGCAGCTCGCCGAGCTCGCGCAGCTCGAGCGGGGTGAACTTCACCTGCATCGGGCCGCGACGACCGAACACGTGCACGTCGGTGACGGGACTCGTCTGCAGGCCTTCGTAGACGTTCGTCGGAATCTCGGTCGGCAGCAGATCCTCGGGGTGCTTCACGAGCATGCGCGCGACGTCGAGTGCGACGTTGCCGTTGCCGACGACCGCGATCGACTCGGCCTCGAGCGGCCACTCGCGCGGGTAGTCGGGGTGGCCGTCGTACCAGCTCACGAAGTCGGCGGCGCCATAGCTGCCGGGCAGCTCGATTCCGGGAATGCGCAGCTCCGCATCCCGCACCGCCCCGGTCGAGAAGATCACCGCGTGGTAGTGGTTCTGCAGGTCGTCGAGGGTGAGATCCTCGCCGAAGCGCACGTTGCCGAAGATGCGAATGTCGCCGCGGTCGAGCACGTCGCGCAATGCGTTGATGATGCCCTTGATGCGCGGGTGGTCGGGGGCGACGCCATAGCGGACCAGACCGTAGGGCGCGGGGAGCTGGTCGAACAGGTCGATCGACACGTCGAAGCTCCGCTCGTGCTTGAGCAGGATGTCGGCGGCGTAGATTCCGGCCGGGCCGGCACCGACGATGGCGAGACGAAGCTTCACGGGTGTTCCTTTCGGGGCGCTCGCGAGAGCAGTTCCTAGTGCGAGCGCTCGACGATGGCCTCGGCGAAGCGCGTGAGCGCCTTCTTCACCGGGCCGTCGGGCAGCGGGGCCAGCGCGTCGACCGCGATGGCGGCCCAACGGTGGGCCTCCGTGAGCGTATCGCGAGTCACCTGGTGCTCGCGCAGCTCGGGAATCGCCGCGTCGACATCCTGTTCGATGCGCGCCAGCAGCGCGGCCGCATCCGGCTCGGATGCGGCCCGCTCGCGCAGGTAGAGCAACGGCAGCGTCGGCACGCCGGCGCGCAGGTCGGTGCCCGCCGTCTTGCCGGTCTCGGCGGTGGACGCCGAGAGGTCGATGACATCGTCGATCAGCTGGAAGGCCACGCCGATGCTCTCGCCGAAGCGCTGCACCGGCTCGCGGTACTCGCTCGCGGCGTTCGAGAAGACCACCCCGACGTAGGCGGCGAGCGCGATGAGCGATCCGGTCTTGTCCGAGAGCACCTGCAGGTAGTGCTCGATCGGGTCGTCTTCCGGCTTCGGGCCGATCGTCTCGTGCAGCTGGCCGAGGCACAGCCGCTCGAAAGTCTCGGCCTGCAGCTCGAGGGCGCGTTCGCCCAGACCCGCGAAGATCCGGCTGGCGCGCGCGAACAGCAGATCGCCGGTGAGGATCGCGACCGAGTTGCCCCACACGTTCTGCGCGGTGGGGACCCCGCGCCGCAGTTCCGCATCATCCATCACGTCGTCGTGGTACAGCGAGGCGAGGTGGGTGATCTCGACCGCCTCAGCCGCCGCGATCACGTCGTCATTCACGCCGTCGCCGAGCTGCGCGGTCAACAGCGCGAGGGTGGGGCGGATGCGCTTGCCACCGGCCTCCAACAGGTAACGGCCCGCCGCGTCGGCGATGTCGTCGGCAAAGGCCGTGTCGGTGACGAGTCCCGCCTCGACGCGGTCGAGCCCCGCCTCGATGGCCGCCGCGAAGCGCCGCTCCTCACTGGAGGCGAACAGCTTCTCACCCAGCCCCAAAGAGGAGCTCAGGGTATTGCTCCGCCGGGCCAGCGGGGGGTTCGGAGTCACGTCGGCACCGCTCGTCTCGTGCGGGCTCACGCCGCGGGCTCAGTCGTCGAGCGCCGCTGGCGCGTGGCACGGCGCTTCGCCGTCGTCGCCCGGATGGCCGCGTCTTCCGGCTTCCGCCCGCGGTGCAGCGCCACGACGCCGCTGGTCAGATTGCGGTGCGCCACCCGCGTGAATCCGACGCCGCGGATCCACTGGCTCAGCGTTCCCTGGTCCGGCCAGGCCTCGATCGACTCGGCGAGGTAGTCGTAGGCCTCCGGGTTCGAGCTCGAGGCTCGAGCCACCAGCGGCATCACGTGCTTGAGGTAGGCGTGGTAGCCGGCGCGCACGAGCACCTGCGGCGGCCGCGAGAACTCGCAGATCACGAGACGACCGCCGGGCTTCAGCACCCGATACATCTCGGCGAGCGCCACCTTCGGGTGCTCGACGTTGCGCAGGCCGAAGCTGATCGTGACCGCGTCGAACTCGTTGTCGCCGAACGGCAGGCGCTCGGCGTTCGCCTCGACGAACTCGATCTTGGGGTGCTTCGTGCGGCCCACCTCGACCATGCCCGGCGAGAAGTCGACGGCGACGACCGTGGCACCGCGCCGAGCGAGCGCGGCCGACGACGTGCCGGTCCCGGCAGCCACATCGAGGATGCGCTCCCGCGGCTGCGGCGAGACCGCGCGAACGGTCGCCATCCGCCAGAGGGCCGCATTGCCCGCCGAGAGCACCGTGTTGGTGACGTCGTAGCGGGCTGCGACCTCGGTGAACATCCCGGCGACGTCGTCCGGGGCCTTGTCCATGTCGGCTCTGTTCACGGGAACCCATCCTAGTAAGGCCGCCCGCATGGTTGCCGTGCGCGATCTAGGCTAGGGAGGTGACGGAACTTCGGTCGCAGATCCCTGCGTTGACAGTCGAGACCCGCGCGGTCGAACCCTTCGGTTCACTGCTGCCCCTCCTCGATGCCCAGCACCCTCTGCTGTTCGTGCGTCGCGGCGAGGGCGTCGCCGGTCTGGGCGAGGCGCTGCGCCTCGAGTTCCGCGGGCCCGACCGGGTGCGTGAGGCCGCCGAGACTTGGCGCCGCATCGTCGCCGCCGCCACGATCGACGACCCGGTGCAGCGCTCCGGCAGCGGCCTGATCGCCTTCGGCGCATTCGGCTTCGCCGACGACTCGGAGCGCGCGAGCGTGCTGATCGTGCCCCGCGTGATCCTCGGCCGTCGCGGCGGCGTGAGCTGGGTGACCCGCATCGACGGGGCCGGCGATGCGGTCACGGCCGAGCCGCTCGGGCCCGAATACCGGCTGCGTCTGCATCCGGGCCGACTCGACGGCGACGCCTACGCGGCCGCCGTCCGCCAGGCGGTCGCCCGGATCGACGAGGGCAGCCTGCACAAGGTCGTCCTGGCGCGCGACATGGTCGGGCACCTCCCGCAGACTGCCGACCTCCGCCGGGTGCTGATGCATCTTGCGCTGAGCTACCCCGACACCTGGACGTTCGCGGTCGACCGGTTCCTCGGCTCCAGCCCCGAGACGCTCGTGCGGGTCAAGCGCGGCACGGTCAGTGCGCGCGTGCTGGCTGGCAGCATCGGTCGCGGGGCGGACGCCGACGCCGACCACGCGGCCGCCGTGCGGCTGGCGACCTCGACGAAGGATCTCGACGAGCACGGCTATGCGGTGCGCAGCGTCGTCCAGGCGCTCGCGCCGCATGCCCCGCACATCGCGGCGAGCGAGATGCCGTACGCGCTGAAGCTGCCGAACCTCTGGCACCTGGCCAGCGACGTCGAGGGCACCCTGAGCGACGGGTCCACAAGCCTCGACCTCGTGGCCGAGCTGCACCCGACGGCCGCCGTCGCGGGGACCCCGCGCAGCGCCGCGCTCGAGCTCATCCACGAGCTGGAGCCGTCCGACCGCGGCCTCTACGGCGGGCCGGTCGGCTGGGTCGACGCGGCCGGCGACGGCAAGTGGGCGGTCGCGCTGCGTTCCGCGGAGGTCAGCGAGGAGGGCGACATCCGCGCCTTCGCGGGCGCCGGGATCGTCGCCGGCTCCGACCCGGAGCATGAGCTGGCCGAGACGCGGCTCAAGTTCCGACCCGTGGTCGAGGCGTTCGGCTAGGTCGACCATGTCGGACAAGGTCGATCTGAAGAAGAGCCTGGACTGCTTCCGGGCCCCGATCGGCGAGTTCCGCCTGCTCGAGGTGCCCGATCTGAGCTACCTGATGGTCGACGGGCACGGAGCCCCGGGCGCCTCAGCGCAGTACACCGGCGCCCTCGAGGCCCTCTATCCGGTGGCCTACAAGCTCAAGTTCGCGAGCAAGCTCGACCTCGGGCGCGACTACGTCGTGCCGCCGCTGGAAGGCCTGTGGTGGGCCGAGGACATGAGCGTGTTCACCAGCTCGCGCGACAAGACCCAGTGGGACTGGACCCTGATGATCATGGTGCCGGACTGGATCGATGTCGCCCTGGTCGAGACGGCGATCGAGCGCGCGGGAGCGAAGACCCCGCCCGCGCGATTGGGCGATGTGCGGTTCGAGACGCTGTCGGAGGGACGCTGCGTGCAGACCCTGCACCTCGGATCCTTCGACGACGAGGGCCCGGTTCTGCAGCGGATGCACGAGGAGTTCATCCCCGCCGAGGGGCTGCGGATGACCGGCCGCCACCACGAGATCTACCTCAGCGACGTCCGGAAGTCCGCTCCCGAGAAGCTGCGCACCATCCTGCGCCAGCCGGTCGAGTCCGCGGGCGGCTAGCTTCCGGCGAGGCGCTTCTTCTCGGCCTCGACATCGAAGTCGGCGAGCGGCCAGCGCTGGTCGAGGCCGCGCAGCGCGTCCAGCAGCAGACTCTGCACCGCCAGCCGGGCGTACCACTTGCGATCGGCGGGCACCACGAACCAGGGCGCCTCCGGCGTCGAGGTGCGCGTGAGCGCGAGCTGGTAGGCGTCCATGTAGGCGGGCCAGAGCTGCCGCTCGTCGACATCACCCGGCGAGTACTTCCAGTGCTTGTCGGCGCGGTCGAGGCGCTCAGCGAGCCGCTCGCGCTGCTCGCTGTTCGAGATGTGCAGCATCACCTTGACGACGCGCGTGCCGCCCGCGACCAGCTCGCGCTCGAAGTCGTTGATGAGGCCGTAGCGCTCCTCGACGACCTCCGGGCTCGAGAGGCCGCGCACCCGGTGGATCAGCACATCCTCGTAGTGCGAGCGGTCGAAGACCCCCAGCTCTCCCGGCTGCGGCAGCCGTTTGCGGATGCGCCACAGGAAGTCGTGGGCCTTCTCCTCCTCGGTCGGCGCCTTGAACGCCGCGATGCGCACCCCGAGAGGATCGACAGCGCCGACCACGTGCCGCACGATGCCGCCCTTGCCCGCGGTGTCCATCGCCTGCAGCACCAGCAGCACCCGCCGCTCGTCGCCGTGTCGCGAGTTGGCCCACATCAGCTCCTGAAGCGTCGCGAGCTCGGCTGCCCCCTCGGCCAGCGCCTCCCGCCCCTCCGACTTGTCGAGGTCGACCCCCGGGGTCGATGACGGGTCCACAGCCCCGAGGTCGAATCCGTCGCCGACGCGAAGCAGTTCTCTCATGCGGCGACCCTAACGGGCGAGCGCGACCTCGACCAGGGTGCGACCCGGGGCAGGCGTGAGCGCGCCGTCGAGGTCGGCGCGGGTGTCGACGCGGCGGTACTCCCAGCCGGCGGCGGTCGCGAGCGCCTCGATGTCCATGGTGTGCGGGGTGTACAGCACGCGATCGATCAGCTCGGGCTCGGCCTGGGCTGCGACCTCGAGCAGATCGAAGATCGAGCCCCCTCCGTCGTTGCCGACGATGACCTGCAGGCGCGGCTCGGCCTCCCCCGCGGCGGCCAGCAGCGAGCCGAGATCGTGCTGCAGCGCCAGATCGCCGAGCAGCAGCCGGGTGATGCCCTCGGCTCCCTCCGCCTCGGCCGCCAGCGCGATGCCGGTGGCCGTCGCGATCGTGCCGTCGATGCCGGCGAGCCCACGGTTGGCGTGCACGCGGAGCTTCTTGCCCGGCGCGACCCGGTCGAGTTCGCGGATCAGGCGCGACGCTGCGAGAACGAGGCGATCGTGCGGCCAGCTCGCGTTCCAGACCGCGTCGACGAGCATCCGCCGGGTCACCGGGGCGCGCAGGTGGGCGAGCTGATCGCGGGCGAACTGGGCGCGCTCGGCGAGATCCTCGGTCAGCACGGCGCCGCGCTGCTCGGGAACGGCCACGAGCTGCCGGGAGGCGTGCACCCAGCGCCCCACCCAGGACCGCGCCGACTCCACCGCCGCGGGATCGTCGACCACGCGGACCGTGTCGAGGTGGCGGGCGACCGCGCGGCCCGGGTTGTAGTCCTCGACCCCGGGGCTTCGCACGACGATCGTCTCGACCCCGGGGCGCTCGATGAGCGCGGGGATCTCGCGGCTGAGCGTCGGGTGCCCGAACACGATCACGCGCTCGATGCGGTCGCCGAAGTTCGCCGTGTCGAGCAGCTCGCGATACGCCGCGACGAGGTTCGGGCCGAAGCGGGCGCCGCTGGTCACCTCGGCCAGCAGCGGGGCGCCGAGCGCCCGCGCCGCCTCTTCGGCCTGCTCGCCCGCGCCCGTGCCCGCCACCACGACGGTGCCGGGGGCCGCGCGCAGCACGACCGGATCAGCCGACGCCGGCGCGGGAGCCCAGCTGCCCGGGTCGATGTCCGGCAGCGGCGCGGCGCCCGAGAGCGGCTCGCGGAACGCCAGGTTCAGGTGCACCGGCCCGGCGATGTCGCGCAGCGCCTCCGCGACGAGCTCCGCCGCGCCGGTCTCGACAGGATCGCCGGCGCTCGGTGCCGGCACATCCCAGCCGCGCGAAGTGGCGACGTCGAACATTCCCGGCTGACGGGTGGTCTGATTGGCGCCGACGCCGCGCAGCTCGTCGGGGCGATCGGCGGTCAGCAGCACGAGCGGAATCCCGGAGTGCGCCGCCTCGAGCGCCGCTGGCAGCAGATTCGCGACCGCCGTTCCCGAGGTCGTCACCACGGCGACGGGCCGCTCGCTCTCGCGCGCCAGGCCGAGGGCGAGGAAGCCGGCGGCGCGCTCGTCGATGCGCACGTGCAGGCGCAGGAGCCCGGCCCGCTCGAACCGGGCGGCGGCGAGGGCGAGCGCCTGCGAGCGCGAGCCCGGGCACACCACGATGTCGGTCACCCCGGCGCGCGCGAACTCCCCCAGCAGGGCCGTCGCGAAGGCGCTCGCGGGCGAGACCGGGTCAGTCCTTGGGGTTGTCATCGTCGAGCTCGGCGAGCTTCTCCTCGAGCTTGCGAATGCGCTCTTCGCGTTCCTGGTCGTGGGCGATGCGGCGCAGGAACTCGGGGTCGTCGTCGGGGCCGAGCGCCGGACCCGCCGTGCTCGACGGGCCTCGCCCCCCGTTCAGACGCTCACGCCCGAGCGTGAACCACAGGGCCGAGCCGATGGCCGACAGGAAGATGACGAGCACAACCCACACGACCTTGGGCAGGTGACGCACACGGGACCGGTCGATCGCCAGGATGTCGACGATGGAGAAGACCATGACCGCGAACAGGGCCAGGCCACCGATCAGGACGTAACGCATGCCCCGATTCTAGGCGGCTCGCCCGCGTAGACTCGGAGAATGCATCCCTGGGTGATCTACAGCCTCGCGCGCGTGGGAATCTTCCTGGCGCTCCTGGTGGTTCTGCTCGTGCTCGGCATCGAGTGGTGGATCGCCGCCATCGCGGCCACGCTCATGGCGCTCGCGATCTCGTATCTCGCGCTCGGACGCCTGCGCAACCGAGTCGCGGAAGACCTGTTCGCGGCGCGCAAGCGGCGCGAAGCGGGCATCGTCACCCGCGGCGAGGACGAAGCCGCCGAGGACGGCGACTAGAAGCCGATCGCGGCGGCGAGCCCGATCCCGAAGGTCAGTGACGTCACGAGCACGAGCTGCAGCACGATCACGAGCTCACGCGCGGTCTTGGCCGTCCACACGATCAGCAGCGCCGGGACGGCGGCGAGCAGCGAGAAGTACACGTACGGGGCGAACTCGTAGAAGAGCACGAAGAAGGCCAGGATGCCGTAGGGCACCAGGATCAGCACGGTGAACAGCGCCTTCGACGCGGTGGCCCCGATGATCACCGAGAGCGTGCGCTTGGAGTGCAGCGCGTCGCGCTCCCGATCGCGCAGGTTGTTCACCAGCAGCACGGCGGCCGCGAAGCAGCCGAGCGCCGAACCGCCGAGCCAGGCCTCGATGTTGACTGTTCCGGCCTGCACGAGCATCGTGCCGGCGACCGGGACGAAGCCGAAGAAGATCAGCACCGCGAGCTCGCCGAGGGGCAGATACCCGTACGGCCACTTGCCGCCGGTGTAGAACCAGGCGGCGAGCAGGCTCACCGCGCCGACGGCGAGAAGCCACCACTGCTCGCTGCGCCACACCAGAACGAGGCCGGCGAGCGCCGAGAGGGCGAAGAACACGAGCGCGACGGTGAGCACCTGGCGGGGCTTCGCCCGGCCGGATCCGACGAGACGCGCGGGCCCGACCCGATCGCGGTCGGTGCCGCGAACGCCGTCGGAGTAGTCGTTGGCGTAGTTCACGCCGATCTGCAGGCCCACTGCCACGGCGAGGGCGAGCAGCGCCCGCACCCAGTGCTCGGTCCACGACTCCATGAGCAGCGCGGCGGCTCCGGTGCCGAGGGCGACCGGAGCGATCGCCAGCGCGAGGGTCTGCGGGCGCGAGGCGGCGATCCAGGTTCCGAGAGTTGCCGGGCGCACCGGGCCGCGCGCGCGAGCGGCGGCCTGGGCGCTCTGGGCGCGCTTGGCCGGGTTGCCGCTGCGGGCGGCGCTCTGCTTGGCGCGGGTGCGCTCGATGTTGCGGGGGTCGATGCGTTGCTGCTTGGCCACGACGTCAGCCTAGGCGCTGTCGGCGAACACGAGGGCCCGCAGCGCGAGGCGATCCGGCTTGCCGCCGGGCAGCAGCGGCAGCTCGGCGAGCCGCAGCACCCGGGCCGGTCTCGCCGCGGGGCCCAGCACCGACTCGACCGCGGCGCGCACCGCCGCGAGGTCGGCATCGTGCACGGAGACGAGCACCGGCACCTCGCCCCAGCGGGAGTCCGGCGCGCCGACGATGACAGCATCCGACAGGCCGGGCAGCTCGCGCACCGCCTGCTCGATCGCGCCGAGCGCCACCTTCACGCCGCCGGAGATGATCACGTCGTCGCGGCGCCCCGTCACCACGAGCCGAGGCTCCGGTTCCTCGGTCAGGTAACCGGCGTCGGCGGTTCGAAACCAGCGCAGGCCCTCATCGTGGATGAAGCGCTCCTCGGTCAGCGCCGGGTCGCCCAGGTAGCCCTCGGCGAGCGTCGGCCCGGCGAGCTGCACCTCGCCGTCGCGGATGCGCACCTCGGTCGTGCCGTTGGGGCGGCCGTCGTAGACGCATCCTCCGCTCGTCTCGCTGGAGCCGTAGCTTCGGACGACGCGGATGCCGTGGTCGGCAGCCTCGGCCAGCAGGGTGGCCGGGGTCGCCTGCCCGCCGACGAGAACCGCGGCGAAGCGGGCGAGCGCGACCCGCGCCGACGGATCGGCGACCAGCGTCGCGAGCTGGCTCGGCACCAGCGAGACGAAACGGTCAGGGGCGTCGAGCCGCTCCGCCGCCGCCAGGAACGCCGCCGCCGTGAACGGCCCCTCGGCGACCGCGACCGGGATGGTGCCCGCCGCGATCGACCGGGCGAGCACGTTGAGGCCCGCGACGTAGTGGGTCGGCAGCGCGAGCACCCACTGGCCCGGCCCGCCGAGTGCCGACTCGCTCGCCGCCGCATTCGCCAGCACGGCGTCCGCACCGAGCGCGATGCGCTTGGGGCGCCCCGTCGACCCGCTGCTCTCAACCACGAGTGCGGTCCGGAGCGACACGGTGCCCGGCACATCCTCGGGGCGCGCGCCATCGGACGTGACCAGGATCGCCGGCCCGCCCGAAAGAGCGGTGCGCAGCGCGTCGAGCACGCCGGGGCCCGCCCGAACGATCCGCAGGGCGCGCGTCATCGCAAGCCGCCGCCGCTCAGTAGTGCCACGGGTAGGGCGACCAGTCGGGGGCGCGCTTCTCCAGGAACGCGTCCCGACCCTCGACCGCCTCGTCGGTGCCGTAGGCGAGCCTCGTCGCCTCGCCGGCGAACAGCTGCTGGCCGACGAGCCCGTCGTCGGTGAGGTTCATCGCGTACTTGAGCATGCGGATCGCGGTCGGGCTCTTGCCGAGGATCTCCTCCGCCCACTCCAGGGCCGTCGCCTCCAGCTCGGCGTGCGGCACGACCGCGTTGACGGTGCCCATCTCGTAGGCGCGCTGCGCGTCGTACTCCCGCGCCAGGAAGAACACCTCGCGCGCCACCTTCTGCCCCACCTGCTTGGCGAAGTAGGCGCTGCCGTACCCGGCGTCGAAGCTGCCGACATCCGCGTCGGTCTGTTTGAAGCGGGCGTGCTCGGCGCTCGCGATCGTGAGATCGCAGACGACGTGCAGCGAGTGGCCGCCGCCGGCCGCCCAGCCGGGCACGACCGCGATGACGACCTTCGGCATGAAGCGGATCAAGCGCTGAACCTCGAGGATGTGCAGGCGCCCCGCGGGCATGGCGCCCGCGGGTTGAGTAGCCTGCGCAGCAGGCGTAGCGAATCCCGGTCTCGATACACCGCCTTCGGCGGCACTCGACCCGCCTTCGGCACTCGACCCGCGTTCCTCGTACTGGTAGCCGTGGCGGCCGCGGATGCGCTGATCGCCGCCCGAGCTGAACGCCCAGCCGCCGTCCTTCGGGCTCGGCCCGTTGCCGGTGAGCAGCACGACGCCGACGCGCGCGTTCTGCCGGGCGTCGTCGAGCGCGGCCGCGAGCTCGTCGACGGTGCGCGGCCGGAACGCGTTGCGCACCTCGGGCCGGTTGAACGCGACCCGCGCGATGCGCCCGGTCACGTCGTGGTGGTAGGTGATGTCCGTCAGCTCCGTGAAGCCGGGAACCTCGACCCACCGGCTCGCATCGAACAGTTCGGAGACGACGGGATTCACGGGTTCAGCCTACTGAGCCGGACGTTTCAAGGGCAGGATGGGGGAATGGATGCGACGGTGCCGAGCCTGGATGCGCTGCTCTCCGACGCGGCGGTCGTGTCGCTGCCGCTGCGAACCCGCTTCCGCGGCCTCGACCGGCGCGAGCTGATGCTGCTGCGCGGTCCCCGCGGCTGGGCCGAGTTCTCGCCGTTCGTCGAGTACGACGACCGGGAGGCGGCCGCCTGGCTGCAAGCCACCTGCGACGAGGGCTGGGGGCCGGAGGTCCCGCACTATCGCGACAGCATCCCGGTCAATGCGACGCTGCCGGCCGTCGCCGCCGCGCAGGTGCCGGCCGTGCTCGAGCGCTTCGGCGCCGTGCGCACCGTCAAGGTGAAGGTCGCCGAGCGCGGCCAGACCCTCGACGACGACGTCGCGCGTGTTCGCGCCGCACGCGAGCACCTGGGTCCGGCCGGGCGCATCCGCGTCGATGCGAACGGGGCGTGGAACGTGGACGAGGCGGAGCACGCGGCCCACCTGCTGGCGCCCTTCGACCTCGAGTACCTGGAGCAGCCCTGCGCGAGCGTCGACGAGCTCGCCGAGCTGCGCGAACGGCTGCGCGACTGGCAGCTGCCGATCGCCGCCGATGAGAGCGTGCGGAAGGCCGAGGACCCGCTCGCCGTCGCCCGTGCCGGCGCGGCAGATCTTCTGGTGATCAAGGCGGCCCCGCTCGGCGGGGTGCGCGCCGCCCTGGCGATCGCCGCCGATGCGGGGCTTCCCGTGGTGATCTCGAGCGCTCTCGAGTCGAGCGTCGGCCTCTCGATGGGCGCACGACTCGCTGCCGCAGTGCCGGAGCTGCTGTTCGACTGCGGCCTCGGCACGGCCGCGCTGCTCGCCGCCGACGTGACCCGAGAGCCGCTGGTGCCGGTGAACGGCGAGGTGCCGGTGCGCCGCATCGACGTCGACGGCGACCTCGTGCGGGAGCATGCGGCCGCGCCCGACCGGGTCGCGTGGTGGCGGGATCGGCTGGAACGGTGCCACCGGCTGCTGACCGAAGGTGAGTAGTTTCTGCCCCTATCTGGCGCCCCCGGACCCCGGTTAGGGTCGAGGCACCGCACCGAGGAGGCCTCATGATCACCCTTCCGCGTTCCACGCCTGCCCTGTTCATCGCCGGCACCGCCGTCGCCCTCGCCCTGACCGGGTGCACCGGCGGCGCGACGACCGCCGACCCGGATGCCTCACCCAGCGGCGAGGCGACCGGCGGCAGCGACGGTTCGGGCGGCGACACGGAGATCGATCAGTCGACCTGCCTGATCGGCGACTGGCGCATCACGCAGGACCAGATGCAGGTCTTCTACGACGCCGTCGGCGCAGAATCTGGCGGCGGTCTCACCATGACCATCGACGGCGACACCGGGCTGAGCTTCACCGAGACGAGCTACACCTACACGCCCGACTTCACGCTGACGCTGACCTTCGATGCGGGGATCGACGGCACCGGGACGATCACGGGCAGCATCCGTGGCGACTACGAGGTCGCCGGCGGCGTGATCGCCACCTCGCACAACGAGAGCGACGTCTCGATGACGGTCGACGTCGGCGGGGTCGAGATGGACGGCAGCGATCTGTTCGGCGACATCCTCGCCTCGCACCCGTTCAACGAGGCGCCCTACGAGTGCACCGCCGACGAGGTCGTCATCCAGTTCTCGACCGGCGACGGTCGGGTTCCGGTCGCGCTGACGCCCGCGTCGTGAGGCCGTCGCCTACAGTCCGCTGTAGGCGTGCAGGCCCTTGAACAGCAGGTTGACCGCCGTGAAGTTGAAGAGCACGGCTGCGAAGCCGACGATCGCCAGCCATGCGCTGCGCGAGCCGCGCCAGCCCTTCGTCGCGCGCGCGTGGATGTAGCCCGCGAACACGACCCAGACGATGAAGGTCCACACCTCTTTGGTGTCCCACCCCCAGTAGCGACCCCAGGCGCGCTCGGCCCAGATCGCCCCGGCCATCAGGGTGAAGGTCCACAGTGCGAAGCCCACGACGATGACGCGGGAGGCGAGGCGGTCGAGCGTGTCCGAGGTGGGGAAGGTCTGCAGGAATCGCAGTCCCGCCGCCCGGCCCGACTCGCGACGCGCCTGCAGCAGCTGCGCGATCGAGAGGCCGCCGCCGATCGCGAAGAAGCCGGTCGCGAGCGTCGCGACGAAGACGTGGATGACAAGCCAGATCGACTGCAGCGGCGGCGGCAGCGGTGACACGGCGACGTAGAAGTTCACGGTCGCCAGCGCGAGCAGGATCGACGCGATGCCGGTCACGTAGGCGCCGAGGAACCGGACATCGCGCCACAGCTGCACGCCGAGGAAGACGGCGACGGCGAGCGCGGTGCCGGTGAGGGCGAACTCGTACATGTTGGCCCACGGCACGCGCTCGGCGGCGACGCCGCGCATCACGAGGGCGGCGAGGTGGAGCAGCCAGCCGAGCACCGTCAGCGCGAAGCCGAGGCGCTGCCACCCGGAACCGCGGTCGGAGGCGGGGCGCGCAAGCCGCTCCAGCAGGGCCGTCCGGGCGCCCACGTCGCGCTCGGCAGGCTGCTCGCGGGCGAGCGCCCGGGCCTCCTCGGCCCCGGCGGTCACGGCGGCCGAGCGGGCGCTGAGGTCGCCGACGAAGGCGAGGAATGCGAGCACGTAGAGCGCGATCGCGGAGTAGTTCGCGATCAGCGAGTACGCGGCGAGGGTGTCCATCACGCGTCCATCCTAGGTTCGGTGTGGCGCTCCGGGGCGGGCACCCCGAGCGCGGTCGTGTGCCGGATCGCCAGGTCGGCGACGGCGTCGGCCAGTCGGGCGTCTTCGCCGCGGGCGAGGCCGGCGTATTCCAGCACGGTTCCCTCCGCGGAGTCGCGCACCTTGATCCAGACCCGGCGACGCGGCACGAACAGGCTCACCAGCAGCCCGCCGAGCAGCGTGATCGAGAACAGCAGCACCCAGACCTGCGAGGGGTCGTGGTGGATTTCGATGCTGACGAAGCGGCGCAGTTCGGTGAACTCGACGGTGCCGAGGCCGTTCGGCAGCTCCACCTCGTCGCCGAGCGCGAGCTCGAGCGCGGGCTCGTCAGCGGTGCGTCCGGCCAGCGGGGTCAGGTCGTCGGTGTCGAGCGCGTAGGCGTTGACCGAGACGCCGTCGTCGAGCCCGAGGTCGCCCGAGTAGACCTCCAGCTGCAGCAGCGGGTCCGCGGGCTCGGGAGAGAACGAGGCGAGCACGCCGGCGACCTCGATCGCGTCGGGGGCGAAGATCCCGACCATCCCGAGCTGCTCGTCGAGCCCGTCAGGGACCTTGATCACCCCGAGGCTGAACAGGTTGTTGTCCTGGGGGCGGAAGGCGACCGGCCCGCTCGAGACGATCGTTCCCGCAGGGTCGCGCACGGTCACGATCGGCGCGTAGCCGTTGCCGAGCAGATACACCTGGGTTCCCGCGATGTCGAGCGGCGCGTTGATGCGAAGGCTCTGCGCCTCCCACTCGCCGCCCTGCTCGCGCACGCTGAGCTGGGCGTCGAAGTCGAGCGGCTGCCAGCTGATGGTGTCCAGGTCGAACTCGTACTCGGCGACGAAGTCGTCGAGCCGGATCGCGTAGGCGTCGAGCTGATCGTCGGTGAAGAACCGACCGGGATTGAACGAGTCGTAGCTGCCGAGGCTGTTGGTGAACGCGGTGTCCTGCACGAGGATCCGCTGGCCGCTGTAGCCGAAGCCGCCGCCGATGCCGACTGCGATCAGCACGCCGACGAGCGAGATGTGGAAGATCAGGTTGCCGGTCTCGCGGAGGTACCCGCGCTCGGCCGAGATCGAGCGGACGCCGCTTCCGTCGTAGCGCTCGACGCGGTAGCCCTGCCCGCGCAGCACCGAGCGCGCCGACTCCACCGCGCTCTCCGGGTCGACCTGCACCGCCACGCGACGGAACCCGACGAGGCGCTCCAGGCGCGCGGGGGTGCGCGGCGGGCGGGCCCGCAGCGCGTCGAAATGGTGCTTGGTGCGCGGCAGGATGCAGCCGACGAGCGAGACGAACAGCAGCAGGTAGATCGCCGAGAACCACGGCGAGCTGAAGGTGTCGAACAGACTCAGCGAATCGAGCACCGGAAAGAGCTCCGGGTACTGCTGCTTGTACTGGATGACGCCGTTCGGGTCGGAGGAGCGCTGCGGGACGAGCGAGCCGGGCACGGCCGCGACGGCCAGCAGAAGCAGGAGCACGATTGCGGTGCGCATGCTCGTGAGCTGGCGCCAGAAGAAGCGGGCGTAGCCGCGGGCGTCGAGGCGCGGCTGCGCCGGAGAGCCGGATGCCGGAGCGGCGTCGACATGGTCGTCAGGCCGCATCGGGTCGACGCCGCGGTCAGATCGGGAGGAGGACACCCGCCAGCACCCCCCCGAAGGCCGTCATGACGGCGCCCCATGCCCCGGTCACCATGAGCACGCCGAGCACGATGAGCAGCACGCCGCCGGTGATGTTGATCACGCGCAGGTGGCGCTTGACCCACGCGATCGAGGTGCCGACCCAGCCGAAGCCGAGCGCGACCAACAGGAACGGGATCCCGAGGCCCAGGCAGTAGGCGATGCCGAGCGCGAGCGCCCGCGGCACATCGCCGGTGAGCGCGAGCGTGGACATCGCCGCGAGCGTCGGCCCGATGCACGGCGTCCAGCCGACCGCGAAGACGACGCCGAGCAGCGGGGCGCCGAGCAGTCCGGTGCGCGGCTGCCAGGACAGCTTCACCTGGCGCTGGAGCATCGTGACCTGCCCGATGAACACGAGCCCCATCAGCATCACGATCACGCCGCCGATCGAGAGCAGCAGTTGCTGGTAGCGCAGGAAGAACGAGCTCACGCTGCCGATCAGCACGAAGACCGCCAGGAAGATCACCGAGAACCCGGCGATGAACAGGGCGGCGCCCGCGACCAGCCGGCCGCGGGAGTGCTCTGCGCCGTTCGCGACCCCGCTCACGTAGCCGAGGTAGCCGGGCACGAGCGGCAGCACGCACGGGGAGACGAACGAGAGCAGCCCCGCGGCGAGCGCGAGCGGCAGCGCGAGCCAGAGGTCGCCGGCGAAGGCGAGGTCGCCCGGGTTCACAGTTCCTCGGCGAGCGCGTCGTCGATGAACTGAGCGAGCAGGCCGGGGTCGGAGACGAGGCCGGAGATGCGCGCCGCGACACGGCCCTCGCGGTCGAGGACGAGCGTGGTCGGCACCGCGTTCGGCGCGATCTTGCCGGCGAAGGCGAGCTGAACGTCGTTGGTCGCCGCGTCGACGATCGACGGGTAGGTGATTCCGAACTCGGCGGCGAAGGTTCGCGTAGTGGCGGCGTCGTCTCGCACGTTGACGCCGAGGAAGGTCACCTCGTCATCCAGGTAGTCGAGGTGGAGCCGCTCGAGGTCGGGGGCCTCGATCCGGCACGGCGGGCAGGTCGAGTACCAGAAGTTGACGACGACGACCCGGCCGAGCAGCTCCTCGCTCGAGACGGCGTCGCCCAGCTCGGTCTCGCCCGCGAACTCGATCGGCTCACCGCGGTTCTCGGCGACGATCGCGGTGGTCGTGCCGTCGCCGGAGACGTAGTTGCCGCCGTCGTCGCCCGCGTTGTAGTCGTCGAGCAGACCGCCCGAGGCGGTCGAACAGCCCGCGAGGGCACCGGCGAGAAGCAGCGCGATGGCCGCGGTGGGGGCGCGCATCAGACGGCTCCGAGGTCGATCGACTGGGCGAGGAGGTGACCGGCCGGCTCCTGATAGTCGACCTCGACGAAGCGCTCGCCCTCCTTGGCGAGCGTCGTGATGCTCGACAGGGTGCACCGGCGGGCGCGCGGGTCGTGGGCGAGCCGGCGTCCGGCGACGCTGCGTGCGACCATCCAGATCGGCAGTTGGTGGCTGACCAGCACGATCTCTCCCCCGCTGGCCACGTCGTGCGCCTCGGCGATGACGGACATCATGCGGGCGCGGATCGAGGCGAACGACTCCCCCCAGGAGGGACGCAGCGGGTTGACGGCGTACGGCCAGAGCCCCGGCCGACGACGCAGGTCGCGCCGGACATTGATGCCCTGAAAGCGGTTGCGCGGTTCGATGAGTCGCTCGTCGAGCACCACGCCGCGACCGAAGCGCGCGGCCCACGGCGCGGCGCTCTCCTGCGCGCGTTGCAGCGGGCTCGAGAGGATGCCGGTGATGCTGCGGCCGTCGAGCGACGCGGCGGCCGCCTCCGCCATCCGGTGGCCCAGCTCGCTGAGCCCGAAGCCCTCCAGCTGACCGTAGAGAATACGGGTCGGGTTCTCGACCTCTCCGTGACGGACGAGATGAACGAGGTCAGCAGGCACGGTTCGATTGTACGCGGGCTTGCCGAGTGCGGCCGGACGGGGTCAGTGACCGCCGCCCACGCCCCCGCTGAGCCGACCGTGGAAATCGGTGGTCGCCTGATTCATTCCGACCAGCACGACGCGCTTGTCGTGCTGGTCGTACTTGGTGACGATCGCGTCGAGCGCCGCCACGGTGGAGGCATCCCAGATGTGCGAGTTCGACATGTCGATCACGACCCGCTCCGGGTCGTCGGCGTACTCGAACTGGGTGGTCAGGTCGTTGCTCGAGGCGAAGAACAGCTCGCCGTCGACGGTGTAGTACGCGGTGGGGACCTGCTCGTCTTCCGGAAGCACGCGCGTCACGGTGACGAAGTGCGCGACCCGCCGTGCGAACAGCACCATCGCCACCAGCACGCCGGCGACGACGCCGATCGCGAGGTTGTGGGTCAGCACGACGATCACGACGGTGGCGACCATGACCGCCGTCTCGCTCTTCGGCATGCGCTTGAGCGTGGAGGGCCGGATGCTGTGCCAGTCGAAGGTCGCGACCGAGACCATCACCATGACGGCGACGAGCGCGGCCATCGGGATGATCGCGACCAGGTCGCCGAGCCCGACCACGAGGATCAGCAGGAACACGCCGGCGAGGAAGGTCGAGATGCGCGTGCGCGCCCCGGAGGCCTTGACGTTGATCATCGTCTGGCCGATCATCGCGCAGCCGCCCATGCCGCCGAAGAAGCCGGAGAGGAGGTTGGCGACGCCCTGCGCCCACGCCTCACGGGTCTTGCGCGAGTGGGTGTCGGTGACCTCGTCGACGAGCTTCGCGGTCATGAGCGACTCGAGCAGACCGACGACGGCCATGGCCAGCGCGTAGGGCGCGATGATCGTGAACGTCTCCCAGGTGAGCGGCACACTCGGGATGAACAGCTCGGGCAGGCTCTTCGGCAGCTCGCCCTCATCGCCGACCGTCGGAACGTTGAGCGCCATCACGACGACCACGGCGGTGGTGAGCGCGATCGCGACCAGCGGCGCCGGGACCACCTTGGTGAGCTTCGGCATCAGCACCATGATGAGGATGCCGCCGGCCACCAGCGGATACACGAGCCACGGAACGCCGATCAGGTGTGGCAGCTGCGAGGTGAAGATCAGGATCGCGAGCGCATTGACGAATCCGATCATGACGCTGCGCGGAATGAAGCGCATGAGCTTGGCGACGCCGAGCACGCCCATGATCACCTGGAACGCTCCGCCCAGGATGACGGTCGCGATGAAGTAGTCGAAACCGTAGTCGCGCATGACCGGCGCGATGACGACGGCGACGGCCGCGGTGGCGGCGGTGATCATCGCGGGGCGTCCGCCGAGGAAGGCGATCGAGACGGCCATCACGAACGAGGAGAACAGGCCCACCCGCGGGTCGACGCCCGCGATGATCGAGAACGAGATGGCCTCGGGGATGAGCGCGAGCGCGACGACGAGACCGGCGAGCACCTCGCGGGTCAGGATGCGCGGCGTGCGGAGCACGGTCAGCACGCTCGGCTCGGCCTTGTAGCGGTTCGGCCGGATGGGCGCGGGGGCAGGCGTGGTCATGGGACTCCTGGGGGACAGGCCCCGAGAGCGCTCGGCACGAGACACTGGGGCGGAGATACCGCGCCGCGTCGCACGATACGAGAGAGTGGACCGCCGTGGCGGCGGAGAGCACGGCGAGCCGCGCCCCCAGGAACACTACCGTAACGTGAGGGTTGGGAGGGATCTCGTGAGCACAGCACCGGGCAGCGTCATGCACATCGGCGAGCTCGCCGAGCGCTCCGGGCTGTCGCTGCGCACGCTGCGCCACTACGACGAGATCGGCCTGCTGACGCCGAGCGGGCGCACGACCGCCGGGTACCGCGAGTACACCGAATCCGATCTCGAGCGTCTGCTCGTCATCCGCCGCATGAAGCCGCTCGGCTACTCGCTCGAGCAGATGACGACGGTGCTCGCGGCCATCAACGACGCCACCCAGCAGCACGACATCGCCGAGCTCGACCGCTTCATCGCGGATGCGGAGGATCGCCGCACCGCGCTGCTGGGGCAGGTGGCGATGGCCGACGAGTTCCTCACGCGCCTCCGCTCGCTGCGCGGCGCCGAGGGCTAGGTTCTGAGGTCATGGCGACCGGCGGCTCTCGACGCGTGCGGGCGGCCCGGCGTCGCCGGCGGCGCGTCGCCCTCGCCGACAACGACCTGACGCCGCCCGAGTGGGAGGCGATCGTTGCGGCCTGGGGCGGCTGCGCCTACTGCGGCAGCCTCTCCCCCGCGCTGCAGAAGGACTGCGGGCTGCCGATCTCGCGCGGCGGGCGGTACACGATCGACAACGTGGTGCCGGCCTGCGCCTCGTGCAACGCGAGCAAGAGCAACGACGAGGTCACCTCGTGGATGCGGCGCAAGCGCTTGGACGAGCCGCGCTTCCTGGTGCGCTTCGCCGAGGTTCTCGCCGAGCTGCGCCCGCGCTCGCCCGAGGCCTGAGCGCCGCCGACTCCGGGCCGCGCACCGTGCGGTCGGCGCCGTCGAAGTAGACTCGACCCCCGTGACCGACCGCACTCTGATCAAGAACCTCGCCGCGCTTGCCGACGGCCCCGTCTCCGTCTCCGGATGGGTGGAAACGGTGCGGGATCAAAAGAAGGTGCAGTTCGTCATCCTGCGCGACGAATCGGGAGCGGTTCAGCTCGTCAACCCGGCGACACGCGAGGCCGAGAGCCCCGAGCAGCAGCCCGCGCTCGAGCTCACCGAGTCGATCTCGGCGCTCTCGAGCGGCACCTTCCTCACGGTGACCGGCGAGCTCAAGCACGACGAGCGCGTCAAGCTCGGCGGCCTGGAGATCAAGATCTCCGGACTCGACGTGGCGGCATCCGCCCTCGATTCGCCGATCGCCGACGACTCGTCGATCGACAAGCGCCTCGACTGGCGCTTCCTCGACTTGCGCCGCCCGGAGCAGAACCTGATCTTCCGCGTGCAGACCACGTTCCTGCACGCGCTGCGCACCTGGTGGGTCGAGAACGACTTCATCGAGATCCACACCCCGAAGCTCATGGCCAGCGCCTCCGAATCGCGCGCCGAGCTGTTCGAGGTCGAGTACTTCGAGACCACCGCCTACCTCGCGCAGAGCCCGCAGTTCTTCAAGCAGATGGCGCAGCCGGCCGGCTTCGGCAAGGTGTTCGAGGTGGCGCCCGCGTTCCGCGCCGACCCGAGCTTCACGAGCCGCCACGCGACCGAGTTCATCTCGGTCGACGCCGAGATGAGCTGGGTCGAGAGCCACGAGGACGTCATGCGGATGCACGAGCAGCTGCTCGTGGCCGGCCTGACCGCGGTCGCCGAGAAGCACGGCGCCGAGATCGAGGCCGCGTTCGGCGTCACCGTCACGGTTCCGAGCCTGCCGTTCCCGCGCATCCCGCTCGCCGAGGCGCACCAGATCCTCGAGAAGCGCGGCTACACGGTGCTGCGCGCCGACGGCGACCTCGACCCCGAGGGCGAGCGCCGCCTGAGCGAGTACGTGCGCGAGGAGCTCGGCCACGAGTTCGTCTTCGTGACCGACTACGCGACCGGAATCCGGCCGTTCTACCACATGCGCCACGAGGGCGACGCGAGCCTCACGAACAGCTACGACCTCGTCTTCAACGGCGTCGAGATCTCGACCGGTGCCCAGCGCGAGCACCGGGTCGATGTGCTGATCGAGCAGGCCAAGGAGAAGGGCCTCGAGCCCGAGGAGCTCGACTTCTACCTCGACTTCTTCCGCTACGGCGTGCCACCGCACGGCGGGTTCGGCATGGGCCTCAGCCGCGTGATCATGCTGCTGCTGCACCAGTCGTCGATCCGCGAGGTCACGTACCTGTTCCGCGGACCGAACCGCCTCACTCCGTAGCGCGCTAGGCGAGGTCCTCGATCGTCGCGCCGGCCGCGTTGCTGATGACCGACTCGACGGCCTTCTTCGCGGACGCCTTCTGCACGTAGTTCTCGCTCACCGCGAGCGTCTGCCCGTTGGAGGCGACGATGCGCCAGAAGTACGGCTGCTTCTCGCTCTTGCCCTTGACGATCTGGAACTTCATAGTGCGAACTCCTTCATTCGAGTGACAGGACCTCCACCTAAGCATGGAGCCGCCGCGCTGACCAGAGCGACGCGGGCGACCTAGAGATCGAGGTCGACGCAGACCCGGTCGGCGGTCAGCTCGCGCGGCAGCGCCGCGAAGGCCACATGCGCGGGGTGCGACTGGTACGTGTCGAGGTCGGCGAGCGAGGCGAAGTCGACCCAGAACGCGACGTCCCAGTTGCCGTCGACGACGCCGAGGTCGGCGCCGACGGTCAGATGCTGGATCTCCGGGATGATCGGGACGAGCTCCTGCAGCCCGACCGCGAGACGCCGGGCAGCCTCCTCCTTCTCGGCCGGCTCGGTGGCCTTGAGCTTCCAGGCGACGATGTGACGGATCATGCGGTGACCTCCTCGAGTCGACGACGCAACCGCTCCGGGTCGACGCGCCAGATGGTGTGGACCCGGTCGTCGATCAGCAGGACCGGGATTTCTTCGACGTACGCGTCGAAGAGCTCCGCATCGTCGAGAATCGATCGCTCATCGAAACTGAAGCCCGGGAACTCGTCGAGCACCTGCAGCACCACGGCCCGTGCGTCGTCGCACAGATGGCAGCCGGGCTTTCCGACCAGGGTCAGGCGTGGTGCACTCACGTCGCCACCCTACCGGCGGCTAGAGTTGCGCCGATGTCCGCCTCCGACCTCAGCCCGAGCAATCGCCCGATCATCGCGTTCTTCGATGTCGACAACACGCTCATGCGCGGCACGAGCATCTTCCAGGTCGGCCGCGAAGCCGTGGCAAGCGGACTCGTGCGCTGGCGCGACATCTGGCGCTTCGTCTGGCATCAAGCCCGATTCATCGCGGTCGGCGAGAACGACCTGCACCTCGTCTCGGCCCGTGAGCGCGCCCTCGGGCTCGCCGCCGGCCACACTCGCGAGCAGATCATCGGACTCGGCGAGCGCATCTGGGAGCGTCGGATCCAGCCGCGGCTCTACCCCGAGTCGGTCGAGCTCGCCCGCGACCACCTGCGCAAAGGCCACGAGGTCTGGCTCGTCTCGGCGACACCCTGGGAGGTCGGCGACCTGATCGCCCGCAAGCTGGGACTCACCGGCGCGCTCGGCACCCAGGTGAAGACCGTCGACGGCGTCTACACCGGGGAACTGGTCGGTCACGTGCTCCACGCCGAGCGCAAGGCCGCGGCGGCGCGCGCGCTCGCAGCGAAGGCGGGAGCGGATGTCGCCGACTGCTGGGCGTACTCCGACAGCCGCAACGACATCCCCCTGCTGGAGCTGGTCGGCAACCGGATCGCCGTGAACCCGGACGCGATCCTCACCCACCACGCGCACAAGCACGGCTGGCCGATCCTGCGACTGACAGCCAAGAGCATCCGGGCGGCGCGGAAGCGCGTGGCGCGCGAGGCGCGACGCGTGAAGCGCTCGGCACAGCAGAAACGCCCGGCCTAGACGGCTCGGGCGTTCCTGGTGCGCGCTGCTGGGATTTCGATACGCGCTTCGCGCTACTCAATCCGCAGAGCGACTTACTTCTTGTTGCGACGCTGGTGGCGCGTCTTGCGCAGCAGCTTGCGGTGCTTCTTCTTCGCCATGCGCTTGCGGCGCTTCTTGATGACGGAACCCATGTTCACCTCGCTTGTTCGGAGTCGGGACCACCGGGTCCTAGGCCGAACCGCGGAAATCTAACCTCCAGAGTCTACCCGGAGACCCTGGATCGAGCGAAACGAGCGCTCAGCCGACGTTCGACTCGGGCAGCTCGATCGCGTGCGAGACCGCCGACTCGGGGATGCGGTAGCTGCGGCCGAAGCGCACCGCGGGGAGCTCCCCCGCGTGGACCATCCGGTAGACGGTCATGTTCGAGACGCGCATCATCTCGGCGACTTCGGCGACGGTGAGGAAGCGCACGTCGGACAGGTCCTGAGCCATGCCGCCTCCGTTCCGACTCGCTGTCGTGTCTCGTGTGATCTGTGTGACTCCTGTGACAGGAGTGCATCGCGAGACTAGCGGTGCCGGACGGCCCTGTCTAGGCCTCGATCAGTCCTTCGAGCCGCGGAACGGCAGGATCTCCGTCACCTTGTGCTGAACCCGCTCGAGTCGCGCCTGCGCCCCGTGCAGCCGGTCCTGCGCAGCATCGAGGGCTGCGCGCGCGGAGTGCGCAGTGTCGGCGGCCGCACGACCGACGCGACCAGCGACGCCGGTTCCCGCCCAGGCGGCGAACACCGTCGACTGCGCCGAGGCGTCACTCTCCTGCGACAGCCGCTCGGCATCGCGCGCGAGGAACGGCGAGAGCCACCCGTCGAGCTCCTCCAGCGGCGCGGGGTCGATCCGGTAGTAGCGATGCTGCCCCTCTTCGCGCACCGCGACCAGCCCGTGATCGCGCAGCACCTTGAGATGCTTCGACACGGTGGGCTGACTCAGCCCGAGCGCCTCGACGAGTTCCCCCACGGATACCTCGCCCACGTATTCGTCCGCCTGGGCGCGCGCAAGCAGCAGTTCGAGCAGGTGGCGGCGCGTCCCGTCCGCGAGACACGTGAAGATGTCAGCCATGACCCAAGACTAGATCGGTCGCGGCGCGAGTACCATGGCCCCCTGTGCGCGCGAATCCTGCGAAAAGGCGGCGGGGAGCCGGTCGGTTCCCTGACACGCGGTCGCGCCCGGCGCGAATCCGGGACGCCTTCGACGACTTCGCCCGGCGCTCGCCCTCGCGATTCGCGATCCTCATCTTCACCGGACTGATCCTCGCGCTGACGGCGATTCTCGCAACGCCGTGGGCTGCTCGCGACGGGCAGGCGACGCCGATCGTCGATGCTCTGTTCACCGCCGTCTCCGCGATCTGCGTCACCGGACTCGTGGTCGTCGACATGGCGACTCACTGGTCCACCTTCGGCAACGTCGCCATTCTGATCGGCCTGCAGGTCGGCGGCATCGGCGTGCTGACGCTCGCGAGCATCCTCGGCCTGGTCGTCTCACGGCGTCTCGGGCTGCGCGCTCGGCTCATCGCGGCAAGCGACACCAACGCCTCACGCCTGCACGCCGGCCCGGTCGCCGAATCCCAAGCGGTGCGGCTGGGCGAGATCGGCGGGCTGCTGGCGACCGTGGCGCTGTCCACGCTGATCATCGAGCTGATCCTGATGCTCTCGCTCGTGCCGCGCCTGCTCGCGCACGGCCTCGACCCCTGGTCGGCGACGTGGAAGGGCTTCTACTTCGCGGCCTCCGCCTTCACCAACACCGGCTTCGTGCCGACCGTCGACGGCGTCGAGCCGTTCGCGACCGACCCCTGGTTCCTCACCACGATCGCCTTCGGCGTCTTCCTCGGCAGCCTCGGATTCCCGGTCATCTTCGCCGTGCTGCGCACCGTGCGCTTTCGGGTCCGCCTGCCGATCCACGCCAAGCTCACCCTCGTCACCACCATCGCGCTCGTCATCCTCGGCTCCGTCGCGATCCTCGTCCTCGAGTGGTCGAACCCGGCCACCCTGGGCGGCCAAGACGCGGCGGCCCGGCCCATGACGGCGACCTTCCTCTCCTTCATGACCCGCTCGGGCGGCTTCGCCAACGTCGACGTCGGCGCCATGGACGGCGCCTCGTACCTCGTCATGGACATGCTGATGTTCGTCGGCGGCGGCTCCGCCTCCACCGCGGGCGGGATCAAGGTCACCACGCTCGCCGTCCTCTTCCTCGCGGCCTACGCCGAGGCCAAGGGCGACACCGATATGCAGGTCTTCGACCGCCGCATCCCGAACGACGTGCTGCGCCTGTCGGTCAGCGTCGTGCTCTGGGGAGCGACGATCGTCGCCGCTGCCTCGATCGTCATCCTGCGGATCACCGATGAGCCGCTCGACCGCGTGCTGTTCGACGTGATCTCCGCCTTCGCCACCTGCGGGCTGAGCACCGGGCTGACCGAGACCCTGCCGGATGCGGGCAAGTACGTCCTCGCGGCCACCATGTGGGCGGGCCGAGTTGGTACCGTGACACTGGCCGCCGCACTCGCGGCGAGCCAACGCCGTCAGCTGTTCACGCGCGCCGAAGAGAGGCCCATCGTTGGTTGAGCGAATCCCGCACGACGCCCCGGTTCTGGTGCTCGGCCTCGGCCGATTCGGCGCCGCGACCGCCGGGCAGCTTCAGCGACTCGACCGTGAGGTGCTCGCGGTCGATGAAGATCCGAACCTCGTGCAGAAGTGGGCAGACCGTGTCACGCACGCCGTGCAGGCGGATGCGCGCTCGATCGACGCGCTCCGGCAGATCGGCGCCGCCGACTTCAAGGTCGCGGTCGTCGCGGTCGGCTCCTACGTCGAGGCGAGCGTGCTCATCACCGCGAACCTGGTCGACCTCGGCATCCCGCAGATCTGGGCGAAGGCCGTCAGCCAGTCGCACGGCAAGATCCTCTCGCGCATCGGCGCCAACCACGTGATCTACCCGGAGGCGGAGGCCGGCGTGCGCGTCGCCCACCTCGTGTCGGGCCGCATGATCGACTTCATCGAGTTCGACGACGACTTCGCGATCGTCAAGATGTACCCGCCGAAGCCGATCCGCGGACTCAGTCTCACCGACTCGCACGTGCGCACCAAGTACGGCATCACCGTCGTCGGCGTGAAGAGCCCCGGCAAGGAGTTCACCTACGCGACAGCGGACACGGTGGTCTCGAACCACGACCTCATCATCGCCAGCGGAAAGGTCGCCGACCTCGACCGCTTCGCGACCCTCGGCTGAGTCGCCGAACGCCCGCTCAGGTCAGGACCCTGCGGCGATCTCCTTCGCCCGCGCGACGGCAGCGTCGGCGGCACGCGTGAACAGGTCGCGAAGTTCGGCCTCCTCGAGCACGGCGACCGCGCGCTCGGTCGTGCCCTTCGGGCTGGTCACGCGGCGACGCAGCTCGGTGGCATCGACGTCGGCCCCCGCCAGCAGCTCGCTCGCGCCGCGCACCGTCTGCTCGACCATCAGCCGCGCCTGCTCGGGAGCGAAGCCGAGATCGATCGCGGCCTGCGTCCAGCGCTCGATCAGCAGGAACACGTAGGCGGGGCCGGAGCCGGACACCGCGGAGAGCGCGTCCAACTGCGCCTCCGGCACGACGATGACCTCTCCGACCGTCGCGAAGAGCGCCGCCACGAGCGACACCTGGGCGTCGTCCACGCGGGAGCCCGCCGAGAGCCCGGTCACCCCGAGGCCCACCAGCGACGGAGTGTTCGGCATGGAGCGAACCACCGGGTTGGCGACCAGTGCCTCCATTGACGCCGTCGTCACGCCCGCGGCCACGCTCACCACGATCGCGTCGGGTTCGAGCGCGTCGGCGATCTCACGCAGCAGGTCGGCGATCATCGCCGGCTTGACGGCGAGGAGAACGAGCCCCGCGCCCGCCACGGCGCGACGATTCGCGTCGGGCGCCGTCTCGAGAGAGAGGACCTCGATGCCGTCTGCGGACATGCGCGCGGCGCTCTCGGCGCTGCGCGTCGTGACGACCACGCCATCGTCGGCCGCCGCGGAGCGGCGCAGCCCCGCGAGGATCGCCCCTCCCATCGACCCTGCGCCGAGGATCGCGATACGGGGCAGACGAGTCGTTTCGGAGGAGGAAGCGGTCACTCGCAGAGTGTAACTTGGGACCGCGCGCCCAGTTTCGAGCGCAGAGGGGACCTGATCGATGAGCACCTCGGGCGGAACAAAGGCCGTTGTCGCGGCCCTGCTGGCGAACTCCGGCATCGCGATCACCAAGTTCGTCGCGTTCGCATTCTCCGGTTCGAGCGCGATGCTCGCCGAAGGCGTGCACTCGGTCGCCGACGCGGCGAACCAGGGCCTGCTGCTGTTCGGCGGCCGGCAGGCCAAACGCAAGGCTGACGCCGAGCACCCCTTCGGCTACGGGCGCGAGCGCTACGTGTACGCCTTCGTCGTCGCCATCGTGCTGTTCTCCGTCGGTGGCGTCTTCTCGCTCTATGAGGGCATCGAGAAGCTGCAGAACCCGCACCCGCTCGAGGTGCCGTGGCTCCCGATCGTCGTGCTCGTCATCGCGATCGTGCTCGAGTCGTTCTCGCTGCGCACGGCGGTCATCGAGTCGAACCTCGCCCGCGGCGACCAGGGCTGGGTCGCGTTCGTGCGCCACGCCAAGCAGCCGGAGCTGCCCGTCGTACTGCTGGAGGACATCGCCGCACTGCTCGGCCTGACCTTCGCGCTCGTCGGCGTCGGCCTCACCATCGTGACCGGCGACCCCGTCTGGGATGCGATCGGCACCATCGCGATCGGCGTCCTGCTGGTGCTCGTCGCCCTCGTCCTCGGCATCGAGACGAAGAGCCTGCTTGTCGGCGAAGGCGCGAATCAGGCGAACGTCGCGAAGATCCGCGAAGCGCTCGTCTCGCACCCGCAGGTCGAGACGATCATCCACATGAAGACCCTGTACGTGGGCCCGGACGAGCTGATGGTCGGCGCGAAGCTCGCCTTCCCCAAGGGCACCTCGATGTCGAACGTCGCCAGCGCGATCAATTCGGTCGAGGTGCAGGTCCGCGAGGCTGTTCCCCACGCCCGCATCATCTACATCGAACCCGACGTGTTCCACTCCCCCGACGACTTCAACCCGCCGACCGACGCCATCGTCATCAAGAGCGCCGACTGAGGCGCGCAAAGGAGCACCATGGAACTCGCCCTCAACCTCGTCCTCGTCCTGCACTTCCTCGGACTCGCCGCGATCATCGGAGTGTTTCTGGTGCAGATGCGGGCGAACTCGGGCTTTCGCACCGACATCCTGCTCGCCGGGGCCATCACGCAGGTCGTGACCGGTCTCGCCCTCGTCGGCATGCGTCAGATGGGTGACCTGGGCGTCGACAACGCGAAGATCGCGGTCAAGCTGATCGTCGCCCTCGTCGTCCTCGTCGCCGCGATCGTCGCGAACGTCAACCAACGCAAGCACCGCAAGATCAAGCCCGCCTTCCACGCCGCGGGCGGACTCGCGATCGTCAACGTGGTCATCGCGGTGCTCTGGGAGTAGGTCGCGCGCGGCGCCGTCAGCGCCGCTGTTCGAAGAATTCGCGGAGCAGCTCCGCCGCCTCGACGCCTCTCACACCCGTGGTCACCTCGACCCGGTGCGGGAGGCGTCGGTCGCGGACCAGGTCGTGCACGCTGCCCACCGCCCCCGCCTTCTCGTCCCAGGCGCCGAAGATCAGTCGCGGGATGCGGGCCGCGAGGATGGCCCCCGCACACAGCACGCACGGCTCGAGCGTGACCACGAGGGTCGTGTCGGCCAGCTGCCAGGCCCCGAGCGCTTCGGCGGCGCGGCGGATCGCGACCACCTCGGCGTGCGCGGTCGGATCCTGGTGCAGCTCGCGTTCGTTGCGCCCCGTCGCGAGGATGCGCCCCGCACCGTCCAGGACGACGGCGCCGACCGGAACATCGCCGGTCGCGAGCGCGGCGCGCGCCTCGGCGAGGGCGAGTTCCATGACCTCGTCGTCGGTCATCCACCCTCCCTTTTCCGTGGTGCCAATTGAACTTGGCGCCAAGCTGAATTGGCACCATCCGAAACGGACACCCGCCGGGGCGGGGTGCGCGGTCCGATAGATTGAGCCTATGCGCCTCCACGTCGCCGACCACCCGCTCATCACGCACAAGCTCACGTTGCTGCGCGACGCGCGCACCCCGAGCCCGACGTTCCGCAACCTGGCGCGCGAACTCGTCACGCTGCTCGCCTACGAGGCGACGCGCGACGTGCGGGTCACCCGGGTAAGCGTCACCACGCCGGTGACCGAGACGATGGGCGTCGAGATCGCCGAACCCGGCCCGCTCGTCGTGCCGATCCTGCGCGCCGGCCTCGGCATGCTCGACGGCATGACCGCGCTCGTCCCGACGGCCGAGGTGGGCTTTCTGGGCATGGTGCGCGACGAGGAGACGCTCCAGCCGACGACCTACGCGACACGCCTGCCGGATGACCTGGCGGGCCGCCAGTGCTTCCTCCTTGACCCGATGCTCGCGACCGGCGGCTCGATGGTGGCAGCGATCGACTTCCTGTTCGACCGCGGCGCGGTCGACGTCACCGCGATCTGCCTGTTGGGGGCGCCCGAGGGCGTCGAGGCCGTGCGCGCGGCGACCGAGGGTCGCAACGTCACCGTCGTGCTCGGCGCGCTCGACGAGAAGCTCAACGAGGTCGGCTACATCGTCCCGGGCCTCGGCGACGCGGGCGATCGGCTGTACGGAACCGTCTGAGCCAGGTTGCGTTTTGCGGCCCGGTGCAAGAAACTGACAGGCATGACCACCGACCGTACGCATGTCCTGACCTCCTTCGAGGCTTGTGGGACCGCCGACATGATGTCGGCGCGCGCGGTCACCTGTTGTCGAATGTGTGCGTAGAGACTTCTTCTCTCTCGCCGAGTCCCGAATGCGCTCCCATGTCTGAGCCCGACGGACTCCCGGAATCTGCCCGTTCGGGGCATCGACTCCGCCACCCCGCACACCCGCTCCACTCTCGCGAGGCGAACCACCGTGGATGATCACACCCCCACGTCGCCCGCCCATGAAGGATTCGACGACATGTCTCTCGCCACTCTCGACGCACTCCGCAAGCCGCCGGCACGCACCCCTGTACGACCGCGACCGGTGGACGACCTCCCCACCGCGCCCGCGCGCGCCGACGAAACCACCAGCCCCGTCTCCCGCATCCGTGCCGTGCCGGAGGGCACCGAGGCGCGCGGATTCGCCCTGTACGTCGGC
>NZ_CAJQNT010000018.1 GCF_905479755.1 uncultured Schumannella sp. | reverse complement strand
CGGCGCGCGCGGCGCAGCGCGCGCTACACCCGCAGGTCGAGGAACCCGCGGTCGGGGTTGCCGAAGCGGTGCGCCGTCACCGAGACCGCCTGCTCACGGAGGAACGCGAGCAGCTCGATCCGTCCGGCCGTGGTGACCGGTCCGTCCCAGATCGCGACGTCGGGGTCGCCCTCGATCGCCTCGCGCAGCTCGGCTGCGAGGGTGCGCGTCGCTGAGACGAGCCGGATGCGGTGCGGCCGTTCGTCGCTCGTGCGCGAAACCCAGGCGGCATCTGACTCGACGAGGATGCGGTCGGTGCGCAACTCGCCGAAGTCGGCATCGAGCAACGGGACGAGTGCCGCCGGGAGCGGGCGCGAGGAGCTCAACGTCAGCGGCGAGCGCGCGAGTGCCGCCGCCGCGAGCAGTCGCGCGAACTCGGCGATCGACCCGTCGGCGGTCAGCCGCAGTTCGATCGCGGCGGGGCGGTAGCGCAGCACGTTGCGTTCGACACCGAGTTCGGAGGCATCCCGCGAGACGCCGAACTCGGCGTCCCACGCGGCCGCGTCGCGGAAGGCGCCGCGGCGCACGAAGTCGAACCCGGCGTAGTCGAGCGCGGGCTGCACGGCCTCGACGACGGCGCGCACGCGATCGTCGAGTCCGTCCAGGCGCAGGTCGCCGTCGGGTTCTTCGACCACCGGCTCCCAGTCGCCGAGCACGAGCAGCGTGTTCGGTCCGCCGGCCTTCGCCCCGGTGCCGACGGAGGAGCGCTTCCAGCCGCCGAACGGCTGCCGCCGCACGATCGCCCCCGTGATCGGCCGGTTCACGTAAAGGTTGCCGGCCTCGACCTCGGCAAGCCACTGCGACACCTCGGCCGGATCCAAGGAGTGGATGCCCGCCGTCAGCCCGTAGTCGACGTCGTTCTGCAGCGTGATCGCATCATCGAGATCGGAGGCGGCCATGAGCCCCAGCACGGGCCCGAAGAACTCGACCCGATGCGTCGTGCTGCCCGGCGCCACCCGGTCGCGCACCCCCGGCGACCACAACCGGTCGGTGCCGTCGAGCTGCCGCGGTTTCACGAGCCAGCTCTCCCCCTCTTCGAGTTCGGTGAGGGCGCGTTCGAGCTTGCCGTGCGGCGGTTCGACGAGCGGTCCGACGAGCGTCGCCGGGTCGTCGGCAGGCCCGACGGCGAGGCTCGCGACGGCGTCGGTGAGCTGGCGGCGGAACCGCTCCGAGCGGGCCACCGAGCCGACCAGAATCGCGAGCGAGGCCGCCGAACACTTCTGCCCCGCGTTGCCGAAGGCGCTCTTGACCAGGTCGCTCACCGCGAGGTCGAGGTCGGCGCTGGGGGTGATGATGATCGCGTTCTTGCCGCTGGCTTCGGCCAGCAGCGGCAGGTCGTGCTTCCAGGAGCGGAACAGCGCGGCGGTCTCGAATCCGCCGGTGAGCACGACGCGCCCCACTTCCGGCGCGGTGACCAGCCGCTGGCCCAGTTCGCCCTCCTCCACGTCGACCAGGCTGAACAGGTCGCGCGGGATGCCCGCCTCCCAGATCGCTTCGGCAAGCACCGCTCCCGAGCGTCGCGCCTGCGGGGCGGGTTTCAGGATGGCGGCGCTGCCCGCGGCGAGCGCCGCGAGCACCCCGCCGGCGGGGATCGACACCGGGAAGTTCCAGGGTGGCGTGATGAGGATGACGCCGGCGGGCACGAACTTGGCGCCTTCGATCGCGTCGAGTTCGCGCGCACGCTCGGCGTAGTAGCGCGCGAAGTCGACCGCTTCGCTGACTTCCACGTCCGCCTCTGCGACGGTCTTGCCGGTCTCGGCCGCCATCACTTCGACCAGCCGGCCGCGGAACGCGGCGAGCGAGTCGCCGACACGCTCGAGCAGCGCCGCCCGATCGTCGCTGGAGGCGCGCCCCCAGTCGCGCCCGGCGCCGGCCGCCGCCGTCACGGTCGCCTGCAGCGCCTCGTCGGTGTCGATCCGCGCGGCCTCGAGGGTGGCGACCCCGAGCGTCGAGTGCAGGCTGCGTTCGAGCGCCGCGGTCGCCCACGCCCGGTTCGGCGCCCGCGAGGGGTCGGTGTCGGGCTCGTTGTCGAAGGGCCGGAGACTCCACGGCAGGTCGGGCGTCATCCGATTCTGGACGCGCATCGAGTCCGGAATGGATGCGGACAGCAGCGCGAGCGCCGAACGGAACCGGTTCGCTTCCCGCTCGAAGATCGCCGGGTCATCCAGCTGGAACGCTCCGGAGAGGAAGTTCTCGGTGCTCGCGTTCTCTTCCAGGCGGCGCACCAGGTAGCTGATGGCGCTGTCAAACTCGTCGCCGTGCACGACCGGCGTGTAGAGCAGGATGCCGCCCGACTGCGCGCGCAGGGCCTCCTGGTGCGCGGAAGCCATTCCGAGCAGCATCTCGATGTCGACGCGATCGGTGACGCCCCGTCGCTCGGCGAGCAGCCAGGCGAATGCGAGGTCGAACAGGTTGTGGCCGGCGACGCCGATCCGCACCGCCTCGGCATTGCGCGGCCGCAGGGCGTAGTCGAGCAGGCGCTTGTAGTGCGCGTCGGTCGCGGTTTTGGTCGGCCAGGTGGCGAGCGGCCAGCCGTGCACTGCCGCGTCGACGCGCTCCATCGCGAGGTTGGCACCTTTGACGATGCGCACCTTGATGCCCGCGCCCCCTTCGCGGCGACGGTTGCGGGCCCAGCCGGTGAGCTCTTCGAGCGCGCCGAGCGCATCCGGCAGGTAGGCCTGCAGCACGATGCCCGCCTCGAGGTTTCGGAACTCTTCGCGCTCGAGCAGCCGCGTGAAGACCGCGATCGTCAGGTCGAGGTCGCGGAACTCTTCCATGTCGAGGTTGATGAACTTGGGACTCGGCGCCTCGGCGGCCTGCCGGTACAGCGGGACGAGCCGTTCGATCACGCGGTCGACGGTGTGTTCGAACCCCCACATCGACAGCTGGCTGACGACCGAGGAGACCTTGATCGAGACGTAGTCGACGTCGGCGCGGGCCAGCAGCGCGCGCGTGCCGTCGAGGCGCCGCTCCGCTTCGCGTTCGCCGAGCACCGCCTCTCCGAGCAGGTTGACGTTGAGTCGGGCGCCCCCGGCGCGCAGCTTCGCGAGGGTGCGCCCGAGCCGCCGGGGATGCGCATCCACGACGAGGTGGCCGACCATCCGCCGGAACACGGCGCGCGCGATCGGCACGATCGGCCAGGGCAGCAGGATGCCGAACCCGCCGCCGAGCACCACGGCGAGTCGGAGGAACCAGGGCAGGAAGTCGGGCACCTGGCGCGACAGTGCCTCGAGGTTGCGTGCGGCGATTCGGAGGTCTTCGGGGCGCACGACGCGGTCGACGAAACCGATCGTGAACTCGAGGCCGCGCGGATCCTGGAGCAACCCCGCGAGCCGTTCGGCGTTGGCGTCGGCGCGATGACTCGCACTGCGACGCAACCAGCGCTCGACGAGTTCGATCGTCTCCTCGGCCGTCGGAAGCTCGGTCGCAAGTTCGGGTTCCGGCACCATGGAGTCGAGAATAGGGCGCGCGGATGCGCTCAGTCGCTGTCCAGCCGGGATTCAGTGGAAACCTGCGGATGCCGCAATTCCCGGGCACACCGGTGTCGCGTGCCGCAATTTTCTGGCGTGCGACCGCGTAGCATGACGGCATGGCGGAGGCGGGCATGCTCGACCCGGACGACTGGGCGCTCTGGCGCTCCTACATGATGATGACGATGCATCTGGATCGGGCGCTCGAACGCCAGACGCATGCGGACGCGGGACTGTCGCAGGCCGACTACGCGGTGCTTCAGGCGCTGGTTCCGGTCGCCGAGAAGCGGCGTCGCTCGGGCGATCTCGTCGAGGTGCTCGCCTGGGACAAGAGCCGCGTCTCCCATCAGGTGCGCCGGATGGAGTCCCGCGGCCTCGTGGCGCGCACCCCCTGCGACGACGACCTGCGCGGCACCTGGGTGGAGGTGACGACGGAGGGGCGCCGCGCGTTCCTGCGGGCGACGCGCGGCCACGGCGAGACGATTCGCGCCCTGTTCTTCGAGGGCCTCACCGCCGCCGAGCGCTCGGCGCTGGAGTCGGTCACCGCACGCATCCTTTCTCGTCTCGGCGCGGCGAGCGCGCCGTGACCGGCAGCCCCGTGACCGGCACCGAGCGCGCCGATGTCGTCGTGGTCGGCGGCGGCCACAACGGTCTGACGGCCGCGGCCTATCTCGCCCGCGCGGGCCTGCGGGTGGTCGTGCTGGAGCGGCTCGATCAGTTCGGCGGGGCCGCCGTGTCGGTCGAGCCGTTCGAGGGCGTCGCGGCGCGCCTGTCGCGCTACTCCTATCTGGTGAGCTTGCTTCCCCGCCGGATCATCACCGACCTGGGCCTCGACATCACGCTCGCGCGTCGCCGTTTCTCGTCGTACACGCCTGTGCCGGGTGAGGATCGCGGCCTGCTGATCGACACCGGGGATGCCGGCGCCACCGAGGCGTCGTTCGCCTCGATCGGCGCGCGCACCGATGCGGCCGCGTGGGGGGAGTTCTCGGCCGGCACCGGCCGTCTCGCTCGCGCGCTCTTCCCGACGATGACGGAACCGTTGCCGACGCGCGGCGAGGCCCGCGCGCTCCTCGGCGACGACGCCCTCTGGGATGCGCTCGTCGAGCAGCCGATTGGTGCCGCCATCGAGCGCACCTTCGCCTCCGATCTGGTGCGCGGAGTCGTGCTCACCGACGCCCTGATCGGCACGTTCGCTGAGCCGGTGGATGCAACGCTCGCCGCCAACCGCTGTTTCGTCTACCACGCGATCGGCGGCGGCACGGGCGACTGGGATGTGCCGGTCGGCGGCATGCAGAGTGTGAGCGGGGCGCTGTGGCGCGCGGC
Source organism: uncultured Schumannella sp. (assembly GCF_905479755.1). Classification (GTDB taxonomy): domain Bacteria; phylum Actinomycetota; class Actinomycetes; order Actinomycetales; family Microbacteriaceae; genus DCRR01. Next base: position 974 of record NZ_CAJQNT010000018.1, on the reverse strand, counting down.
CCTCGACGCGGGGGCCGAGCTCCGGCACAGCGCCGAGGTGACGAGCATCACCCCCGAGGGCGAGGTCGCGTACACGCGTGATGGTGCCGAGCACAGGATCGCCGCCGGCCGGGTGCTCGCCAACGTGACCCCGTTCGAGCTCGCGCGTTTGCTCGGCGAGGAGGCGCCGCGCGCCGAGGGCGCGCAGGTGAAGGTGAATGTGCTGCTTTCGCGGCTTCCCCGCCTGCGGGAGTCGGGGGTGGATGCCGCCGCCGCATTCGGCGGCACCTTCCACGCGAACGAGGGCTGGGTTTCACTCGGGGCGGCCCATGCGGCGGCGAGCGCGGGGCGCATCCCCGACCCTCTTCCGCTGGAGATCTACTGCCACTCGCTCACCGACCCGACGATCCTCTCCCCGGAGCTGGCGGCGAGCGGCGCGCACACGATGACGGTGTTCGGGCTGCAAGTGCCCGACCGGCTGATCACGGCCGAGAACAACGACGCACGTCGCGCGGAGCTGGAGGCGGCGGTGTTCCGCTCGCTCGACGCGGTGCTCGGGGAACCGCTCGCCGATGTGGTGTTGCGCGACGCCGCGGGCCGCCCGTGCGTGGAGACGAAGACGACGCTCGATCTCGAACTGGCCCTCGGCATGACCGGGGGCAACATCTTTCACGGGCCGCTCGAGTGGCCCTTCCTCGAGGAGGAGGCGCCGCGCGCCACCGCGGCCGAGCGCTGGGGCGTCGCGACCGAGCACGCGCGGATCCTGCGCTGCGGTGCGGGGGCTCAGCGCGGCGGCGGCGTCAGCGGGCTCGGCGGCCACAACGCGGCCATGGCGGTGCTGGAGGGCGTCTAGTTGTACTCAGCAGTGACCTTGGTGACAGTTCGGGTCTTGTGAAACAGGAGAACCTCCGGGCTTAGTGGAGATGTCTAACGTCTTCACAATCACACGGAGGTTCTCGTGTCCCAGGGTAGGTCTGTTCGTCCGCGTCTCAACG
>NZ_CAJQNT010000017.1 GCF_905479755.1 uncultured Schumannella sp. | reverse complement strand
TCGACAATATGAGGTGCGGTCATCGTGATGACACCTTTCGAGTGGGTTGTAGGAGATTCCTCGAAGGATCACACGGTGGCCGCGCCTACGTCTACGACGAAGCCAGCCACCGGGCTACACCACTTTATGGGGCACTACTGGACGAGGCTGCCTCCCCGCTTCGATAGAGGCGACAGTATTGTCCGCAGAGTGCCCCATGAGCGGACGGAGATGCGCGGCGGGGCCTCGGTGCATGGTGGACTATTCGAGGGCGAGTTGCAAAAAAGCCTCACACCCGGCGTGCGCCGCACCCCGTCCGCCAGCCTCCGTCCCCTCGTATCGCCCGCCCGCATCCGCGAACTCGGTACCGACGAAAGTGCGCAAGACCGCTGGCGCCTCGCCCGAGCCGAGTTCGCGCGTCTCGGACCTGAGGGCGATGAGGTCTTCCGCCGCTGAGACGACGTCGCGTGGAGCGGTCGACTCCGCGAAGGCGGTCTACAGTTGCATGGGTGGCACGGAGTGGTCGGGGTTGTCGCGCATCCATCGGAGGACGGCGGCGGGGAGCAGGCGTAGAAGAACTTCTTGAGGCTGGCGCCCTCGCGCAGTTGTTGAGGCCGACGTGCAGGTGGTGGTGCCCGAGCAGGGAGCGGTCGATGACCTGCTCTGCGACGTCGAGCAGGCCGTCGCGAAACTCCCCGTCGCCGCGGTAGATGACGGGGAACGCTGCCTCTCGGTGAAGGGTCCGTTGCCCTTGACGAGCGGACGCAAGGCCTTCATGAGATCCCAGCCGTTGACGCCGAAGACCTTGTCGAACGGCGTCTCGATGACGTCGCGACGCGGCCAGGGCGTCAGGTATTCGGCACGATCGCGGATGTAGATGAAGCGCGTCATTGTCGCCGTCGGGCGACGGGAAGCCCCACGCGCGGCTCCCGCTCTAGAGCGACCAGGCGATGCGCACGCCGTGGTCGCGCTCGATGACGTCGAAATTCTCGTCGATGGCGGTGACGATGGTGGGGTCGAGGGTGGTGGGGATGTTGCGCATGGGGGAATCTAGCGAATTCTCATCGCCGAGAAATCATGCCTTCGGGTGAGGGAGAGACTTGCGCTCTAGTGCCTTCGCACAGTTGAACGAATTCCGAGTCCTTGGCGCACGAGCCAGGTGACCGTGCCGACGAAAAGGCTGCCGATCAGACTCAGGACGGGAAGCCAAAGCCAGAACCATGGGTACCACGGCGTGTCCCATGCAAACGCGAGTCTCCGGTTGTACTCGCCCAGGTGCCAATCCGACTGGCCGTTGAGGGTATAGCCACCGTCTGGATAAGTTGCCAACGGCTCGCATTCGCGACAGATCCGGAGGAGGACCGGCGCTGTCACTCCACTTCGAAGCTGCGCGATCACATCGGCAGGATCGTCAGCTAGCATGATATCTCTCGCGTCCTGAGCGGTCATGATGCGACCTTCGCTGTACTGCAACCCGTCCCATCCGCTCCATTCGGCGTTGGCCGCGACATTTGGCTCCCAGTTCAGGCTCGCAGACTCGAGCCAGCGCCAGTCGCTCAGCGGCCTTCCATATGCCGGTATCGCGAGCTTCAGCTCCAGGTCGATCACGTGCGCAGCGACATCGGTGTCCGGCCGCTCCAACACGACGGGTGCGAAGTGGTACTCAGGTTCGCTGCTCGGGCGGACTTCTACCCAGTTGCCCCACACCCAAAGTTGAGATTCGCGATCAAAGGATGTCGGTGGCTGCGCGCTTCGAACCGCGAGGGTCGAGCTCGGAAGATGCAGGGTCCATTCGGGCAGGGTCGAACTCACCGCCGTCAAAAGAACTGCGTAGGCGCTTATGTAGATGTATCGCTCGACGCCAGAAACTCGCCACGCACCATCGTCTGATCCCCCGATTTGAAGTTCCAATCCGGACCCGACCGCTTCACCGTAGAGTTCAGGTCTAGCGGGCTCGACGTAGAGCGTTGATTCTGCGACCTCGGTTATGTTGACTCGCGCTTGGATAGTCGGCGCTACCGCGAGTGCGACGAACACGGCGATCAGCGCAAACGCGCCGGCCGTCCGCAGCCGTGGTCGCCACTTTGAGGCACCGTGTCGAGGCTGCCCGGCGAGCGAGTTCATGCCTGATGTTATCTAGCAATGCGAGTAAGTGAGCGAAAGGTAGCGAAGCCTCTTCGCAGTTCTTCTCGCGCAACCGCGAGGCGAGTTCTGGTCTGCGTTTATTGCAGGAGGACTAAGGTTCGCGGCCCCACGCTCGGTGGCCGTTGCGCTAGCCCAGCGCCGCCACCAACCCCGCCCGGCCCCCGCGGTCGGCGCCACCTCCACCAACCCGCGGTACAGCTTCACGAGCATTTCGCGGTCCACGTCGTCGGTGCGCGCGCGGTCGCAGTGCACGCTTTGGACTGCCGCCTTGAGTTGGCCGCGTCCGATTGGGTAGCCGAGTGGCGCCGCTCGACGCAAGGGGGGACCCGCCCTCCGCGATCAGCTCGCCGTCTCAGAGCGTGGTGTCGTGCGCATCGAGGGGCGGCCACGGGTCGCCGATGCGTGCGGGGGCCCGCGACTGCGCGAGGGTGGGCAGCGCGGCGAGCCCCCGCGCCTCGGCGACGGGGCGGCCGAGCGAGTCGAGCAGGGTCGCGGTGAGCACGGCGAGCCAGCGGGCCTCGTCGGCGAGCGACTCGCGGTAGCGCTCCCGCTGGTCGAGCCAGTCGATCGCGTAGGCACCATGGATCGCCTCGAGCACCGCGGGCAGCTGGGTCGGCAGCTCGGAACGCGCCGGCACCTGGAAGGGGATTCCCGCATCTCGAACGCGCCATCGGCGTCGAGAGGCGTGATGTGGCGGCAGACCGCGAGAGTCCGACACGGTGAGTGCCGCATCTCACCGCCAGCTCTCGGTCAGCGACTGAGTTCGGTCTGGCTAATCCCCGATGTGGCGTGTGCGTGGCGAAGGAACGAAGCGACAGTGCTGCGCGCCTCCCTCGCTGAGCGACAGCTCGTGCCTCGTGAGTGCTGTATTCGCTGCACGGCGACGCGCTACTGCCCCAGACGGCTTCGAGACGCCAGAGTATCCGGCAACGCCAACGTTGGAACTCAGCCGGACGGTTTCGTCTCGCGCCCGCCCGACGCATCCCACGCCTTCACAATCGCCCACGCCGTCGCCGCGATCGGCACCGACAGCACCGCGCCGACGATGCCGCCGAGGATGGTGCCGGCGCTCAGGGCGAGCAAGATCACGAGCGGGTGCAGCTTGAGGGACTGCGCCATGACGACCGGCTGCAGCAGGTTACCTTCGAGCTGGTTGACGCCGATGACGACGATGATGACGATGAGCGCCACCCACGGGTCGTTGGCGACGAGTGCGACGAGCGCGGCGAGCGCGCCCGCGACGGTTGCACCCACGATCGGCACGAACGCGGCCACGAACACGATCATGGCCAGCGGCAGCGCGAGCGGCACCTGCAGGATCGCGAGCGCGATGCCGATCGCGATGGCGTCGACGGCGGCGATGATCGCCGTGCCGCGCACATATCCGCCGAGGGTGGTGACGGCGGTGCGGCCGATGCGTTCGCCGCGCTCGTGCCCGCGACGGTCGAACGGCGTCAGCAGGAAGCGCCAGATCGCATCCCCGTCTTTGAGGAAGAAGAACAGGATCACGATGAACAGCACGAAGCCGGCCAAGAACTCGCCGACGGCGACGGCGCCCGAGAGCGCCCCGGTGCCGAACTGCGAACTCGTCACGAAATCGATCACGTCGGCGGTGAGCCCGTCGAAGTCGATCTCGTCGAGCGGCAGCGGCAGGTCCTGAACCCAACCCACCAGCTCGTCGAAACCGGACTGCGCCTGCTCCCACAGCGAATCCCACTGGCTTCGCACGGCGAACACGATCGCGGTGACGACCCCGCCGAGCACGAGCAGCGACCCGATGAGGGCGACCCACGCGGCGAGCATTGCCGGCATGCCGCGGCTGCGCATCCACGTGACGAGCGGACTGAACGCGGATGCGATGATCACCGCCAACAGCACCGGAATGACCGCGATCCGCAGCTGCACGAGCGCGAACACGACGAGAGTGGCGAGGGCGATCGTGATGAGCACCTGGAGGCTTCGTGTGCTGACGACACCGAGCCGGTCGGTCCACAGTCTGCCGACGCTCGGCACCACCTGGGTGGGCAACTCGGATTCTGTCTTGCGGCGGCGGCGCGAGAACATGGCTGACTCCTTGGATGCGCGAAAGCGCGTCGTGCGGATTCGAGCATTTCATGGACTCGCGCACGGGTCGAGTACTGCTGCCGGGGGATGTGCCGCGTGCGTCCTTCGCGTGCGGCGGGCCACCCATCCGGATGCGGTCCGCGCGCCCGTCGTCCGCACCTGTCAGACTCTCCCGGTGAGCACCGAGCCCCCGCTGACCGACCGCGAGCGTTCCCGCGCCGCGACGCTCGCCGGCATTCGCGACGCGGCGCTCATCGTGCTCGGCTACATCCCGTTCGGGCTGGCGGCCGGCGCGGCGATGGCGCAGACGGATGTCGATCCGGCGCTGTCGATCCTGTCGAGTCCGATCATCTTCGCCGGCGCCTCGCAGCTGATCGCCGTGCAGTTGCTGGGCCAGGGCGCCGGGGTCGCCCTCGTCGTGTTCACCGTGTTGATCGTCAATGCACGGCACCTCCTCTACAGCGCCTCGCTCGAGCCGCATCTTTCCGACTGGTCGCGGCCGCAGCGGCTCGGTGCGGCGTTCCTGCTCGCCGACCCGGTCTACGCGCTCGCGATCTCGCGCTTCGAGCGTCCCGGTGGGGCGGGCGCGCGCGGGGAACAGCTCGGCTACTTCTTCGGGGCGGCGCTCATGGCGCTCGTCGGTTGGAGTGCACTCATCACGGTCGGGGTGCTGCTGGGTGGGCTGGTGCCCGCCTGGGTGCCGCTCGAGCTGGCGATCCCGCTCACGTTTTTGTTGCTCGCGCTGCCGTTGATCAAAGATCGCGCCGGGTTTGTCGCCGCGGTCGTCGGGGGAGTGGTGGCGCTGCTGGCGCAGCCGCTTCCGTTCGGCGCCGGGCTCATGGTCGGCGCGTTCGCCGGTCTGCTCGCGGGCGGGCTCGTGCTCGCGCGCACGACGTCGACGGGCCGCGTGCTGCCCGTCGACGCGGCCGACGCCGACCCGGTGACGGGAGCAACGGATGCTTGACGCCCTCGCGATCCTGCTCTCGGGAGTCGCCACCTACGTCACTCGGGTGCTCTTCCTGGTGACGAAGAAGGTCCGCCCCCCGAAGCGCGCGCTGCGCTTCCTGCCGCTCGTCGGTCCGGCGGTGCTCGGCGCGATTGCGGTGCCCGGCCTGTTGGCGCCGCGCGGTGAGATCTCTCTCATCGAGACGATCCCCGCGATCGTGGCCGCGATCGTGGCGACGCTGCTCTGGCGCTGGCGCCGACAGATGGTCGTCGGCCTGGTCGGTGGCCTGATCGTGTGGTGGGGGATCGTGTTCGCGCTCGTCCAGTTCGGGCTGCGCTAAGCCTTCGCCCGGCTGGCGGCTAGGGCACCCGGTTGGCGGCGGCCGTATTGGCGAGCATCTGGTCGCGGGTCTGCCGGGTCCCGTACCCCGGGCGGTCGCGTTCAAGCCGCCACGATTCGCTGAGCGGCCCGAGGTCGACGGTGTCGAAGCCCAACTGGTCGTAGAGCGCGGCCACGAAGGCGCTCGCCTCCGGGTAATCGCTCGCCGTTCCCAGCGCGCGGCGATCCGGTGTGCCGGCCGGGCTGCCGTCGGTCGTGATCTCGGCGGAGCGGATGTTGTTGAAGCCCTTCGCGACCTTCGAGGTCGGCAGGTGCGCCTGCAGCAGCCCCGATGTGGTGGCCTCGCCGCGGTCGAGGGATTCGATGTGGCCGTCGCGCTCGAAGTAGTAGTTGTTCGTGTCGATCACGATCTTTCCGGCGAGTGGCGCGACGGGAACATCGGGGAGTGCCTTGAGTGGCACGGTCACAACGGCGACCTCAGCCGCCTCAGCCGCCTCCGTGGCGGTGGCCGCGCGTGCGTTCGGCCCGAGTTCGGTGATCAGCTCCGCGAGCGTCTCCGGACCGCGCGAGTTCGAGATGACGACCTGGTGGCCGTGCTGGATGACCGCGCGGGCGACCTGACTGCCGATGTTGCCTGCGCCGATGATTCCGAAAGTTGTCATGGTGCAAGTCAACGCGTGCGCGCCGCGCGTATTCCAGATGTCGCGAAAGTGTCGAGCAACTGAGCGTTCGCCGACAATCTGACCGCTCGGTCAAGACCTGACCGAGCGGTCAGCTACCGTCGAAACCATGGCCACTCCCGACGAGCTGCCGCGCATCGCGCTCGAACAGTTCTCGAGCGCGGGCTACGCCGCCACCTCGCTGCAGAACATCGCCGATGCGGCGGGGGTCTCCAAAGCCAGCGTGCTCTACCACTTCGCCAGCAAAGAGCAACTGCTCGGCGCCGCGCTCGCCCGCACGGTTGACGCTCTCGAAGCCATCGTCGCCTCCTTCGAGGGGCTCGACACCTCGTTGAGCGCGCGCCGCGCCTTCCTCGCCGAGTTCGTCGACTTCCTCCTCGAGCACCGACTCGGCGTGCACATCTTCGTCAACCAGGCCGACGCCCTCGAAGACGTCGCCATCATCGAACGCGCCAACGCCCTCGTCGCTCGGATCGCCGGGCACTTCGAGCGCCAAGGCGGCTCCATGGAGGAACAGGTCCGCTTCGGAATCGCGCTCGCCGGTGCCGCCTACCTGCTCGCCGCCGCCGGCCGATTCCGGCAGGGCCCCGCGCTTGATCCCGACGAGCTCCGCCCCGTTCTCACCCGCATCCTCGGCGAACTGATCGCCCGACCCGCCCGCTGACCGGAGACCACACCCTTGGCTACCCTTCTGTTCCGACTCGGCCGCTTCGCCTACCGTCGCGCCCTCCTCGTGATCACCGCCTGGCTCATCGCCACGGCGGCGGCCCTCGGCGGCGGTCTGCTACTCGGCGGCACCCTCCAGGACTCCTACGAGATCCCCGGCACCGAGTCGCAGGAGGCGATCGACCTGCTGGCGGCCGTGTTCCCGCAGACCGCGGGGGCGAGCGCTCAGATCGTGGTGCACGATCCGGACGGCGGGGTCATCGAGACGACCGTCTCCGACCAGATCGAGACCCTCGTCGACGAACTCAACGACATCGACGGGGTCGAACAGGCCGTCTCACCGTTCAGTGAGTTCGCGAACGAGGCCATCAGCGACGACGGCGACACCGTGCTCGTGCAGGTGCAGTTCAGCGGATCGATGGAAGAGATCGCCGGATCGACCCTCGACGACCTGCGCGCGGCGACCGAAGCGCTCCAGGATGACGGCTTCCAGGTGGCCTACGGCGGCAACGTTTTCGAGTCGTTCAGCTTCGGGCTGACGATCATCGAACTGGTGGGCGTCGCCTTCGCCGCCCTCGTGCTCATCGTCACCTTCGGCTCCTTCGTCGCCGCCGGGCTCCCGCTGCTCTCGGCGTTCCTCGGCCTCGGCGTCTCCCTCGGCGGCGTGCTCGTCGTCGCCGGATTCACGACCATCTCCACCACGACCCCGATGCTCGCCCTCATGATCGGGCTCGCGGTCGGCATCGACTACGCCCTGTTCATCCTCAACCGGCATCGACAGCAACTCGCCACCGGCATGGATGCGGAAGAGTCCGCCGCGACCTCCGTCGCCACCGCGGGCGGCTCGGTCGTGTTCGCGGCGATCACCGTCGTCATCGCGCTCGCCGGTCTGCTGGTGGTCGGCATCCCGTTCCTCGGCACCATGGGTGTCGCGGCGGCCGGCTCGGTCGTCACGGCAATGCTCGCCGCGCTGACCCTGCTGCCCGCGCTCATGGGCCTGCTGAAGCACCGCCTCGCGCCCCGCGCCAGCTCCAGGGCCGCGGCGAGGGCGCGCGCGGAGCTCGCCGAGTCGGCGGGGGAGGCCGTGCCGGCGCACAAGCCCACGCTGGGGGAGCGCTGGGTCGGCCTCGTCGTCAAGGCGCCGATCGTGGCGATCCTCGCCGTCGTCGGGGTGCTCGGTACTCTCGCGATTCCCGCCTTCTCGCTACAGCTCGCGCTGCCGAGCGGCGCCACGCAGGCCGAAGGCACCGACACCCGCGAGTCCTACGACCTGATCGCGGCCGAGTTCGGCGAGGGCCAGAACGGGCCGCTCATCGTGACGGTCGACATCACCCAGACCACCGAGATCTTCGAGCAGTTGGAGGCGATCTCCGACGAGATCGCCGAGCTCGACGGCGTCGCCTCCGCGAGCGACGGCGTTCCGAACGAGACCCTCGACACCGGCATCATTCAGGTGGTTCCCGAGACCGGTCCGGCGGATGCCGAAACGACCGCCCTCGTGCAGGAGATCCGCGCCCTCGCTCCCGAACTCGAGGAGCGCTACGACACCGAGATCTCCGTCACCGGCACGACGGCCGTGCAGATCGACATCTCGCAACGGCTCGACTCGGCGCTGCTCCCGTTCGGCATCATCGTCGTCGGCCTGTCGATCGTGCTGCTCACCGCGGTCTTCCGCTCCATCCTGGTGCCGATCAAGGCGGCCCTCGGCTACCTGCTCTCGCTGCTGGCCGGAATGGGTGCGAGCGTCGCGGTCTTCCAGTGGGGCTGGGGTGCCGAGCTCCTGCATGCCGAGGCGGGACCGATCCTGAGCTTCATGCCGGTGCTGCTGATGGCGATCCTGTTCGGCCTCGCCATGGACTACGAGTTGTTCCTCGTCTCCGGCATGCGCGAGTCGTACGTGCACCAGACCGTGGGCAAGACGCTCAGCGCGCGGGAGGAAAACCGGATTGCGCGCGACTCGGTCGTGCGCGGATTCGCGGGGGCGGCGCGCGTCGTCACCGCCGCGGCGCTCATCATGTTCTTCGTCTTCGCCGCGTTCGTGCCCGAAGGCAGTGACGTCATCAAGGTGATCGCGCTCGGACTTGCCGTCGGCATCGCGGCGGATGCGTTCCTCATTCGCATGACGCTCGTGCCCGCCGTGATGGCGCTCGCTGGCCGCTGGGCGTGGAAGATCCCGCGCTGGCTCGACCGCATCCTGCCCGATCTGGATGTCGAAGGCGCCGGTCTCGCCCAGCACCGCGAGGCGAGCGAGTGGGCGCACGAGCGGCTGGCCGCGGGCGACGCCGTCACGCTCGACGCGCTCACCCTCGGCACCGAGCGCGAGGCGGTCGGCCCGTTCCGGCTCGCCGTGCCGCTTGGCGCGATCGCGCTGCTCGACACCGACCGTGTGGATGCCGCCGAGCGTCGCCTGCTCGCGGCCACCATCGCGGGCCGCATCCCGCCGCTCGCCGGTCGCGCCCAGGTGCTCGGGCATCCGCTGCCCTCCGAGTCGTCGCGGGCCGCGCGTCGCGTCGCCCTGGGCGATCTCGACGGACCGGGCCGGGCCGGCGTCGGTGCCGAACTCGGCGTGCTGCTGGCCGAACGCATTCGCGTCACCGGTTCGCTCGCGCGTTCCGTGCGCGCCCACCAGATCACCGCCGCGCGCATCGCCCGGCTGAACGCGACGCTGCGCGAGCTCGGGCTGCGTGGCGACCTCACCGCCTCGACGGCGCTTGCCGAGCTACCGCAACTCGACCGCGCCCTCGCCCTGGCGACGGTCGCACTCGCGGAGGACACGCCGCTCGTGATCCTCGACGCGGTGAGCGCCTTCGGCGATCCGGAGGACGCGGCCGTGTTCATCCGCGGTCTCGACCGGCTGGCGCCCGCGACGACGACGGTCATCGTCGGGGTTCCGGGCCTCGCCGTCGCCCCGAGCGCGGCGCGCCGCATGATTACCACCGTTTCTGTTGCCGCGATCGAAGGAGTTGCGCGATGAGCGCCCTGGTTCCCGTCTCGGCCTCGCGCCGCATCCGCTCGTGGCGCATCGCCGCCGTCGTCGCGGTGGTGCTGGTTCCGCTCGCCTTCGCCGGACTCTTCCTCGCCTCGATCGGCGATCCGGCGACGGGCCTGGAGCGTGTGCCCGTCGCGATCGTGAACGACGACGAAGCGATCATCCAGACCGGGGATGACGGGGAGGAGCAGTACATCCTCGCCGGGCGCCAGCTGGTGACCGAGCTGACCGGCTCCGACTCGCCCGCCGACCTCGACTGGCAGCTGACGAACGATGCCGACGCGGCCGCGATGCTCGCCGCGGGAGAGGTCTACGCGGTGCTGACCGTGCCGGCGGACTTCTCCGAGTCGATCCTCTCCACGGGCGGCGACGACCCGCAGCAGGCCTCGATCGAGATCCGCACCGACGACGCCCACTCCTACGTCTCCGGGGCCGTCGCCTCGGCCCTCGGCGAGGGAATGGTGCGCGCCTTCGGCAGCGAGATCACCGAACAGTTCATCGTCGGCGTGTTCGACGAGGTCGGCAACTCGCTGACCGAGGCGGCGGATGCGGCGCAGCAGTTGGCCGACGGCGCCGCCGAGGCGGCCTCGGGGGCGGTCGAGTTCGCCGACGGCGTCGGCTCCTACACCGGCGGTGTTGCGTCGCTTGCGAGCGGTGCCCGCGAGCTCGATGCGGGCGCGGGCGACCTCGATTCGCTCGTGGCGGGAACCCGCGAGTACACCGCGGGCGTCGCGCAGCTCTCGGAGCAGATCGCGGCGACCGCGACTGCGTTGCAGTCTGACCCCACCAACCCGACGTTGCTCGGCACGCTCGCCTACCTCTCGGCGCTTCTCGAGGAGGCGGCCGACGGCGGAAGCGACCTCGCGGCCGGCACCTCCAGCGCGGTCAGCGGCATCCAGGGTGGAATCTCGGAGTTGGCCTCGGGGGCAACGGCGCTCGCCAACAACGGCACGCCCTTGGCGACGGGGGCCGACGAGCTCGCCGACGGCATCGGCGAGCTCGCGACCGGTTCCGAAGAGTTCGCGACCGGACTCGATGAGGGCGCCGAGGCGTTCGTGGGGGAGGAGGGCTCCACCGAGGCGCTCGCGGCGGTCGCGGCCGACCCGGTCGGCTACGCGCTCACCACCGACAATCAGGTCGACGACGCGATGCAGGCGATCGCCACCCCGCTCGTGCCGCTCGCGCTCTGGATTGGGGCGATCGTGAGCTTCCTCGCGCTGGCGCCGCTCACGCGCGGCATGCTGGGCTCCTCCGCCGCATCCGGTCGCCTGCTGGCGACGACGCTCGTGCGCGCCGCCGCGGTCACCGGCGCGCAGGCGGTGCTGTTGGTCGGGTTGCTGCACCTCGTCGCCGGCGTTTCCTGGGCGCTGCTTCCGGCGACGCTCGTGTTCTCGTTGCTCGCAGCCGCGGCCTTCACCGCGTTCCACGCGGCGCTCACGATCGCGTTCGGCCGGCCCGGCCTGATCGGCTCGTTCCTCGTGCTCGCGGTGCAGCTCGCCGCGCTCGGCGTCGTGCCGACGGAGGCGCTCGCGGCGCCGTTCGCGGCGGTCAGCCCGTACCTGCCGCTCACCTGGGCGACGACGGGACTGCAGCAGATCATCGCGAGCGGTGCGGCGTCGACGGTCATCGGAATGGCGGTGGCGTTGCTCGCCTTCGGCGCGCTGAGTGTCGCCGCCGCAGCACTCGCGCTCGGCCGCACGCGCCGCGCCGCGGCGCTCGGGCTGCTCCCCGCGAGCGCGTAGGCTGCGGCGCTCGCGCCGTAGTCTGGATGCAACAAGAACGAGGGTGGATACGGCATTTATGAGCGACGAGGCGACGGTCGAGCAGGGCGAGATGGTTCGACTTGAGGGCGGGACGTTTCGGATGGGATCTGAGGCGCACTACCCGGAGGAAGGTCCCGTGGTCGAGGCCACGGTGAAGCCCTTCGAGATCGATCGCTATGCGGTGACGAACCGCCAGTTCGCGGCGTTCGTCGCCGACACCGGCTACGTCACGGTCGCCGAGCGGCCGCTGGACCCGTCCGACTTCCCGGGCGCCGACCTGGCGAGTCTCGAGCCCGGATCGCTCGTCTTCACGCCCACCGTCGGCCCCGTCGACCTGCGCAACTGGCGCCAATGGTGGCGCTGGGTTCCCGGGGCGTCGTGGCGGCATCCGCAGGGGCCCGACAGCACGATTGACGAGCGGCTCGACCACCCAGTGGTGCAGGTGGCCTACCCCGACGCCGCGAGCTACGCGGCCTGGGCGGGCAAGCGCCTCCCAACGGAGGCGGAGTGGGAGTTCGCCGCGCGCGGCGGGCTCGACGGGGCGACCTTCGCCTGGGGCGAAGAGGCGAACCAGCGCGAAGAGCCGTTCGCGAACACCTGGCAGGGGCGCTTTCCGTACCTCAACACGGGCGCGCGTGGCTGGGTCGGCACGGCGCCGGTCGGGTCGTTCCCGCCGAACGGCTTCGGGCTGTACGAGATGACCGGCAACACCTGGGAGTGGACGGCGGATGCGTGGGAGGACACCCACTTGGCGCCAGCGCCGACGTGTGGCTGCAGCCCGAGCGCGGAGCCGGTGAGCGACAGCCCCGACCCGCGCTCCCGACGCGTCACGAAGGGCGGCTCGCACCTGTGCGCCCCCGAGTACTGCCTGCGCTACCGGCCCGCCGCGCGCTCGGCGCAGACCGAGGACTCGTCGACGACGCACCTCGGCTTCCGCTGCGCGCGCTGATTCGCGTCGCCGGTGGGCGATTCGGCCGGTGCCCGCCGCCGTGGCCCTGATCCACGGGGCGGGCACCGCCTTTGCTCTGCGGGACCGAGAACTGGGCTCGATTCCCGGCTAGATTCCTCACACCCCTGAGTCGGAATCCCATGCCGCGAGACCCAGGGTCCCGCAGAGTTCTTCGGGCGTCAGACCTTTCCGAGCAGGAAAGACCAACGCAAGTCGTGTCGATTGCGCGCAGGCGATCAGGCGCGGCATGTCGCGCGCCGTGCTCTCGGCGACGGTCGCCGTGAATTCACCCGACTCCCAGTACACCGCGCACATTTCGGTCGGTGAGGTCGCGAAGTAACGGTCGGCGACCAAGAGGGACTGACCCGCGCCGCGGGCGTCGATGACCTGCACTGATCGGGACGACAGGTCGGGGGCCTCGTAGCACCATGCCGTGGTGGCAGTGTCGTAGTACACCTGCGCGACTCCGACGGCGCCCACGGTGAGGCCTGCCGCCGCAACGGCGGCGACGGCGAGCGCGAGGAGCCGGCGTCGGCGGCCGGGAAGCGGGAGGCCGAGGAGGGTGCTCTCGGTGCGCCCGGCCGCGAGCACGCGAGCTCGCACCGGGGCCAACTGGCTGCGGATCTCGTCGTCGTTCGGCAGGGGGGTCATGATGCGCTCTCCGCTTCCAGCGCGGTGCGCTGGCGCCGCAGGCGTTCGCGGCTGCGCTGAACGCGTTTGGTGACGTTGCTCACGGTGATGCCGAGTTCTGCGGCCGCCTCGCGGTAGGTGCGGCCCTCGTACAGGCACAGCTCGACGACGCGCCGGTCGGTCGCGCTGAGTCCATTGATCGCCTCGAAGACCCACTCGAGTTCTTCGATGCTGGCGAGGTGTTCACGGTGGATCGACTCGGCGCCGCGGTTGGCGATGTGCTCATCGAGCGGGAGCGAGTCGTGTTTGGCCATGACGCGGCGAAGGTTCTGGGCGTGGTAGCGACACGTGACGATGAGCCAGGGCAGCATCGACGCGTCGACCAGTCGGATGTCGGACAGTTTCTTCCACGCCGTCACGAACGTCTCTTGAACGAGTTCTTGAGCGCTCACCACGTCGTGGGTCTGTGCGTAGGCGAAACGGTACACAGCGATGGAATGCCGGTCGAAGAGATCGCCGAACGCCCGATCATCGCGCGCGAGCGCACGGTTGATCAGGTCGACGTCGGGGTCCACGTCTTCACCTCCACCTAAGTACTGTCGCTCGCGTCTCGAATCTGACAGCCCTGAAGAAAATTCTGTGACAAGGATCGCAGATTCTTGACCATTCATCAGTCATTCGCACATTCGATTGAATAATTATGCGGGGCGGTCCCGCACGAATCGACCCCGGGGCGGGAAACCACAGTCGATTCATAGAAAACTGCGGTTGGGTTGCCGCATGACATCCGTTGCCCCGGCCTTGCGACACCCCGACGGCTCACCCGTTCGCGCCCTCGTCGTCGACGACGAGGCGAGCCTGGGCGATCTCATGCGCATGGCACTGCGCGCCGAAGGGTGGGAGGCGCGGGCCGTCGAAGACGGACACGCGGCGTTGCGCATCGCTCGCGAATTCAACCCCGACGTGATCGTCCTTGACGTGATGATGCCGGGCATCGACGGACTCCAGGTGCTGCAGCGGCTCCGTGCGGCAGGAAACGACGCGCCCGTGCTGTTTCTCACGGCGAAGGACGGCGTCGACGACCGGATCGCGGGACTCACCGCGGGCGGCGACGACTACGTGACGAAGCCCTTCAGCCTCGAAGAGGTCGTCGCCCGCCTCCGTGGTCTCGTGCGCCGCACCATGCTGGGCGCGACGGTCGACAGCGGCCCCGAGATCCGCGTCGGCGACCTCGTGCTCAACGAAGAGAGCTACGAGGTGCGACGCGGCGACGTGTCGGTCGACCTGACCGCCACCGAGTTCGAGTTGCTGCGCTTCCTGATGCGCAATCCGCGCCGCGTGCTCAGCCGCGAACAGATCCTCGACCGGGTCTGGAGCTATGACTTCGGCGGCAAGTCGAGCGTCGTCGAGCTCTACATCTCCTACCTCCGCAAGAAGATCGACGTACTGGGCGAGCCCATGATCCACACCGTCCGCTCGGTCGGCTACGTCTTGAAGCCGACCTCGTGACGACGCGTCGCCCCTGGTCGTTGCGGCGTCGGCTCGTCGCCGGCATCCTGGCGTTGATCGTCACGCTCGGCGTCGCGATCGGTGCCGTCAGCACCGCGGTGCTGCAGAACAGTCTCCTCGACCGTCTCGACCGTCAGCTCGACGCGTCGGTCGGGCGATCGGGTGCCGTCCTGGTGCGGCCCGGCGGTCTCGGCGATCGCGACGACGCGCCACCCGTGGGCGGATTCGTGCTCGGCGAAGCGGCGGGGGCGATCGGTGCGCTCGTCGTCGATGGCGTGTTCGTGCAGGCCGGCTACCTCACCGAGACGGGCGAAGAGCAGTCGCTCACGAGCGCCCAGCGACTCGCGCTCGTCTCCGTCCCCGTCGACGGTGAGCCCACCACCGTCGACCTCGGCGACGGGCTCGGCCGGTACCGCGTCATCGCCCAACCGCTGAACTCGACCTCCTCGGTGATCGTGGCGCTCTCGCTCGACGACATCGACGAGACGGTCACCCAGCTCGCCATCACCATCGCCTTCGTCACCGCGCTGGCGCTCGGGGCGGCCGCGGCCCTGGGCACCGTGGTCGTGCGGATCGCCCTGCGACCCCTCGACCGAGTCGTCGTCACGGCGACGCGCGTCTCCGAACTCCCGCTCGACGAGGGCGAGGTTCAGCTCGCCGAACGCGTGCCCGAATCCGCGACCGCGCCGGGAACCGAGGTGGGCCGCGTCGGGGCCGCGCTCAACCGGCTGCTCGGCCGCGTCGAGACCGCGCTGACGGCGCGTCAGGCCAGCGAAGACAAGTTGCGCCGCTTCGTCGCGGATGCCTCCCACGAACTGCGCACACCCCTGGCCTCGATCCGCGGCTACTCCGAGTTCGTGCGCACCAAGGCACCGGATCTGGATCCCGACTTCGCCCGCTCGCTCGAGCGCATCGACTCCGAGTCGCAGCGCATGACCTCGCTCGTCGAAGACATGCTTCTGCTGGCTCGACTCGACTCGGGGCCCGCACTGCACAGCGATCCCGTCGACCTGTCACGGCTGCTGGTCGATGCGGTGAGTGATGCGCACGCCGCCGGATCGGGCCACCAGTGGGAGCTTGTGCTTCCCGAGGAGCCGGTGACCGTGCCGGGTGACGCGGGACGACTGCACCAGGTGGTCGCCAACCTCCTGGCCAACGCGCGCATCCACACTCCGGAGGGCACGCACGTTCGAACCTCGGTCGAGGCGGATGACGAGTTCGCGCGCGTGCGCATCGCCGATGACGGCCCCGGAATTCCGGAGGCGATTCTGCCGACCCTGTTCGAGCGTTTCGTGCGCGGAGACGACTCCCGGGCGCGCGCGCGGATGTCGACCGCCCCGGGCGGCAGCACGGGCCTCGGGCTCGCCATCGTGCGCGCGATCACCGAAAGCCACGGCGGCAGTGTGACGGTGACCAGTTCGCCGGGCAGCACCGAATTCGTCGTCGAGCTGCCGCTCGCGTCCCGCTAGTCGGTGTCGGGCGAGGCCGCGGGCTTGCGAGCGCGGCGCGAGCGCGGCGCGGCCTTCGCCGGCGGCTCAGGTTCGGCCGCGGGCGCCTCGCGCTTGCGCACGCTGCGCTGGCTACCCTCGACCTTCACCTCGGCGATCTCGTCGTGCGCGAGCACGAAGTCGGTGAAGGTCTTGAACCCGAGCAGCTTCTCATTGAACGACGGGTTCATTCGCTTGATCTGCGACTTGACGGCCGAGGGGTTCAGCCATTCGACGTCCTTGGCGTGGCCGAGTTCGAGCGCCCGGTCGAGCAGGCGGGCGGCGGCGGCGGCGCTCAGCTCGCGAGATTCGCTCTCTCCGTCGGTCTCACTCGTCGGCTTCTCGGTCTCGGGCTCCGCGGCCTTCGCCTCAGGGCTGTCGGCATCGGCGGCCGGCTCTGACTTGTTCGCCGACTTCCCGCCGCGACGACGAGCGGGCGCCGCGGGCGCGGCCGGGGCCTTTTCGATCCCCGGAATCGCGTCGTACATCTCGTACTCGTCGCACGCGGCGATGAGCGCCGGACTCGTGCCGCCGGTGACACCGATGCCGATGACGAACCGGCCGAGCCGCTTGCAGCGCTGCGCGAGAGCGATGTAGTCCGAGTCGCCCGCGACGATCACCACGTGCGTCAGGTCGGGAAGTCGGAACAGATCCTCCAGCACATCGACCGAGAGTCGGATGTCTCCGCCGTTCTTGCCGGCCTTCGTGGTCTGAAACATCTGGGTCAGGTCGACGGCGCGGTCAACGAGCTGGCTCCGATAGCTCGCGTTGGCGGGAACCGACCAATCGGCGTAGGCGCGGCTCAGCGCGACGGTGCCGAAGCTCGAGGCGTAGTCGAGGATGGCGCCGACGTCGACGGTGGCGGAGGCGAGTTTGCCGCTCAGCTCGCCCTTCTCGCCGGGCCGCGCATCGCGGGCGTTCTCGTTGCGCCACGCCCCCTTGCCGTGGAGCTGGTCGAATCGCGAGATGACGATGTTGTCGAAGTCGATGTAGACCGCGACGCGCGGATCAGTGGGGGAAGCCATGGCCCCAGTCTCGCCGCTTCCGGGTCGCTATGCGACCCCGACCCACAGACCGTGTCGCGCGCGCGTCATGGCGACGTACAGTTCACGGCGCTGGAACTCGCGCGTTTCGGCGCTGCCATCGTCTCCGTCGGAGTCCGAGGGGTGATCCAGCAGCTCCCCAGGCGCCTGCACGACGATGACCTCGGTGAACTCGAGACCCTTGGCCCTCTTGATCGTGCCGACATGGACGGCGTCGGGATGCGCATCCAGCTCCTGCAGGTCTTGCGTGCGGATGCCGGCCGACTCGAGCACCATGACCGCCGCGCGGCTGTTCCACCGTGTGAGGGCGAGCACCGCGATGTCGCTCGGACGCAGGTGATCGTCGGAGGCCAGCAGGTCGCGGATGTGGCTGATGAAGGAGGCGTCGTGCTCGGCGCGCGAGGGAAACACCCGGAGCACGGGCGCCGGTCCGCGTTTCGCGAGCGCGGGAAGCTCGAGGGGCCCCGTGGTGAGAGCGCCCTCGATGTCGAGATACTCGTCGCCTTCGATCAACTCGTGCGCCGCCGAGAGGACCTCGGAGGAGTTGCGGTAGTTGGTCGCCAGCACGACGCCGCGGCCGGCGATGGCGACACCGGCCTCCGCGAGCGTGTACCCGCCCGGGTAGAGCGTCTGCTGACCGTCGCCGACGAGGTGCAGCCCGTCCGGGCGGTCGCCGACGAGTGTGTGCAGCATGCGGATCATGGCGCACGAGAGGTCTTGCGCCTCATCGACGATGACGGCGCCGAAGTCGGTGTTCGGCGTCTCGCGCAACGATTGCTCGGCGTTCAATACGAGGTCTTCGAAGTCGACAATGCCGTGGCGGTGGAGCGCGGCCTCGTAGGCGAGGGCCAGCTCCCACACCTCGCGGCGCAGTTCCGGCCCCAGCGCCCGCCGACGGCCGGCGCGCGCCAGCGCCGCGTACTCCTCCCAGACGCGCAGTCCGCGCCCCTTGATCACGTAGACGAGCTCGTCACGCCAATAGGCGGGATCGGCATCGGCGCGCGCGAGCGCCCCCGTGGCGCCGACCTCGGCCCACGCTTCGTGGAACGCCTGCCGTGCGAGCTTCCCGTCGAGTCGGGGCCGCTGGCCGCGTGCGACGAGCAACCGATACGCGAACGAGTGAACGCTCGAGAACTCGACGCGGTCGGCGACATCGGGCGCCAGCTCTCGGAATTGCGCGGCGAGCACGTGGGGGAGCGTTGTGACGTAGCTGGTGACCAGCACGCGCTCACCGGTTGTCCGCGCCAGGTACGCCGCGCGATGCAGGGCGACAAGCGTCTTGCCCGTGCCGGTCGCTCCCCGAATGCGGCTCGGGCCCGAGAAGCTCCGGCGAATGGCGCGGGCCTGCACCGGATCCAGCAATCCCACCTGCGGCACCGCCGGACGCAGGTGAACCCCGGCCAGCAGATCCTCGAGCACCTGGTTGGGGGGCAGGCGCTGCTCGAGCTGCTGGCCGGGGCCGCTGGGGGAATCGGCTCCAGGAACCGACGACGACACGCCGCGCGTGTCGGTCTGAGCCCGGACGACGGGGATGGGCCCGGTCGTCAGGGAAGGGAAGAGCGCTTCGAGTTCGGTCCGCACGCGGGCGACGTCGGCGGCGTCGAGGCGATGGGGCAGGCGCGCGATCGTGCGCAGCGCCAGCGCTTCGTTGCCCAGGATCCGCACTCCGAACAGCGACTCGTCCAGGTCGGGACCGTCGGAACAGACGAGGAGGGCGCGCACCGATGTCGCCGGCACGCCGAACTCGGCGAACTGCTCCTGGAGGACGTAGAGCAGGTCGCCCGTTGTCGCGACGTGCTCCGTCACCTCCTCGTCGTCGTGCCACACAGCCTCGGCGCTGACTGTCGTGGAACGCCACGGCTCGAGATCGATGACGACGATCCCGCCGGGGCCAACCAGAATGGCATCCACATTCGCGACGGTTCGCGCCGGCCAGCGGCGGTGGGTGAGAAGCGTCCAGCCGAGCGGCTCGAACTCGAGCAGCGCGTCGGTGAGGCGCGTTGCCGGCGACGTCGCGCTGCCGAAGGCGCGTGAGATCTGCGCCGCGACGCCCGCGAAACGCGCGCGTTCGTCGAGGCTGAGCGTGTTGCGCGCCGTATCGACGGCAGATTGATTCCCCGCTGCCACGGTGTTCCCCCTTGTGTCCGGATGCGGGAGCCCCCCGGCTTGCATCCGTGCACCCCAGCATGGCGCGACCTGTCTACCCCCGCAATCCGCGCGTTCGGGGGGCACCGTTTCTCAGCGTGCACACAGACCGTCCACGCACCTCGCATAGCGGCACGCGGCTGACTGTGTTTATGAGCACGAACGATGACACCCGACCCGACCGACCCGACGCCTCCCGGCTCGGCGGGCCGAGCCCCGCGGATCTTCGGTTCCATCGCGGCGTCCTCCGACAGCTCATCGGCGCGATCGCGACCTTGGCTCTGATTGGCGGGCTCTCCGCCGGCGGGGTCGCGGCCGCCGCATCCGCGTCGACGACATCCAGCACGGTGCAAGAGCGGGATGTCGTCGACGCGGAGCTCACGAGCACCCTCGAAGCCGTGCTCGCGGATCTCGATGCCGCGCAGCTCGCGGTGCTCACCGACGCCGCGACGGGGATTCGCCTGGGCGATCTCAGCGCGGGTCAACGCATCCAGATCCTGACCCTGTTCCGGGCGGTGCTGAGCGACGACGCGTACTCGCACCTGCTCGCGATGATGAACGCCGACGACGCGCTCGACGCGGCGGCCGGTGGCGGAACCGCGTGGAGTTCCGACGAGTACACCGTCACCGTCTTGTTCGATGACGCGACCGGCAGTGTCTTCCTCCAGCTCTCGGGAACGCAACTGGCGATTTCGGTCGTCGTCGCGGAGGACACGATCTTCGTCGAGCCGGAGGTGCTCGGCGGCTGATTCCAGGAACTCCTGCCGAGCGCCCTAGGCTGTCGGCATGGCCGCACGCATCGAGAAGATCGATCTCCCCGGGATCGGCACCCGACACGACCTCGTGACGGAGTCGGGAAGCCGCATCGGGGTCGTCTCCCAGCGCTCGGGAGAGCGCCAGCTCGCGATCTTCGACGGCACCGATCCGGATGCGGCGCTCGGCACCGTGGACCTCACCGAGGCGGAGGCGGTTGGCCTCGCCGACATCCTCGGCGCCTCCGTGATGCTCGGCCAGCTGGCCGCGATCTCGACCCAGGTGGCGGGCCTGTTCACCGAACAGCTGCCGCTGCCGATGACCTCGCCCTTCGCGGGCGGCGTCCTCGGGGACACTCAGGCGCGCACGCGCACCAAGACCTCGATCGTGGCGATCATTCGCGGCTCCGACATCATCCCGTCGCCGACGCCCGACACCGCGCTCAAGGGCGGGGACACCATCATCGCGGTGGGAACCCGCGCAGGGTTGGAAGAACTCGCACGATTGCTCGACCGCGGCGCAGAGTAAGGCTCCGAAGTGCACGAGTCGACCCTGCTCTTGATCGAAATCGGGGCGCTCCTGCTCGGACTCAGCGTGCTGGGGCGCGTCGCCAACCGCTTCGGGTTCTCGGCGATCCCGTTGTATCTGCTCGTCGGGCTCGCGCTCGGTGACGGCGGACTGCTGCCGATTCATGCGGGGGAGGACTTCCTCGAGATCGGCAGCGAACTCGGCGTCATCTTGCTGCTGCTGATGCTGGGGCTGGAGTACACCGCGCCCGAGCTCGTCGCGAGCCTCAAGCAGGCGCGCACCGCCGGGCTTCTGGATCTTGTGATGAATGCCGCGCCGGGTGCGATCCTGGCGTTCCTTCTCGGCTGGGGTCCGCTCGCGGCGCTCGCGCTGGCGGGGGCGACCTGGATCTCCTCCTCAGGGGTCATCGCCAAGGTGTTGCGCGACCTTCGACGACTGAGCAACCGCGAGACGCCGGTGATCCTGTCGGTGCTCGTCATCGAAGACCTCGCGATGGCGTTCTACCTGCCCGTGCTGTCGGCGCTCGTGATCGGTGCCGGGGTGGTCGCGGGCGCGACGGCGCTCGTCATCGCGGTCGTGGTCGTGATCGTGATCCTGTTCGCCGCGCTGCGTCACGGGCGCAAGATCTCCTCGGCGTTCTCGTCCACGCACTCCGAGTCGCTGCTGCTCGGGGTTCTCGGCCTCACGATGCTCGTGGCGGGCCTCGCGCAGCAGGTGAATGTCTCGGCCGCGGTCGGCGCCTTCCTGGTCGGCATCGCGATCTCCGGACAGGTGGCCGAGCGAGCCGAAGAGGTGCTCTCGCCCCTGCGCGACCTGTTCGCCGCGATCTTCTTCGTCTTCTTCGGGCTGTCGACCGACCCCGCCGAAATTCTTCCTTTGCTGCCGATCGCGGCGCTGCTCGCCGTCGTGACGATGGCCACCAAGGTCTTCAGCGGTTACCGTGGTGCGGCGATGGCGGGAATTGGCACGCTGGGGCGCTGGCGCACCGGGTTCGCGCTCGTGCCGCGCGGCGAGTTCTCGATCGTGATCGCCAGTCTTGCCGTGAGCGCGGGGGTCGAGCCGCGGCTCGCACCGTTGGTTGCCGCCTACGTGCTGATCACCGTGATCGCG
The DNA here is from genome assembly GCF_905479755.1 of uncultured Schumannella sp. Classification (GTDB taxonomy): domain Bacteria; phylum Actinomycetota; class Actinomycetes; order Actinomycetales; family Microbacteriaceae; genus DCRR01. The sequence goes on along the minus strand of NZ_CAJQNT010000017.1, from coordinate 5,139 downwards.
GGTCCGCTGCTGGCGCGCGTGCCGGATGCGGGCTGGTTCCGTCGTCGTGTCGCCCCGACGCCGACGGCGCCGCAGACGGCCGCGTCGGGAGGCTAGCAGCGTGCGCGAATTCGCTAGGCTGTGGCTATGAAGGTCTTCTGGTTCGTGGTGTCTTTTGCGCTGTTTCTCGGCTCGTTCGCCCTCTTCGGCTACGCATTCCTCGGTCAGGAGCTCTTCGCGTCGCTCGGGATGCCCGGCTTCCCGTTCGAGGCCTCGCTCTTCATCCTCGGCGTGATCGTCTCGTCGATCGCGTTCGCGATCCCGTTCCATCTGCTCGAGAAGTTCGACTGAGCTGAGTCGCTGGACGCGGTCAGGCGGCCGCGTCGAGGACGCGCGTCGTGAAGGCGTGCAGTCGCGTCGTGAGCGTCGCTGAGCGACGCGCGATCAGCACCTCGGGTTCCGGCTGCAGTTCGTAGGGCGGCGGCGCGATCCGGATCAGGATCGAGCACGCCAGATCGGCGCAGATGTAGGTTCCGATGGTGTTCCCCGCGCGTCCGGCGTCGCCCGCGCGCGCCGCCGAGAACATGGCGACCTGCCCGGAGGGCTGTGCCGTGGTGCACAGCGAACACATCGCCGATCCCACGCGTCCGCGGTTCTCGGCCGCGCGGAGGACCAGACCGATCGGCCTGTCGTCGCGCCAGACGACCAGGTACCCGCGCTGCGGGGCGTTGTGGTCGCGCCAGCCGAGGTATTCGCGCTCGCCCCACACCACTTCGTGCAGGCCCGGCATCGGGACTCGCTCGATCTCGCCTCGCGTGGCATTGACGAACGAGGCGCGGATCTCGGATGCGGTCAGCGGCTTCATGTGCCTTCCACCCTAGGCGGCTCCTCGCGCGTGCGCGCGGTGTCGCGGGGTCAGCCTCCACCCAGTTGGCGTGGGGAAGATATGCATCGCCGCGCGATCGTGGCAACGTGAGCGCTGTACGCATCGATTCGGAAGGATCTGACCCATGCTGACCACCATCGGCGCCTTCTCCAGTTTCTCGGTCGACGACCTCGATGAGGCGCTCCGGTTCTACCGCGATCGGCTCGGGCTCGCGATCGTCGCAACGTCGATGGGGCTCGAACTGACGCTCCCCGGTGGGGGATCCGTCTTCATCTACGACAAGGGCGAGCAGCACGCCGCCGCGGGCTTCACGGTGCTGAACCTCGTGGTCGTAGACATGGACGCGGCCGTCGCCGAACTTTCCGCCGCCGGAGTCGAGCTGCTGCGCTATCCGGACTTCCCGGGTCAAGGCGAGGACGGCGTCGCTCGTTCGGACTCGCCCGAGGACGGTCCGACGATCGCCTGGATCGCCGACCCGGCGGGCAACATCGTCGGGATCATCGAGGAGCGCGAGTGACGGAGGGCCCGGGCACGGAGCGCCCGCGGCGCGGGCGGCGCTCGTCGCGCGCCCCGATTCGCGCGATGCGACCGTTCCTCGAGCCGCGCTACCGCATCCTCGCCGTGGCGCTGGTGCTGTCACTTGCAGGCACGGGCGTGTGGCTCGTCGCGTCGGTGTTCCAGATTCGCGAACTGGGCGGCGGCCCCGTCGACCTGTCCTATGTGGCGACGGCGAACGCGATCGGCCTGCTGCTGGCCGTGCTGTTCGGCGGCGCGGTCGCCGACCTGATCCCGCAGCAGCGCATCCTGCTGACGATCGAGCTCACCAAGGCTCTCGTGGCGGGCGCGATCGCGGCGCTGGCGCTGACCGGCACGCTGCAGATCTGGCACCTGGCGGTGGTCGGATTCGTGCTCGGCGTCGCGGACGGCTTTTTCTATCCGGCGTACTCGGCGCTGCTTCCCGCGATCCTTCCCGCCGATGATCTGCTCGCGGCGAACGGCGTCGAGGGCACGCTGCGACCCACGATCATGCAGGCGGCGGGACCGGCGCTGGCCGGTGCCGTGATCGCGGCGGCATCGCCCGCGCTCGCCTTCGTCGTGGTCGCGGCCGCGCAGTTCGCGGGAGCCCTCGTGCTGACGCGCCTGAAGCCGACGCCGCTGCGACGCCCCGAACCGCAACCCGGCGACGAGCTGGCCCTGGCTGTCGACGCCGCCGCGCCTCCGTCCGCGCGCAGCGCCGCGGGGAGCCTGCTGAGAGACATCGCCGAGGGCTTCCGTTACATGGTGCGCACCCCGTGGCTGCTGGCCACCCTCGTCTTTGCCTCGCTGCTCGTGCTGGTCATCATGGGGCCGATCGAGGTGCTGCTGCCCTTCGCCGTGACCGATCAGACCGGGGGTGGGGCCGGCGCCTTCGCGCTCGTGCTCGCCGCCTTCGGCATTGGCAGCGCGATCGCCTCGCTCGTCGTCGCCTCACTGCCGCTGCCGCGGCGCTATCTGACGGTGATGAACCTGGCGTGGGGTCTCAGCTGTCTGCCGCTCGTCGTGATCGGGTTCACCGACCAGCTCTGGCTCATGGTGATCGCCGTGTTCATCGTCGGCGCCGGGTTCTCGGTCGGCCAGGTCATCTGGGGCACGCTGCTGCAGCGCCGCGTCCCGCCGGAGCTGCTCGGACGGATCTCGAGCCTCGACTTCTTCGTGTCGTTGCTGTTCATGCCGGTGTCGATGGCGATCGCCGGACCGATCGGCGAGTGGATCGGCTTCGGGCCCGCGTTCCTGATCGCCGGCCTCGTCCCGGCCGTGCTCGCGGTGCTCGTGATCGTGCTGGCGAAGCTCCCGGCCGACGAGCGTCGCAACCCACTCGACGCGACGGGCGACGCACAGGACGAGGGCATGACGGGCCTCGGGGCGAGCGAACTGCTCTCCCGAGACCCGGGGCCGGCGAGCGGGGACTGAGCCCGCGCGACTCGGGTTGAATGGGGGGATGCATACGCACCTCCTCGCCGACCTGCGGTCCGATCTTGCGGCGGCGTCGTTCCGTGTCGATACCTTGCGCGAGCTGTGGGGGCCGGCGGCGGATGCGGCGCTCGGCCGCGGCGACCGCGTGCCGGCGGCGCGCGCGCTCGAATCGCGCTCCGACCCGGCGGCGGTGCTCGCGCGACTGTTCGTGCTCGGTCTCGATGCCGGTGCGGACGAGGTGGCGGCCGCGCTGCCGAGGCTCGGGCTCGACGGCGCCCTCGACGCGGGACTGCTCGGTGCTCGCGAGGATCACTACCGGGCAACGCTCGACCTGCGCCCCTACGACGTGATCGATGCGCGGGGCACCGCGTGGTGGTGGCTCGCGAGCGATCTGGGGGAGATCGCGACCGGGGCGGCGCTGCGACCGGACCACGTGCTGGGCGTGGGCGGGGCCTCCTCGACCCTCGCCGGGCTTCAGCTGCCCGGGCGCGTCGGTCGTGCGCTGGACCTCGGGACCGGCAGTGGGATTCAGGCGCTGCACCTCGCGCGCGAAGCCGAGGAGGTGGTCGCGACCGACATCTCGACGCGTGCGCTCGAGTTCGCCGCGATGACCGCGGGGCTGAACGAGGTGGCGCTCGATCTGCGTCTGGGCAGTCTGTTCGAGCCGGTGGCGGGGGAGCGGTTCGACCGGATTGTGTCGAACCCGCCCTTCGTCATCACGCCGCGGCGGGTCGGGGTTCCCGAGTACGAGTACCGCGACGGCGGACGCGTGGGAGACGCGCTGCTCGCCGAGGTCATCGCCGGACTGCCCGAGCACCTCGCTCCGGGCGGCGTCGCGCAACTTCTCGGCAACTGGGAGTACGGCACGCGCGACGGGCTCGAACGCGCCGCGGAGTGGGCCGAGGATGCGGGGCTCGAATACTGGCTCATTGAACGCGAGACCCAGGATCCCGCAGCCTACGCCGAGACCTGGATCCGTGACGGCGGCACCCGCCCCGGTCATCCCGACTACGAGCATTTGGTGGGGGCGTGGCTCGATGACTTCGACGCGCGCGGCGTCACGGCGATCGGGTTCGGCTACCTCCTGCTGCGGGCTCCGCGCGCGCGGGGCGGCACGGACGGGGACGCCCGGCCGATGGCCCGCACCGAGCGCCTCGACGCGACGCTCGGTGACGCCGCGGCCAGCCTCGGCGGGCACCTCGCCGAGGCCCTCGCCGCGCACGACACCCTGGCGACACTCGACGACGACGCGCTCGCGCAACGGCACCTCGCGGTCGCGCCCGACGTCACGGAAGAACGGCACTACTGGCCGGGAGACGAGCATCCGACGGTGATGACCCTGCGTCAGGGCGGCGGATTCCGGCGCGAATTCCGTGTCGGCACCGCGCTCGCCGCCGTCGTCGGCGCCTGCGACGGGGAGTTGTCGCTCGGCAGCATCCTGGTGGCGGTTGCCGCGCTGCTTGAGGTCGACGAACAGGCGCTGCGGGCCGAGATACTCCCGGAAGTGCGGGAGCTGATCCTCGGAGGTCTGCTACGGATTCCCGCATCCGACATCTCGTGACCACACCGTTATCCCGCACTCAGCCCGATTACAGCGCGCACCCAGACGCGATTCGTAGCCTTGTCCCCGAAAGGACGGACATGGGACTCTTCGAACGGCTGTTCGGCAGCGATGAGCAGTCGGCGGGATCCGGGATCTCCTCGCGTCGATCGACGCCCAGCGCCGACGAGCGCGCCATCGAGCGCTACCGCTACCTGGTTCGCACGGCGCCGCCGGAGACCATCGAACAGGTGCATGTCGAGGCCTTCGGCAAGCTCACCGATGAGCAGCGTGCCGTCATCTACGAAGAGCTCAGCCGGGGTGCGGGAACGGGCGAACGACCCCTCTCCAGCGAGCCCGCGACGCTCGCCCGCGCGGCGACGCGCGCCGAGATGCGTTCCCCCGGTTCCCTGGAGCGCACGCTGACCGCCCCGCGTTCTGGGTCGAGCTTCGCCGCCAATGTGACGAGCGCGCTGCTCGGCACCGTGGCCGGCTACGTGATCGGCTCGGCTCTGGTGAGTGCGTTTCTCCCGTGGGACGCCGCCTACGACTCCGAGGCGAGCTCCGGTCTCGACGCCGCCGAGACCGACACCGACACCGACACCGGCACCGACTTCGGCGACTTCGGCGGGTTCGACTTCTAGATGTATCCGGCTAGGACGTTGGTGACACTCGGCTGATCGGCGGGAGCCCATCGAGGGCTGAGTGGCGTCGTTGAGTGTTGTAGTAGTTCAGCCATGGCGCAAGTGCTTGCTGACGCTCAAGGTTCGAGGAGAACACC
>NZ_CAJQNT010000016.1 GCF_905479755.1 uncultured Schumannella sp. | reverse complement strand
ATGAGTCCGAGCATCGCCGACTGGGTGCTGACCGCGCTGACGGAGCGCGACGGCATCGAAGTCGACCTGATCGACCTGGCTCAGATCGCGCTGCCCGATGACAACCTGCTCTCCCCAGGCGGCGGGCCAGCGACGGAGGTGGGCGAGCGGATCGATGCGGCTGGTGCTTTCGTGTTCGTCACCCCGGAGTACAACCACTCCTACCCGGCGTCGCTGAAGCGGCTCATCGACTGGCACTACGCCCAGTGGAAGTTGAAACCCGCCGCCATCGTCGCCTACGGCGTTCACGGAGGGTACTCGGCGATTGAGCATCTACGCGGAGTGCTGGCCGAACTGAACATGGTCACCACCCGTCGGTGCCTCGGACTGCCGGCGCCGTGGGAGGCCGTAGACGATGCCGAGCGCTTTGCGCCGGGTGAAGCCGTGTCTACGACGCTGAAAGGTGCGATGGCGGAACTGGCTTGGTGGGCCGACGTGCTCACTGACGCCCGCGTCCACCGCCCGTTCCCCGGTTGACTACGGCACTTTGACCGCGATCCGAGCATTCACAGAGGAGTTTCCCCATGACCGAGCAGCAGCACCAGAGTCCATCCATCTCGATCAATACGTTCACCGCTGTTGAAGGCGGTATCGATGCGCTAATTGCATTCCAAATCGCCGAAATGCAGGACATGAGCGCAGAGGCCACGGAACACGGCTGGTTGGGCAACGAGGTCTACCGCTCAGATGACGACACCAGCCTGATCGTCCTCACTCGTTTCCGATCCGCGGAGGCCAAGGAGGTTTGGGCGCAGACGGATCGCTTCCGACGGCACTTCGAAGGTCTCCAGCCACTGATCCAGAACGGCACATCCATCCCAGTGACCTTCGTCGTGGCACACGGCCAGCATCTCCCACCCCGAGGTTCGACAGATTGACCATGAACTCGGGACATACGCACCCCTACTGGCTCGAGCACAGACTGTGCATCGTGCGGTGGGGCCAGTGGCCTATGACTGCGTAAAAGTGGTCGTCGTCCGCGATGGCAGCGCGTTCCTGTTTAGCGAATTTGGGCGACTCCCTGTCAAGACCGGTGATGTGATCATACTCGGTGCAAACGTTCTAGCAGGGTCGGAGCCAGAAGGGCACATCACCGTTACCACGATCTACCTCGACACCGACTATGTGCTCGATCAAGTGCGCTGGCAGTACGCTGGGTTCCTCGACGACCGGCTTGACGCACAGGAGTTCGCGGAGACGATCTACACCGAGCCTGCGCAGATCCTCCGGCTGGGTGAGGCTCGTGCCGGGATGCTCATGCCCTGGCTCGACGAGCTCGTCGCGTTGAGCGTCGAGGGTGACTTCGTGCGCCACTACTACCGGATGCAAGCTCTGTGGTTTCAGATCATGTACGTGATCGCCCCGTTCGTGAGGGTGTCTCCGGTGCGCGTTTCATCTTCCCAGCGTGCGCACATCCGGCCCACGCTCCCGAGGGACCGTCGCTTTGCACCATTGCGTGTTGAAGTTCGGAGGGCCGCTGCCCTACTGCGGGAGTACCCCGCGCAGCGGTGGACGCTGGAAGACCTTGCCGCCGAGGTTCACTTGTCACCATCCCGGCTGTCTAGCGTGTTCGTGGAGGCGTACGGCAAGAGCCCGCTCGCGTTCCTGACGATGATCCGCGCTGATTACCTCGCCAAGCTCTTGCGGGAGACTGATTTGACGGTCACCGCCGCGATGCAGAGAGTCGGCTGGCGCTCCCGCTCGCACGGCACGCGGCTGTTCCGCAAGTACGTCGGTGTCACCCCTGGCCACTACCGCACGATGGGTGCGCAGACCGTCTGAGGACTGTGCCGGATCTGCCAATTCTGCGCCGCTTCTTTCAGATCATCTGCCTCCAACCGTCTCAGGCATGAATCGGGCTGGTAGGCCGGTAAGGACTCGTCGGGTTCTTCGAGAAGCTTGATGGTCACTGTCTCGTCTCCTTGTCCGTCTCCTCTTCCTGACCCTCCCGACGTACCTCACGGTCGTACGGCTACTCGTTGATGAGTGGCCTCGGGCGGAAGGAGGTCAGACGATGGCTGAGGTACGCGACGCTCGCACGGCGCAGGACGTGATCGCGCGCCGGGCCTCGGCGGTCGCTGTGATCTTCTCCCGGCTCGACGCAGGCATCCCGCTCCCGCGCGCCGCACGTGAGCTCGCCCGGCTCGGGGTGCCGGTGTTCCCGTGTGCGCCGGGCGGGAAGCGTCCGATTCCCGAGAGTGGTTTTCACGACGCGACCACTGATGCCGGACGGGTGGAGGCGTGGTGGCGACGACGGCCAGGCGCGAACCTTGCCATCCCGACCGGCGCGGCCTCGGGAGTGGTCGTTGTCGACGTCGACGTGCACAAGGTCGACGGATATGCCGCGTTCGGACGTGCGGCCCGCTCGGGGCTGCTGTGCGAGCCGTTGGCGGTGGTGACGACGCCGACCGGCGGTAGGCACCTGTACTTTCCCGCAGATGCGGAGCATGAGCAGCGGTCGTGGCAGGTGGGCCGGGCGGGTATCGACTTTCGGGGCGACGGCGGCTACATCATCGTGCCGCCCTCGCAGCGCATGATCGACGGTCGCCGGATGCAGTATCGGGTCGAGAGTGTGACCGCGCGCCCAGTCGCGCGGCTGGACGCGCAGCGGCTGCGCGACTTCCTCGATCCGCACCCGAAGTACACCACTGCGCCCGCGCCGCCGGGTGGCTGGCCGCTGGATGTTGCCCGGCTTGCCTCGCAGGTGGCGAACAGACCCGAGGGCGAACGCAACCTCGGGCTGTTCAAAGCCGCGTGCCGCATGGCCGAGCACGGCCACTCGCCCCGCGAAGCACTCGACGCGCTCGGCAAGGCCGCGAGCCAGTCCGGTCTGGGCGAGCGCGAGATCACCCGAACGGTCGGCTCGGCATATCGCCACGTCAGCACTTACGGGCCGCGTCATCGCGCCCCCGCACGCCAGATGGATGCGCCACTTACCCGCAGCGAGACGGTGGCGGCCTCGGCGAGTGGTCGGGGGCTGTGATGAGCGCGCGACGACCTGGATGGGGTTGGGCGGTGGTGACCGCCGCGACCGGCACGGTCTTGATCGGCATCGGTGCGTTCTGGCTCTCGTTCATGGCGCTGGCCGACCTCGCGGCCCGGTCGGGTATCGCTTCAGGGCAGGCGTGGATCTGGCCGCTGCTGGTCGACGGGCTGATCGTGGTCTCGACGATCGCGGTCGTCGCGCTCGATGGTCGCCGAGGTTCCTGGTATCCGTGGGCGCTGCTGATCTGCGGGGCGCTCGTGTCTGTGGCCGCGAACGCGCTGCACGCGGTCGTTGCTGCCGACGCCAGCGTGCCCGCGATGCTCGCCGCGACGGTCGCGGCAGTGCCGCCACTGGTGCTACTGGCCAGCACGCACCTCACCGTCGTCCTCACACGCTCGACCACTAAGCCGCCGGATTGTCCCGCTCAGGCACCGCGCGAGCTACCAGCCGTAGCCGAGGCAGACCCAGCACCAGCACCCGAGTCCGAAGTCGAACCGGACGCCGAGCCAGAGGCCGAGTCGGTGCTTGGGCGGCGTGAGCGTGCCGCGCGGCTTCGGGAGGCCGGCTGGTCGAACAAGGCGATCGCCGATGAGTTGCAAGTGCATCCCTCGACCGTGGGCCGTTGGTTCACCCCGCCGGTCGAGGAACCGGAGACCACAACAGGAATGGAGACAACATCATGAACATCGACCCGCAAGAGCAGGCGCGAGCGTACGAGGACGCGCGCGTCGAAGATGTGCCCGAACCGGAGATGCCGGAAGACCGCAGCGAGGTTCGGCAGGTACCCGAGGCGGTCGCCTCGGCTGACGTGACCAAGCGCAAGGACGCCACGGTCGAGACCACCGGAGCTGACGAGATCACCGATGCAGCTGACGCGGCGGAGGTCGAGCAGAAGCTCGAGGAACACCGGGCGCGCGGCATCGAGTGGGTGCGGCCCACCGATCTGATCGCCCGCAACACGGCCTCACTGGCCGGGCGGGGCATCGACCTGGAAGTCGAGATGTCGCGCAAGGCCCGAGAACCACTCGTGGCCGGGCTGCGGAACCTCGGCGACCGGGCCAGGCAGCTGTCGCCGCTGTCGGCGTTCGGGCACGGTGCCCGGCACCATGCTCCGACGAGGACTGCGGTCGGGAAGTCGTGAAGCGGTGATCAGCGATGACTCGACGACGAACGCCCGACCACCCCCGACCTGATGGCCCGCTGCGTGCACCTTGCCGCCAGGAGGTGCCATCATGACAATCCGCACGACCTTCCGTGAACCGGAAGATTTCACTCGGAGCGAGGGCTTGCGTGCCCTGCTGAATCGGCTGCACGAGAGCGGCCCTGGCGCGTGGCAATCCGATCCGGTCGCCGCTGACCTGATGGTCTACGCCGCCGACAAGTACGGGGCGCTGGCGCGCAAGCACGGCCTCGACCCCTGGGAGGCGGCATCAGCCGCATTTGATGTGATGCGCACCAAGGCCGCGCGTAACGCGAACGACCCGTGGGGCGTGGTGACCCACGCGGTGCGCATCACCTGCATCGCTGAGGAACGCGGGCAGGGTCTGTTGTGTTCGGTGCATCAGGCCCGACGCCCGCACGTCTCTGCGTTCCATGACGCGGAGAGGCTGTCGGATCGGGAGAACCCGCTGACGGACTATCACTCCGCATTCCACGTCACCGATCCCGAACCGACCGGCGCCGACGAACCGGCCAGTACGACGACGAGCTGCTCGGCAGGCTCGGCGGTGGAGGACGCGATCGCGCTGTTCACGCTGCTGGGCTGGCCCCCACACGTCGCCCGCGCCGGGGTCGAGCACATCTGCCAGGCTCTGGCCGGTGCGGGTAGCCGCCAGAGCGCCTATGAAGCGCTGCGCCGCGACAAGCACGCTCGCGCCCTGCTGGACGTGAACGGCACCGCCTGGACAGCACTGTTGAAGGCGCTGCTCGGGCATCCCAGCCCGGCCTATGCCGCGACCACTCCTGGGCGCGGCATCCTGCTCAGGTTCCTGATTGGCGAGAGTCTGCGCGCGCTGCTGCGCGACGACGATCTCGTACTGATGATCTCCCTCGCGGCTCCCAAACATGGGGGCCGGTCATGAGCAGGCACACCGGGCACATCGAACTCGACCGCACCGTCGCCTCGATCATCATCGGCAACCGGCACCGCACCGATCTGGGCGACCTGACCGAGCTGGCCGAGTCCATCGCCCGCGACGGACTCCTGCAACCGTTGACGGTCACCATCGACGGGGTGCTGGTGTGCGGCGCTCGGCGGCTGGCCGCGATCAAGCTGCTCGGCTGGCGCACAGTGAGCGTGTGGGTGCGCTCGGGCGTCTCGGGCAGGCTGGGACACCTGCTGGCTGAGCAAGACGACAACCTTCTGCACAAAGACCTCACCCCGAGCGAGAAGACTGCGCTGTATCGCGAACTGAAGACCCTCATGGCCGAGGACGCCGCGCGCAGGCAGGCAGCAACACGGTTCAGTGCGCAGAACCAGCCCGGAAACGACGGTGTGGGAAAGTTTCCCGCACCGTCCGAAGCCGCGGGCCGAGCAAGCGAGCAAGCCGCCGCAATGATCCCCGGCGGTGCGTCGTACAAGACGCTCGACAAGATCGACTACCTGCGGCAAGTCGCCGAAGATCCCGATCTGCCCGCGACAGTGCGCGCCGAGGCGGCAGCGGAGGTCGAACGCATCAACGCCGGTGCTCCGGTGCATCCCGGCTTCGAGCGCACTCGTGCCGCTGTCGCCGAAGTGACCAGCGAGGACGCCGATCTGGAGGCCACGGCGCGTGAGGCCGTCGCCCGCGCTCAGGCGGCGCAAGCCAAGCCCGTGCCGGTCATCTCCGCGAGTGAGACCGAGCCTGCGCGGTGGCCGGTGCGCGCGTTCGTCGCCACCTGGACGGAGCTTGCCGACTGGTGGACGCACTACGACGCCGACGTGCTGGCGAACGATCTCACCGACGAGCAGATCGCCTCGTTCCTCGCGACCGCTGATGGCACCAGCACGTTCGCCGACGAGCTACGCGCCGCCCGGCAGTCGCTGGACAACCCGCGTAGGCACCTCCGAGCGCTCTGACCCTCATCGGGTGCGTGGGCGGCGCACCTGGGGGTTATGAAGACGACTCCCGATGAACCCGCCCGAACCCGCCGCCGATTGATCTCCCTCGTCTGCGCCGGGGCCGCGTTCCTCGTCCTGGCTGCGATCGGCGTCTATGGGCTGGTGACCGGCCCGAACGACACCGGTCCGTCACCCGATAGGCCACCGGTACCGACTCGCTCCACTCCCGATCAGCCGACTCCGCGCCTGCCCTACATCCCCCCGTCGACCGACCCCGAAGAGTTCGCACGCTCGGCCGCGCACGCGCTATTCACCTGGGATACCACCAGCGGGTTCCTACCGCTGGACCACACCGCCGTGCTGCTCGACGTAGGTGACCCGACCGGGAATGAGCAAGCGGGCCTGGCCTCCGACGTCACCTCCTACCTGCCGGACCGTGACGCCTGGGTCGATCTGCGCCAGTACAGCACGAGCCAGCACCTGATGATCACCGACGCCTATGTGCCCGAGCAGTGGGCCGGGGCAGTCGAGCAAGCCCGGCCCGGCCAACTCCCGGTCGGGGCGACCGCCATCACGATCGAGGGCACCCGGCACCGCGACGGCATCTGGAACGACGAACTGGTGACTTCTGAGCACCAGGTGGTGTTCACCATCTTCCTCGCCTGCCCACCCGAGATCCCGCCGACCGGCAGCCAGAGCACGACCGACGCACCGGATGCCGGTGCGGTGCCGTCGTGCTACCTGCTGCGTCTGTCGCTCCTCGACCAGCCGCTGCGCTGACACGGAGGCCATGACCATGAAAAAGGTAGCCATCGCGCTGGCCCTGCTGCTCCTGCTCGGCCCATTCGTCGGCCTGCTGGCGATCGGCGTGCTGATGAACCCCGCCGCGAACGCCGCGTGCACCATCGACGGCACCGGCGTCACCATCGGGAACATCCCCGACTCGCTCACGGCGACCACCGCGAACGGCGAGACCATCACGCTCAACCGGCAACAACTCACGCACGCAGCCACCATCATCGAGATCGGTTCCGCCATCGACGGGGTGGGGCGCGACGGCATCCAGATCGCGCTCATGGCAGCACTGACCGAATCCACCCTGCGGATGCTGTCGAACACCTCCGCCTACCCCGAGAGCGCCGACTACCCGAACGACGGCAATGGTGGCGACCACGACAGCCTGGGCCTGTTCCAGATGCGCCCGCAGTCGGGGTGGGGAACGGTCGCCGAACTCATGGACTCCACCTATCAAGCTGAGGCGTTCTACGGCGGGCCCGACGGCCCCAACTACCCGAGTCCGCGTGGCCTGCTCGACATTCCCGGCTGGCAGCAGATGAGCAAGGGCGAGGCAGCTCAAGCCGTCGAAGTCAGTGCCTACCCCGACAGGTACAACAACTACGAGCCGGTCGCACTCACCATCCTGAGCACGCTCACCGGAGCGGGTGGACCGATCAACCCAGCACCGCTCCTCCCCACCGTCGTAGTGGCTGAGGTCGCGGAGTCATCGCGCGTGGTATTCCCCTTGCCGGAGGGCACCTGGGTTCCCACGTCACCGTTCGGATCGCGCATCCACCCAATCACCGGGGAGCAGAGCTTCCACACGGGCGCCGACTTCGCCGCCCCGGACGGCACCCCGATCCTCGCCGCCGCCTCCGGCACGGTCACCGTCGCCGAGTTTTCCGGCGGGTACGGCGGCCTGGTCGTGATCGAGCACCGTATCGGCGGGCGCACCGTGGCGACCGCGTACGCGCACAGTTGGCAGCACGGCATCCACGTCTCGGTGGGCGATCAAGTACGTGCCGGGCAGCACATCGCCGACGTCGGTTCCTCGGGCATGAGCACGGGGCCGCATCTGCATTTCGAGGTTCGTGACGGCGGCACCAACGGCGAGTTCATCGACCCTGCCGCATGGCTGAACCAACACAACGCCGCCGACCTCCCTGAAGCCTCAGTCGGGTCTCCGACCGGATGTGAGAGCAGCACCGGCACCGCCGGTGACCCGGCACCGTTCGACAGCGATGACCCGAACCGGATGGTCGACGACCCGACCTCGACCGGGCAGATCACCGCCCGGATGCTGCACCTGTACGAGCAGACCATCGCCTCGTTCCCCGACACCGGGTGGGGCTGCTACTCACCCCGGCCCGGCACCCAATCGGAGCATCCCCTGGGCCGTGCGTGTGATCTGACGTTCGGCAACGCGATCGGCCAGTACCCGACCGCTGAGCAGCTCGCCTACGGCTGGCAGGTCACCGAGTGGATGCAGACCCACGCCGAAGCGCTCGGCGTCGAGTACCTGATCTGGCAAGGCAAAATCTGGTCGCTCTCGCGCGATTCCGAGGGTTGGCGTCCATACAACGGCGGCGGGATGCACGACCCCGGCAACGTGACGGGTGGGCACTACGACCACCTCCACGTCACAGTGAAGTAGCGGGTGCGTCATGAACGTGTTTCCCGACTTCGACGGACTGGCAGGCATCGGCGATCTACGGGAGGTCGTCGGGGCGCTGCTGATGTTCGCTCTCGTGATCGCCGTGCTGATGCTGATCGTCTCGGCGATCATCTGGGCGGTCTCATCGAGCACCGGCAACTATGCCGCCGCATCCAAAGGCCGCGTCGGGGTGCTGGTCTCCCTCGGCGGCGCAGTCCTGGCCGGGGCCGGTGTCGCGTGGATGAACTGGCTGATCGGCATCGGCCAGCAACTCTGACCCCTACGGCTTCTGAGCGCCCGCCCTCTGGGGCGGGCGCTCTCGTACGTGTGGCGGCGGGGTGCACCTGACGGCAGAACCACCCAACGCTTCATGAAGGAGAACTGCCGTGATCGACATCGACCCCAACTCCAGCGGCTTGCCGGGAATCGAACAGCTGCGCATCATTGTCGGCGCAGTCATGACCGTGGGCCTGATCCTCAGCGTTCTGGCGCTGATCGTCTCCGCGATCATCTGGGCCTACGGCTCCAACTCATCCAACCCGCACCTGGCCGGTCGCGGCAAGATCGGCGTTCTGATCTCGTGCGGTGCCGCTGTTGTGTGTGGCGCGTCCGTCACGCTCATCAACTTCTTCTGGGGCGTCGGCCAGGCCGTCTGAACCCACCCATCAACAACTCCGAACTACAAGGAGGCTCGTGATGGGCGTGTGCGATATCCCCGTCATTTCCAGCGTCTGTGATGTCGCTGGTGAAGCTGCCGCGACGCTGATCTCGGCACCGTTCGACTGGCTTGCCAGCGCGATGGGCGAAGCCGCCGCCTGGCTGTTCGAGGCGGTCTGGACGGTCTTCGACACCACCACGATGGTCGACGTCACCAGCGGCGAATACCTCGGTGTCTACAACCTGATCTTCGGGATCGCCGTGTTCGTCATGCTGCTGTTCTTCTGCCTGCAACTGATCACCGGCATGATCCGCCGAGAACCCGCCGCCCTCTCCCGCGCCGCCCTCGGCTTGGCCAAGAGCGTGCTCGGGTCGTTCGTGGTCATCACGCTGGTGGCGCTGCTGCTGGAGATCACCGACCAACTCGCGATCGGGATCATCCAAGCCGCCGGGGAAACCACCGAAACGATGGGCGACAAGATCGCTATTCTCGTCGCCGGACTGACCGCACTGAACGTCGGCGCTCCCGGAGTCGGGGCGATCCTGACCATCTTCCTCGCGTCCTTGGCCATCGCTGCCGCCGCCATCGTGTGGCTGTCGCTGCTCATCCGCAAGGCGCTGCTGCTAGTCGCGGTTGTGCTCGCCCCGTTTGCGTTCTCCGGTGCTTCCTGGGATGCCACGCGCGGCTGGATCTCCAAGTGGGCGATGTTCGTCATCGCTCTCGTGTTGTGCAAGCTGGTGCTTGTCGTGATTCTGCTGGTCGCGGTGACCCAGGTGTCGGCCCCGATCGACGCCGACCTATCGAACATCGCCGACCCGCTCGCCGGGGTCGTGCTGATGGCACTGGCCGGGTTCGCGCCGTACATGACCTACCGGTTCCTGTCGTTCGTCGGTTTCGATCTCTACAACTCGATGGGCACCGAGCAGGAGGCCAAGAGCGCCCTCAACCGACCCGTGCCGACACCGGGCAGGCCGCAGGGCGGCGAACCGAAGAAGGTACTCGACGAGGGCGACAAGAGCGGCGACAAGAAGGCAAGCGGCAGCGCCGGTGGCGGCCCCAACGCGAAGCCGACACCGCCACCGTCCTCAGCGGGCGGTGCTGGCGCGCGCACGGGCGGGGCGGGTGGTTCCGCGGGAGCCGCAGGCGCCGGGGGTGGTGCAGCGGCGGCAGGGCCGATCGCCGCAGGAGTCGTGGCCGGTGCTGCTGTGGTCAAGGCAGCCGCGACCGCCGGGCCTAAAGCGGGTCAGGCGCTCGCTGGTCAGGCGGATCAAGCGGCGTCCGGTGCCGAGCAGTCGGGGCAGGCTCCGGTCACGCCCCACGCACTGCCTCCCTCCGGGCCGTTGCCGAAGACGCCGGACAGTTCCCCGCCACCACCGTCTCCGAAGCCCAAGCCGACGAAGGAGTGACCTGCGATGCCGAACACTGAAACGGCCCACGAGCGCGGTGGCGAGCTGGTGCCCGTGAAGTTCTCCCGCCTCACCAGGCGCGGCATCTTGCTCGGCCTGTCTCTGTCTCAGCTGATCACCCTCGGTGTCGGCGGGGCGAGCCTCGTGGCCGCGTTCTACGGAGGCGGAGGTGTCCTGTTCCTCATCACCGCGCCGATTTGGATTGTCGCTGCCGCGATCACTTGGATTCCGGTCGCGAGCCGCCCGCTGGTCGAGTGGCTGCCGGTGGCGTGCTGGTGGCTGTGGCGCACCACCGGCGGGCAACTGGCCTACCGGCGCAGGATCGTCACCCCACGCCCGGAGGGAACACTCGCGCTACCAGGCGACATGGCCCGGTTGCGCGAGTACGTCGATCCCGAGACCGGGGCTGGGATGGTGCACGACCCGACCGCCGGCACTCTCACTGTCGTCACCGAGATCACCCATCCCGCGTTCGTGCTGCTCGACCCCGGTGAGCAAGAACGACGCGTGACCGCGTGGGGCAGGGTGCTGGCGACCGTGTGCCGCTCCGGGCGCATCGCCACCTTGCAAGTGCTGGAACGCACACTGCCGGACTCCGGCCAGGGCTTGGCCGAGTGGTGGGCCGCGCACGGCACCGCTGACGGCTCGTGGGCGGCGACGACCTATCAGGAACTCATCGAACGGGCCGGTCCTGCCGGGGAACGCCACGCGACCACCCTCAGTCTGAGCCTGGATATGCGTGCTGCCGCCCGTCAGATTCGCACCGCAGGCGGCGGAGTCAAGGGCGCGGCAAACGTGCTGCGGCAGGAGATGGGCACGCTGTCGGCGGCGTTGCGCTCGGCGGACCTGACGAGCAAGGGCTGGCTCGGCACCGGACAGATCGCAGTCATCCTGCGCTCGGCGTACGACCCGGCGATCGCCGCGACACTGGAACGCCACGGCGACCTCGGGCACGACCTCGCCACTGCCGGGCCGGTCGCGGTCACCGAGTCGTGGGGGCATCTGCGCAGCGACTCGGCCTATCACTGCGTCGTCTGGATTTCGGAGTGGCCGCGCTCGATGGTGCATCCGGGGTTCCTCTCTCCCGTGCTGCTGTCCAGTGGTATCCATCGGGCGTTCTCGCTGGTCTGCACCCCGCTGCGCACCGATCAGGCTGCCCGCGATATTCGCCGCAAGAAGACCGAGTACATCTCCGATGCCGCCCAGCGTGCCCGCATCGGGCAGATCGAAGACGCCTCGCAGACCGCCGAGTACCACGATGTGCTCCAGCAGGAGGCGGACTTGACTGCCGGGCACGGGGTGCTTCGCTACACCGGGCTGATCTCGGTGTCTGCCGACTCGCTCGAGGAACTGGAAGCGGCAGTCGCCGCGATCGAGCAAGCCGCGATCCAAGCCTCGTGCGAGACCCGCGTGCTGGTCGGACAGCAGGCGCAGGCATTTGCCGCCGCCGCGCTGCCCCTGTGCCGCAAGGTCTGAACCGTCGGGCGCACCTCGAAACCATCCCCACTGATTCACCTGGAGGCCCGACATGCCGACGTTCAACGACCCGACTGCCGACGCGGAGGAAGCCCGCCAAGCATTACGTGGTCTCGCGCACGCTACCCGTCGCATCGAGGACCCTGACAAGCTCTACGGCATCGTCGGGGAACTCCTCGGCGCGACCCGCTCCCTGGAGCAATCGCTCATCCAACTCGCCGGGGCCAGCCTCACCCACCAAGGCAGCGCCGCCCACCACGACGGTGACCGTAATCTCGGGGCTGCCGACGCCTGGGCCGCCGCCGACGCACTCCGGCACACCGCTAGTCACGTCAGTGCCGCCGAGAGCGTGCTCGATCAGGCATCCGGGCATCTGGGGCGCATCGCCTGGCATCTCCCGCAGCGGCAATGGGTGACGGTCGTGTTCTTACAGGGCGACGACGCCGGGCATGTACTCGACCTCATCGACCGCGACGGCACCGACGCCGCAATCGAGCATCTGCGCGGCTACGACTACGGCGACGAGACCACCAGCGCCGCGCTCACCAACGGGCACCTCTACGACGAACCGCCCACCGATACGCACTCGCAACGAATCGATGACGGCGACTACGCCCTGATCTACAGTCACGCCCTCGGGCACACCGGGCTGTACCGCGCCCACACCCCACCGCCCGACAGCAGCACGCCGGAGAGCGACGGTCCGCAGAACGTAGGGCCTGCGCAGGACGCGGCGACCGCCGAGGCCGCGCGGCGGGCGCTAGATGAACGCCGCGACCGAGTGCGCGGCGACGGGTCATGGTTCATCCCCGACCGCATCGCGGACATCAAACGCAACCGGGGGCTGGAACGATGAACCGCAACGATGGTGAGAAGCTGCACGCCTCGGTGCTGGTCGCCCCCGCGAAAGAGCGGCGACGCTACCGCAAACAGCGACGCCAGGCCGCGAACCAACTGCACCACGAACAGCAACAACGGAAAAACGCAGAGGCGAAAGCTCGCGCCGAAGCGGAGAAAGCCGAACGCGCCGCACGCCAGTACCTGCCCGCCGCAGGCGAACCCGGCCCATCCATGCTGCGCACACCAGGCCGCTTCCACCTGCCCCGACATCAAGACACCTCCGCCACCCTGTCGGGCGCGTACCCGTTCGTCGCAGAGGGCGGGCTCGGGTCCAGCGGAGTATTCGTCGGCCAAGACCTCTACAGCGGCGGCTCGTTCGTCTACGACCCGTGGGTGCTGTATGCCAACGGCGTCATCACTGCACCCAACGTCGTCCTGGCCGGGATCGTCGGCTCAGGCAAGTCAAGCCTGGCGAAGTCCCTCTACACCCGCAGCCTGCCGTTCGGTAGGCGCGTGTACGTGCCGGGCGATCCGAAAGGCGAACATACCGCTGTCGCAGAGGCCGTCGGCGGACGCGCGATCGCGCTCGGGCACGGCATGGCCAACAGGCTCAACCCCTTGGATGAGGGCTATCGGCCCTCCCACTTCACTGATGTCGAGTGGGAGAGCACCGTGGCCGCTCGTCGCCGTGACCTCATCGGCGCTTTGGCCGAGGTGGTGCTCGCTCGCACGCTGACCCCGCTGGAGCACACGGCGATCGACACGGCGCTGACCGCGACCGTGCGGGAGAACGCGGTGCCGATTCTGCCGATGGTCGTTGACCGCATCCTCGCCCCATCCGACGACAGCGACGGACGACTGGCCGAAGACGGCCGCATTGTCGGCCATGCTTTGCGGCGGCTGGTCGCAGGCGACCTCGCGGGGTTGTTCGATGGTCCCTCGACGGTGCAGTTCGATCCGACGCTGCCGATGATGAGCCTCGATCTGTCGCGGGTGACGGAGAACAGCACGCTCATCAGCGCACTCATGACGTGCTGCTCGGCGTGGATGGAATCGGCGCTGCTCGACCCGGCAGGCGGGCAACGGTGGGTGATCTACGACGAGGCGTGGCGTCTGATGTCACAGCCATCGTTGCTGAGACGAATGGACGCGCACTGGCGTCTCGCCAGGCACTACGGCATCGCGAATGCCCTCATCTTTCACAAGCTGACCGATCTGGAGAACGTCGGCGACTCCGGCAGCGCTATGCGTTCACTTGCCAACAGCCTGCTCGCGAACGCCGAGACGCGCATCATCTACCGGCAGGAGAGCGACCAGTTGGGCGTCACCGCCAAGACCCTGGGCCTGACGACCACCGAGCGCAAACTGTTGCCCTCGCTCGGCGTCGGGCAGGGCCTGTGGCGCATCAAGGAACGCAGTTTCGTTGTTCAACAACAACTACACCCTGCCGAGCTGGAACTGTTCGACACGAGCGCCAGGGCATCGGGTCTGACTCCCGGCGGGAGCACACTGTGAACCAGAGCGAACCCGACCGGGAGCGCCTCACAGCGACCATGAGCGCGCTCGATGACGGACTGAACCAGATCGCCCGGAAGTACGACGGCAGCGTGCAGTTCTTCTACGAGGATCCCGAGACGTTCGGTGCCGGGCACTTCGTGTTCTACCCGGAGAACGACGTCCGCTCACGGTTCGCGATCGAAGAGCAGTACACCGGCACCGACTGGTCGGACGACGAGCGACTGCCGACATCGTGGACATGGACCGCAGAACGCCGAGTGCGCCACCCTGACGGCACCACCGTGTGGGGCATAGAGCGTGAGGGCGAGGCCCGCGCCGAGGACTTCCGACAGGTGCTCGTCGAGGCCGAGAAGTGGGCGCGGCGCACGCAGAACCGCACCGCCTCGAGCAACCAGTTCGGCATCGGGCACAAGCCCCGTGTCACCAACGTCCCTGCCGAGTACATCTAGCTGTATTTCCCCGAGACGTTGCGAACGCGCGATGAGGGGACGTCGCCGCCAATTCCTGAGTGCGGGCGGTGATGGTTGTAGTGGTGCAGCCAGCGCGGATAGTCCGCCGAGCGAGCCTCGTCCGAGTCGTAGGCGGTGGCATAGACCCACTCGGCGGCCAGCGTTCGGTTGAACCTCTCGACTTTGCCGTTCGTCTGTGGCCGGTAGGGCCGGGTGCGACGGTGCATAATCCCGTCGAGGGCGTCCGCAAAAGCGTGTGATCGATAGCAGGAACCGTTGTCGGTCATGACGGCGCTGACCTGGATGCCGCCCTCGGCAAAGAATGCGCGTGCGCGCCGCCAGAACGCGGCGGCAGTCTCCTTCCTTTCGTCGTTCAGGATCTCGGAGTAGGCGAGCCGTGAGTGGTCGTCGACCGCATGGTGGAGGTAGGCGTAGCCGCGACCTTGTTTCTTGTTGTTTCTTGCGCCGGCCTGCCGCCCCAGCACACGGTGGCCGCCTCCGTCGGGGATGCGCCCAAGCTTCTTGATGTCGACATGGACCAGCTCGCCCGGTTTGCTCTTCTCGTAGCGGACCGGTTTGATCTTGCGGACGGGGAGCCCAGTGGCTTGATCAAGATGGGCGAGCAACGGCATCCGATACCGATCGAGCACACGCCCGACCGTGGATCGCGGGATACCGAGGTGATAGCCGATTCGATGTGGCCCCCAACGGCGAGTGAACCGCAGAGCGATGATGCGACGTTCGGCGTGTTGATTAGTGCGGGCCGGTTGCCGATGTGGACGCGAGCTGCGATCAGTGAGCGAAAGTCCGACCCGGTATCGACGCGCCCACTTCGAGGCGGTCGACGGTGAACATTGAAAACGGTCCGCGGCGCGACGTACCGGCCATCCCTTGTCAACGATCAGCGAAGCGAGCCTGCGTCGGCCCTCTGGTGTAAGCGGTGCGTTCGCGTGTGTCATCAGCTACCCGCGGCGGCGACGTTGACCACGAGAAACCGCTGCAATGCCTCGGCAATCGACGTCCTGCCGGCATCCTCCGTTCGCCGTTGACCAAAGAGCAACCCGAAGAGGATTCCGGTGAGGAAGTCGATCAGATCCAGTGAGGCTCCGTCAGCGTCGCTTCCGCCGAGATCGACGAGCAGGTTCGTAGCGAGCTCGCGGGAGAACAGGCAACTCGCCAGCTGCGCACGCGACTCGGGATCCCCTTCGACCTCCGGCAGCAGCGAGAACACCGCTAGTGCGTCATCGCGGCGAGGACCCGCGAGCAAAAGAAGTTGGTCCGCCATGAGAGTCGCAGCCGTCCGCGGAGTGACGGTCACAGGTGCGGGTGACTCGTCGAAAGCGGCGCGCGAGTGCTCTTTTATGCGACCGATCGTCGCAACTACGAGGTCGCGACGGGTGCGGAAGTAGTACGACGTGGACCCCGTCGCGAGGCCAGCCGCCCTGTCAACGGCCTGATGCGAAAGTGCACGCGCACCCCCACTGGCGAGCACACCGATCGCATGATCGGTGATCAACGGACGTCGGTCTCCGGGTCTGGCCATCTGATTCCTCCTCATTACTCTATAGATATAGAGTAATGAGGTATGGGGCTGGGCAATCACCGACGAACCGCGAACGGACCAAACAAGATCGCAAGCGCGAGCAGCGGCCCGTTTCGTGCGGCTATTGGAGATTCAGCGATCACGTTCGATAACGCGCAGATCGCCGCCATTGACGCGCTCAGCACGCCGGCGCGCCACGGCTACTACCTTTGGGGCGACGTGGGGCGAGGTAAGAGCCTGATCAGCGAGACCTACTTCGCGGCCATTCCCACCGACGATAAGCGTCGCTTTCACTTCCACGACTTCTTCCGTGACCTCCAGGCCCAGATCATCCGTGAACGCGAGCCTCTCGAGCGATCGTTACGGCGACTCCTTGGGAACGCCCGGGCAGTGTTCTTCGACGAGTTCCACGTTCACGACGTCGCAGACGGCGTCTACCTGTCTGCCACTCTCAAGAGTCTGCTCGATGGCGGCATACTCGTGCTCGCGACATCGAACTATGCGCCCGAGGATCTCATGCCTAACCCGCTCTACCACGAGCGCTTCCGGTCCGCGATCAACATCATTCGCGCCGAGCTCGACGTCGTGCACCTTGGCAAAGGCGAGGACTACCGCCTGACACATGCGGCATTGACTCGAGGCTTTGGCACAGGGACCTGGCGCACGCAACCACCTGTTGCGAACGACACCCCTTCCATCGAACTCAACGCTGCCGGTCACATCATCAAAGCCCGCAGCGTTGACGGCGACACCGCCGTCTTCACGTTCAGCGACCTCTGCACGCGACCCCTCGGAGTCGCCCAATACCTCTGGCTGGCAGAGAAACTTCGCACAGTCGCGCTGATAGACGTGCCCGATCTGGCGACCGTTGACCGGGACCCTCTCGCGCGATTCGCCAACTTGATCGATGTCCTTTATGACCGAGACATTCCGCTGCACGTCACCGCAGCCGGCGAACCTGGCCGCCTTGTCGAAGCGTCCGAACCGCCACGAGACGCCAAGCGAATCGCCAGCAGACTCTCCGCGCTCAAACTCGCATAGGCGTGTTCGCGCGTTCGCAACGTCTCGGGGAACTACATCTAGCGCGCCTGACTGGGAGGCGGCGGGCGCACCTGATGGCATGAGAAAGCCTCCCGCCAATGCTCCTATTCCTACACCGGTGTCGATGCCGGTGGTCCGTCTGGCCGTGTACGACGACGGCACGATGAGCGCCACCGTCGACGGTGAGCCCCTCGCGCCGCCGGTCGCCGAGGGCGTGTGGCGGCGCGGCTCGTTCGCGCGGATTGTCGATCAGGTCACCGCCGAGCGGATGATCCCGGCACGGGTCGAGGTCACCGAGGCCGATGGTTCGGTGTTCACCGACATCATTACCGCCGCAGCCCGCAAGAACACCCCAGCCTCTGACCTGCCGGAACCCGAACCGGCGAATGCGCCCCGGCTGCTGGAAGTGACCGGGGAGGGCTTTGTGCCCGGTGAGGACATTGCGGTGTGCCGCATCATCCGGCACACCGACGCGGCTCCGACCGGCACAGCCCGCGCGCTCATCGACCTGGCCCATGACCACATCGACGCTGGCGACGAAGTTGTGCTGGTGGGCCGGGTCTCGGGCACGTTCGTCGTGCGGAGCCTGTCATGAGCGCTCCGGCACCGGGCAGGCAGACCGGCTCATTCGGGGACGAGCTGACCAACGCCGCCATGATCGGCCTGATCGGGGTGTTCGCGCTCGCACTGCTGCTGCGCGGGGCCGGGTCGGTGGCCGCGTTCCTCACCGGAACTGCTCAGCCGGCGGCTGGCCCCGCTGCCGGGGTCGGCGTGCTGTTCAACCCCGGCGACCCGGCGGCCGCGCTGGAGGCCGAGGGCCTGAACGTCGTGGCTTACTGGATTGTCGCGGTCGTCCTGCTCGCGCTGCTGGCGGCGGCGATCACCTGGGTCTGGACGCTGCTGCGCCGCCAGTCGCGCAAGACCGCGACCGACCCGCACCGGCTCGTCGGCATCGCCACGAAACACGACGTCGCCGGGGCCGCATCGACCAAGGCACTGCTGGGTCGGGCTACGAACCTGCGCCCCTCGCTGGCACGCCCGGCACCTGCCGATGTGGGATACCGGCTCGGCACTTCCCACGGACATGACGTGTGGGCCAGCGTCGAGGACTCGATTCTGCTGATCGGGCCGCCGCGCTCAGGCAAGGGCCTGCACATCGTCATCCCGTCGATCTTGGACGCGCCGGGCGCGGTCGTGGTGACCTCGACCCGCCCGGACAACCTCACCGCGAGCCTGCGAGCGAGGCAGCGCATCGGCCCGACAGCGGTGTTCGACCCGCAGCATCTGGCCGAGGGCATCCCAGCCGGGCTGCGATGGTCACCGATCAGGGGCTGCGAAGACCCGCTGACGGCGATGATCCGCGCAACCGGCCTCGCCTCAGCGACCGGCCTGAGCTCCGGCGGCGTCGAGGGCGGCGGGTTCTGGGAGGGCAAGACCCGCTCCGCGCTGCAAGCCCTGCTGCACGCGGCCGCGATCGACCACAGGCCGCCCGCCGAGTTGTTCCGCTGGACGCTCGACCCGACCACCGCCGCCGACGCAGTAGCGATCTTGACGAACAGCCCTCTCGCGGCGGGCGGATGGGCCGAGTCCTTGGAGGCGATGATCGACTCCGAGCCGCGCACCCGTGATTCGATCTGGCAGGGTGTCTCGCTGTCGCTCAGCGCCTTGGCCGATCCGCGTGTGCTCGATGCGGTCTCACCGGGAGACGGCGAGGACTTCGACCCCGAGAAATTCATCCGGTCGCGCGGCACCCTATACCTGCTCGCCACCGGCGCCGGGGCCGGTGCCAGCGCTGCGCTGGTCGCGGCGTTCGTCGAAGACCTCGTGGAAGCGGCCAGGCGCGTGGCCGCCCGCTCGCCGGGTGCCCGCCTCGACCCGCCGATGGCGCTCATCTTGGATGAGATCGCCAACCTCAGTCCGCTGCCGAGCCTGCCGACTCTCATGGCCGAGGGCGGCGGTACGGGCATCACGACAATGCCGGTGCTCCAGAGCCTCGCGCAGGCGCGTGACCGTTGGAGCGAGAACCAAGCCAACGCGATCTGGGATGCGGCGATCACCAAGATCATCCTCGGCGGCGCATCCAACAGCCGCGATCTGCAAGACCTCTCCGCGCTGATCGGCGATCGCGACGAGTTCACCGACAGCGTGACCGTGGGCGATCACGGCACCCGCTCGAATCAACGCTCGATCCGGCGCGTGCCGATCATGCCGCCCGACCGTATCCGCACCCTCCCGTTCGGCACCGCCGTCACCATGCTGCGCTCGGCCCCGCCGATCATCACCGACCTGCGCGCGTGGCCAAAACGACCCGACGGTGACCGGCTGAAGTCCGATCGCGCCGAGATCGAGGCGTTGCTGGAACGAGGCTCGAATGGCACCTGAGCAGCACCTATCTCACCGACCGCTGACCTACGACCGACAGCTTCGGCCACGGGCAACGACGACAACGGCCCGAGTGTGGTGGAGGTGATAGCTCATGGCCAGACGCAGGAGCCGGAAAGCGCCGCCCGGTCAGCTGGAGTTCGACCTGTGGGGGCTGGCCGAGCAGACCGCCGACGAGCAGATCAGCGAAGCCGCCGAGAGCACGCCCGGCGTGGAGGGAGCAGAACGTGAACAAGTACGGGGCGCAGGCGATGCGGCACTGGAGGACGCACGCACCGGAGCGGTACGAGCTGATCGAGAACCCGACTCGGTTCTTCACCGAGCTGGGTCTTCAGGCGCAGGGCCAGATCACCGAACTGGCGCGGCAGATCGAGACGAACCCGGCGTTGACGCTGGCGAAGATGGCCTCTTCGGAGCAGACTTACTGGCAGGACGTGGCGCACCGGATGACGGCGCTACGGATAGCGGAGGAGGTCGTGATGCAGCAACTCGCCTGGGTCACCGACCCGAGCCTGCCGCTGGACAAGGCCCGTCAGGAGTGGAACCAGACCTCCCCGAACGACCAGAACCTGATCATGTGGGCCGAGCGAATGCAGGACGCCCCCGATCTGATGCCGTCGACGGTCGACCTGGAGCAGAAAGCCAAAGACTGGGCCGTGCCACTCTGGTTCTTGGAGGGCCTGGTCGAAGCGGAGATCCCGAGGCGGTATCTGGAAGAGCACCAGAGCCTGCTGGCGGAGGCAGCGACGATCCGCTTCCTGCGCGAAGTCCGCTAACTCCCGCTGCTGGCGACACCGACCCGGAGCCACGGTCTGCCGCGCCGGTGTTGCGGTTCGTGCCAGCCACGCACGACGATCTGGCCCCCTCGGGCGCGAAGGCTCGCTTCCACGCGAACGTGGCCGCCGTCGAAGCCGCGCGGCTGCTCGCGGCTCAGGAACGCCCGGCGACCGCCGAGGAGCAGCAGATGCTTGCGCGCTGGTCGAGCTGGGGCGCGGTGCCCGATGTGTTCGACGAGTCCAAGCAGGACTGGAACACGGAGCGCGAGCAGCTGCGGAGCTTGCTCACCCCGGAAGAGTGGGATGCCGCCGCGCGCACGACGATCAACGCGCACTACACCGACCCGTTGATCGTGCGGCAGATGTGGCGGGCCATGACCGGTCTCGGCTTCGACGGCGGCAGGGTTCTGGAACCCGGCTCCGGGCTGGGCACGTTCCTCGGCATGGCCCCCGAGCCGGCGCGCATGACTGGGGTGGAACTCGACCCGGTGACCGCGGCGATCAGCCGCGCCCTGTACCCGCACGCCGAGGTTCGCGGCGAGTCGTTCGCCGACACCCGACTGCCCGAGGGGTCGTTCGACGCGGCGATCGGGAACGTGCCGTTCTCGGATGTGACCTTGCACGACCCGGTGCACAACCCGACCCGACAGTCGATGCACAACCACTTCATTCTCAAATCCCTCCGGCTCGTCAGGCCGGGCGGGATGGTCGCCGTGCTGACGTCGCAGTACACGATGGATGCGCAGAACCCCGGCGCGCGCCGCGAGATGGCGATGCTCGCCGACCTCGTGGGCGCGGTCAGGCTCCCCGCCGGGGCGCATCGGCGCACGGCGGGCACCGACGTGGTGACCGATCTGCTCATCCTGCGCCGCCGCGAAGACGGCCAACCGCTCGCCGACGAACTGTGGGAGACGGTCACCCCGATCGGCCTGGACGGGCAGCGGGCGAAGATCAACGCCTACTTCGACCACCGCCCCGAGCATGTGCTCGGTGAGATGCGTATCCGGCAGAGCATGTACGGCGCCCCGACGCTCACGGTCGACGGCAACCTCGGGCGGCTGGAAACCGACTTGGCTGACGTGCTCGATCAGATCACGTTCAGCGCGCGTCGCACCGGGCTGATGTTCACCGCGCCCACGGCGGAGCATCAGGCGCGGCAAGCCGCCCGTGTGCCGTCACCACCGCAGTTGTGGGATGGCAGCATCGTCGCCACCGACACCGGGTTCGGCACCGTCTCCGCCGGTGCGGTCGAACCGTTGGAGGTGCCGAAGTCGGCTGGGGCGGAGTTGCGTGCCCTGCTGGGGTTGCGCGACGGCGCGCACCGGCTGCTCGAACTGGAGGCCGCGACCGTCGATGACACCGACGAGATCAACGCGGCACGCGAGGGTCTGCACCGCGACTACCGCAAGTATGTCGGTAGGTACGGGCCGCTGAACCGCTACACGCTGCGCCGCACCGGACGCACCAACGATGCCGGGGAAGACACCTACGCCCGCACGGTGCCGACCCCGATACGGCTACTGAGAAGCGACCCGTTCGGGGCGCTCGTGCTCGCCCTGGAGCAATTCGACGACACCGACCAGACCGCGACCCCGGCGGCGATCATGACACGCCGGGTCGTCTCCCCACGAACCGAACCACAAAGCGTCGACACCCCGGCCGACGCGATCGCGGTCAGCCTCGACCGCAGCGGGCGGATCGACCTGCCGCTGATCGCGGACATGCTCGGCATGGACGAGCCCGAAGCTCGGCAGGCGCTGGGCGGGCTGGTGTTCACCGATCCGGTCACCGACGAACTCATCCACGCCCCCGCGTACCTCTCCGGCGATGTGCGCGTGAAACTGGAGCAGGCCACGACACGCGCTGCCGACGACGCCGAGTTTCAGGCGAACGTGGACGCGCTGACCGAGGTCGTGCCCGAAGCGCTCGGGGTGCAGGAGATCAGCGCCCGCATGGGAGCGGTGTGGATCAGCGCCGAGGTGCACGCGCAGTTCTTGAACGAGCTGCTGCGCACCAGCGACGTGAACGTGGAGAACCCGCTGCCTGGCATGTGGGAAGTGCGCGGCGGCCGCCAAGGGCTCATGTCCACCAGCGAATGGGGCACCGAACGTCGCCCCGCCCCTGATATCGCCCAAGCGATCATGGAACAGCGCACCCTGCTCGTCTACGACGAGATCGAAGACGTCGAAGGCAGGAAGCGTCGCGTGCTCAACCCGCTGGAGACCACCGCCGCGCAGGAGAAAGCCGACGCCCTGCAAGAGCGGTTCTCCGAGTGGGTGTTCGAAGACCCCGAACGCGCCCACGCCCTCGTGACCGAGTACAACCGGCGCTTCAACTCCATCGTGCTCAGGGATTACACCGACGCAGGCGAGTACCTGAGCCTGCCGGGGCTGGCGGAGAACTTCACTCCCCGCCCGCACCAACGCTCGGCGGTCGCCAGGATGATCGCCGAACCCTCCGCCGGACTGTTCCACGAGGTCGGAGCGGGCAAGACGGCGGAAATGATCATGGGCGTAATGGAGATGCGCCGCATGGGGCTGATCGACAAGCCCGTGCTGGTGATCCCAAACCACATGCTCGAACAGTTCTCCCGAGAATGGTTGCAAATCTATCCGCAAGCCCGGATTCTCGCCGCCTCGTCCAAAGACCTCACCGCCGACAAGCGCCGCCTGTTCGTCGCACGGGCGTCGGCGAACGAGTGGGATGGCGTCCTGGTCACGCAGGGCGCGTTCGAGAAGATTCCGCTTCGTCAGGAGACTCAGCAGGCGTACATCCAAGCCCAGGTGGACGAGATGCGGGACGTGCTCGCCACCGCGACGGGTGAGAACGCGATGAGCGTCAAACGCATCCAGCGCAAGCTGCTCCAGCTGGAGAACAAGGTCAAAGCCCGCATCGACGTCGGCCGGGATGCTGGGGTGTGTTTCGAGGACACCGGCATCGACTACGTGGTCGTCGACGAGATGCACATGTACAAGAACCTCACCACCGACTCCAACATCGCTGACGCCGCGATCGAGGGTTCCAACCGCGCCAGCGATCTGCACATGAAGCTTGAATACCTGCGCTCCCAAGGCCGAGAGCGAGTCGTCACCGGGGCGACCGCGACGCCGATCAGCAATAGCGTCACCGAAGCGTTTGTGATGCAGAAGTACCTGCGCCCGGACTTGCTGGAGGCGGCCGGGATCGGGGCATTCGATGCGTGGGCGGCGACGTTCGGGCAGACCGTCACGCAGATGGAGATGGCCCCCACCGGCAACAACACGTTCCGCATCAAGACGCGGTTCGCGAAGTTCCAGAACGTGCCCGAGATGCTCAAGCTCTGGTCGATCTTCGCCGACGTGAAGACCGCCGAGGACCTGCAACTCCCGATTCCCCACCTCACCGAACGCGACGACCGACGTCGGGCACCGGCAACGGTGGCGATCCAGCCCACGGTCGAGCTGGAACAGTTCATCGAGACCCTCGGCACCCGCGCGGAGAAGGTCGCGGCCCGAGCGGTGTCGCCGAGCGAAGACAACATGCTCACCATCTCCACCGATGGACGCAAAGCCGCGCTCGACATTCGCATGATCGCCCCGCGTGACCCCTCGGGGCCGACCAAGGTCGATCTGGCCGCCGACAGCATCCACAAGGTGTGGGAGCAGACGAAAGACAACACCTACCTCGACCCGATCACCGGGCAGGAGTCGCCCGTGCGCGGGGCGTTGCAGTTGGTGTTCTCCGACATCGGCACCCCGAACCCGACCCGGTGGAACGCCTATGACGAACTCCGGGCGCAACTGGTCGCACGCGGGATGCCTGCTGAGTCGATCCGGTACATGCACGAGGCCAAGACCGACGTGGACAAGGCCAGGTTGTTCGCCGCCGCGCGCGCCGGGCACGTCGCGGTGCTGATGGGCTCAACCGAGAAGATGGGTGTCGGCACCAACGTCCAGAACCGTGCCGTCGCCTTGTATCACCTGGACTGCCCGTGGCGACCGAGCGATATCGCTCAGCGCGAGGGGCGCATCCTGCGCCAAGGCAACCAGAACGCTGAGGTCGGCATCGTAAGGTTCGTCACCGAGCGGTCGTTCGACTCGTACATGTGGCAGGGCGTCGAACGCAAAGCCACGTTCATCGCGCAGCTCATGCGCGGCAGCCTCGACTCCCGCGAGATCGAGGAAATCGACTCATCCGCGCTCTCTGCCGCAGAAGCCAAAGCGATCAGTTCCGGCAACCCTCTGCTGTTGGAGCACTCCATCGTGCACACCGAAGTGCAGCGGCTGCGCCGTCTGGAGCGCGCATACCACCGCAACGAGTCGATGCTCACCCATGCTCACGACCGCGCCAGCGATCACATACGCCGTGCCGCCTCCGACATCGAAGCCCTCGAAGCGGTCCTGCCGCGTGTCACCGATACCTCCGGTGAGAAGTTCCGCATCGAGCTACGCGGCCACACCTACACCTCCCGCACAGACGCCGCCCACGCGCTCGCGTCCTGGGCGCACGACTCCGACCTGAAATGGGCGCCCCGCTACGCCACCCGCGACTACGGCACGATCGGCAAGATCAGTGGCTTCGACGTCACCGTCTCAACCAGTCCGGCGCTCGGGGCCGAACCGATGGTGACCGTCAGACTCGACGCAGTGCCGCGCAGTGGCTTCACCATGACCCGCCAGTCGCTCCTCGACGGCGGCGTCGGACTCATCCAGCGCATCGAGAACCGCGCCTCCGGCATCTCCGCGCTCCTGGAGCAAGCCCGCGACGACCTCACCAGCGCCGAGCAAGAACGCGACGACGCGGAGCAACGCATCGGCCAGCCCTTCCGCCACGCGGCGGCCCTCGCAGACGCCGAGAACGACCTCACCCGAATCGAGACCCAGCTGGCCGCGATGCAAGAAGACATCGACCACGCAGCACCGCCCGAACCCTCGCCGCAGAGCCCTCCGAGCGGGCTGACTGTCGAGACGGTGCGGGCGCACCGGGCGGCGTTCGGGGTGCGAGCCGACCCGGCACGGACCCCGAGCACCACCGGAGCGTTCACCAGCACTGGCGGCGAATCGCGTGACCTTTCCCCACGGGGACTCTGAGCGCACCTTCCCGTCACACCAGCCGAAGAGAGGCGGTGCGACGCGAACAGGAGGATGCGTGATGGGGATCAAGAACGGCACGATCATGGTCGGTCACATCGCCGGTGACCCGCGACTGACCCACAGCGAGAAGACCGGCACCCCGAGGTTCTACGCCCGCGTCGGCGTCGACCACTGGCGACGCGAAGATGACGGCACCTTCACCAAGACCGACCGGACGTTCCACGACCTCGCGGTGCGCTACAAGGCCGCCGAAGCAGCGATGGAACTGTTCAAGAAGGGCGACGACTTCATCGCCACCGGACGGTTCGAGAAGTTCACCGACCCCACCACCGGGGCCGAACGCGAGGAGTTCCGCGCCGACACCCTCACCCCGAACCCCGTCAGCACACGGCTGAGCATCGAACGCGAACCGCGCCCCGGCCCGGGACGAGACGCGCCCGGCGCTGACCGAAGCCAGGCATTCGAGCGGCCCGAGCAGTCCTCGCAAGCCCGCGAGCCTGCGACGCTTGGCCGCTGAACCGGGAGCAGACCATGAGCGATCACACTCGCGCACCAGCCGAAGAACCTGACGATAGGCCAGACCCCGATCTCGACCCCGCATCGACGCCTGAGCCGCACGGTGACCTCGGACCGGTGCTGGAGGAACCGCCCGGCCCGATCAACTGGAACCTCCTGACCGCTGATGAGGCAGAGCTTGCATGGTTAGAGCTGAACCAGTGGGTGAACTGGCTGCGCACCACCTACGGGCTGCCCACCTCGGTGATTCCTCCGATGTGGCACCGTCACCCCGAGCTGCACTGGGAACTCTCCGCACTCCACACCCACTGGCTCAACGCTTTCGATCCGCAGCAAAACGGTTCGGCCCCGATCGGCTGGCATCGCGACTTCGCCGACACCAGACAACGACTGCGCGATTGGGTCGCCGCCAGCGGCACCCGGCTTGACCGGGACCGGCCCACTCGCCAGACGATCTGGCCAGGAGAGGACGAAGCCACGCCCATCGAAGACACCCCCATCGAGAACCGTGACGAGGACTTCGTAGCGTTCGTCATCGCCGACGTCGAACGCCGCCGCCAGATCGAACACGACTTCTACGCCAGCCTCAACCCGAACACGGGCGAACTCGCCTGAACCTCCAAAGAACACTCGTGGGGTCGAGCTGTCCCGCGTCAAGCTGCTGGCAGGTTCTCGGGCTCGGGAAAGTTGGGCACGAGGGGGTCGGCCAGGCCGAGGTGGACGTCCAGGGGTCGGTTGAAGGCGATGGCCTCGTGCGGGCGGACGGAGTTGTACTCGGCTCGGTAGTCATCGGCGTGGGCGACGAGTTGCAGGACGTCGTCGATCTCTTCGAGGAAGAGGCGTTCGTACTTCAGCGAGCCGAACCCGCGTTCGCGGGACCCGTTCTGCCCGGGCGTTCGCACGCGGGTACGCACGTGTCGCAGCTCGGTGTGGGCGGTGATGAACGCCTCGAACCGGAACGAGCGGAACGGTCCGCCGTTGTCCGTCACGATTGTGACGGCCGGGATCACGTTCCCGGCCTCGCCGCGGGAGCAGGCGTCGATCAACGGGCGGCCAAACATCGCCTCGTAGTCCGCCAGGGCGGCCTCGATCGCCGCGATCGCGTCGTGCTGGTTCGCGGTCGGGGACACGTGCCAGGGATGCTCGTACTTCGACCAGTAGTCCCGGCACCCCGCGATGCGCCACGTGCCGCCGGTCGTGGTCTCGAACTCGGAGAAGTCCAGCTGCCACACCTGATTCGCCCCCGTCGGCTCGGTCGCGAACGCGGCCTTGCGACGCTCGGCGAGCTGACGACGTTCGCGCTGGTAGGCCTGGGTGAGGATCAGCCCCTCGTCACGCAACAGCCGAAGCACCGTGGCCTGGGAGACGACGTGCCCGTCGTGGCGCACCATGGCCCAGACCTTGCGGTGTCCCCACGCCGGATGCGCCAGCGCGTGCCGCCGGGCGGCGTCCGTGACGGACTCGCGGGCCGGGCGCGGCCACGGACCCTTGACCGGGGCCCCAGCCCGGGTCCGGGCCTGCCAGCGTCGCCACGACCTCTCGGGCACGCCGACCAGGGAGCAGAACCTCGTGGTCGGCATGCCCGCCTCCAGACGGATCACCTCGAGGTCCTCGAAGGGCCCAACCGGCCCTCCGCGGACTTCTTCCACACCCGGACCTCCAGGTGCGCCTCACCCAGAGCCTGGGTTAGCTCGACGACCTCGGCCTCCAGCTGCTGCTCACGCGTGGACGGCCCCGACTTCCCAGCGGCGAGCCCCGTCTTGCCGGCCTCGAGGAACTGTCGCTTCCAGTTCCCCACCGACTGCTCAGACACCTTCGCCCGCCGAGCAGCCTCAGCGACAGTGACCTCGCCGGCCAGGACCGACAACACGATCCTGGTCTTCTCCTCAGCCGGAACGGCTGGTGGTCTTGCCATGAACGATCAGACTCCTCACAGGTCAGGCCCGCAAGTAACGGGCCCTGCCACTAAGTCTGACGCGCGACAGAGCCACACAGCTCGACCCCACACTCATGCCCTTCCCGAGTGTCAGCTGACCCGGTAGAATCAAGGGCACAGGCGACATCACATCAGCTAGGCCGTCACCCTCCGTGGAGACGGCATGACGAGCCGGGCACCCCGCCCAGGAGAGTCCATCCCATCAAGGCGTCGCCGCGTGGGAGGACTCCGTCATGCTCCGACTGATCTGGAACACCAGCACCCGCATCCGCACGTTCATGCGCGTCTGGATGCCCACCAACATTCTGCTCGACGCCCTCCGCACCAGGCGAGGGCTGCGCTGGGGAATCCCGGCCATGCTGCTCTCAGTCGGCTACTTTGCCGTCGCCTACTGGTGCACCACTCTCATCGCCGATGGTAGCCCCGGCTGGCTACACCTGATCGTGCTGCTGTGCATCATCGACGCCTTCAAGTTCCTCATCAACGGCCCCATCACAGCCGCCAGACTCATCACCGTCCGTCGCCGTGAACGGAAGCACGACCACCTGAGCCGACAGGCACCGAGCGCACCTGTAGGGCATGAGGCACTACCGGACAACGAACACGGGGCGGCGTATCTCGGCCGAACCTCGGGTGCACTCCACACCTGACCGCGCCCGTCTGGTCGACCTCGTGCTGCACCTCGCCGACGAACTCCACGCCCACGAACTCGATGAACGCCAGCGCCGCATCGACACTCCGAACATCCACGACGCATCACCATCTGCTCCGGCAGATGAGCAAGGAACAGATCACGATGACACTCCTGGCCCCACATACTGAGACCGACTCCGCCCCCTTGTTCACGGCAGTCACCTACCAGCGGGTTTCAACCAAGGAACAAGCAGCCAAGGGCGGACGCGATGAGGGATTCTCGATCCCCGCCCAACGCGAAGCCAACACCCGCAAAGCGGAGGCGCTCGGGGCGCGGATCGTGGCCGAGTTCGTTGACGCCGGTGAGTCCGCGCGTTCGGCCGACCGGCCGGACTTACAGCGCATGCTGGAGTACATCGCCACTCATCAGGTCACCTACTGCATCGTGCACAAGGTCGACCGGCTCGCCCGCAACCGGGTCGACGACGTGGAGATCCACCGCCGTCTCGTCGAAGCAGGCGTCACGCTGGTGTCAGCGACAGAGAACATCGACGAGACACCCTCGGGGATGCTGCTCCACGGGATCATGTCCTCCATCGCGGAGTTCTATTCCAAGAACCTCGCCACCGAGGTCACCAAAGGACTGAACCAGAAGTTCGAGACCGGCGGCACCCCGATGCGCGCCCCGATCGGCTATCTCAACGTCCGTAAACGCGACGAACAGGGCCGCGAATACCGCACCGTCGAAATCGACCCCGAACGCGCCCCGCTGGTGCGCTGGGTGTTCGAGGAGTACGCCACCGGGGAACGCACCGTCGTGGACCTGCTTGCCGAGGTCACCGCGCGCGGCCTGACCACCGTGCCCACCCCGAAGCGCGCCTCCGGTCCGATGGCGCGGTCCGGGTTCTTCAAGTTGCTGCGCAACCCCTACTACATCGGCATCGTCCGCTACAAAGGCGCAGAACAGCCCGGAACCCACGAACCGCTGATCGACATGGACACCTGGCAGCAGGTCCAGACGCTGTTGAACGCGCGCAAGATCGCCTCCGAGCGACGCCGCTCGCACGACCACTACCTGAAAGGCTCGCTGTTCTGCGGCACCTGCGGGTCGCGGATGCAGCTGGACTATCCAGCCAACAAGCAAGGAGTCCGCTACGCCTACTACGTCTGCTCCGGCCGCGCCTCCAAGCGGAAGAACTGCTCCCGACGAGCCGTCCCGGTCGGGGTCGCCGAACAGCTCGTCGCCGACTGCTACCAGGACATCGCGATCACCGAGGCCGAGTTCGCTGCCCTCGCCGCCGAGGTGGAGGCCGCGTTCGATGAACGTCTCGCCTCCCGGTCCCAAGAACTGGCCGAGCTGACCGAGAACCGCAAGCGACTCCAGAACGAGAGCGACAAGCTCCTGGCCGCGCACTTCGCCGACGCCATCGACCTCGACACGTTGAAGCGTCACCAAGACCGCATCCGCGCCGGGCTCGCTGACATCGACCGCAGGCTTGCCAGCGAACACGACCAGCACGAGGGATCACGCAAGCAACTCAGCACGGCACTGAGCCTGCTGGTCGACTGCGCCAACCTCTACGCCCGCACGAACGAGCAGGGCAAGCGGCTGGCAAACCAAGCCCTCACCAACGGCATCGAGATCAGCGAAGACGAAAGGGCGACGATCCGACTCGCCGAGCCCTTCGCCGCCCTCACACCAGAACCGACATCTACCGATGTCAGGTGTTCTAGTACGTCTTCAATTGTGGAGCCTAGGGGAATCGAACCCCTGACCTCCTGCTTGCAAAGCAGGCGCTCTACCAATTGAGCTAAGGCCCCGAATGGGGATGGAGTGGGGCTACCAGGACTTGAACCTGGGACCTCTTCGTTATCAGCGAAGCGCTCTAACCGCCTGAGCTATAGCCCCTCTTTCGGCGCGTTCCGTGGAACGGCCTCGCTTACACTACCTCACGCCATCGGCGCGAGCCAATTCGGCTGGGTACGACTTAGTTGTTCTGGAACCCGACGAGCAGTCCGCCGGTGAGCCGCACGCTCAGGTTGTAGAGCAGCGCGCCGATCGCCCCGAGGATGGTGCCGATGACCGCGTTGAGCAATCCGACCAGGATGGCGAACATCGAGACCTGGCCGAGACCGAACTGGTCGGCGATCTGGAAGCTCGGGTCACCCAGGATGTCCTGGAACAGACCATCGATGGTGCCGAAGATCCCGGTGGAGAACAGCACCACCCAGATCAGAATGGATGCCACGATCAGCACGACCGCGAGGCACACCCACACCAGGAACGACAGCTTCACGGCGGACCAGAAGTCGATGTAGACCAGGCGGAGTCGGACCTGCTTGCTCGGGGCCTGACGCTCAGTCTTGCGCTGAAGACGTGCTGCGACGCTCATTCCTCGGTCTGATCCTTTCCGGTGTCTCCGCCCTCGGCGTTCGGAGATTCGACGGCTTCGACATCGGCATCGCCTTCGGCCACGATCGCGGCGAGGTTTCGCTCGCTGTTGCGAGCAACAGCGATGATGCGATCATCGTCGGCAAATCGGGCGAACACGACCCCCATGGTGTCCCGACCCTTGGGCGGGACCTCGGCCACGGCAGAGCGTACCACCTTGCCACTGGCAAGAACCACGAGAACCTCATCGGCCGCATCGACGATGAGAGCCCCGGCGAGCCGGCCCCGATCATCGCTCAGTTTGGCGACCTTGATGCCGAGTCCGCCTCGGCCCTGCGCCCGATACTGGTCGACCGCGGTGCGCTTGGCATAGCCGCCCTCGGTGACCACGAAGACGTAGCCTTCGTCGTTGGCGACGGATGCCGACAGCAGCTCGTCGCCGCCCCGGAATTTCATCCCGATGACGCCGGAGGTCGATCGGCCCATCTTGCGCAGGCTCGCCTCGGTCGCCTGGAACCTCAGCGACATTCCCTGACGCGAGACGAGCAGCAACTCGTCATCGTCGTCGACGAGCATCGCCGAGACGAGTTCGTCGCCTTCGCGCAGGTTGATTGCGATGATGCCGCCGGTGCGATTGGTGTCGTACTCGGTGAGCGCGGTCTTCTTGACGAGGCCACCACGGGTTGCCAGCACCAGGTACTGGGCGACGCCGTAGTCCCGGATGTCGAGCACCTGGGCGATCTCTTCGTCGGGTTGCAGCGCGAGCAGGTTCGCGACGTGCTGGCCCTTCGCGTCGCGGCCGGCCTCCTGAACCTCGTAGGCCTTGGCGCGGTAGACCCGTCCGGTGTTCGTGAAGAACAGCAGCCAGTGGTGGGTGGTGGTGACGAAGAAGTGCTCGACGACATCATCGGCGCGCAACTGCGCTCCCTTGACGCCGCGGCCGCCGCGGTGCTGCGAGCGGTAGTTGTCGCTGCGGGTGCGCTTGATGTAGCCGCCGCGCGTGATCGTGACGACCATCTCTTCTTCGGGGATCAGGTCTTCGACGCTCATGTCGCCGTCGAACCCGAACATGATCTCGGTGCGCCGGTCGTCGCCGTACTTGTCGACGATCTCGGTGAGTTCCTCGGTGACGATCGCGCGTTGGCGACCGACATCGGCGAGGATTGCCTTGTATTCGGCGATCTCGCGCTCGAGGTCGGCGAGACGATCCTGGATCTTCTTGCGCTCGAGCGCCGCGAGGCGGCGCAGCTGCAGCGCGAGGATCGCATCGGCTTGCAGCTCGTCGATCGAGAGCAGCGCGATGAGCCCCTGCCGGGCCTCGTCCACATCGGGCGAACGGCGGATGAGCGCGATGACCTCATCGAGCGCATCGAGTGCCTTGACGTAGCCGCGCTGGATGTGCGCATCCGCTTCGGCCTTGTCGAGCCGGAACTGGGTGCGCCGGACGATGACCTCGATCTGGTGCTCGATCCAGAGCGTGATGAATCCGTCGATCGCCAGGGTGCGCGGCACCCCGTCGACGATCGCCAGCATGTTGGCGCCGAAGTTCTCCTGCAGCTGGGTGTGCTTGTAGAGGTTGTTGAGCACAACCTTCGCGACGGCGTCCTTCTTCAAGACGATGACGAGGCGCTGGCCGGTGCGGCCCGAGGTCTCGTCGCGGATGTCGGCGATGCCCGAGAGCTTGCCCTCCTTGACGAGGTCGGCGATCTTGATCGCCAGATTGTCGGGGTTCACCTGGTAGGGCAGTTCGGTGACGACCAGGCAGGTGCGACCCTGCAGCTCTTCGACCGTGATGACCGCGCGCATCGTGATCGAACCACGGCCGGTGCGGTAAGCATCCTGGATGCCCTTGACGCCGAGAATCTGGGCGCCGGTCGGGAAGTCCGGTCCCTTCACTCGGGCGATGATCGCCTCGAGCAGCTCCTCCTGCGTGGCGTCCGGGTGTTCGAGCGCCCAGAGCGCGGCCGAAGCGACCTCGCGCAGGTTGTGCGGGGGAATGTTGGTCGCCATGCCGACCGCGATGCCGACCGATCCGTTGACCAGCAGGTTCGGGAACCGGGCCGGGAGCACCACGGGCTCCTGCGTGCGGCCGTCGTAGTTGTCCTGCAGGTCGACGGTGTTCTCGTCGATGTCGCGGACCATCTCCATGGCGAGCGGCGCCATCTTGGTCTCGGTGTATCGGTGGGCGGCGGCGCCGTCGTTCCCGGGGGAACCGAAGTTGCCCTGGCCGAGGGCCAACGGGTAGCGCAGCGACCACGGCTGGACGAGGCGAACGAGTGCGTCGTAGACGGAGGAGTCGCCGTGCGGGTGGAACTGCCCCATCACGTCACCGATGATGCGGGTGCACTTGGAGAAGGCGCGATCGGGACGGTATCCGCCGTCGTACATCGCGTAGAGCACGCGACGATGCACGGGCTTCAGTCCGTCGCGCACATCGGGGAGCGCTCGACCGATGATGACGCTCATCGCATAGTCGAGGTAGCTGCGCTGCATCTCGAGCTGGATGTCGACCTGACGGATCTTGTCGTGGTCGCTCACGTCGGGGGCCCCGCCTTCGGGGCCGCCGGGCGTCGTGATATCAGATGTCAAGGAAACGCACGTCCTTCGCGTTCTTTTGGATGAACTGGCGGCGCGACTCGACGTCGTCACCCATCAGCGTGGAGAACACGCTGTCGGCGATGGCGGCGTCGTCGAGCGTCACCTGCAAGAGGGTGCGGCTGACCGGGTTCATCGTGGTCTCCCACAACTCCTGGTGATTCATCTCGCCGAGACCCTTGTAGCGCTGAACGCCGTTCTCCTTGGGGATGCGCTTGCCGTTCGCGGTGCCCTCCTTAATGAGCGCGTCGCGTTCGGCATCCGAGAAGACGTAGTCGTGCTCGGCGTTGGTCCACTTGATCCGGTACAGCGGCGGCTGTGCGAGGTAGACGTAGCCCATCTCGATGAGCGGGCGCATGCAACGGAACAGCAGGGTGAGCAGCAGCGTCGTGATGTGCTGACCGTCGACGTCGGCATCCGCCATCAGCACGATCTTGTGATACCGCGCCTTCGCGCCGTCGAATTCTTCGCCGATGCCGGTGCCGAAGGCGGTGATCATGGCCTGGATTTCGGCGTTGCCGAGCGCGCGATCGAGCCGCGCCTTTTCGACGTTCAGAATCTTTCCGCGCAACGGCAGGATCGCCTGCGTCTCCGGGTTGCGGCCCTGCACCGCGGATCCGCCGGCCGAGTCGCCCTCGACGAGGAAGATCTCGCTCTCCCACGGGTTGCGGCTCGAGCAGTCCTTGAGCTTGCCGGGCATCCCGCCGCCCTCGAGCAGGCCCTTGCGGCGGGTCTGTTCACGCGCCTTGCGCGCGGCGATGCGCGCGGTCGCGGCCTGGATGGCCTTGCGAATCACATCGCGGGCCTGGTTGGGGTTGCGATCGAACCAGTCGTTCAGCTGGTCGCCGACCACGCGCTGTACGAAGGACTTGGCTTCGGTGTTGCCGAGCTTGGTCTTCGTCTGGCCCTCAAACTGCGGCTCGCCGAGCTTGATCGAGATGACGGCCGTCAGCCCTTCGCGCACGTCATCACCGGAGAGGTTCTCGTCCTTCTCCTTGAGGATTCCCTTTTCGCGGGCGTACTTGTTGACGAGGGTCGTGAGTGCCGCACGGAATCCTTCTTCGTGGGTTCCGCCCTCGTGGGTGTTGATCGTGTTGGCGTAGGTGTGCACCGACTCCGAGTAGGCGGTCGTCCACTGCATCGCGACCTCGAGCGCAATGCGGCGTTCGGTGTCTTCGGATTCGAAGCTGATGATCTCGGGGTGGATGACTTCGGTCTTCTTGGCGGAGTTGAGGTACTCGACGTAGTCGACGAGGCCCTGCTCATAGAGATAGACGTCCTGTCGCGGCTCTTCGCCGTCCTCGATCGGGCGCTCGTCGGCGAGCGTGATGGTCAGGCCCTTGTTGAGGAACGCCATCTGCTGGAAGCGCGTGCGCAGGGTGTCGTAGTCGAACTCGACGGTCTCGAAGATGTCGGAGTTCGGCCAGAACGTGATCGTGGTGCCGGTGCCGTCGGCATCGCCGGCGTTGGCGAGCGGCGCATCCGGAACACCATCGTGGTAGCGCTGGGTCCAGAGCGATCCCTGGCGACGCACGGCGACCTCGAGTTTGTGCGACAGGGCGTTGACGACGGAGCTGCCGACGCCGTGCAGACCACCGGACACGGCGTAGCCGCCGCCGCCGAACTTGCCGCCGGCGTGGAGGATGGTGAGCACGACCTCGACGGTGGACTTCTTCTCCACCGGGTGCTCATCGACCGGGATGCCTCGGCCGTTGTCGATGACGCGCACGGCGCCGTCGGCGAGGATCGTGACCTCAATGCGGTCGCAGTGTCCGGCGAGGGCCTCATCGACCGAATTGTCGACGATCTCGTAGACGAGGTGGTGGAGTCCGCGCGGTCCGGTCGAACCGATGTACATGCCGGGTCGTTTGCGGACGGCTTCGAGGCCTTCAAGGACCTGGATCTGATTCGCGCCGTAGCTGTCGTCGCCGGGCGCAGGGGTAGCGGGTGGTGTCATAAAAAGGGCGTGCTCCTGCCGGATCGACGCCGTCGCCGTGAAGGTCTGACGGACCGTCTGATTCTACCCCAGCGGGGGTAGCGGCGAGGGGCGAAACGGCGATCTGGGGCCTTTTCTCGCGCCCTGTGACCAGATTTGCCTTCTTAGCCGTAGGTATCGCGCGGACCGCGCCCTGGGATTGCTCTGGGGCCACGTTTCCAGGAGGGGGCGTCCGGCCCCAGAAACCGGATGGAGTCGATCTCCGCCGCGGGATAGCGCTCAGCGATCCGAGTCGTGATCGTCGATCGCATCGTGCGAAGCTGCTGCGCCCACGCCGTGGAATCGCAGCGGACGGTGAGCACACCCTCCTCGACGCCGATCGGTTCGGAGTGCGCGGCGGTGTCGTCGCCGACCAGCTCGGCCCAGTCGGCGACCAATTCGGCGCGCGCGATCGGCGACTCCCAGCCGAGAGAGACCGTGAGCCGACCGAGCACGTCGCCGATGCCGTGCGGGTCGCGTCCGGTGCCGTACGGCACACTCGCCCCGTCTTCCGCGGCGCGACTGCGGCGACGTGCGTCACGGCTTCGCGCTCCGGGCGCTCCGAAGACCGTGCGCAACCGGCGATACACCCCGAGGTGTTCGGGAATCGGATCGTGGGCGGCGGGCGACTCCGGTTCCTCGGGTGGCGAGCCCGGCGTGGTGTCGCGAGTCATGTCGTCGCTCCGGGTTCCACGACGCGGCCGGCATGAATCCGGATGGTCGTGCCGCGCAGTTCCTCGGGCACATCATTTTCCACCGCGGCCGTGATGAGCACCTGCTCGAAGCCGGCAATCGCGGCCGACAGGCTGGTGCGTCGGCGCTCGTCGAGTTCGGCGAAGACGTCGTCAAGGACGAGCACCGGATCGCCGAGCGGCGCATCGGTGCGCAGCACCTCCGCGGAGGCGAGTTTCAGTGACAGCGCGAACGACCACGATTCACCGTGACTGGCGTAACCGCGGGCGGGCAGTCCGTTGAGGTCGAGCACGAGATCGTCACGGTGGGGCCCGACGAGGGTCAGGCCGCGATCGAGCTCGGCGCGACGATGGGTGACGAGGCGCGCCCGGAAGTGCTCGGCGGCATCCGC
Organism: uncultured Schumannella sp.; assembly: GCF_905479755.1. GTDB lineage: Bacteria > Actinomycetota > Actinomycetes > Actinomycetales > Microbacteriaceae > DCRR01. The sequence goes on along the minus strand of NZ_CAJQNT010000016.1, from coordinate 80,870 downwards.
GGCGGTCAGTGCACCCGCATCGGTCGGGGGACCCGGCCCCCCGTCCTCGGGCGAGTCCTCCAGAATGCTCAGCCGCGGTGACAGCTCGGCGTGGTGTTCGGAGCCCGCGATCCGCTCGTACGCATCGCGCACCGGGTTTCGCAGCTGGTTGATCAGCTCGAGCCGGCCCCGCACGATGTCGACACCGAGCTGAACGAGACGCTCGTCCCACACATCCAGCGTCGTGAGTTGATTCGCCGGGGTTCGCGACGCGCGCGCCGACTTCAGGAGCGTGTTGCGTTGACGCAGGACGCGGTCGTAGTCGGAGAGCACGCCCGCGAAGCGGGGCGATTTTTGAACCAGCAGCTCATCCAGGAATCGGCGGCGGCCGGCCGGTTCCCCGCGCACGAGCGCAAGATCCTCGGGCGCGAAGACCACTGTGGCGACGTGCCGCGGAAGTTCGCGCGGTTTGATCGGGCCACGATTGACCTGCGCCCGGTTGGCGCCGGCGCGATTGATCTGCACCTCGAGCAGCACCTGGCGGTCGCCGTGCTCCAGTCGCACGCGCACGATCGCGGAATCGCGACCGAACCGAATGAGCGCCTGGTCGCTGGAGACGCGATGCGAGCCTAGGGTGCTCAGATACGCGAGCGCCTCGACCAGGTTGGTTTTGCCTTGGCCGTTGATCCCGACGATTAGGTTGGGACCCGCCTCGAAGCCGACCTCCGCCGTTTCGTAATTACGGAAGTCGGTGAGGCCGAGGTGAGCGACCCTCACGTATCTCTCGCCTTCCGAATCGGGGGCAGGAGCGAACTACCGCAGCAGCAGGTTCGGCTGCAGCAGGTAACGGTAGTTGTCGGCGCCGGGCGCATCCTTTGACGACTGGCTCGTCAGTAGTACCGGGCCGGGCTTGTTCGGGTTGTCGGTCTTCGTGAACGAGATCCGAACGAACTCGGAGTGCACGGCACCGAGACCATCGAGCAGGAACGACGGCTTGAGCGACACCACGGTGTCGTCGCCGACCAGGTGCGCGTCGATCGTCTCGGACGCTTGCGCCTGCTCGGATCCCGTCGCCTCGAGGGTAACGCCATCGATCGAGAAGCTGAACCGCAACGCGGCTTCGCGCTCGAGTACGAGTGACACGCGCCGGGTCGCCTCGACGAGTTCGGCGGTGTTGATCACCGCATAGTTTTCGACGGTCTCGGGGAACAGCCGCTTGACCGGCGGGAAGTTCCCCTTGATCAGCAGCGAGGTCACGGTGCGCTTATCGGCCGTGAAGGCGATGAGCTCGCGATCGTCGTTGTGAACGATGGAGACCCCGATGGTTCCGGAATGCCCGAAGGTCTTGCCGATCTCCGACAGGGTGCGTGCCGGCACGAGTGCGGTGGCGCCCTCAGCGGATGCGGTGCCCGAATCCCAATCGATCTCGCGGACGGCGACGCGGTAGCGGTCGGTCGCGACGAACGACAGCGTGTTGTCGCCGACCTCGAGCTGCACCCCCGTGATCACCGGGGTGACGTCGTCGCGGGATGCCGCAACGGCAACCTGCGACACGGCCGCGGCGAAATCCTCGGCGGGAAGAACTCCGGTGCGCTCCTCGATCTGCGGCAGGCTCGGGTACTCCTCGACCGGCATGCTCAACAGGGTGAACTTTGCCGAGCCGCAGCTGACCGCGATGCGGCCGTCATCGTGGGAGAAGTTGACGGGTGCGTTGGGCAGACGACTGGCGATGTCGGCGAGAAGGCGACCCGAGACCAGGGCAACACCCGGTTCGTCCACCTCGGCCGGGATCTCGGTGCGTGACGACACTTCGTAGTCGAATGACGACAACACGAGCACACCGTCGGCAGCCTCGAGAAGCACACCGCTCAGGATGGGCTGCGTGGTTCGCTGCGGCAGAAGCTTGACGGCGAACGACACGGCTTCGCTCAGGACGTCGCGATTGACGTGGAACTTCACACCGAACTCCTTGTACGTCGACTCGAGCTGACCCCCGCGGCCAGATGACCACGAGGACAGGTGTCGGCCCGGACCGCCCATCCTGTCACGTCCGATCTTGACACAGGAAGAGCCGGGCTCGAATCGGTGAATCTGCGACGGGCGCCGGCTCTCAAAGTTGTGGGCGAGATTCGGAACGGTTAAAACACATCACAGTCTTAACCGCTGTGGAAGATGTGGATAAGCCGCGGCCGGTCAATGAATGACAGGAAACTACACCGGTGTGAGATGTTGACGAGCGGTGGAGAGTCGTCGCGGCTCCGGTGGTGCGGTCGCGACGCGGGTTTTGTCATTCCACATTTCGACCCGGGGTTGTCCCCACCAGGCATGTCATTCATCCCGATGTTATCCACAGGTTGTACACACTCTGTGCAATAAGGAATTCGCGACGAAATCCGAGGCGTTCGGGCTCAGCTGCGCGAGTAGCGCTGGTTCTGTTTGATGCGGCTCGTCAATTCGGTGACCTGGTTGTAGATCGATCGACGCTCTTTCATGAGCTCGCTGATCTTCTTGTTGGCGTACATCACGGTGGTGTGATCGCGGTTGCCGAAGAGTTGCCCGATCTTCGGCAAAGACAAGCTGGTGAGTTCGCGACACAGATACATGGCGATCTGTCGTGCCGTCGCAACGGCTTGCGAACGACTCGAGCCGTACAGGTCGTCGACGGTGAGTTTGAAGTACTCGGCCGTGTGATTGATGATGTCGACCGGCGCGATGACGTTGTCCTCATCGAGGGTGATGATGTCCTTCAATACCGTCTGCACCAGCTGCAGGTCGACGCGCGTGCGGTTGAGGCTCGCGAACGCGGTCACCCGGATGAGGGTTCCCTCGAGCTCGCGGATGTTGCTCGAGACCTTGGTCGCCATGAACTCGAGGATCTCGTCGGGAACCTGCAGCTTCTCGCTCTGCGCCTTCTTGCGCAGGATCGCGATGCGGGTTTCGAGATCGGGCGCCTGCACATCGGTGATGAGTCCCCACTCGAAGCGGGAGCGCATCCGATCCTCGAACCCCGTCAGATGCTTCGGCGCGACATCGCTCGTGATCACGACCTGCTTGTTGTGATCGTGCAGCGTGTTGAAGGTGTGGAAGAACGCCTCCTGCGTCGAGTCCTTGCCCTGCAAGAACTGGATGTCGTCGATCAGCAGGATGTCGATCTCGCGATAGCGGGACTGGAACACACTCGCGCGGTTGTTGGCGATCGAGTTGATGAAGTCGTTGGTGAACTCTTCGCTCGACACGTAGCGAACGCGGATCCCGGGATACAGGCTCTCGGCGTAGTGACCGATCGCGTGCAGCAGGTGGGTCTTGCCGAGACCCGAGTCGCCATAGATGAAGAGCGGGTTGTAGGCCTTGGCCGGCGCCTCGGCCACGGCGACCGCCGCCGCGTGGGCGAAGCGGTTGGACCCGCCGATGACGAAGTTGTCGAAGTTGTACTTGGGATTCAGACGCGAGTCGGAGCGGCGATTGATGTCCGTGATCGGGGCGAGCGGCGCGGGCGACCCGGTGTTCTCCTCGAAGTCAGCGTCCGTCATCGTGTCGACATCGCCGAGCAGCTGGGGCGGACGGATGTCGGGGTTGACGACGATCGCGAAGTTCGTGAGCTCGGGCTCGTCATCGAGCTGCGCGAGCGCATTGAGCAACGGCACGCGGATGCGCTGCTCGAGCATCCCGCGCGTCAGCTCGTTCGGAACCTCGAGGTAGAGGGTCCCGGCGAGCACGCCCTTCGGCTCGACCAGATTAAGGAAGCCCTGCAGTTGCGGGGTCACGCGGTCGTCGCCGTTGAGTTGGGTCAGTACGGAGTTCCACAACTCGTGGGTCTCGTCCGGCGTCTCGCTCATGTTTCCTCTCGATCCTGTCTGTCAGTTATACACAGGGTTATCCACTTGGTGGGAGGGGTGTGGACAGAACGATCGGCGGGGTATCGATGCTCCGGGGGGCGCCAGTGAGCCTAATCGCACGCGGCGCGTCGTGCGCCGGTGGCCGCGAATCGCATGCGAGTATGTCCGCTTTGCCTGCTCAGGTTTGATTAAGCGGGGTTCAGGCCCTATTTTTAATCAGTTGCCGACGGCGCAGCGTTCCGCAATCAGCCGTCCCCGTTCTTACCCGGATCCCGGGTGTTGGAGATATCACCATGTCGAAGCGAACCTTCCAGCCGAACAACCGGCGTCGTGCCAAGGTGCACGGCTTCCGCCTGCGCATGCGTACGCGTGCGGGTCGTGCGATCCTCGCGGCACGTCGTCGCAAGGGCCGCACCGAGCTCTCCGCCTAGTTTCCTCGTGCTCGCGCGGGCGAATCGGGTGGTCCACGGGGTGGACTTCCGTCACGTCGTCCGCCGTGGTCGTCGATCCGCCACGCCCCACGCCGTCTACTACCGCGTGGCGCGTGACGTGAGCGATCCGATGCGCTTCGGCTTCATCGTCTCGCGAGCCGTCGGCGACGCCGTCACTCGCAATCGCCTTCGCCGGCGCTACCGTGCGCTCGCGCGCGAACTCGTCGACGCGGGTGGCCGCGGCCAGGACGTTGTCGTCCGGGCGCTGCCGGCCGTCGCCGAGCTGAGTTGGCTGGAGCTCTCGCGCGAAGTTCGTGCCGTGCTGGGGTCGGGATCATGACGCCGTCGAGCGTCGGCCGGGCCCTCTGGCTTGCACCGCGGAACGCCGCGGTGCTCATTCTGCGCGGCTACCGCGCCACGATCTCACCGTTGTACGGTCAGGTCTGTCGGTACTACCCGAGTTGCTCGGCGTACGCCCTGGGCGCGATCCAGCAGCACGGGCTCGTCAAGGGCGTGGCCCTCGGCTCGTGGCGGATTGCGCGCTGCCACCCGTGGGCGAAGGGCGGCATCGACGATGTCCCCGAGCCGCGACATGGATTTCTGCACACCACCGAATTCGGCTTTGTCACCGAGACAAGCCACGGAAAGGGTTGAACCCGCACTATGCCTGACATCATCGGCACGATTCTCTGGCCCATCAAGTGGGTCATCGAAGCGATCCTCGTTGCTTTCCATTGGGTGCTGAGCGCCGTCGGCATGGATCCGGCCGCCGGTCTCACGTGGGTTCTCTCGATCGTGGGTCTCGTGCTCGTGGTGCGTGCGGCGCTGATTCCCCTCTTCGTCCGCCAGATCCACAGCCAGCGCAAGATGCTTGAGGTGGCGCCGCAGCTCAAGAAGATCCAAGACAAGTACAAGGGCAAGCGCGATCAGTACTCGCGTGAGGCCATGCAGCGCGAGACGATGGCGCTCTACTCGAAGGCGGGAACGAACCCCTTCGCCTCGTGCCTGCCGCTGCTCGTGCAGATGCCGATCTTCTTCGGCCTGTTCTCGGTGCTCAACGAGGCCAACCAGAGTCGCGCGGGCGTCGGGCTCTTGAACCAGGATCTGGCTGACCAGTTCGGCTCCGCCTCGCTCTTCGGCATCGCGCCGCTGCATGACAGCATCCAGAGCGCCCTTGCGGCCGACCCCGTCGAGGTCGTCGTGATCGTGATCGCGGTGGTCATGGTGATCCTGATGACGGCCTCGCAGTTCATCACGCAGCTGCAGATCATGTCGAAGAACCAGTCGCCGGAGATGAAGGAATCCCCGATGTACCGGCAGCAGCGGATCCTGCTGTACCTGCTGCCGCTGGTCTTCGCCTTCTCGGGCTTCGCCTTCCCGATCGGTGTCATGTTCTACTGGCTGACCTCGAACATCTGGACGATGGTGCAGCAGTTCCTCGTCATCCGGAACATGCCGACGCCCGGGAGCGAGGCGGCGCTTGCGCGTGAAGCTCGCCTCGCGAAGAAGCGTCGCGCCAAGATGGGCGACGACGCCGAGGAACTCGCGGCCGAGACCGTCGAAGAAACCAAGGCACGGATTCAGCGCCAGCAGCCCGTGGGTAAGAAGCGTGCCAAGAAGCAGAGTGGGAGCAAGCGCTCGTGACCGATACCGAAACCACCTCGGTGGACGCCTCCGCCGTCACGGACGAGGCGCCGAGCCAGGACCAGTTGGTCGAAGAGGGCGACGTCGCCGCCGACTACATCGAGGAGCTCCTCGACATCGCCGATCTTGACGGCGACATCGAGATCGACGCGCGCGCGGGCCGTGCCTACCTGTCGGTGACGGCGACCGGGGAATCCAACCTCCAGGTGCTGTCGAGCACCGACGCCGTCACGGCGCTTCAGGAGCTCACGCGCCTCGCGGTGCAGAACCGCACGGGTCGCTTCTCACGCCTGATTCTCGATGTCGGTGGATCGCGCGATGCTCGCGCGGCGGAACTCGCCCGGATCGTGGATCACGCGATTGCACGGATCGACGCGGGCGCCACCTCGGCCTCGCTGCCGCCGATGTCGAGCTACGAGCGCAAGCTCGTGCATGACCTGGTCGCCGGTCGCGGCTTCGTCTCCGCCTCGGAGGGTGAAGGGCGCGACCGCCACACGGTCATCTCGCGCGGCTGATGTTTCACGTGAAACATTGCGCGTCCAGGCGAGTGCGTCGTGGTTGACGTCGAACTCGAACCCGCGGTCGCCGCGACGATGTTCGGCGACCGGATCGAGGTCGCCCGCGCCTTCACCGCCGATCTCGGTGCGCGGGGCGAAGAACTCGGACTGATCGGCCCGCTTGAGCCGGCTCGCCTCTGGACTCGGCACGTGCTCAACAGTGCGCTGGTGGCGCCCCTCGTGGCCCCGAACGCCCGCGTTGGCGATGTCGGCAGCGGCGGGGGACTCCCCGGGCTCGTGCTCGCGATCGCGCGACCGGACGCTCACTTCACGCTCATCGAGCCGATGGAGCGTCGCACCGACTGGCTCTCGGAGCAGGTCGAGCGCCTCGCGCTCGACAACGTCGACGTCATGCGCGCGCGGGCCGACGAGGCCGGTGTCGAGGGGGTGCTCGACCAGGTGACGGCTCGCGCGGTGTCGGCCCTCAGCAAGCTCATCCCCATGACGGCGCCCCTGCTGCGTCCCGGTGGCGAACTGATTTTGCTCAAGGGCGAGCGGGTCGCGGACGAAGCCGCGGCGGCCCAGAAGGTCATCCGGAAGTACCGATTGCGCGATGTCGAGACCCTGGTTCTCGGTGAGGGGATTGTCCCCGAGGTCACGCGGGTCTTTCGGGCTACAGTTGACTGATCTCGGCGCTCGCGCCGGCGTGACCGTCACGATGTTTCACGTGAAACATCGCGAGTCCCGGCCGAGATGCCTGCGGAATGGCCACCGCGCCCGTGCCGCGACCGACCACAAATGCTGCGAGAAGGATCCACTGCGGTGACTGCCGAAAAGAACTACGACGAGACTCCCCTGGCGCGAGAGGTGGCCGAGTTGACTCGCCGCCGGATCGCCCTGGCCGACGCCGTCTTGCCGCGCCCGACGCACACCCGCGTGTTCACCGTCGCGAACCAGAAGGGCGGCGTCGGGAAGACCACCTCGACGGTCAACCTCGCGGCCGCGCTCGCGCAAAGCGGAGCTCGCGTGCTCGTCATCGACCTCGACCCGCAGGGCAACGCGTCGACGGCGCTCGGCGTCGAACACCGCTCCGACACGGCCAGCGTCTACGACGTGATGATCGACGACGTGCCGATGCGCGACGTCGTTCAGTCCAGCCCGGAGTTCACGGGTCTCGACTGCGTCCCCGCCACCATCCACCTCGCCGGTGCCGAGATCGAACTGGTCTCGCTCGTCGCACGCGAGCAGCGCCTCCGGACGGCTCTCCAGAACTTTTTGCGGGATGCGCCAGAGCCGTATCACTACGTCTTCATCGACTGCCCGCCCTCGCTCGGGCTCCTGACGCTGAATGCCTTCGTTGCGGCGCGCGAAGTGCTGATCCCCATCCAGTGCGAGTACTACGCGCTCGAGGGTCTCAGCCAGCTGCTCAACAACATCGAGTTGATCCAGAAGCACCTGAACCAGAAGCTCCGCCTGAGCACCATCCTGCTCACGATGTACGACTCGCGGACGAACCTCGCCAACCAGGTCGTCGACGAGGTCCGCGAGCACTTCCCCGATCAGACGCTCACGACGGTGATCCCGCGCTCCGTGCGGATCTCGGAGGCGCCGAGCTACGGGCAGAGCGTGATCAGCTACGACACCAACTCGCCGGGTTCGCTCTCCTACCGCGAGGCGGCCGCCGAGATCGCCTTCCGCGGCGCGGGCGGCGCGACCCTCAACGGCGGAGTCGCGACGACGGCTCCGACGGATGTCCCGTCGGTTGATGCAGGGGAGATGAACTGATGGCAGCACCCAAGCGCACGGGTCTGGGCCGCGGAATCGGAGCGCTCATTCCGACCAGCAGCGACTCGACCGATCGCCCCGTCGACGTCTTCTTCGCGGGTGACGTCGAGGTGCCCGCCGAGGGACTCGTCGCCGTCCCGGGCGCTCGCCTCGCCGAGCTGTCGCCGGACGACATCGTTCCGAACCCGCAGCAGCCGCGCACCGAGTTCCGCCAGGAAGAGCTCGATGAGCTCGTCGTTTCGGTGCGCGAGTTCGGCGTGCTGCAACCGATCGTCGTGCGCCCCCGACCGGGCGCGGGCGCGGGAGAGCCCCAGTACGAGCTCATCATGGGTGAGCGTCGTCTGCGGGCGACGAAGATCGCGGGATTGGATCGCATCCCGGCGGTCGTCAAGAACACGGCCGACGAGGCGATGCTGCGCGACGCGCTCCTCGAGAACCTGCACCGCGCGGAGCTGAACCCGCTGGAAGAGGCCTCCGCCTACCAGCAGTTGCTCTCCGACTTCGGCATCACGCAAGAGCAGCTTGCCGAGCGCATCGGTCGATCGCGCCCGCAGATCACCAACACGCTCCGCCTGCTGCGCCTGCCGGAGCCCGTCCAGCGCCGCGTCGCCGCGGGCGTGCTGAGCGCCGGTCACGCACGGGCGATCCTCTCGACCGGGTCACCCGACGAGATGGAACGACTCGCCGACAAGATCGTCAACGAGGACCTGTCGGTGCGCGCCGCCGAGGCCGCCGCGGGTTCGTCGCCGACGGCCAAGCCGAAGAAGGCCAAGCCAACGGCCGGCGGGCGTCGGGGTCAGCTCGACGAGATCGCCGAGGCGCTTGGTGACCGGCTCGACACCCGCGTGCGCATCGCGCTCGGGGCGAGCAAGGGAACGGTGACGATCGAGTTCGCGACCGTCTCTGACCTCAACCGGATCCTCGGCGAACTCGGGCAGCCGGGCTTCCAGTAGGGCGGTCGGGCCGCGTCCGCGCGCGACCTGCTAGTCCGCGACGGCCGCTTCGGCGAGACGCGCGTACACCCAGCCGAGATCGTGGCCCGCAGCCTCGAGCGACTGGGGGAGCAGAGACGTCTCGGTGAGTCCCGGCAGCACGTTGGCCTCTAGGAACCAGGGGGTGCCGGCGCCGTCGATGATCAGGTCGACGCGCGAGATATGCCGCAGACCCAGCGCGCGATGCGCATCCAGGGCGGCGGTGGCGGCGCGCGCGGCCACTTCGTCGGTGATTCGCGCGGGAGTGTAGAACCGCGTCTCACCGGCGTTGTAGCGCGCCTCGAAGCTGTAGACGCCCGAGAGCGGTTCGATCTCCACGGCCGGCAGAGCGACCGGGCCGTCGCCGGTGTCGATGATGCTCACGGCGATCTCGGTGCCCGAGATCCGTTGCTCCACGAGGGCGACCTCGCCGTAGGTGTAGGCGTCGACCATGGCGCGCGGCAGTCCGGCGGCATCCGCGACGAGAGTGACGCCCTGGGCCGAGCCGCCCTGGGCGGGCTTGACGACGAGGGGCCCGGCGAGCTCTTCGCTGATGGTCGCGAAGACCGCATCCGCACCCAGCTCGCGGAAGACGTCGCGCGGCAGGGTGATCGAGCGCGGGGTCGCCACCCCGGCGCGCTGGACGAGGGTCTTGGCGGTCGGCTTGTCCCAGGCGAGACGGGCGGCCTCGGCGCGGGATCCCACGAAGGGGATGCCGATGAACTCGAGCAGTCCGCGCAGCGCGCCGTCCTCGCCCGAGGCGCCGTGCAGTGCGGGCCAGACCACGTCCGGGCGCTCGTCACGCAGCCACGGCAGCAGCGACGCATCCGGGTCGCGCAGTTCGACCTTGAGACCGTGATGCTGGAGGCTGTCGGCGACGCGTCGGCCGGAGCGCAGCGAGACGTCGCGCTCGTGCGAGATGCCGCCCGCGAGAACCACGATGCGCAGATTCGATACGGTCATGATTCCTCTAGCCGACGTTCGGGGGGAGCACGCCCTGGCGCTCCTCGGTCTGGATGCTCAGGGGCCCGGTTTGGGCGAACTCGTTGAGCAGCGACAGTTCCCCGTTGATCACGGTGGCCAGCCGTCGCACGCCCTCCCGTATGAACTCGGGGGTGGGGTAGCAAAACGACAGTCGCATCGCGTTGCGACCGCCGCCGTCGGCGAAGAAGGCGGTTCCCGGGGTGTAGGCGACGAGCTCCTTCACGGCGCGCGGGAGCATCGCCTTGGAGTCGAGATGACCGGGCAGCGTGAGCCAGACGTAGAAGCCGCCATTCGGCACCGTCCAGTGGAGGCCCGGGAGGTGCTCCGAGAGCGCGCCGAGCATCGCGTCGCGACGATCCTTGTAGCTCGAGCGGAAGACGTCGATCTGCCCGCGCCAGTCGGCGCTCGCGAGGTATTCGGAGATGACGATCTGGGCGAACGAGCTCGGCGAGAGCACGGCCGCCTCATTCGCAAGAATGAGCTTCTCTCGAATCGCGTGGGGAGCAAGAGCCCACCCGACGCGGAGGCCCGGCGCGAGCGTCTTCGAGAAGGTGCCGAGATAGACGACGCCATCCTCCTCGATCGAACGCATGGCGTGCGGCGGCGCCTGATCGAAGTACAGCAGCCCGTAGGGGTTGTCTTCGATCACGAGGATGTCGTTCGCGCGGGCGATCTCCAGCACCTCCATCCGGCGCTGCCAGCTGAGCGTGACGCCCATCGGGTTCTGGAACGAGGGGATCGTGTACAAGAACTTGAGGCGCTTGCCCGCGCTCTTGAGGTTCGCGATCGTCTCGCGCAACGACTCCGGAATCAGCCCGTGCTCGTCCATCGCGACGTGCGCGACCTCGGCCTGGAACGAGCGGAAGACCACCATCGCGGTGACGTAGCTCGGCCCCTCGGCGATCACGACATCACCCGGGTCCAGGAACAGCTTCGACACCAGTTCCAGAGCGTGCTGGGAGCCCGTGGTGACCACGACGTCGTCGACGCTCGCATGGATGCCCTCGAGCGACATCACGTCGAGGATCTGCTCGCGCAGCCGCGGCGTCCCCTGGCCGGAGCCGTACTGCAGGGCCACCGGGCCCTGGTCGCGGACCGTCCGCATCACCGCGGTCTCGACGAGCTCCTGCGGGAGCGCCGACACGTTCGGCATGCCGCCGGCGAGCGAGACCACTTCGGGCCGGCTCGCGACGGCGAACAGAGCTCGGACCTCGGACACACTCAGGCCCGCGGTGCGGGCGGCGTAATGCGAATACCAGGGATCGAGGTTCGTCCCCCGGTTCGGCGGGGTCGCGGCGGTCATGTCAGGTCCGTTCGTCGGAATGACATCAAGGGTAGCCCGAGCATGGCAGTGGCCCCGTCCCGATGAGGGGGAGCGGGGCCACCAGCGTGCAACTGGCCTAAGCCAGGAACTCCGCCAGATCGGATTCGAGCGCCGGCTTGGGCTTGGCGCCGACGATGCGCTTCTTGATCTCGCCACCCTGGAAGACGTACATCGCCGGGATCGAGGTGATCCCGTACTTCATCGCCGTCTCGGGGTTGTCGTCGACGTTGAGCTTGACGATGTCGATCTTGTCGGCGTGCTCCTCGGCGATCTTGTCGAGGATCGGCGAGACGGCGCGACACGGGCCGCACCACTCGGCCCAGAAGTCGACCATGATCGGCTTCTCGGACGCGAGCACATCGGTGGCGAACGTGGCGTCGGTGACGTCCTTGGCAGACATTGCGTACCTACTTTCTTGAAAGGATGCCCGTCAGGCGGGCTGGGTCTCGGAGCTGGGGCTGACGCGCGTGATGGCGTCACTGTCGGCCAGTGCCGCGAGGTAGTGCTCGGCATCCAGGGCCGCCACGACGCCCGAACCGGCGGCGGTCGCCGCCTGCTTGTACGTCGGGTCGACCACGTCACCGGCGGCGAAGACGCCCGGCAGGCTGGTCTTTGAACTGCGTCCCTCGACCGCGATCGTGCCCTCGGGCGCGAGCTCCAGCTGGTCGTGGACGAGGTGGGTGCGCGGGTCGGCGCCGATCGCGACGAACAGGCCCGTCACGTCGAGCGTGGTCTCGGTGCCGTCCTCGGTGTTCGTGAGGCCGATCCCGGCGACCTTGGCGTCGCCGTAAATGCTCGAGACCTCGTTGTTCCAGATCACCTCGATCTTCGGATCCGCGAAGGCGCGCTCCTGCATGGCCGCCGAGGCGCGGAACGCATCCCGGCGGTGGATCAGGTACACCTTGTCGGCGAACCGGCTGAGGAAGGTCGCCTCCTCGAGCGCCGAATCACCGCCGCCGACGACCGCCACGCTCTGCTTCTTGAAGAAGGCACCGTCACACGTGGCGCACCACGAGACGCCGAAGCCGGAGAGGCGCTCCTCGTCGGCGAGGCCGAGCTTGCGGTAGGCCGAGCCGGTGGCGTAGATCACGGCGCGGGTCTCGTGCACGGAGCCATCGCCGAGGTGGACGCGCTTGACGTCGCCCTCGAGCTCGAGCTTGGTGACGTCGTCGTAGACGATCTCGGTGCCGAAGCGCTCCGCCTGCTGCTGCATCCGCACCATCAGATCGGGGCCCATGATGCCCTCGGGGAAGCCGGGGAAGTTGTCGACCTCGGTCGTTTTCATCAACTCCCCGCCGAACTCGACCGAGCTCGCAATGAGCAGCGGCTCAAGGTTCGCCCGCGCCGCGTAGATGGCGGCCGTGTACCCGGCGGGACCGGAGCCGATGATGATGACCTGACGCATGAGGCGTACTCCTTTGGGGCTGATCATTCAGTGCAACCCATCCTAGGTTCGGCGCATTCCCCGCTCGTGAACGGCAGGCTACGAGCGGGTGCCGGCGCGGCGCCGCAGCAGCTCGATCGACTGGCGGGCGAGCTCACGCACCTCGGGAAGCCCGAGCGCGGCGAGCACGCCGAGGTACACGGCGAGACTGACAAGTCCGACGGCCGCGACCGCGACAATTGCGGTCAGCGGAGTCGCCAGGGCGAACCCGGCGCCCGCGGCGAGGAACGTCGGGCCGCCGAACTGAACGCCGCCGAGGAGCCACAGCACGAGCAACCCGGCGCCGAAGGCGGGAACGGCGGCGACCGCGAACGCGCCGAAGCGACGTGCGACGCGGGCGCCGCCGAGGCGTGATCCCGGCACCGCGAGGCGCCGGCGCAGCACCAGCGCGGCGATGACCGCCTGGATGCCGCCCACGACCGAGGTGACCGCGGCGATTCCCGCCGCCACCCACTCACCCGGGCTCGCGAAGGCGATCACGCTCGCGCCGGCCACGAAGAGCACCGACTGGATGATCTGGATCATGAACGGCGTGCGGGTGTCCCCGAGGGCGTAGAAGGCGCGATGCACCAGGTAGATCGCACTGAACGATCCGAGACCGAGCAGGTACGCCATGAGCACGAAGGCGGTGCTGTTGAGCTCACCGGCGTCGCCCGAGAACAGGCGCAGGAAGGGCAGTGCGGCGGCCGCGAGGGCCGTCCCGGCGCCGACCGTGAGCAGCACCACCGTGCGCAGCGAGGTCGAGAGGTCGGCGCGCACCGCGGCGAGGTTGCCGTCGCGCACGTGCCCGCTCATCCGCGTGAAGTACGGGGTCGCGATCGACACCGTGATGAGGGAGTGTGGCAGCACGAAAATCGCCCAGGTGACGCGGAGCGCATTGACGGAGGCATCCGTCTCGCCCGCGGTGAGCGCCAAGTTGACCTGCACGATGCCCGCCAGCTGGTTGATCACGATCATGCCGAACGCCCAGCCGGCCGCACGGCCCGCGGTGCCAAGTCCGACGCCGCGCCAGCGGAAGTCCGGGCGGTAGCGCAACCCCGAGCGGTGCCAGAAGATCATCAGGATCACGGCCTGCGCGACCACGCCGAGCGTCGCACCACCCGCGAGGACGATCACCTCGGCCGAACTCCAGCCCGCGGGATCGTCGTGGGCGGGAGCGACGCCGAACAGCGCCGCGAAGATCAGCAGCCCTGCGATCGCCACCACGTTGTTGATGACGGGCGCCCAGGCGTAGGGCCCGAACACCCCGCGCGCGTTCAACACCTCGCTCAGCAGGCTGTAGAGGGCGTAGAAGAAGATCTGCGGCAGGCACCAGTAGGCGAGGACCACGGCAAGCGCGGTGCCGGAGGAGTCGAGCGCGTCGTCGGCGAAGGTGTAGAGCCCGACCAGCAGCGGGGCGCCGAGCGTCGCCAGGATCGTCACGCCGAGGAACACGACGATGCCGAGCGTCACGAGCCGGTTGATGAAACGCTGCCCGCCGTCGGTGTGGAGGCCGGCCTTCACGATCTGCGGCACGAGCACCGCCGAGAGGAAGCCGCCGGCGATCAGCAAGAGGATGTTGTTCGGCAGGGTGTTGGCGATCGCGAAGGCGTTCGCGCTCGCGTTGTTCAGTCCGATCGTCCAGGCGAGCACGGCGGCGCTCACGAAACCGAGGATGCGCGAGACGGTCGTCCCGGCGGCGAGCAGCAGGCTCGCGCGTCGGACATTCGCCGGCCGCTGCGGCGACGCGCCTGGCTCAGTCATCCGAGGGCGGGGTGTCGGCCGATGGCGTCTCCGCGGCGTGCGCCACCCGGCGCCGACGCAGGATGTTGTGCACGATCCCCGAGCCGAAGACGACGGCGAGGCCGATCAGCACGATCGTTCCGACGGTCTCCCACTGCGCCTGCAGGTCGACGCGGAGCGTCTCGTCGCCCCCGATCGGTAGCCCGGTCGTGCTGCGCAGCGACACCAGCACCGTCACTTCCCCATTCGTCACGGCATCGGCGGGGAGGTACACCGTGTGCGAGGAGCCCGGCTCGATCGTCACCTCCACGGGACCGCCCGTGAGGCGCAGCAGGGGACGCAGCGGACGGCCCGAGACCGTCACGGTCACCGAGACGTCGAGCGCGTTGCTCACGGTGACCGGGAGCCCGGTGCTGTTGCTCAAGACGAGAAGATCGCTCCCCTCGACGATGTGCACGGCATCCAGGATCTGCTCGGCGCTCTCGGTGGCGGCCGCGATTGCCTCGGTCGTGCCGGAGCGGTCTTCGAGCGCTCCCGCCGTGAGCGAGCGGAGCAGGTCGAGGCGGTGGTCGGCCCGGAAGCCCTCCGGATCGGCGACGATTCCCGCGAACCGCGACACCGCGGCCTCGGCGCCGAGGAGTTCGTCCAGCGCGGCGCGGAGTTCGTCGTCGAGAGCGCCGGTCGTCAGCGCACCCGTGCTCGGCGCGACCTGAAGGGCGACCGAGATCCCGACGAGCTGCAGATCGCTGCGGGCCGTCAGCTCGCGCAGCAGTGAGGCGAGACGTTCCGTTCCGGAGTTGGCATCGCGCGAGGCCGTCACGATGAGCGGTCCGACCGAGGCGGCCAGTTCGTCATCCAGCACCGTCAGGAACGCCTCGCGCGACGTCGCCGAACCGGCCGAAAACGCGCCCACCTCGACGGCTTCGAGCAGGTCGTCGAGATCGGAGCTCGAGGCGAGCACGCTCGTGCCCGAGATGGACAGGTGGGAGGCGGCGGATCCGCCGAGCGAGGCCGAGTCGAGCAGGACGGCGGAGCTGCCCGCGGCGCCGAGGGCGGTCAGGCCGGCGGGCGAGAGGTTGCCGCGGGCGGGCCACTCGATCCCGTCGATTCCCGTCGGCCAGGCGGTCAGTTCCTCATCGGTCGGCGGGAACGCGGGCTCCGGCTCGTCGGTCGCGGTGGGCTCGGGGGTGGTCGACGGCGTGGGGGCCGCCTCCGTCGAGCCGTCCGGTTCGGCGGTGCCGGACTCGCTGGGTTCGGGCACGGCGTCGAAGCGGGAGGTGTCGACGGCGAACTGGAAGCTCAGCGGCTCGGCCACCTCGAGCGCGTCGACCTCGGCGAATCCGGAGACGTCGACGTCGGCGAAGCGCAGCACGAAGCTGTCGTTCGGCAGCGACTCCAGCCGCTGTAGCCACTCGGCCGCGGTGTCGGGAACGCCGGAGCCGAGAAGCCGGATCGACGCCAGGATGCGCGGGTCGATCGCGAGCGTCGCCCCGGTCCCCTCGACGGCATCCAGTCGCGCGGTGAGCAGCCCATCCGGGGCCGTGTACTCCTCCAAGAGCGAGGCGTCCAACAGCGTCGGTGCGTCGGCGGGCACGATCACCGGAACGACCACGACGAGTTGCGAGGTTCCGGCCGCGGGGGCCCGAGCGGCGTCACCGATCGACACGGCCGCGCCGGCCGAAAGCGGGGCGGCGAGGAGCGCGGCGGTCGCGGCGAGCACGGCGGCGCGACGGGCGAGCTTGGCGATTAACGGCACAGAAGTCCTCCTGTGACGTTCGAGCCCGGCATGAGGCGAGTGTAGACCGCGCACGCCGGGTGCCGACTCCGACGCACGCCGCGACCTCAGTAGACTCGGGCCTCATGGAGAGCGTCGCCGGGGCCCTTGTGCGCCTGCGGGAGTTGGCGCAGCAGCCCACGCTGGTGACCCTCGCGGAACGGTTCGCGGCCGCCGGACACGAACTGTCGCTTGTCGGAGGCCCGATTCGGGATGCCTTCCTCGGCCGTCCGGTCACCGACCTCGATCTGACCACCGGCGCCACGCCCGACCAGATCCTCGCCCTCGTCGCGCCGGTCGCGGACGCGCACTGGGACATCGGTCGCGCATTCGGCACGATCGGCGCTCGGATCGACGGGCACACCGTCGAGATCACGACCTACCGCAGCGACGACTACAACGGCGCGAGCCGCAAGCCCGAGGTCGCGTTCGGCGACACCCTCGAACACGACCTGGTGCGGCGCGACTTCACGGTGAACTCGATGGCATTGCGGCTGCCGGGTGCGGGCGGCGAGCCGGTCCTGGTCGATCCGACGGGCGGCGTCGACGACCTCTTGGCGAAGCGACTGCGCACGCCGAGCCCTCCCGAAGTGTCTTTCGGCGACGATCCGCTGCGCATGATGCGCGCCGCGCGGTTCGCCGCGCAACTCGGATTCGAACTCGATGCGGAGGTGCTCCGCGCCGCCCAGGGGATGGCCGATCGCATCGGGATCGTCTCGGCCGAGCGCGTCGGCGACGAACTGACCAAGTTGATGCTCGCGCGCGATCCGGTCTCCGGCATCCGGGTGCTCGTGGACTCCGGGGTCGCCGCGGTCGTTCTTCCCGAGATCCCCGCCCTGCGACTCGAGATCGATGAACACGCGCACCACAAGGATGTCTACGAGCACTCGTTGACGGCGCTCGAGCGCGCGATCCAACTCGAGCACGATCGGGGGCACCAGCCCGACCTGATCCTGCGTCTGGCGGTGTTGCTGCACGATGTCGGCAAGCCCGCAACCCGCAAGATCGAGCCGGGCGGCGCCGTCACCTTCCATCACCACGACGTGCTGGGGGCCAAGCTTTCCGCGAAGCGGCTGCGCGAACTGCGCTTCGACAAGTCCGTCATCCAGTCGGTCGCCGAACTGGTGAGGCTGCACCTGCGCTTCTTCGGCTACGCGGAGGGCGTCTGGACGGATTCGGCCGTGCGGCGCTACGTGCGCGACGCGGGCGAGCAACTCGAACGACTCCACATCCTCTCGCGCGCCGACGTGACGACCCGCAATCGCCGCAAGGCACACCGGCTCGCGTCCGCCTACGACGATCTCGAGGCGCGGATCGCGGAACTGTCGGCACAGGAGGAGTTCGCCGCCATCCGCCCCGATCTCGACGGGGAGCAGATCATGCAGCTTTTGGGCGTGCGCCCGGGGCCGATCGTCGGGGAGGCATATCGCTTCCTGATGGAGCTGCGTCTGGAAGAGGGCGCGCTCGGCGAGGCGGAGGCCGAGTCGCGATTGCGCGCCTGGTGGGCCGAACGCGGTTGAGCCGCGGCACACAAGCGTCTACACTACGAAGGTTGCCCTGACGCTTCGTGGCGTCGTGGGCCGATGCACACCCTCCTGTTGCAGACAGTCTGCAGCCGTTCTAGACCAAAGGAGGTGGGTGAATGACGCATCAGTACGAAATGATGGTGATCCTGGATCCCGAGATTGACGAGCGCACGGTCGCTCCCAGTCTCGACAAGTTCCTCAATGTCATCCGCAACGACGGTGGCACCATCGAGAACATCGACATCTGGGGCCGTCGCCGGTTCGCCTACGAGATCCAGAAGAAGACCGAAGGCATCTACGCCGTCGTCAACTTCACCGCGACCTCGGAAGCGACCGTCGAGCTCGACCGTCAGCTGAAGCTCAGCGAAGCCGTCATGCGCACCAAGGTGCTGCGTGCGGAAGAGGCCGTCGCTCGCGCCGGCAAGATCGCTGTCGAGGACGAGCAGCGCGCCGCCCGCAAGGCCGCCGCTGCCGCCAAGAAGCCGAAGGTCGCCGCCGAGAAGGACGCCGAGTAGGTCATGCCGGACACGATCATTACGGTCGTCGGCAACCTCACGGCCGACCCCGAACTGCGCTACACGCAGTCCGGTCGCGCGGTCGCCAACTTCACGATCGCGTCGACGCCGCGCATCTTCGACCGGGCCACGAACGAGTGGAAGGACGGCGACGCGCTGTTCCTCCGCGCGTCGTGCTGGGCCGAGTTCGCGGAGAACGTTGCCGGTTCGCTCACGAAGGGCACCCGCGTGGTCGCCCAGGGCAAGCTCAAGCAGCGTTCGTTCCAGGACCGAGACGGCAACAACCGCATCTCGATCGAACTGGATGTCGACGAGATCGGTCCGAGCCTGCGCTACGCGACGGCGTCCGTCACCCGCACCTCGGGTGGCGCTGGCGGCGGTCGACCGCAGCAGAGCTCGGTCGGAGGCGGCCAGGCGGCGGAAGAGCCGTGGGCAGCCAGCGGCGGTGCCGCATCCGGCGGGGATGTCTGGAACAGCCCCGGCAACTACAACGACGAGACCCCGTTCTGATCTTCGGATCAGACGTCAACACTTCAAGGAAAACTCATGGCAGGAAAGAGCAGCGGCGGCCAAGACCGTCGCAAGCGCGGCCCCAAGGGTGGCAAGAACGCGGCCCCGGCGAAGGCCATCCGCGTTGGTGTCATCGACTACAAGGACGTCGCGACGCTTCGCAAGTTCATCTCGGAGCGTGGAAAGATCCGCGCCCGCCGTATTACCGGTGTCTCCGTGCAGGAGCAGCGCCTCATCGCCCGCGCCGTCAAGAACGCGCGCGAGATGGCGCTCCTCCCGTACGCGGGCTCGGGCCGATAGGAGCATCGAATGTCTAAGCTCATTCTCACGAACGAGGTCTCGGGCCTCGGCTCCGCCGGCGATGTCGTCGAGGTCAAGAACGGCTACGCCCGTAACTACCTGATCCCCCAGGGCTTCGCCGTGGCGTGGAGCCGGGGCGGCGAGAAGCAGGTCGACCAGATCAAGTCGGCTCGCGCGGCGCGCGAGCTCGCGACCCTCGAAGAGGCGCAGGCCCTCAAGGCCAAGCTCGAGGGCGCGACGGTCAAGCTCGCTGTGAAGTCGGGGAGCGAGGGTCGTCTGTTCGGCTCGGTCAAGACCGCTGACGTCGTGGCCGCCGTCGCGGCTGCTGGTCTCGGCGCGATCGACAAGCGCACGGTCGAGCTGTCGGCTCCGATCAAGGCGCTCGGTTCGCACGAAGCGACCGTGCGACTTCGCGAAGACGTGGTCGCCAACCTCAGCATTGAGGTTGTTTCGGCCAAGTAGTTCACGCACACGAACGGCGCATTCCCCTGGGGAGTGCGCCGTTCGTGTTTGGGCGTGGGGTAGTCCGTTCTGTACACAGGTGGCCGCGAAACTGGCGAAGTCTCAACCGGAACTCTAAACATGTTTTTACACACATGGTGTGAACGGAAAAACCCCAGGTCAGCGGCTCTTTCCGAATCAAAACTGGCGAGTTACTCACAGCACAGTCCACAGGTTCTTCACACCGAATACGGCGTTTCCCGCGTATTGTCCACAGGCCCGTCCACAGCACCCGTGGCGGGCGTGGAGTCGGCTCCCTAGCCTTGCCAAGGTCTCGGGGAGAGGCCGACATCTCGACCCGTGCGTGTGCACATGGGGGGTGTCGGCGGAGCAACCTAGGCTTCGACCACAGGACAACGCATCGCTCGCCGGAACCCGGCAGGAGCGGAGAGAGGGAGACATGTCGATCGCCCATCTGGGGCTCGCGGGCGAACAGCGCGGCGGAGGTGACTCGTGGGCGGGTGAACGCACCCCGCCGCACGATCTGCTCGCCGAGCAAAGCGCGATCGGCGGCATGCTCCTCAGCAAGGATGCGGTGGCCGATGTCATCGAAACCGTGCGCGGCGTTGACTTCTACATCCCGAAGCACGAGGTCATCTTCGAGGCGATCCTCTCCCTGTATTCGCACGGCGAACCGACCGACGTCATCGCGGTTACCGACGAACTCACCAAGACCGCGAACCTGCAGCGCGCCGGCGGCGCCGAATACCTGCACACCCTGACGGGGCTCGTGCCCACGGCGGCCAACGCCGGCTACTACGCGTCGATCGTCGCCGAGAAGGCGGTACTGCGACGACTCGTGGAGGCCGGCACCCGCATCGTCCAGATGGGCTACGCGAGCGAAGGCGAGGTCACTGATCTCGTCAACAACGCGCAGGCCGAGATCTACGGCGTCACCGGCGGCGTCGAGACGGAAGACTACGTCCCCCTCGTCGAAGCGATCTCGAATGCGGTCGACGAGATCGAACTCGCGCGCGGGCGTGACGGTGAGATGGCCGGGGTTCCGAGTGGATTCCGCGAACTCGACGAACTGACCAACGGCCTGCACGGCGGGCAGCTCATCATCGTCGCGGCGCGACCCGGTCTCGGAAAGTCGACGCTCGCGCTCGACTTCGCGCGCTCGGCGAGCGTCAAGCACCAGATGCCCTCCATCTTCTTCTCGCTCGAAATGGGGCGCAGCGAGATCGCGATGCGTCTGCTCGCGGCCGAGGCCTCCATCCCGATGCACCACCTGCGCAAGGGCAACATGGATCAGCGCGACTGGGACAAGATCGCGAACACCCGCGGTGAGATCGCCGACGCCCCGCTCTACATCGACGACAGCCCCAACATGACGCTCGTCGAGATCCGTGCCAAGTGCCGCCGACTGAGCCAGCGCGTCGGGCTCAAGCTCGTCGTGATCGACTACCTCCAGCTCATGACCAGCGGCAAGAAGGTCGAGAGCCGCCAGCAAGAGGTCAGCGAGTTCTCGCGAGCGCTCAAGCTGCTCGCCAAGGAGCTCAACGTTCCCGTCGTCGCGCTCAGCCAGTTGAACCGTGGTCCGGAACAGCGCGCCGACAAGAAGCCGGCCCTGTCGGACCTGCGCGAGTCGGGCTCTCTCGAGCAAGACGCCGACATCGTGATCCTGCTGCACCGCGAAGACGCCTACGAGCGGGACCACCCGCGCGCGGGCGAGGCCGACCTCATCGTGGCCAAGCACCGCAATGGTCGCCAAGACACGATCGGTGTCGCGTTCAGCGGCATGTACTCGCGCTTCAGCGACATGGCCAAGGTCTAGCCCAGCCGACCGGCCTAGAATCGTCGGGTCCGTCTCGACGAAAGAGAGCTCCGTGTCTTCGTTGTCGCCCGCTTCGGCGATCACTCCGCTTCGGGCGCGTGTCGACCTCCCTCTCCTCGGCCGCGGCCTCGTCGCGGTCGCCCTGGGCCTGGTCATCACCTTCAGCCCCGACCACTCGGCGGGCTTCGGACTCATCGCCTTCGGCGCCTACGCCGTCGCGGCGGCCGCGATCCAGCTCGCCGCCCTGCGCGGACGCCGCCCCGATCGGCACGACGGACGCGGCCTGACCGTCGTTCAGGCCGTCGCCACCCTGGTGGCCGGCATCGCCGCGCTCGCCATCCCGGTCGCGGCGCCCGCCGTGTTCGTCGCCATCGTGAGCGCCTGGGCGCTCCTCGTCGGCGGCGTCGATCTGACTCTCGCCGTCCGGGTGCGCCGATCGGGCGGCTCGGCCCGCGACGCGGTCGTGCTCGGGGTACTCGCCCTCGCCCTCGCCCTCGCCGTGCTCGTCGTGCCGCCGGACTACCTGCAGCCGTGGGAGGTGGCCGATCGGACCGGCGCGATCGAGGCCAGCGGTGCCGTGACGGCATCGATCATGGTGGTGGGGCTGCTCGGCGCGTGGGCCGTGATCCAGGGGCTGCTGTTGGTGATCTCGGCGATCCCCGCCGCGCGAGCCGAGGCCGAAACGACGGAGGAATCATGACGGCACCGAGCGCGCGCGACCGGCGCCGCCCCTTCGAGCTGGTCGGATTGGCGGCGGCCGTCGCCGTATTCGTCGGCGCCGGCGTCATGCTCGCCACGCGCGAATGGCTGGTGGCCCTGCAGTTCGCCGGCGGCGCGTTCGTGGTCGCGCTCGTCGTGCTCGCGATGGTGCTCGTCGCGGCCGGGGGCAACGAGGTCATGCCCGACCCGAACGAGGACGACCGGCCGAGCGCGCACTAGGCGCCAGCGCCCGGCGCTACTGCTCCGTGTGCTCCAATTGGTTCACGAGTTCGCTCACGAGTTCGCTCGCGAGTCCGACGTAGCTCGACGGCGTCATCTCGCGCAGCCGAGCCTTCGCGTCGTCGCCGATGTCGAGACCGTCCACGAACTCGCGCAGGTCGGCCGCGGTGACGCGACGCCCGCGCGTGAGCTCCTTGAGCATCGCGTACGGGTCGGCGATCGAGCTACGGCCCGCGGTCACCTCGGCGCGAATCACCGTCTGGATCGCCTCGCCGAGCACCTCCCAATTGGAATCCAGATCGGCCGCCAGCACGGCGGGCGCGACGGCGACCTCACCGAGTCCGCGCTGGATGTTGTCGAGCGCCAGCAGCGAATGGCCGAACGCGACGCCGATGTTGCGCTGCGTCGTCGAGTCGGTCAGGTCGCGCTGCAGGCGGCTCGTGACGAGCGTTGAAGCGAGCGAGTCGAAGAGCGCGCACGAGAGCTCGAGGTTCGCCTCGGCGTTCTCGAAGCGGATCGGGTTGATCTTGTGCGGCATCGTCGACGAGCCCGTCGCCCCCGCCTGCGGGATCTGCGTGAGGTAACCCAGCGAGATGTAGGTCCACACGTCGGTGCACAGATTGTGCAGGATGCGGTTCAGGTGACTGACGCGGGAGAACAGCTCCGCCTGGCCGTCGTGCGACTCGATCTGCGTCGTCAGCGGGTTCCAGGTGAGCCCGAGCGACAGCACGAAGTCGTGCGAGATGGCGCGCCAGTCGGCGTCCGGGTCGGCGGCGAGGTGCGCTGCGAACGTGCCGGTCGCTCCACTGAACTTGCCCAAGAACTCGGCCCGCTCGACGTGGCCGAGGACGCGCTCGAGACGACCGACGACGACCGCGATCTCCTTGCCGAAGGTCGTCGGGGTGGCCGGCTGGCCGTGTGTGCGGGCGAGCATCGGGGTGTCGCGCTCGGCGACCGCCCACTCGTGAAGCGCCGCGATGACCTCGCGCAGCTTGGGCAGCCAGACATCGTGCACCGCACCGCGTACGACGATCGCGTAGGCGAGGTTGTTGATGTCTTCGCTCGTGCAGGCGAAGTGGGTCAGCTCGGCGATCCGGGTCAGACCGAGCTCGGTGAGCTTCTCGCGCACGAGGTACTCGACGGCCTTGACGTCGTGGCGCGTGGTCGCCTCCAGGGCCGCCAGGCGCTCGATTTCGGTCTCGCCGAACTCGCTCGCGAAGCGGCGCAGCTGCCGAGCCTGTTCCGCATCCAAGGGGGTCGATCCGAACATCCCACGATCGGAGAGCGCGATGAGCCACTCCACCTCGACGAGGACGCGCGCGCGGTTGAGCCCTGCTTCGGAGAAGTACTCGCCGAGACCCTCCACGACGGGGCGGTAGCGCCCGTCGAGGGGACTCAGGGGTTGCGGGGGAAGAGGACTCATCAGGCTCCCTGTCGGATTCCGGGTTCGAGCTGGCGAAACAGCGAGAGACTCGCTCGTTCGATCATGGCCAGCACGCTGTCGAAGAGCGCCGCATCCGAATAGTACGGATCCGGCACGTCGACCGGACTATGCGGTTCGGGGTCGAAGCTCATCAGCAACTGCACCTTGCCCCGATCGTGCTCGGTCGTAGCCCATTGTCGCAGGATGCGTTCTTGCCCGCGGTCGAACGCGACGACCAGATCGAACTCGGGGAAGTCCGCCGGGTCGAACTGCCGGGCGCGGTGCGAACTGCCGTCGTAGCCGCGCGCCGCGAGGGCCGCGAGGGTTCGCTCGTCGGCGCGCTCGCCGACATGCCAATCGCCGGTCGCGGCGGAGGTCACGGCCAGGGTGCGCTCGTAGCCGGCGCGCGCGATCAGGGAGCGGAAGATCGCTTCGGCCATCGGCGAGCGGCAGATGTTTCCCGTGCAGACGAAGCAGATGCGAAAGACCGACGCCGCACCACGTGCGTGGTCGTACGACATGATCACTCCGTCGGTCAGTGCGAGGGGTGGAACGAGCGACTCGTTCACCGCGGCAAGAAATCACCGCCGCCCACGCTACTCGTCCGCGCGCGCCATCGGCAGGGGGAATCGAGCCAGAATCCGCGGGGGAGGCGAACGGATGCTGGCAGACGACCCCGGCGCGATGAGCGCGCGGCTTGAGCAGCTGAGACTGATCCGCTCCGCGCGGGACATCTTCGACCACGTCGTGCGCGAGCTGCCCGAGTGGGAGACGACGAACTGGCGCGGGCTCGCGGCGGAGGCGGCGCGCGCGCGGGAGGCGGAGCTCCGGGTGGCGGTGACGAGCGCCCAGACGACGATGGCCGCCGCCGAGCAGTCGGCGGCGCGCGCACTCGGGTTCGGCGATGGCTGACGGTCCGGCGGGTGGCGAGCTGGTCATCCGCTCCCCGGCCGGGAGCGGGGTCGCCGTCGCGACCGACCACCTGCATCACCTGAGCGAGCGCGGGATCGCCCTCGTCGACGTCGCGCGCCGCGCCCGCGCCCTGGTCGCCCAGGCGGCGGCGCACGAGCCGGCGCGCAGCGGGCTGGGCGGCGGTGCGACCGCCGACGAGTTGTTCGCGGCCGGGCACCACCTGGAGCGGGTTGCCGAGCTCGCGGAGGCGTTCACCCGCTCGCTCACGCTCGCCGCCGCGGGATACGAGGCGACCGAGGAGCTGCTCGATCGCGCGATGGGGAGCATTTCGGCGCTCGCCGGGGCGGCGACCGGCGTCGCCGCCCGCGCGGTGATGGTCGCCCTCGTGCTCAACCCCGCGCTCCTCTTCGGGATCCTCGCGCACGACGCGGCCGAGGCCGCGCGCGGTCCCGGCCGGGGCACGCCCGGGCGGGGGAAGCCCGCCGAGGAGGGGGTCGTCGCGGAGTTCCTCCGCACGCATCCCGAACTCGTCAGCTCCCCCTCGCTCGTCGAGGCGGTCCGGTTGATCGCGTCAAGCAGCGACGATGCGGTGCTCGCCGCAGCCGGAGTCCCGCCGATCGTCGCACTCGCGCTCGGCGACCAGGGGCTCGGAATCACCGGCGTCGCGGTCGGCGCCAGCGGAATCATGGCGCTCGGTGCGACGCGCGGCGTGCTCATCGAGACGCCGGTGCGGCTGACCCAGACCTCGGTGCGGTCGGGTGCCGAGGCGCAGGAGGGGGCGCCGAGCGGCAGCGCCGAGCGACTCGAGCGCATCCCCGACGAGGCCAACCAGATCCGGATCGAGCGCTACACCGCGCCGGGCGAGCCCGCGCGCTGGGCCGTGTACGTCTCGCCCACCGTCACCTTCGACGTGACCGGCAGCGAACCCTTCGACATGACGGCGAACATGGCGGGGGTGGCGGGCACGAGTCCGGCATCGCTGCGCGCGGTCGAGGCGGCGATGGCCGAGGCCGGAGTCGCCGCGACCGACCAGGTGCAGTTCATCGGGTATTCGCAAGGCGGCATCGTGGCGGCGCGCGCCGCCGAGTCGGGCGCCTGGAACACCGTCGGACTCGAGACCTACGGCGCCCCGATCGGCAACGTCGAGATTCCCGAAGGCGTACACGGGCTCACCGTGCGCCACACCGACGACCTGGTGCCGGCGACGGCGGGACCCGACGGCCGCGACGCGCTCGTGCACGTCGAGCGCCGGGCCTTCGCCCCCGGCGACGAGCTCCCGCACCTCGCGGTGCCGCCGCATCAGAAAGAGAGCTACGCCGCCACCGCGCGGATGATCGATGACGCCGAGTCAGCGCTCGTCCAGGATGAGGTGACCCGTCTCACCCGCTTCGGGCAGGACTACCTCGACCAGGGCGGCGAACTGACGGTATTCGAGTTCCGCGCCGAGCGCGTCGAGAACGGTGCCGGTTAGCGGCGCTTGCCCGTGAAGGGGCGCAACACGATCCCGATCAACCACGAGAACACCCCGAGCAGCAGCGCGCCGAGCACGCCCCACCAGAAGTTCTCGATCGTGAGACCGAAGCCGATGAGCGTGCTGATCCACGCCACCAGCAGAAGCATCAGGCCGTTGACCACGAGCGCGACGAGGCCGAGGGTGAGGATGTACAGCGGGAACGCGACAACCCGCACGATCCCCCCGACGATCCCGTTCACCAGGCCGAAGAGCACCGCCACCAGCACCAGCGTGAGGAAGTACGCAAAAGTGTCGTCCGGGGGACCGAAGGACGTCACTGAGACGTTGTCCACCAGAATCAGAGTTGTCAGCCACAGTGCGAGCGTGTTGATCAGCAGGCGGAGAAAGAGTCGTCCCATGCGTTCATTGTGGCAAAGGCGGGGCCGGGAAGACCAGGGCGCGCGGCTCTAGGCTGAACGCATGCCCGTTTCGCTTCGCCCCGCCATCGCCGCGCTGGCTCCGTATCGTCAGGGCCGACCCGCCGCCGAGGATGCCTTCAAGCTCTCCTCCAACGAGAACCCGTTCCCGACGCTGCCGAGCATCGCCGCGGCGATCGCGAACGCGAGCGTCAACCGCTACCCCGACGGCACCGCCCAGGCTCTGCGCGTCCGGCTCGCCGCGCGCCACGACGTCGAGCTCGACGCCGTGCACGCGGGCGCCGGCTCGGTGTCGATCCTGCACCAGCTCGTCACCGCGGCGGCAGGCCCGGGCGACGAGGTCATCTACGCCTGGCGGAGCTTCGAGGCCTACCCGGGCATTGTCACGGTGGCGGGTGCCACGAGCGTCACCGTGCCGGTGCGCGCCGACGGCTCCCACGACCTGGATGCGATGGCCGAGGCGATCACCGAGCGCACCCGCGTGATCATCGTCTGCACCCCGAACAATCCGACCTCGACGATCGTCGCGCGCGACGAATTCGAGACCTTCATGGCGCGGGTCCCCGAGGAGGTGCTCGTCATCCTCGACGAGGCCTACGCGGAGTTCGTCACCGATCCGGCGGCCGTCGACGGCCTCGAGGTGCGCGGCGATCACGAGAACCTCGTGGTGCTTCGCACCTTCTCCAAGGCCTACGGCCTCGCCGGGCTGCGGATCGGCTACGCGATCGGCGCGCCCTACATTCTGGATGCCGCGCGCTCCACCGCGATCGCCCTCTCGGTGACCGAGGCGGCGCAGCGCGGCGCGCTCGCGGCGCTCGACGCCGAACCCGAACTGCTCGGGCAGGTGGCGGAGCTCGTCAGCCTTCGCGAGCGGATCGCGGCGGCGCTCGCCAACCAGGGCATCCGGATCCCCGAGCCGCAGGGCAACTTCGTCTGGCTCGCCACGGGCGAGCACACGGTCGAGGCCGGAGAGGTGCTCATGGAGCACGGAATCGTCGCCCGCGTGTTCCCGGGAGACGGCATCCGGGTCTCCGTCGGCGAGCCGGAGTCTGTGGAGAAACTCCTAGATGCCACGGCCGAGCTTGTCAGGACCCTCCCACAGGCGCTTCCGAGCACCGGGCTAGGGTAGGCACATGTCCTATACCGAGGCGACTGTTCAACTGCTTTCGCCGGAGGGGACCCTCGTCGAAAACGACGCGACGGCCGAGTACCTGCCGATCGTCCAGGGGATCCCCGAGGAGCGACTTCTCGACTTCCACCGACACATGGTCGCCGTCCGGCACTTCGACATCGAGGCCGGCAACCTGCAGCGCCAGGGTCAGCTCGCGCTGTGGATTCCGAGCACCGGCCAGGAGGCGGCGCAGGTCGGCTCGGGCTTCGCCGCGAAGCCGCAGGATCACCTCTTTCCCGCCTACCGCGAGCACGCGGTCGGCCGCATCCGCGGGCTGGATCTGATGCGTCTCATCGAGATGTTGCGCGGCCTCAGCCACGGGGGTTGGGATCCGGCCGAGACCGGCAACTTCCACCTCTACACGCTCGTCATCGGCTCGCAGTCGTTGCACGCGACCGGCTACGCGATGGGCATGCAGTTCGACGGCGTCGTCGGCACCGGCGACCCCGAGAAGGATGCGGCGGTGCTCGTCTACTTCGGCGACGGCGCCACCAGCCAGGGCGACGTCAACGAGGCCTACGTGTTCGCGGCGAGCTACCAAACCCCGCAGGTGTTCTTCCTGCAGAACAACCACTGGGCGATCTCGGTGCCGGTCGAACGTCAGTCGCGCACGCCGCTGTATCAGCGGGCGGCCGGCTTCGGCATCCCGAGCGTGCAGATCGACGGCAACGACGTGCTCGCCAGCTACGCCGCGACGACGCTCGCCCTGGATGCGGCGCGCGGCGGCGAGGGACCGCGCTTCATCGAGGCGCTCACCTACCGCATGGGTGCCCACACCTCGAGCGATGACCCGACGAAGTATCGCGAACACGAAGACGTCGAGTTCTGGAGCCACCGCGACCCGATCACGCGCTTCGAGGCGTACCTGCGTGGTCGCGGCGTGGCCGACTCGTTCTTCGCCGAGGTCGCCGCCGAGGCGGAAGATCTCGCCGCCGACACGCGTGCCCGCGTCGCCGAGCTCACCGACCCGAGTTCGGAGAAGATCTTCGAGCACGTCTACACCGAGCCTCACCCCGGCGTGGATGCGCAGCGCGCCTGGCACGCCGCCTACGAGGCGTCGTTCGAGGGAGACGCCGAGTGAGCCTCGAGCAGATGACGATGGCGAAGGCCATCAATGAGGGCCTCCGCGACGCGCTCGCGGCCGACGACCGCGTGCTCCTGATGGGCGAAGACATCGGTCGACTCGGCGGCGTGTTCCGCGTCACCGAGGGGCTGCAGGCTCAGTTCGGCGAGTCGCGCGTGCTCGACACGCCGCTCGCCGAGTCGGGCATCGTTGGCACGGCGATCGGTCTCGCGATGCGCGGCTACCGACCGGTGTGCGAGATCCAGTTCGACGGCTTCATCTACCCGGGCTTCGACCAGATCACCTCGCAGCTGGCCAAGCTCACCTACCGCCACGAGGGAACGCAGGACTTCCCGGTCGTGATCCGCGTGCCCTACGGCGGGCACATCGGCGCCGTCGAGCACCACCAGGAAAGCCCGGAGGCGTACTTCGCGCACACGCCGGGTCTGCGCGTGGTGAGTCCGGCGACCGCCAACGACGGCTACTGGATGATCCGTCAGGCGATTGAAAGCCGCGACCCGGTGCTGTTCTTCGAGCCGAAGAGCCGCTACTGGCACAAGGGCGAGGTGGACCGCGGCACGCCCGCCGCACCGCTGCACGAGAGCCGCGTCGTGCGCACCGGCACCGACGTCACCGTCGTCGGGCATGGCGCCATGGTGACGGCGTTGCTGCAGGCCGCCGATATCGCCGTGGGCGAGGGCACCAGCATCGAGGTCGTCGACCTGCGGTCGCTGTCGCCGGTCGACTACGCGCCGCTGCTCGCATCCGTGCAAAAGACCGGCCGACTGGTCGTCGCCCAGGAGGCGCCCGGCCACGTCAGCGTCGGGTCGGAGGTCGCCGCGACGATCGCCGAGCGTGCGTTCTACTCGCTCGAAGCGCCGCCGTTGCGCGTCAGCGGGTACGACACCCCGTTCCCGCCCGCGAAGCTCGAGGGGGACTACCTTCCCGACGCCGACCGCATTCTCGAGGCCGTGGACCGCGCCCTCGCCTACTGACCCAACCGTCGTGGTCCCCGCGGGGACCTGAACCACCAGGGAGTCGACCGTGGCACATTCAGAGTTTCCGTTGCCGGACGTCGGCGAGGGCTTGACCGAAGCCGAAATCGTGGCGTGGAAGGTCAAGCCGGGCGACGTCGTCACCGTCAACCAGGTGCTCGTCGAGATCGAGACCGCGAAGTCGCTCGTCGAGCTGCCGTCGCCGTTCGCCGGCACCGTCACCGAACTGCTCGCCGAGGAGGGCGCGACCGTCGAGGTTGGGTCGCCGATCATCCGCGTCGACTCGAGCGGCGGCACGATCGAGCTGCAGGCCCCCGGAAACGAGGGGGATGCGCTCGGCACCATCGCCGATACCGCGACGACGATCGGCCCGGCCGAGAACGGCGACAACGAGCCCGCCGCCGACTCGGGCTCCGGCGCCGTGCTCGTCGGCTACGGCTCGAAGGGCGCGCACGCCACCACCCGGCGTCGTCGCGTGGGCACGACCGTCGCTCCCGACGGCGGGTCGGATGCGCCGCAGGAGGTCGCCGCCAAGTCGACCCCGGTGAAGCCGAGCTCCGTTCCCGCGGCCTCCGCCGGACCGGTGATCGCGAAGCCGCCGATCCGCAAGCTCGCCAAGGATCTCGAGGTCGACCTCGCGACGGTGACCGCGACCGGGCTCGCCGGGGAGATCACGCGTGACGACGTCATCCGTCAGGCGCAGCAGGCGAGCGTGTTCCGCAACCTCGAGACGCCCGAGTGGGGCGCCGAGCGCGAGGACCGCATCCCGGTGAAGGGCGTGCGCAAGGCGATCGCCACGGCGATGACGACGAGCGCGTTCACCGCGCCGCACGTGAGCGTCTTCACCGACGTGAACGCGACGCGCACGATGGAGTTCGTCAAGCGCCTCAAGAACAACCCCGAGTTCGCCGGGGTGAAGGTCTCGCCGCTGCTCATTGCCGCGAAGGCGCTCATGTGGGCGATCCGCCGCAACCCGACGGTGAACTCGACGTGGACCGACAAGGAGATCGTCGTCCACCACTTCGTGAACCTGGGGATCGCCGCCGCGACGCCGCGCGGGCTGATCGTGCCGAACATCAAGGACGCGCAGGATCTGTCGTTGCGCGAGCTTGCGGAGGCGCTCGAGCAGTTGACCCTCACCGCGCGCGACGGCAAGACGCCGCCGGCGGCGATGTCGGGCGGCACCATCACGATCACGAACCTCGGTTCGTTCGGCGTCGACACGGGAACGCCGATCCTGAACCCGGGCGAGGTGTCGATCCTGGTGCTCGGCGCGATCAAGCAGAAGCCGTGGGTGGTGGATGGCGAGGTGCGCCCCGCGTACGTCACCACCGTCGGCGGCAGCTTCGATCACCGCGTCGTGGACGGCGACGTCGTCAGCCGTTTCATCGCGGATGTGGCGAGCGTGCTCGAGGAACCGGCGCTCCTGCTCGACTAGGGGGTCGTTCCCCCGCGCGGGGGTTGAGCGCTGGCGTGGCTCGCGCGCTGCGTGGCTCGCGAGCTGCGTGGCGCGCGAGCTGCACCCGCAGAGCGCGCGTTTCCGCGTGCCCCGCCCCCCTGCCCACCCCGCCCCCCTGCCCACCCCGCACCTCTGCTCACCCCGCACCCCGCAAGCCCCGCCACACCCCTGCCGCATCCCGCGAGCGGTGCCAAAAGTGCGATCCGGGGTGCGCGCATCCCACGTTTTGCACCGCTCGCCGGGTGCGCGGTGCGGGGCGCTCGCGGTGACTCGAGCGCTGCCCGGCTCGCGCGATGCGGTGGTCGTGGGGTGTGATCCTGCGAATCCGTTCGCGAGCGGTGCGAAAGGTGCGATCCGGGGTGCGCGCATCCCACGTTTCGCACCGCTCGCCGCGTGCCGAGCGCTCAGCGGGACTCGCGCAGAGCGCGCGGTCTCCCGCACCCCTGCCCACCCCGCACCTCTGCTCACCCCGCACCCGCAAGCCCCGCCACACCCCTGCCGCATCCCGCGAGCGGTGCGAAAGGTGCGATCCGGGGTGCGCGCATCCCACGTTTCGCACCGCTCGCGAGGAGCGGGTGCGGGTGTGGGAGCGGGGCGCGCGGCGCGGGGTGCGGGTGCGGGAGCGGGGTGCGGGCGCGGGGGCGGGCGAGCAGCGCGGGAGCGCGCG
Source organism: uncultured Schumannella sp. (assembly GCF_905479755.1). GTDB lineage: Bacteria > Actinomycetota > Actinomycetes > Actinomycetales > Microbacteriaceae > DCRR01. The sequence continues at coordinate 48,831 of NZ_CAJQNT010000016.1, read as the reverse complement.
CGGGCGGCCGGAGAGCGCGTTATTGATAACCGTTTTGACAACGGTTATCAATAAGGTCTAGCGTGGGCTCGTCGTCGATCGTCGGCGACTGGATCAAGGAGTCCCGTTGTCTGCTCGTCTTCCCCTCCTCGCCCTCGGCACGGCGAGCCTGCTCGCCCTCAGCGGATGCGCCACCGCCGAGCCCGCCGACGACGGCATCCTGCGCATCGTGACCTCGACGGACGTCTACGCGGACCTCGTGGCGAGCGTCGCTGGCAACGGCTTTGAGGTCGAGAGCATCATCGAGGGGACGGTCCAGGACCCGCACTCGTACGAGGCGACGGCGCGCGATCGCCTCGCGATCGAGAGCGCCGACCTTGTCGTGTCGAACGGCGGCGGCTACGACCCCTTCATCGACACCATCCTCGACGCGATGGATGACGCGCCGCACTCGCTCGTCGCCGTCGATGTTCTCGGGCTGACCGGTGACGACGAGCACGCTGAGGACGAGCACGCTGAGGACGAGCACGCTGAGGACGAGCACGCCGAGGACGAGCACGCGGACGACGAGCACGCTGAGGACGAGCACGCCGACCACGGCCACATCGAGGGCGTCAACGAGCACGTCTGGTACTCGCTCGACGGCATGATCGAGTTCGTCCACGCGATCGCGGAGGAACTGCAGGAGATCGACGAGGCCAACGCGAGCACCTACGGGGCGAACGCTGAAGCGCTCGAGGCCGAGCTCGAAGAACTGCACGAGCGAGTCGAGGCCCTCGGCGACGAGTACGCCGACGTTGCCGACGAAGTCGTCGTGACCGAGCCGGTCGCCGCCTACCTGCTCGCCGATGCCGGACTGACCGATGTGACGCCGGAGGGCTTCGCCGAGTCGATCGAAGAGGGAACTGACATCTCGCCGGCGATGCTGGCCGCGGTGCTCGAGGAGGTGGAGGGCGGACACCTCGCCTTCCTTGCCTACAACTCGCAGACCTCGGGCGCCGAGACCGAACTCGTCCGCACCGCCGCCGAGGAGGCGGGCGTCGCGATTGTCGACTTCTCCGAGTCGCTGCCGGAGGGGGAGAGCTTCGTCAGCTGGATGGCCTCCAACATCGACGCCATCGAAAGCGCGCTCGCCGCGAACGGGGCATGATCGACCTGTGACTGACACCGTGCCGCGCACGACGGACGCCGCCCTCCGCATCCGGGGGGCGTCGCTCCGTTTCGGCGAGAGAACACTCTGGGACGAGCTCGAGGTGACGATCGCACCCCGCGAGTTCGTTGCCGTGCTCGGTCCCAACGGGGCGGGCAAGTCGAGTCTGCTGCGCGCGATCCTCGGGTTGACCAGACTCGACGGCGGTTCGATTGAGCTGCCGAACGGGCGCGCCCGGGTCGGCTACATCCCGCAGCAGCGTCCCTTCGCCGCCGGCACGCCGCTGCGAGCCCGGGATCTCGTGCGTCTCGGTGTCGACGGCACCCGGTTTGGAATCCCGTGGCCCAACCGCGCCGCGCGTCGACGCGTCGACGAGCTGCTCGCCGAGGTCGGTGCGAGCGACTACGCGCGGGTTCCCGTTGGCTTGCTCTCCGGCGGCGAGCAGCAGCGCCTGCGCATCGCGGAGGCGCTCGCCGGCGACCCCGCCCTGGTGCTGGCGGATGAGCCGCTGCTCAGTCTGGACCTCCACCATCAGCGCACCGTCGCCGGGCTGCTCGAACGCGTCCGACACGAGCGGGGCGCGAGCGTGCTCATGGTGACGCACGACATCAACCCCATCCTCGGCATCGTCGATCGGGTGCTCTACCTCGCGGGCGGGTCGTTCCGCATCGGCACCCCCGACGAGGTGCTGCGTTCCGACGTTTTGAGCGAGTTGTACGGAACGCCGGTCGAGGTGATCCGCACGAAGGGCCGCATCCTCGTGGTCGGAACACCCGAGCTGCCCGGCCACCTTCACGGGGGGCTGGCATGAGCTTCGACCAGATCTTCGACTTCACCGACTACGGGGCGATCCTGGCGCTGGTGGCCAACTCGGTGCTCGCCGGGGCGGTGCTCGGCATCGTCGGCGGGTTGATCGGCGTCATGGTGATGCAGCGCGACATGGCGTTCGCGGTGCACGGCATCAGCGAGCTCTCGTTCGCCGGCGCGGCCGCGGCGCTCCTGATCGGCGTCGACGTCGTGCTCGGTTCGATCTTCGGTTCGGTGATCGCGGCGCTGCTGATCGGCGTGCTGGGTGCCCGCGCGCGGGAACGCAACTCGATCATCGGCGTGCTGATGCCCGCCGGTCTCGGCCTCGGCATCCTGTTCCTGGCGCTGTATTCGGGGCGCAGCGCCAATAAGTTCAGTCTGCTCACCGGGCAGATCATCGCGGTCGACGATCCGGCGGTCTGGCGTTTGATCGGGATCAGCGCGGTCGTGCTGGTGGCGCTGCTGATCATCTGGCGTCCGCTGAGTTTCGACAGCCTCGACCCGGAGGTCGCGGTGGCGCGCGGGGTGCCCGGCCGCACGCTGTCGATCGTCTTCATGCTGCTGCTCGGACTCGTGGTCGCCGTCTCGGTGCAGATCATCGGCGCGCTCCTCGTGCTCGCGCTGCTGGTCACCCCGGCGGCGGCGGCACTGCGCGTGAGCGCGTCACCGGTGCTGGTGCCGATTCTGAGCATGATCTTCGGATTCGTGTCGGCGGTGGGCGGGATCCTTCTGGCGATCGCCGGATCGCTTCCGATCAGCCCGTTCATCACCACCATCTCGTTCCTCATTTATGTCGTCTGCCGTGTGATCGAGGCGGCCCGCGCGCGCACCGCGGCGGGTCGTAAAGTGGAGGTCGAGGAGGCCGCCGCATGAGCACGAAGCGCAACACCTGGCAGCGCGAGGCCGTGCGCACCGCGCTCGGCACGACCGAGGGTTTCGTGAGCGCGCAGGCCTTGCACGCCTCGATGCGCGGCACCGGTTCGGAGGTGGGGCTCGCGACGGTTTACCGCGCGTTGGCGGATCTGGCAATCGAGGGCGAGGCGGATGCGCTGCAGCAGGACGGCGAGAGCCTCTACCGCGCGTGCACGCCCGGCACGCATCACCACCACCTGATTTGCCGCAACTGCGGCAAGACGGTGGAGATCAGGGCGGATGCGGTGGAGGTGTGGGCGCGCGAGGTGGCGGCCCAGCACGGCTTCCGCGATCCGCAGCACGTGGTCGACGTCTTCGGTCTCTGCGCCGACTGCGCCTGATCACCCGGTTGTGCGGGGATTCCCCGCCGGTTCGGAGATGACAAGGGCCGGAACCTCGGCTATCCTCGGAGAGTTGTGCGCGAAAGCGCGCTTCTTGTGTGCCGTCCGGCCGCTCGCGACCGGATCTCGGCATGCCGACAAGTGACCTTGGGTGGGGCGATCGTCCCACGGTAGATCAGGCGGAGTCCGCTTCGCCGCAACGATAAGGAAGAACCATGGCAGCAGTGTGCCAGGTGACTGGAGCCACTCCCGGCTTCGGACACAACATCTCGCACTCGCACCGCCGGACGAAGCGTCGCTTCGACCCGAACGTGCAGAAGAAGACCTATTACGTCCCGTCGCTTCGGCGCAACGTGACCTTGACGCTCTCCGCTAAGGGCATCAAGGTCATCGACGCTCGCGGCATCGAGTCGGTCGTCAAGGACCTGCTCGCCCGAGGGGAGAAGATCTAATGGCGAAGAAGGCCCAGGACGTTCGTCCGATCATCAAGCTCCGCTCGACCGCCGGTACCGGGTACACCTACGTGACCCGCAAGAACCGTCGCAACAACCCCGACCGCATCGTGCTCAAGAAGTACGACCCCGTGGTCCGCAAGCACGTCGAATTCCGCGAGGAGCGCTAAGCATGGCCAAGAAGAGCAAGATCGCGCGCAACAACCAGCGCGCCGTCATCGTGGAGCGGTACGCCGCGAAGCGCCTCGAGCTGAAGAAGCAGCTCGTCAGCCCCACGTCCACGGACGAGCAGCGCGAGGAGGCCCGCCTGGGTCTGCAGAAGCTGCCGCGCAACGCGAGCCCGGTGCGCCTGCGCAACCGCGACGCGATCGACGGCCGCCCGCGCGGTGTCCTCAGCAAGTACGGCATCTCGCGTGTCCGCTTCCGCGACATGGCTCACCGTGGTGAGCTGCCGGGCGTGACGAAGTCGAGCTGGTAACCAGCCCAGATCACACCGCGAGGGGCGAAAACGTGAGTTTTCGCCCCTTTCGTGTTCCCGGGCGCCGAAACACCCAGGAAATCCGGATGTGGAACACCGGTCAACATCCCCAGAAAGACGGGCCTTCGGTGCTAGTTTCACTGTGGTTCTGGGGCTATCGCGCCGGAACCGATACCGCGAAAGTTCTGTCGATCTGACGAACTCTTCGTGCCACATGAAATGCATTGAGTCCGAGGAGGACACCCATGGCTGACACCCTTAACAAGAGCGATCTCGTCGCAAAGATCGCGGCCGAGACCAACCAGAGCCAGGCCACCGTTGCCAGCGTCGTCGACTCGTTCTTCAACGTCGTCGCCGAGTCGGTCGGTTCGGGCACCAAGGTCGCGATCCCGGGTTGGATCTCCTTCGAGCAGATCAGCCGCGCCGCGCGCGCCGGACGCAACCCCGCGACGGGCGAGACCATCCAGATCGCCGCCAGCAAGGGCGTGAAGGTCTCGGCCGGCAGCAAGCTCAAGGCCGCCGCCAAGTAGTTCAGGCTTCCCGCGAGGGGATCACGGCGCACCGCGCCGCGGTCCCCTTTCGGCTTTTTCGGGAGCCCGGGACGCCTACGCTGGAGGGGTGCCGCGCTTCGTCGGGGTCCTCGGACCCGCCGCCCTTGTTGTCTTCGCCCTCGCGGCGACGGTGGCGGCACTCCTGGTCGGCGGCGGTGCGGACGCCCCGCTGATCATCGATCCGGGCCCGGTCGTCCGCTGGGGCTTGCCGATCGCCAAGCTCGTGTTCAACCTCGGTGTCGCGGCGACGCTCGGCTCGCTCGTGCTCGCCGTGTTCGCCCTGTCGTCCTCGAAGCCGGAGTTCGACCGCGCGCTCGATGTCGCCGCCGCGGGGGCCGCGGTGTGGACGGTTGCGGCGGCGGCATCCGCGTTCTTCTCGTTCACGACCGTGTTCAACACGGCGCCGAGCCTGGACGAGCGCTACGGGGAAGCGCTCGGCACGTTCCTCACCGAGATCGAGCTCGGTCAGGCGTGGCTTGTCACGATGCTCGTCGGCGCCGCGCTGACGGTGCTGTGCTTTGCGGTGCGAAACGTCACCGCGCTCGGCATCATCACGGCCGCCACCGCGATCGGTCTCGCGCCGCTCGCGGAGCAGGGCCACGCGGGTGGGGCGGCCGACCACAATCTTGCCGTCACGGCGCTGTGGCTGCACCTGATCTTCGCGGCGGTCTGGGTGGGCGGGCTGCTGCTGCTGGTGGTGCTGAGGGCGACCAGCGGGCCGGAGCGTCTCGCGGCGATCCTGCCCCGCTACTCGACGCTGGCGCTCGTGAGCTTCCTCGTGGTGGCGGCCTCCGGATACGTGAGCGCCGCGATCCGCGTCGGCAGTCTGCCGGAGCTGCTCACCCCCTACGGGCTGCTCGTGATCGCGAAGGTGGCGGCGCTCGTCGTGCTCGGTCTGCTCGGCGCGCTGCAGCGCCGCGTGCTCGTCGGGCGCGTTCTCGCCGGCTCTGGCCACCGGATGTTCGCCGTGTTCGTCGCCGTGGAACTCGCCTTCATGGGGGTGGCGAGCGGAGTCGCGGCGGCCCTCGCGCGCACGGCACCTCCCGTGGTCGAAATTCCGGCCGCCGATCTGGCCGACCCGACGCCGGCCGAGTATCTGACCGGCTCGCCGTTGCCGCCCGAGCTGACGCCCATCCGGTATTTGACGACCTGGGATCTCGACCTGCTGTGGGCGCTCGTCGTCGGCTTCGGGCTGTTCTTCTACCTCGCCGCCGTGGAGCGGCTTCGCCGCCGCGGCGACCGGTGGCCGTGGTATCGCGCGGCGTTCTGGGTGATCGGCATGCTGACGCTGTTCTGGTCGACGAGCGGCTCGCTCGGCGCGTACCAGGAGTACCTGTTCAGCATCCACATGCTCGAGCACATGCTGCTGACGATGGTGATTCCGATCTTCCTGGTGCTGTCGGCGCCGGTGACGCTCGCCCTGCGCACCATCCGCAAACGCGACGACGGCAGCCGCGGGCCGCGCGAGTGGATCCTGGTGCTGGTGCACTCGGGCTTCTCGAAGGTGCTGACGAATCCGATCGTCGCGGCGGTGCTGTTCGCCGCCTCGCTCTGGGTGTTCTACTACTCGCCGCTGTTCCGCTGGGCGACCGAGCAGCACGCCGGGCACATCTGGATGGTGGCGCACTTCCTCATCACCGGGTACCTGTTCGCGCAGGTGCTGATCGGGGTCGACCCGATCGGCGGGCGTCCGCCGTACGCCTTGCGTCTGCTGCTATTGCTGGCGACGATGGCCTTCCACGCCTTCTTCGGGCTCGCGATCATGTCGCAGCAGGCGCTGTTTTTGGCCGACTGGTACGGCGCGATGGGCCGCACCTGGGGGCTGCCGCCGCTGGAGGATCAGGTCTGGGGCGGCGGCATCGCCTGGAGCGTGGGCGAGATCCCGACGGTGGCGCTCGCGATCATTGTCGCGATCATGTGGGCGCGCAGTGACGACCGTGAGGCGACGAGGCGCGACCGCGCCGCCGACCGTGATGGGGATGCCGAACTCGCCGCCTACAACGCCGCGCTGGCCGAGCGCGCGAGTCGCTCCGCGCGCTGACAAGTCTCGGCGTCATCCCAGCGTGGTGGCGTTGACTGGGAGTCTCACCGCGGTGAAAGGACCTCTCATGCGCACCTCGACCTCCTCCGGATTCGACCTCTGGGAGGCGCTGGACGATCTTCGCGACACCTTCGCGCCGCGGATGACCGGGCGCGCGGATCGACGTGACGTGCGATTCGACATCCTGAACGCCCTCGAGGGTGGCGCCAAGAACGGTCACGAGATCATGCAGGCGCTCGCCTCGAGGGGGCCGAGCGTCGACGGCCCGACCGCGAGCGTCGTCTACCCGACGCTCGAACTTCTCGTCGACGAGGGCTTGGTCAGCTCGGAGCACGTCGGGGAGCGCCGCGTGTTCTCGCTCACCGAGGCGGGGCGCGCCGCGGCGCGCGGGGCCGCCGGCGCCGACGAGCACACCACAGCTTCCGCGGGCGAGGACGGTTCCGGCTGGCGCGCGCCGCGCTTCGCCGAACACTCTGCGGCGGTGCCGAAGGCGGGGGCGAAGCTCGCGCAGGCCGCCGCGCAGGTCGCCCAGCACGGCACGACCGAGCAGAAGGAGCGCGCCGCCGCCCTGCTCGACGAGACCCGCCGCAAGATCTACGCCATCCTTGCCGAAGGCTGACGAGGTGCCGCCCGCCCGCGGCAGCAGCTCCGCCCCCGGCAACGATCGCGCCCTGCGCGCACGCTACCGCCGCATCATGCGGTTCGCGGCGCGTGCGCTCGCGCAGGCCTGGTGGTTCGAACTGGTGCTGCCGCGGTTCGGGCTGGCCCGGTTCGCGGCCGCCGGACGCATCCCCCGGTTGCAGCGGCTGGCCCGGCGCTTTCACGTGCTCGCCGCGGATCTCGGCGGGCTGATGATCAAGGTGGGGCAGTTCCTCTCCTCGCGGCTCGACGTGCTGCCGCCCGAGATCACGCGCGAGTTGGAGGGTCTGCAGGACGAGGTCGCGGCCGAGCCGATCGAGCGCATCATCGAGCAGGCGGAGCGCGAGCTGGGCATGCCGCTCGCGATCGCGTTCGCCGCGTTCGAGAGCGAGCCGATCGCGGCCGCCTCCCTCGGGCAGGCGCACCGGGCGCGGCTCTCGCCGGCGCTCGCCGCCGATCTGGGTTTCGCCGACGTGGTCGTCAAGGTGCTGCGCCCCGGAATCGAGGAGGTCGTCGAGGTGGATCTCGCGGCGCTGCGCCGCGTCGCGCGCTGGCTGTCGCGCGTGCGCCTGGTGTCGCGACGCACCGACGCCCCCGCGCTCGTCGAGGAGTTCGCGGCGACGAGTCTGGAAGAGATCGATTACGTGCACGAGGCCGTCAGCGCCGAGCGGTTCGCCGCCGACTTCGCCGACGATCCGCGCGTCGCCGCCCCGGCCGTTGTTTGGGAGCGCAGCGCCCTGCGGGTGCTCACCCTCGCCGACGTCACCGCCATCAAGATCACGGACGTCGACGCGCTGCGGGCGGCCGGCATCGATCCGGCGGCGGTGGCGCAGGAGCTCGCCCGCTCGGCGTTCCAGCAGATCTTCGTCGCCGGTTTCTTCCACGCCGACCCGCACCCGGGCAACATTTTCGTGACTCCGGGCGCCTCGGGCGAGCCGGATGATTGGCGCCTCACCTACATCGACTTCGGGATGATGGGCGAGATTTCGGACGAGCTGCGCGAGGGCCTGCAGCAGTTCATCTTCGCCGTGGTCGGTCGTGACGCCCGGGCGCTGGTCGCCGCCATCCAGCGTCTCGGGGTGCTCCTGCCGACGGCCGACACGGTCGAGTTGGAGCGCGCCATGTCGGCCCTGTTCGATCGCTTCGGCGGGATGGGCGTCGCCGAGCTGCAGCGCATCGACCCGCGCGAGGTGCAGGAGTTCGCCGCCCAGTTCGGCGAAACCATCCGCGCCCTGCCGTTCCAACTGCCCGAGAGCTTCCTGTTGCTGCTGCGCACGATCTCGCTCACCTCCGGGGTCACGAGCGCGCTGAACCGCGACTTCAACATGTGGGATGCGGTGGACCCGTTCGCGCGCACCCTGCTGCGCGGCGGCGGGGCGGGCGCGGTGCGCGGGCTGGGGCGCGAGGCGCTCGCGATCCTGTCGGCGCTGGCACGCCTGCCGCAGCGCACCGATGCGCTCATCTCGCGGCTCGATCGTGGCGAACTCGCGGTGCGCTCACCCGAGGTCGAACAGCGCCTGCGCACGGTCGACCGCTCGGTGCGGCGCACCACCTCGGCGATCGTGTTCGCGGCGCTACTGATCGCGGGGGTGCTACTGCGGCCCACCGACGAGGTGTTCGGCTGGGTGCTGATGGGCGCATCCGCGGTTCCGCTGTTGCACGCGGTGCTGCCCCGGCGCTTGCCCTGAGCCGGCTCGCCGTTCACCCCGTCCGCCGCTGGCGCCTCCTGTCCCCGTCCGTCGCCGACCCCGTCCGTCGCCGGCCCCTCCCGCAAAGTCGGAGAACCGGCGGGACGGTCCACGTCTCGTGGACGAGGTGCCCGAATCTCCGACTTTGCGCGGCGCGGGCCGGCGGCGCGGGCCGGCGGGCGCGCGGGCATGCGGACCGGGATGGCGCGTGCGGACGGGCGGGCATGCGGACCGGGACGGAGCCGGCGGTGCGCGGCGAGCACATCCGCTGCGCGGAGGCGGCTCAGTCGGCGAAGGGGTCGACGGTGACGAGGGTGAGGCGGTCGCCGCGTGAGATCTGGATGTCGAACTCCAGCGGGAACAGCACGTTGCGTTCGAGGGCTTCGACGCTGCCGTCGAAGATCGACTGCACCTCGACGGTGACCTGGGCGGTGCCCTGGTCGGGCCCCGAGCGCCAGCGCGGCTCGCCACTCGTGCCGCTGATGGTGATCGCCGGGTAGTCGAGGATCACCCAGGCGGGTTCGCCGACGACGCGGTTGTTGATCGTCTCGCCGAAGGGGCAGCCGGGCGGAAACAGCACCGGTTGCGCCGCGCAGTCGTCGAGGAACTCGCGGGCCGTCTGGTCGACCTCGGCGAGGAGACGATCGTTGGCGACGACTTCGACGGAGGCGTCGAGCGAGGTGCCGACGCCCGTCGCGGTGACGGTGACGGGTTCGCTCGTGAGCCACCGGCTGTCGTGTTGCACGGTGTAGCGCCCGGGCACGAACACGGCGAGGCGGTGCGGGGCGGCGGTGATGCTCGACGTGGTCAGGTCGAGGTCGTTGACCCGCACGCGGTCGTCGTGTTCGAGGGTCAGCTCGAGCGTGGCGAGCGGGCTATCGGCGAACGCCCAGTTCGCGAAGAGACCGGCGGTGGTGCCGACGCGCTCGACGGTGAAGCGGGTGTCGAAGGTCTCGTCACCGACCGACCAGGAGGCGGTCACCCGGTGGATGCCCTCCGTGCGCCCCGTCTCGCGTACCTCCCCGACGGTGATCTCCGCGATCGCGGCGCTCGCCAGCAGGGTGGTGTCCGCTCCCGCGGCGCCGAGCCCCGCATCCACGCCCGGGAGCGCGAGCGCTTCCGCCGCGTCGCCGCGGGCGAGGGCGTCGAGGTAGACGCGCACGAAGGAGGCGGCACCGAAGACGGTCGCGTTGGCGGCGAACACCGCGCCCGTGCCGGCGAGGGTGAAGACGAGTGCCGCCGCCAGCCAGATCAGCGCGCGGCGGCGCACCCCGGTCGGGGCGGCAACCTCGGGAGCGGTGAGCACAGTCGCATCCTACGGTCGGTTGAATCGGTAGCCTTGAGGGATGCCGCTGCCCGAGCTTTCTCCCGAGCAGCAGGCCGTGTTCGACGCGATCGAGTCGACGCGGCAGAACATCTTCGTCACCGGTCGCGCCGGCACCGGCAAGTCGACGCTGCTGGAGCACCTATCGTGGCGCACCTCGAAGCAGGTGGTGATCTGCGCGCCGACCGGGGTGGCGGCGCTGAATGTCGGCGGGCAGACGATCCACTCGTTGTTCCGGCTGCCGATCGGGGTGATCGCCGACCACGACATCGAGCAGTCGGGCGAGTTGCGCAAGCTGCTGGGCGCGATCGACACCCTGGTGATCGACGAGGTCTCGATGTTGAACGCCGACCTGCTGGACGCGATCGACCGGTCGCTGCGGCAGGCGCGCGCTAAGCCGAACGATGCCTTCGGCGGCGTGCAGGTGGTCATGTTCGGTGACCCGTACCAGCTGGCTCCGGTGCCGGGCGATCCGGAGGAGCGCGCCTACTTCGCCGACCGCTACCGCTCGATGTGGTTCTTCGATGCGCGGGTGTGGGACGAGACCGAGCTCACGATCTACGAACTCGCCACCATCCACCGCCAGCACGAGTTGGAGTTCAAGACCCTGCTCACCGCGGTGCGGCACGGCGTGGTGACGGCCGAGATGGCGGGACGGTTGAACGAGGTGGGCGCGCGCCCGGCGCCCGACGACGGCACGATCACGCTGGCCACCACGAACGCGACGGTGACCCGCATCAACGGCAGCGCCCTGGCGCGACTTCCCGGGGCCGCCAAGACGGCGGTCGCCGAGGTGAACGGTGAGTTCGGCGGGCGCGCGTATCCGGCCGATGAGCGCTTGGAGCTGAAGCTCGGCGCGCAGGTGATGTTCCTCCGCAACGACACCGGCGGCGACGGGCGCTGGGTGAACGGCACCATCGGTGAGGTGGTGAAGATCGCCGACACCGTCACGGTCGAGGTCGCCGGCGAGGACTTCGAGGTGCAGCCGAGCACCTGGGAGCGCTACCGCTACACCTACTCTTCGGCGACGAAGACGCTGTCGAAGGATGTGGTGGCCGAGTTCACGCAGTTCCCGTTGCGGCTGGCGTGGGCGGTCACCATTCACAAGTCGCAAGGCAAGAGCTACGACCGCGCGATCGTGGATTTGGGCCCGCGCTCGTTCGCGCCCGGCCAGACCTACGTGGCGCTCAGCCGGATCACGGCGCTCGAGGGCCTGTATCTGACGCGTCCGCTGCGGCCGAGCGACATCATCGTCGACGAGCGGGTGAAGGACTTCATGTCGCGCGCCGAAGCGATCCCGGGCATCGCCGCGATCTGAACGGGGTCACGCGCCGGGCGGGTCGAGGAGCCGCGACGTGGCGTACTCAGACCGCTACGCGGCGGCCTTCGCGCGCGAGAGGTCCTCGAAGAGCTTGGTGTTGAACTCGTAGGCGCGCAGCACCTCGTCGATCACGCGCTCCTGCTCGGCCTCGTCCCAGGGGGCCGCGTCGAGCTGCTCGCGGTAGGCCTCCTTGAATTCTTTCGGGTTGGCGATCTGGTCGAAGATGTAGAACCCGATCCCGTTGGTCTCGAAGCCGAAGTGGCGCTGCATGAGGCGCCCGATCGCCTGGCCGCCGGAGAGGTCGCCAAGATACCGGGTGTAATGGTGGGCGACGAATCCGCCCGCCCAGCCTTCGGCGGCGATCTGGCGGATGCGCGCGACGTACGCCTCGGTGGTCGGCAGCGGAGTGATCCGCTCTGCCCAGTCGGGGCCGAGCAGGAAGGCGAGGTCGGATTCGAGTGCGGGCATGCGGCTGAGCTGTTCGCTGAGGAACGGGGTCGCGACCGGGTCGTTGGCGAAGCTCGGGGCGACTCCTTCGAGCGCGTCGTAGATGAAGTAGTGCTGGGCGACCAGGGCGATGTAGTCCTCGCGGGTGCCCTCGCCCTTCATCAGGTCGGACATGAAGCCGGCGCCCTCGCTCTCGCCGTGGCGCGACCAGCTGCGGGCGCGAAGTGCTTCCGAGAACGGGATGACAGACACGAGTCGGCTCCTTGAAGTGAGGTGACCCTTACCTTAGCGCGGCAGGGCGTCGACGACGAGGGGTGCTCAGCACCTACTCGTGCGGGCGCGGGGTTTCGCCCAGCTTCGCGCAGGCGGCGTCGTAGAGGGCCACCACCTCTCGGCGGATCTCGGGCCGCTCGCTGATCGCCCCGTTCGGCCACGGCACCCGCACGGTGTGCTCGGTGCCGTCGATCGTGGTGCTCCACTCGCCGCCGGTCTCGTCGAGCGAGATCATCGTGGCGGCGGTGGCGCGTGTGACCTCGGCGGGGCCGAAGGCGCGCACGATCAGCAGGTTGTCGCCGCGGTGGTCGTCGTTCATGTGGTGCAGCACGGCGGCGACGATCTCGGGCGCAAAGGTCATGCGGTCAACGCTAGTAGCTCAGTCGCCGAGGTATTCGAGCAGGAACGTTGCGGTGCGCGCGAAGGCGAGGCCGGCCGCGCGCGGGTCGACCGAGTCGGCGAGGGTTGCGTTGGCGAAGGAGTGCGTGGTGCCGGGGTAGTCGTGCCGGGTCACGGGGGTTTCGTCGTCTTGCAGTCGGGCGATGAAGGTTTCGGGTTCGGCGCCGGGGGCCCACTCGTCGGTGTCGGCGAAGTGCAGCAGCACCGGGCAGGGCACGATGCCGTCTTCGCTGTCGGCGAGGGTGGCGGTGTAGGCGACCACGGCATCCACGTCTCCGGCTTGTGCGGTGAGCAGGGCGAGGCCGCCGCCGAGGGCGAAGCCGATGAGGCCGACCCGGTCGCTGCCTTCGTCGCGGCCGCGCTCGATCGCATCCTCGACCATCATCAGGGCGGCGGATCGCTCCAGGCCGCTCGCCAGCCGTTCGGCTTGGCCTTCGTCGATCGTCGCGACCCCGTCGTAGAGGTCGAGCACGACGACGCGCAGCCCGCGATGGGCGAGCGCCTCCGCGTACGGGGCCAGCCACGGCAGGCGGCCGAACCAGTCGGGGATGATGACGACGAGCGGATCGCCGGGTTCGCCGAACTCGAGGTTGCTGCCCGGCGAGGGGATGCGGACCAATGCGGACATGCTGCTCGTCTCGTGGAGGTGGGTTCTCAGGCTAGTCGAGGCTGACTGGTTGGCCGCGGTGCGCCTTGCGCGGTCGGGCTCGGGATCGTTGTATTACGTCACGCGAAACGGTAGATTTGGGGTTGCCTCCCGTTGCGACGGGAAGGAAGAAGGCCTTAGAACCCCAGCCGGACGACTGGATCTAGGGCCTTACGCATGTCCTGGGGCGTGTACCCGGTGAGCGGGTTGGCGATACAAAATTGAGCAGAAGCTCTTCATTTTAAGTGGTATCGAGATCGCTCGAAGATGGAAGCCTGCCCTTGGTCCACCGTACTGCGAGGCTGGCGCCGGCTGGCCGAATAATTCTGGTTCAGCGGGTTTTGCAGGCGCGCCCGATCTCGCACGTCACGAAGGAGCTCGGCGTCCCACGGCAGTGCGCCCGCCGCTGGATCGGTCGTGACGAGATGGCTCGACGGGTTGGCGTGAGTCCTTCGACCGCGGCGCGGAGCGTCGCCCGCGCAGGCTTGCCGGCATCGACGTGATGCGGGTCGATGTCGTCCTCAGCGCGAGGCAGGCCGTCGAGGACGCGCAGGTCGCGCCGTTCCGCTGACGAACCGATCAGAGCACCTTGCCGAGTTGGTCGAGGACGTGGTCCCAACCGATGCGCTCTTGTTCAAGCCGAACATGCCCGTTTTCGCGGAGCGTATCGAGGGACTCCGCCTCGTCGACTGTGAGCTCTGAGACGGCGCCAAGGTGAGGGCTGGGCTCTGGTACCCAGAGGTCACGGTGTGCCAGAAGTGTGTCCACGTCCATCAAGCATGAATCCACGTCAAGGCCTGCGAGCCGGACCTGGCTGAGGATGCGCAGCCCATGCGAGTCCAGGTCGCCCCAATAGATGATCCTGGCCGCCTTCATCCAGCCGATCTGAGCCAGCCCCGGCGCGCTGTTCCCTCGTCCGTCCGCGGCGACGACGCCCGGCCAGTCGGGCAGTGCCAGAAACGTCTGCAGGTTCTCCACGACGAGAACGCGTGACGGAGCGAGGTTGAGCCGATCCCAGTCGGCGTGGGGCGCGGTGACATCTCGCATGCCGGCGGGGGCAAACCGGGGGTCCAAGAAGCGAAGGCGCACCAAAGCGTCCGGCTTTCGCAGCGGTAGGCGGTCCCCGGCGAGCGCTTCGATTGCTTCCCGGTGCCTCTCTAGCCACTTGGAGTCGATACCGCGTATGGGAAGGGTGCGGATGAAGACGTCCTTGGGGGGATTCGATCGAAGCCAGCGCGCCGTGTCGCGGAATCTGGCGAAGTCGCTGGGGTCGAGCTCGCCAATATGTCGGATGTGGGCGGTGAGTGCAGCTGACAAGTTCGTCGATTCGCCGAGGGCTTCGCGGAGTTCTGCTGCTCGGTCGTGCCATTGCCGCCATTGCACGTGAGCGCCGGCCAGGGCCGCGATGTCGTCGGGGCCGTCCACGCGTGCTCGGACGGGGACCCGATTGGTGCCGACTCGCCCCCACCTTCGGAGTTCCCAAGTGAGGTGGATCGGGTTGCCGCCGGTCTCTCGCCAGGACTCGGTCCACCGTCGCGCTCCGTCGTAGTCGGCGAGGACGGCCGACTCGGTGGGCGGGTGCAGGGGTATGTCGATGTGGGCGGTCGAGTGGTCTCCGGCGGCCCATCGTCGGCCGTGTCGTGCCCAGAGGGACTGGGCTCGAGTTTGGAGCTCTTTGAGGGTGACTGAGGCGGGCATCAGCCGTAGGAGACGTTCGAGAGGTGGGAGTGCTGACGCTCGGGGTTGTTGACGACAGTTACGGCGTCCAGGTATGGCTCCAATACCTGCAGCAGTTTGCCGGGGGTGGCGAGGATCATCTGGAATCCGAACGAGACGAACACGTCCATTGCCATTCGGGTGTATTCCGCATCGGCCTTGTCGAACGCTTCGTCGAGCACGACGGTTCCGAACTGGGGTTCTGCGGCGTCGGGCTCGGCCAGCTGGTAGCGGAGGGCTGCTGCGAGGCAGAACACGACGAGCTTCTGCCGTTGGCCTCCGGAAAGACCAGCACTCGACTCGTAGACGTTGTGAACTGCGCCCGCACGATCTACTTCTTCGGCGATGAAGGAGACGTGTTCGCGCGTATCAAGCACCCTGGCCTTCCAGTCGCGGTCGGTTCGGTCGCTGGAACCAAGCCTGGTCATGATGCTGGAGAGGTGAATGAATCGGCGCTCGGCTGCCGGGAGGTCATCTTCGGCCCAGTTGCCGTCGACGATGCTGCGGAGGGTGTCGAGGAACTCGGCGACTTCTGTCGTTCGTCGCAGCTTCACCCTGATGCGAAGGTAGCGGTCGCGGTCGAAAGGTGAGCGCCCCAGTGATTCGTTCACGGGAGAGATTCTGTTTTCGATGTGGCGTTGCGCGCTCAACAGGTCGTCCCGGAGGAAGGTGATGCTTTCGCGCGAGCGGCGCTCGAGGAGCTGTCGGAAGTTGGCCTCATGCTCCGGCAAGCCGCGGGCTTGGATCGCGAGAAGGACCTCCCGATAGCCGCCGCGGTCTTCGATGCTGGTGGTGAGGTTGGCGTTTGCGGCGGCGGATTGCCATCTACTCTCGAAGTGGGTTGCTTCTTTCGTGAACCCGGTAAGGGCGGTTTGTTTCTGCTCCCGCGCGATGTCCGTGTGCGCTCGAAGTTCGGTGAGAACCCGGGATGTGACGCTGTCGACCTGGTCAAACTTGATGGTTTGCTGGTGTGCGCGGAATCGCTCGGTCAGCGCCGTTCGTTGGTCCTCTTCGAGGTGGGCGGTAGCGTCGCCGGTGATCTCCCGGACGAGAGACCGGATCCGGTCCACTTCGTCTGCGGCACGCGTGCGCTTGTCACGGGAGTGATCAGCCCGGTCCTGGAGTCTGCGCCGTTCAGCGAGCGCCCGCTGTTCCGCATCGTTGGCTTGTCCGAGATCGCTGGACGGATCGATGAGCGACGCAAGCTGTTCGGTCATCTGATCGACCTTGGCTTGGGCGCGCTGGGTGTCGATGTCGGTCCATGGCGTGTCCAGGACCTGATCGAGAATGTCGCGCCGCCGCATGATGGCATCACGGCGAGCCGATTGCTGTTGTACCTGTTCGTCTGCTTCGGCCAGCTCTGCGTTCTTCGACGCAAGCCGCGCCTCCAGCTCGATCCTCAGCGATGTGACGTCTGCTCCAAGGACCCATCGGGATCGATCATTGATGTTGTGCCGGTCGGCTTTGGCATAGCTGTTTCCGGAGCGCTTGACGAGCCCTGTGACCGTGACGCCACGAGGGACGCCCTCAAGGTCTTCGGGGCTGTCGACGCAGTCGAAGTCGAAGTCAGTGCTTAGGCGACGGCCTAGGTACTTCTCGAACACGCCGACGGAGACGTCGACCCTGTAGACCAGTGACCTCTCTCCTCTGGGGCGAACTTGGTTGAGTGTGTTGCTGGGCACGGACTCGAACCGAAGATCCACGCCGAGATGACGGGCGTTGATCACTCCGCGCACGGCTCGAAGTTCCTGCTCGCGCACGAGGAGCGTCGTTGCCAGCGGTCGAAGGACTCGCTCGATCGCTCCGGTCCATCCCGCGTGTTCCTCTCGCACGCTGATGAGTTCTCCGGCGAAGGGCATGAGATCTGCGGGAATCCCGAGCTCGGCGACGAGCGCGTCGCGAACGGCAAGGAGTCGGTAGTCGATCTTGCTGTTGTGGGAGTCCAGGGCGGCAAGGGCCGCCTTCAGTCGGGATGCCTCTTGCCGTGCATGCGCGGCCTGCTCGAACGTGGCGTGGTCCAGGGCTGGCGGTGGCGGCGCGCTCAGTTCCTGCTGGGCAGCGACGAATAGCTGCTCGTATTCACTCTCGGTTGCCGGTGGCTGAACCCCTGCTTTCGCGAGCCGCGACCCCAATGCAGCCCGGCGGTCGACTGCGGCCGCATGCGCCTTGGCAGCATCCTCAATGCGGTGTCGATGTGCGGCGACATCGGCGCCACCGAGCTCCAAAGTGCGCGCATTCGCTGTCGCCCAACGTTCCGTCGCCATCTCGAGCTCATCGAGGTGCGCTTGTCGTCGACGCTCCGCGGCCGCCAGGTTTCCCTCGGCCTCCGTGAGGGCGTCCCGAGAGAGGTCGAGCTTGAGTTGGGCAGCGTAGGCATTCAGGGACTGGGTCAGAGCGGAGAGATTCATAGCTGTGCCATGCGCAGCCTCGTAGGCGTCGGCGGCTTGCGTTACCCTCACCAGCACGTCACGTTGCCCGCGGAGGTCGACGACATGGTTGTACGCGTCTCGAAGCTCCGAGAACTGCTCGACGGCGCTGTCTGCGCGTTTGAACGTCGCGGGCTCATCGAGCATGAAGCGCCGAAAGAGGGTGTCGAGCGTGCCCAGGTTCTTTGCCGCTTGGGTCTTGTGGAGCAGCTGGAGCGCGGTGTCGGTTCGGATACCGAGCAGTCGCTGAAGGCGTTGGAAATATCCGCTGTGCTTTCCTGTCGTCGTGACGATGACTGGAGCGTGGTCGGCCTGAAGCCTGCGGGCGTCGATGCCGTTTTGAGCGTAGGCGGCGTAGTAAGCGAGCCCGTGGTCGTCGCGCGCAATGAAGTTCATCTCCCGCACGTCGCCCAGATCGGTGCTGGAGCCGCGAAGGTGGAAAACTTTGAACAGGGAGATGGGTGCGTCTCGCTGGTTTTCGAACCGGAGCATGATCCCGCTCCAGGTGGTGGAGGTGCGCAGGTAGCGGGACTGCGTGCGGTTCTCCTGCTCGTCTGCTTCCTTGCTCCAAGCCCCTCGTATGTAGCTGACCCAGTTGCGGTCGGTTTCGCGTGCGCCTGACTCCTGCGCGGCGGCGTTGAAGGTCACCGAGCCTTTTGGGGTGAGTACGGCGGCGATCGCATCTAGCAGGGACGACTTTCCAGAGCCTGAAGGCCCCGTGAAGAGGTGGCCGCGTCGTCCAACCTCGACGGAGTGGGCGCCGTCGAACGTGCCCCAGTTGATCACTTCTACGCGGCTCAGTCGCCACTGGCCGGCATGGACGAGCATGTCTTCTTCGCGCGGGTCTAGATCAAGGAGCGTCATCGTTCACCTCCGCGGCTTCACCGGAACCGTTCCTCTGTGGCGCGTTGTCGGCCAGACGCTCGTAGGTTGCCTGGATAGTGGCAACCCGTGGACCGTCGATCAGGTAGCGAACGATGGGGGAGATCTCGGCACGTTCGGTGTCGGTCTGGTGCAGCAGCCCTAGCTTCAGCATGGTGGCCCAGGAGGCGTTGACTCTTTTTCGGAAGTCTGGCTCGTCGCGGGACTTGCGGTAGACGGCGAGATGCTCGGCTACCTCTTCGAGGCCGATGAGGACACGGCCGCGCCCTTCGTCGAGAAGCAGTGCTTGGCGGAGGACGAGAAGCGTAGCGGTGTCCAAGAACGTTAGGGTTCGGGTCCGAACAACTTCCGGTGCGTCGTCAAGTTCCGCCGGCTTCACGAACGCGAGTTCTTGCTCGAGGTCGATGATCAGGTCGAGGAACATGTCGTTCAGTCGCGAGCGGATACTTTCCTGGTCTGCCAGCAACGCTTCCCACAGTTCTCTGCGCTGTGACCGCGCGAGGTAGGGCCCTTTCACCAGGCTCACGAGCGCGCGCCGCGACTGATGCGCCAGGACCCCGGCGTCGCCCGGCCAGAGGCCCGGTTCGCTCTGATCCAGCACCTCGGCGGCGAGAATCTGTGCTTCGAATGTCACTGGATGCTCCCTGTGAATCGATGGGTTCGAACCTCGGCCGCGCGTTCGCTGCCGTCGACGCCCACCCACTTCAGATGTTCCGCTGACTGTTCAACCGTCCCGTGACGGACGGCCAGCGACAGCAGGCCAACCACGCTGGCAAGCCCTTGAGATGCTGGATACGCGGTCAGCACTTCACTCACGGATGCGGACGGGCTCTCGTCGAGGACGGAGTTGATGTTGCTGATCAGCTCGCCGAAGTCGATCTCCGACAGGCGGGCCGACGCGATCAGAGCCGCAAGGTCCGCCTCTGAGGTCTCGTGAACGATGACGGGAGTTGCCGATTCGAACTCCGCCGGGTCATGTAGCCGGAGCATGCCGACGCTGGTGAGGGGGACGCTGGTCAGCGCAAGCTCGAGCCCGACTCGCTCATATGGTTTGAGGACCTCTGCGGCGGCGACCGCGGAGTGCAGAGCATCCTGAATCGATCGTCGGAGGACCCGGTCGCGACGGTAGTCCTGGGACTCCACGTAGCGCCTGAGGCCGCGCGCGAACTCCACGGCGACCTGTTGGATTTCAGCGGTGTGCTCCTTCAGTGTGTAGATGAACTGCCTCAGCGATCTGCGCTGTGCTGGTGTCATGTCGACGGCGAAGTCTCGATTGAGAACCTGCTCGACGTCGTCCTCGAATGCGCCGCCGATGGAGGGGTCGAGGACCAGGTCTGTGAAGGCTCGAAAGCTGCGGCCGGCGTCACTCTGAGCGATCAGGTCGATGTCGCGGAAGATGTCCTCGAGGACTCGGGCCTGGGAGCTGCCGGACTCGAGGATCTGCTCGCGAAGCAGGGAGTTCAGTGCTTCGAACTCGGAGCGGACGCGAGCAAAGTCGTCGGGCACGACCGAGGCCTGGTTGAGCAAGTCGCGCAGTCTCTCTGCGGCCCGTTCCTTCGCAAGCGGCGCATCCGCCCCGGACTCGATGGCGGCGATCTCGGCATCGAGGCGTGACCGCTCGCTGATGAGCCGCTCAAGCCGCCGCCCCGACTGGGGATCTGTGTCGATGGCAAGCTGACGCAGCTGGGCGGCAAGGCTACTGAGCCGCGATTCGGTCGCCGTCTGCTTCGGAGTCTCCGCCTCGTCGAGGAATCGGATGGACGCGAGCGCGCCGCTACTGAGCTCGTAGGTCTCCCCGCGCGACTCCGGGCTTGGCCGCCTGATGAGATATCCCGCCGTCCGCCACTGGCTCAGGTACGCAAGT
Source organism: uncultured Schumannella sp. (assembly GCF_905479755.1). Lineage (GTDB taxonomy): Bacteria > Actinomycetota > Actinomycetes > Actinomycetales > Microbacteriaceae > DCRR01. The sequence goes on along the minus strand of NZ_CAJQNT010000016.1, from coordinate 28,495 downwards.
GCGCTGCCCTTGAGCTCGAAGCCTGCGCCGCGTAGTTGCTCGAGGTCTGCCTCGAGGCGCGCTTGTAGCTCGTCTGCGCCGATCCGTCGCTCCTCGCCTCCGAGGTGCTCCCAAAGCAGGGCCATAATCGCAGCTGCGCTCTGCGAGCTGTCCCCAGCGCGCAGTAGTCGAAGGGCTGGGTTGTCCTCAACGAGGCGACGTAGCTGCTGGGCTCGCGTGGTTGCGGTCATGGTTCGCTCATTCTCGAGGAATCCACCGTCATTCGCGATCGCCGCTCCGGTGAGCGGTTCTCGAATCGCGACGGTCCGCGCTCGAATTGAAGCGCGTGAGGCCTCAGGACGCGATCCAAGCCCACCCGTTCGCAGACCTGTTCCCGATGATGAGTCCCGCGGCGCTCTGACCTGCCCCACGGAGTAGCTACCATTCTTGCTGTGGTGATCGGGCCCTCTCCGAAAGGCTCTGGTGGTGCCCGGGCCCTACCCTGCTGAGTTTCGAGTGCGGGCCGTCGCGCTCGTGCGGTCCGGTCGTCGTGTTGCCGAGGTCGCTTACGACCTCGGCCTCAGTGCTGGTGGTCTGAGCAACTGGGTCCGCCAGGATCGCATCGACCGCGGTGGGCTTGCTGGTCGGTCGACGACTGAGCGTGCTGAACCGCGGGCTGCGAGGGAACGCATCTGAGATCTCGACGAGCAGTTGGCGGGCGTGAAGGCAGCCTCGAACTTGCTTGGGGAGGACAAACCCCACCAAAAGGAGTTCACCCGGTGATCGACGTGGTCGTCGCCACCGGGCATCCGGTCTTGACCTGCTGTCGGGTGGTCGGAGTGAGTTTGCCCTGGTACTACCGATACAAGCACCGGTCGCTCGCGCCGGCGACGATGCGCCACCAGTGGCTCATCGGCCTGACGCAGGAGGTTCACACTGCCTCGCGCGAAACGTACGGCTATCGGCTAGTGCACGCCGAGCTGTCGATGGGCATGGGCGTGAGCGTCAGTAGCCGCTTGACGTTCTTGCTCATGCGTGATGCTGGCAGCTACGGTCTCCCGGGCCCGACCCGCATCAAGCGCCTCCGCGCGGACCGTCCCTCCCCGATCAAGAACCAGGAAGAACTCCCTCTTCTGCTGGCCCGTGTATTTCTTCTTCGCCACCGCGACATCTCTCCTGTAGGTGTTGCGACGACTGCTGGAGTCCAAGCTGGTAGCCAGACCCTGGATCACGTCAGTGCCTCGCCAGATGGCATAAGTACCGCCAAACCGTGACCATTGTCGGCTCTCGAACGGCTGTCTGCTCTGCCCGACGAGCGAGCGCATCCTCGCTCAGCAAGCGCCCTACTAGGGACAGGCCCATCCGAAGGCACCGAGCTTGCTCGGTGCCTCTCATTTACGACCAGCTGGCTTTGTCTCAGCTAGATTGAGGAACACCTCGGCGAGCGCACTCACGTCGCCCAACAATTCGGTCAGCCTCAAATGGCGTGGAGTCTCAACTACATTGAGACTCACAATGGAGGGGATGACGGGAATCGAACCCGCGCTATCAGCTTGGGAAGCTGAAGTTCTGCCATTGAACTACATCCCCGCGGTGCGTTGTCGAGTGTAGCCCAACGGCCTTCGCTGATGCGCTCTGCCGATAGTCTCGACCCATGCTGCTGAGCGATCGCGACATCCGTGCCGAGCTGTCGTCGGGCCGAATCGGACTCGACCCGCTCGACCTGGGAATGGTTCAACCGTCGAGTGTCGACGTGCGCCTCGACCGCTACTTCCGGTTGTTCGACAACCACAAGTACCCGTTCATCGACCCGGCCGAGGAGCAGCCCGAGCTGACCCGCCTGGTCGAGGCGAAGCCGGGCGAGCCGTTCATCCTGCACCCGGGCGAGTTCGTGCTCGGTTCCACCTTCGAGTTGGTGACGCTTCCGGATGACGTGGCGGCTCGCCTCGAAGGCAAGAGCTCGCTCGGCCGGCTGGGCCTTCTCACGCACTCGACCGCCGGATTCGTCGACCCCGGCTTCTCGGGTCACGTCACCCTCGAACTCAGCAACGTCGCGACCCTGCCGATCAAGCTCTGGCCGGGGATGAAGATCGGGCAGCTGTGCTTCATCCGCACCAGCTCGCCGGTGGAGAACCCCTACGGCTCGGGGCCGTACGCGAACCGGTACCAGGGGCAGCGCGGGCCGACCGCGAGCCGCAGCTTCCAGAACTTCCACCGCACCGACGTCAGTGCGACGGATGCGGGGGCGGCCGGAAACTAGGGGCTTCGACCCGCGGTTTCGATACGCCCTGCGGGCTACTCAACCGGCGGGGAAGCGGGCCAGGCGGCGAGCTGCCAGCCGAGCCACGGGCTGAACGCGAACGGCGTGGCGGCGACCGCGGCACGCAACTCCCCCGGATCGACCCAGGCCCACTCGGCGACCTCCTCGGCCACCGGAACCGGGTCGGCATCCGCCACCGCCGTGAAGACCGGGCAGATCTCGTTCTCGACGATGCCGGAGGCATCCACGGCCCGGTAGCGGAACTCGGGAAGCGCCACCTCGATCGACCCGAGCTCAAGTCCGAGCTCCTGCCGGGCGCGCCGACGAATCGCCTCGATCATGTCTTCGTCCGGCCCCGGGTGGCCGCAAAACGAGTTCGTCCACACCCCCGGCCAGGTCTTCTTGCCGAGCGCGCGACGGGTCACCAGCACTCGACCGGAGGCATTCGAGACGTGGCAGGAGAACGCCAGATGCAGCGGCGTGTTCTCGTCGTGCACGCTCGCCTTGTCGGCCGTGCCGATCGCCTGGCCCTGCTCATCGAGCAGGACGACGCGCTCGTCCTCAACAGGGCCGAAGGTCTCTGGGTGTGGGCTCATCCTGAAGGTAGTCTGCCGGAATGGAGCATCATTCGTCAGGCGTGGTCGCCGAGGACCGGCAAACGGTCGTCGACAACGTGTTGGCGCAGTTCTTTCGCGCGGCCCTCTCGCGTGCGCGCACCCTCGACCCCAGCTACCTCGAGCTGTGGCGCGAGCTGGAGGCCAACACGGTCGGCGGCAAGCGGTTCCGGCCGCGCATGGTCGCGATCGCCTACGACGCGCTCGGCGGCATCGAGACCGAGCCGCCCGCCTATGTCGGCGCCGCGTTCGAGCTCCTGCACACCGCGCTGATCATCCACGACGACGTCATCGACCGCGACTTCGTGCGGCGCGGGGTGCCGAACATCGCCGGCTCGTATCGTGATCGCGCGCTCGAGCGCGGAATGGATGCGGCGGTCGCCGAACACCGCGGCGTCAGCGCGGCGGTCATCGCCGGCGATCTCGCGCTCTTCAACGCCTACCGACTGATCGACCGCAGCGGCGCCAACGACGTGGTGCGCGACCGCCTGCTGGAGGTGCTCGACGAGGCGCTGTTCGCGAGCGCCGCCGGCGAGCTCATCGACATCGAGTACTCGGGCGACCTCGAACCGCCGACGGTGCACGACATCCTGCGGATGGCCCGGCTGAAGACCGCCGTCTACACCTTCGAGTGTCCCCTCCAGGCGGGCGCGATCCTCGCCGGCGCCTCGGATGCCGTCGTCGCCACCCTCGGCGACTTCGGCCGCCAAATCGGCATCGCCTTCCAGCTCGTCGACGACCTGCTCGGCGTTTTCGGTTCCGCGTCCCTCACCGGCAAGACCACGCTCGGTGACCTGCGCGAAGGGAAGCGCACCGTTCTGGTCGCCTACGCGCGGATGCGCGACGGCTGGTCGGCGATCGAGAAAGACTTCGGCAATCCGGAACTCGACGAGGAGGGGGCCGAGCGCATCCGCGCCTTTTTGACCGACTGCGGGGCCCGCCGCTACCTGGAGTCGCTGGCCCAGGATTACGCGCGCCGCGCCCTGGAGCGCCTCTCGGCGCCGCACGTGCCGAGCGCATTGCGTGATGTACTGATCCCGGTGGCGGACGAGGTCTTGGAGCGCGTGAAGTGAGTCGACGACAGCGGCGTGCCGAGAAGCGCGCCGACGACGGCAGCCCGCGCCTGGAGCTGTACTCGTCGCTCGCGGAGGAGACCGCGAGCCTGGTGATCGCGCGGTACTCCACCTCGTTCGGGATGGCCTCGCGGCTGCTGGGTGCCGGGGTGCGTCAGCCGATCGAGAACCTCTACGCGCTGGTGCGCGTCGCCGATGAGGTCGTCGACGGCGGGGCCGAGCAGGCGGGGCTCGACACCGTGGTGGCGGCGCGGCTGCTCAACGAGTTGGAGCGCGAGACCGAGCGGGCGATCGACGAGGGCTACAGCGCGAACCTCGTCGTGCACGCCTTCGCGCGGACGGCGCGCTGGGCCGGTTTCGGCTCGGAGCTGACGGCACCGTTCTTCGAGTCGATGCGGATGGATCTCTCGATGACCCGGCACGACCAGGACAGCTTCGAGCGCTACGTCTACGGTTCGGCCGAGGTGGTGGGGCTGATGTGTCTCGCCGTGTTCCTCGCCGACGATGGGGCCGAGCGCAGCGCGGAGGACCGCGAGACGCTCGTCGCGGGCGCGCGTGCCCTCGGTTCGGCCTTCCAGAAGGTCAACTTCTTGCGGGATCTCTCGGCCGACGTCGAGGCGCTTGGGCGCAGCTACTTTCCCGGCCTCGACCCGCAGCACTTCACGGAGGAGGACAAGGTGCGACTGCTCGACGACATCGATGCGGAGCTCGCCATCGCGGCGCACTCGGTTCCGCTTCTTCCGGGCAACGCCCGCCGGGGCGTGAGCCTTGCGCACGCTCTGTTTGGCGAGTTGTCGACGCGGCTGCGGGCGACTCCCGCCGAGCGGCTGCTCACCACCCGCATCCGCGTTCCGGATGCGGTGAAGCTGCGTCTCGCGCTCGCCGCGGGTGTTCGGACCGCCCGATGAGCCGCACGATCATCATCGGCGGCGGCATCGCGGGACTTGCGACCGCGGCGCTGCTGGCGCGCGACGGGCACGAGGTCACGGTGCTCGAACAGCGCGAGGCGGTCGGCGGGCGCGCCGGGTCGTGGGAGCAGGACGGCTTCCGCTTCGACACCGGACCCTCCTGGTATCTCATGCCGGAGGTTTTCGACCACTTCTTCCGACTGCTCGGCACGACGGCCGCCGAGCAGTTCGAGCTGACCAAGCTCGACCCCGGCTACCGCGTCTTCGGCGAGGGTCACCCCGAGCCGCTCGACATCGCCGCGACGCGCGAGGCCAACATCGCCCTGTTCGAGAGCGTCGAACCGGGCGCCGGCGCGAAGCTCGCTCGCTACCTCGACAAGGCGAAAGAGATCACGCACCTCGCGATCGATCACTTCCTCTACTCCACCTTCGACAAGCTGGGCCCGGTGTTCTCGCGACGGGTGATCGCGCGCGGCGGGCGCCTCACCCGGCTGCTCACCGAGTCGCTGCATTCGCTCGCGGCGCGCACGGTGACCGAGAACCGGCTGCGGCAGATCCTCGGCTACCCGGCCGTGTTCCTCGGCTCGGCCCCGCGCCTCGCGCCGAGCATGTATTCGCTGATGAGCCACCTCGACCTGGAGGAGGGTGTCTTCTACCCGCAGGGCGGCTTCACGGTCGTCATCCAGCGGATCGCGGCGCTCGCCGCGGCGGAGGGCGCCGAGGTCCGCACCGGCGCGGTCGTGCAGCGCATCGTGGTCGACAACGGTCGCGCGGTGGGGGTGGAGGTGGCCGCCGCGAACGGCGGCACCGAGCGCCTGGATGCCGACCTCGTCGTCTCCGCCGCCGACCTGCACCACACCGAGACGCGCCTGCTCGACCGTGCCGAGGATCGCACCTTCCCCGAGTCGTACTGGGCCAAGCGCACCGCGGGCCCGAGTGCCCTGCTGCTGCTGCTGGGGGTGCGCGGCGAACTGCCGAATCTCGAACACCACACCCTGCTGTTCTCGAAAGACTGGGACGAGAATTTCGGCGCGATCTTCGACAGCCCTTCCCGCATCCCGGGCACTCCGTCGCTGTATGTCTGCAAGCCGAGCGGAGTGGATGCCTCGGTCGCCCCGGCCGGCCACGAGAACCTGTTCGTGCTGGTGCCGCTCCCCGCCGATCCGACGATCGGCGCGGGCGGCGTGGGTGGCGCGGGCGATGCCGAGGTGGAGGCGCTCGCCGATCGGGTGATCGCGCAGATCGCCGAGTGGACGGGCACCCCCGACCTCGCCGAGCGCGTCGTGGTGCGCCGCACGATTGCGCCGCGCGACTTCGAGACCGACCTGAACGCCTGGAAGGGCACCGCGCTCGGCCCGGCCCACACGCTCAGCCAGAGCGCGTTCTTCCGCGCCGGCAACCAGAGCAAGAAGGTCGACGGGCTGCTCTACGTCGGCGGCTCGACGATCCCCGGGATCGGGCTGCCGATGTGCCTGATCAGCGCCGAGCTGATCGTGAAGCGTCTGCGCGGCGACACGAGCGCGGGGCCGATGCCGGAGCCCTTGGAGCGCGCGTGAATCTCCTCTACCTTGCGGGGTTGCTGGTGTCGCTCAGCGGCATGGTCGTGCTCGACGTGCGCTTCCGGTTGTTCTTCGCGCACTCCTGGTGGCGCGCCGCGATCGTGATGGCGGTCGGGATCGCGTACTTCCTCGTCTGGGATCTGGCAGGCATCGCCGCGGGCATCTTCTTCCGTGGCAACCCGGAGCTCTTGACCGGGGTGCTGCTGGCGCCCGAACTGCCGCTCGAGGAGTTCTTCTTCCTCGCCCTGCTCTGCTACACGGTGATGAACACCTACGGGGCGGTCGTCGGCGTGCTGGCTCGCCGTCGCGAGGCGCGAGGCTGACGATGCTCACCTATTGGCTGCTCAACCTGCAGTTTTTGGCCGTCGCGATGCTGGTGGTGCTGGTGTCGCTGCTCGCCCGGCGCGCCCCGAGCGGCCGCGCGGTCGCCGGCGCCGCCGTGGTCACGCTCGTGCTGACCGCGATCTTCGACAACATGCTGGTCGGCACCGGCATCGTCGCCTACGACGTCGCGCTGACGACCGGGCGCACGATCGGGGTCGCTCCGATCGAAGACTTCGCCTACACGTTCGGCGCGCTCGCGCTGCTGCCCGCGCTCTGGGCGATGCTCGGCGGCCCCGGCGCCTCCGTGCACGTTTCTCCGGAGGATTCGCCGCGCGGTGCGGCCCGCTCGCGCGCGGCCCGCGCATCCGACCGAAAACTCCGGAAAAACGACACACTGATGCGGGAGGGGGAGGCGTGATCCGCGCCCTGTTTCTGACCAGCCGGCCGCTCAGCTGGGTCAACACCGCCTACCCGTTCGCCGCCGCGTACGTGCTCGTGACGGGCCGCGTCGACGCGACGCTCATCGTCGGCACGCTGTTCTTCCTGGTGCCCTACAACCTGGCGATGTACGGCATCAACGACGTCTTCGACTACGAGTCCGACCTCCGCAACCCGCGCAAGGGCGGCGTCGAGGGCGCACTGCTGCCGCCGCGCTACCACCGGTTGACGCTCTGGCTCTCGGGGCTGCTTGCCCTGCCGTTCGTCGTCTTCCTGGTCATCGTCGGCGACCCGCTCAGCTGGCTGGTGCTGGCGGTGAGCCTGTTCGCGGTGGTCGCTTACTCGGCCAAGGGCCTCCGCTTCAAGGAGCGGCCGTTCCTGGATTCGGTCACCTCGAGCACCCACTTCGTCTCGCCGGCCGTCTACGCGCTCGTGCTCGTCGACGCCGAATGGATGCCCGCCACGATCGCGGTGATCGTCGCCTTCTTCCTGTGGGGCGTCGCCTCGCACGCCTTCGGCGCCGTGCAGGACGTGCTGCCCGACCGGGCGGCGGGGATCGGTTCGATCGCCACGGTGATCGGCCCGCGTGCCACCACCCGGCTCGCGATTGGGGCCTACCTGGTGGCGGGGGCGCTGCTGCTCCTGCTGCCGTGGCCGGGCATCCTGGCCGCGGCGCTCGCCGTGCCGTACGCGGTGAACGCCGCGCCGTGGTGGAACGTCACCGAGGCCGAGTCGGAGACGGCCAACCGCGGTTGGCGCCGCTTTTTGTGGCTCAACTTCGCCACCGGATTCCTCGTCACGATGCTGCTGATCGCGGGCGCGCTGCTGCGCTGAGCGCTCGCTACGGGATGTCGCCCTCGGGGCCGTCCGACCAGCCGAGGTTGCGCGCCACCCGTTCCAGCGCCGCGAGGGTCTGCGCGTACTGCTCTTCGCTCAGCCCGGCGCCGAGCGAGGTGAGGTGTTCGGTGACGACGGCACTCAGGCGCTCGAACACGTTGGTGCCGGATTCGGTGAGTTTGTAGCGCCCGCCGTGAAGCGCCAGCCAGTCGCTGTCGACGAGCTCGGCCAGGTGCTCCGCGCTCGACTCCGGGTCGTCCGGGTTGTCGGCGAGATACGGCGAGATGGTCGCATCGAGCGTCGGCAGGTCGGCCGGTCCGCGCGAGAGCACGGTGAGCAACTGCCACTGTCGATGCGTGACGCCGTGCTCGATGAGCATTTCGTCGAGCTTCTCGTCGAGAAGTCGATCGACCAGGTTGATCCAGAATCCGAGCGGGCGCGCGGCGCCTTCGGGCGTGCCGTTCATGCCTCCACGCTACGCGGGCGCGGCGCCTCGGGCCAGGCCCTTCAGCGCCTGCCCAGGTGCGGCGCCGCACCCCGCGCCGCTACTCGATCTGCGACTGCTTCGCCTTGACCGGCAGCATGAGTGCCAGGCCCGCCAGGAGCACGAGCACGATGCCGATGATGCCGAAGCGGGTGTCGCCGGTGAACCCGACGAACATCGTGAACAGGCCCGGCGCGAGGAAGCTCACGGCGCGACCGGTGGTGGCGTACAGGCCGAAGATCTCGCCTTCGCGGCCGGGGGGCGTGATCCGCGCCAGGAAGCTGCGGCTGGCCGCCTGCACGGGGCCGACGAAGAGCGTCAGGAAGAGCCCCGCGATCCAGAAGCCGGTCTTCGCGTCGCCGATGAACAGGACGGCGAGTCCGGCGCCGACGAGTCCGATGAGCGAGCCGATGATGACGTTCTTGGCGCCGAGCTTGTCGTCGACCCACCCGCCGATGAAGGTGCCGATGCCGGCGACGACGTTCGCCGCGACGGCGAAGTAGATGACCTCGGTCGAGCTGAAGCCGAAGACCTGCGCGGCGATGATGGCGCCGAAGGTGAACACGGCCGCCAGTCCGTCGCGGAACACGGCGCTCGCCAGCAGGAACATGAGCACCTGCGGGCTCTTGCGCGCGAGGGCCGCGATGGTGCGGAACAGCTGGCGGTAGCTGCCGAGGATGCTGACCCGGTTCTCGCGGGCCTTCTTCGGGATTTCGGGAACGCTGATCAACACCGGGAGGGCGAACACGGCGAACCAGAGCGCCGAGACCAGGATGGCGAAGCGGATGTCGAGGGCGCCGCCCTCGGTGCCGAACGGCACGTTGAGCAGTCCGTTGCCGGTGTCGCTGCCGAAGTTCTGGATGAACAGCACGAGCAACATGATGAGCAGCACGATGCCGCCGACGTAGCCCATGCCCCAGCCGAATCCGGAGACGCGTCCGACGGTCTTCGGCGTCGAGACCTGCACGAGCATCGCGTTGTAGTTGACGCTCGCGAACTCGAAGAACAGGTTGCCGGCGGCGAGCAGCGCGGCGCCGAGGTAGATGTAGCTCGGCACGGGCGCGACGAAGAACATTGCGGCCATGGCGAGCACCACGAGGCCGGTGTTGATGCCGAGCCAGAGCTTGCGACGACCGGATCCGTCGGAGCGCTGGCCGAGGATCGGGGCGAGCAGCGCGACGAGCACGCCCGCGATGGTGAGCGCGCCCGAGATCACGGTCGCGTTGTTCGCCTCGGCGAGCACGAGCGCCGGGTCGTTGTCGTTGCCCGCCGCCGCGGCGACGATCTCGGGGTCGACGAAGAGGCTGCTCGCGAGATAGGTCGAGAACACGAACGTGGTGACGACGGCGTTGAATGACGCCGACCCCCAGTCCCAGAGCGCCCAGGCGCGCACGCGCGACTTGGGGATCGGCTGGTCTTCGATGAGGCCTTGCCCCACCGTCCCGATCGCGCGGGTGTTGCCGAAGATCGGCGGGGTGGGGGGTGCGGTGGTGTCGTCAGCGTCGTCGGCACCGGGCGTGGTCTCGGTCATGCACGCACGCTACTGCCGCCGGGTGAACTCTCGGTAACGTCGCCCCCGGCGCGGCGCGACTTGAGTCGAGAAGGCTCAAGATTCCCTGTGTCAACTTGACGCGGGCTTCCGCCGCCCTAAACTTGATAGCGCACGACTCAAGGTGATCCTCGCCCCGTCGTGAACCACAGACTCACAAGGAGATACCCCACATGGCACGAGCAGTCGGAATCGACCTCGGAACGACCAACTCGGTCGTCGCCGTTCTCGAAGGTGGCGAACCCACCGTCATCGCCAACGCGGAGGGATTCCGCACCACGCCGTCGATCGTCGCGTTCACCAAGGACGGCGAGGTCCTCGTCGGAGAGACCGCCAAGCGTCAGGCCGTCACCAACGTCGACCGCACCATCGCGAGCGTCAAGCGCCACATGGGCACCGACTGGAACACCGAGATCGACGGCAAGAAGTACACGCCGCAGGAGCTCTCGGCCCGCATCCTCGGCAAGCTCAAGCGCGACGCCGAGCAGTACCTCGGCGAGGATGTCACCGACGCCGTGATCACCGTTCCCGCCTACTTCAACGACGCCGAGCGCCAGGCCACCAAGGAGGCCGGCGAGATCGCGGGCCTCAACGTGCTGCGCATCATCAACGAGCCGACCGCGGCCGCGCTCGCCTACGGCCTCGACAAGGGCAAGGAAGACGAGCTCATCCTGGTCTTCGACCTCGGTGGCGGAACCTTCGACGTCTCCCTCCTCGAGGTGGGCAAGGACGACGACTTCTCGACCATTCAGGTGCGTGCCACCGCCGGTGACAACCGCCTCGGCGGTGACGACTGGGATCAGCGTGTCGTCGAGCACCTGATCAAGAAGTTCAAGGAGACCACGGGTGTCGACGTCTCCAAGGACAAGATCGCGCTCCAGCGTCTGAAGGAAGCGGCCGAACAGGCCAAGAAGGAGCTGTCGAGCTCGACCAGCACCAACATCCAGCTTCCCTACCTCTCGCTCACCGAGAACGGCCCGGCCAACCTCGACGAGTCGCTCACCCGCGCGCAGTTCGAGCAGATGACCTCCGACCTTCTCGACCGCACCAAGAAGCCGTTCCAGGACGTCATCAAGGAGGCGGGGATCAAGGTCGCCGACATCGCGCACGTCGTGCTCGTCGGCGGGTCGACCCGCATGCCCGCCGTCGCGGAGCTCGTCAAGAAGGAGCTCGGCGGCAAGGACCCGAACAAGGGCGTCAATCCGGACGAGGTCGTCGCCGTCGGCGCCGCGCTCCAGGCCGGCGTGCTGAAGGGTGAGCGCAAGGACGTGCTGCTCATCGACGTCACCCCCCTGAGCCTCGGTATCGAGACCAAGGGCGGCATCATGACCAAGCTCATCGAGCGCAACACGGCCATCCCGACCAAGCGCAGCGAGACGTTCACGACCGCCGACGACAACCAGCCGTCGGTCGCGATCCAGGTGTACCAGGGCGAGCGCGAGTTCACTCGCGACAACAAGCCGCTCGGCACCTTCGAGCTGACCGGCATCGCCCCCGCGCCGCGCGGCGTGCCGCAGGTCGAGGTCACCTTCGACATCGACGCGAACGGCATCGTGCACGTGTCCGCCAAGGACAAGGGCACCGGCAAGGAGCAGTCGATGACCATCACCGGTGGTTCCTCGCTTCCCAAGGAAGACATCGAGCGCATGGTGCGCGAGGCCGAGGAGCACGCCTCCGAGGACAAGGCGCGTCGCGAATCCGCCGAGACCCGCAACGCCGCCGAGCAGCTCGCCTACTCGATCGAGAAGCTCATCGCCGACAACGCCGAGAAGCTCCCCGAGGACGTCAAGACCGAGGTCCAGGGCGACGTGGATGCGCTGAAGACCGCGCTCCAGGGCGAGGACGACGCGGCCGTGAAGACCGCGTTCGACAAGCTCAGCGAGAGCCAGACGAAGCTCGGCGAGGCGATCTACGCCGCCGGTGCCGCCGATGCCGAAGCGGCCGAGTCGGCCGCGTCGGAGTCGGGCTCGACCGAGCAGCCCGGTGAGGACGACATCGTCGACGCGGAGATCGTCGACGACGAGGAGCCCAAGAAGTAGTCATGTCGGACGAGCGAAGCAACAACGACGAGCACACGACGCCCGATGAGGCGCCCGACGAGTCGACCGAGGAGGTGGCGTCGGAGGACGGCGCCACCGCCGAGGTGGACGGGGTCGAGGATCTGATCGCGGCCGAGGACGCCGATGTCGAGCTGAGCGACGCCGACCTTGAGTTGCTGGCCGAGGCCGAGCGGGACCTGGTCGCGGAGTACCGCGAGCGGGCCGCTCGGGCCGAGGCCGAACTCAAGAACTTCCGCACCCGGGTGGAGCGCGATCGCCAGGCGAACCGCGAGGCGGTCATCGCTGAGGTGATCCGCTCGCTGCTCCCGGCGATCGATGACCTCGATCGCGCGGACGCGCACGGAGACCTGGTCGAGGGCAGCCCGCTCACGATCGTCTCCCAGAAGATCCGGGCGGGTTTCGAGAAGTACGGCCTGCGGCGCGTCGGTGAGAAGGGCGAACCCTTCGACCCGAAGCTTCACGAGGCCCTCGTGCAGTTGCCGAGCGCGGAGGTGACGGTCAACACCGTCGCCGACGTGATCGAGCCCGGATACGCTCTGGGCGAGCGGCTGATCCGTGCCGCCAAGGTCGCCGTCAGCGTCCCCGAATAGAACGAGCGGAGCTCCGATGGCCAGTCAGGACTGGTTCGACAAGGACTTCTACGCCGTGCTGGGCGCGTCGAAGGAGGCCTCCGACGCCGAACTGAAGAAGGTGTACCGCAAGCTGGCGCGGCAGTATCACCCGGACTCGAACCCGGGCGATGCCAAGGCCGAGGCGCGGTTCAAGGAGATCAGCGAGGCGTACTCGGTGCTCTCCGATCCGGAGCAGCGCGCCGAGTACGACCAGTTGCGCGCGATGGGCGCCGGTGGCGCCCGCTTCACGGCGGGCGGTCCGCAGGGCGGGTTCGACGACGTGTTCAGTGGGCTGTTCGGTCAGCCGGGCGGTCCGCGTGGCTCTCGTCGCGCGAACGCCCGGCAGTCCGAATTCGAGGACCTGCTGGGCGGGATGTTCGGCGGCGCGAGCGGCGGCGGATTCGGAACCTCCAGTGGTGGTTACCGCGGCTTCGGCGGCCCCTCCAAGGGCGCCGACGCGGTCGGGGCGACCACCATCGACTTCCTCGACGCCATTCACGGCACCACCGTGAGCATCCAGATGCAGAGCGGGCGCACCACCAAGGCGAAGATCCCGGCGGGGGTCGCCGACGGCCAGAAGATCCGCGTGCGCGGAGCCGGGTCGCCGAGCCCCGACGGCGGCCAGCCCGGCGATCTGGTGATCGCGGTGTCGGTGCGACCGCATCCGGTCTTCACCCGCGACGGACTGAACCTGCGGGTGGATGTTCCGGTCACCTTCGTGGAGGCGGTCGCGGGCGCGACGATCGAGGTTCCGACCCTCGACGGTGACCCGGTGCGCCTGCGGGTGGCGCCGGGAACGCCGAGCGGGCGCGTGCTGCGCGTCAAGGGGCGCGGCATCGCCACCGCGAAGGGCACCGGCGATCTGCTCGCCAGCGTCGTCGTCGCGGTGCCGAGTCACCTGCCCGACAAGGCGCGCGAGGCGCTCGACGCGTTTGCCGCGGCGATGCCGGCGGAGAATCCGCGAGATGATCTCTTGAGTCGAGCTCGGAACGCTTAAGGCACGGGGGACGCGATGACCGTTGACGAGAACAGCCCGCTGTTCGCGATCGCCGTCGCGGCCGAACTGAGCGGAATGCATCCCCAGACCCTGCGGCAGTACGACCGCATGGGGCTCGTCAGTCCGCGCCGCACGGCGGGGCAGTCGCGCCGCTACTCGATGCGCGACGTGGTGCAGCTGCGGGAGATCGCGCGCCTCAGCTCCGAGGGGCTCAACCTGGAGGGCATCCGCCGCATCCTCGAACTCGAGAACGAGGTGCAGGCGCTCGCCGAGCGGGTGCGCGAGCTGGAGGGCGCCCTCGCCGACGAGCTGCTCAACCGCCCCGGCCGCCGCGTGTTCGCGGCGGGTGCGCGTGGCGACGTGGTGAGTCTGCGCGCCGGCACCCGCATGAAGCGCAACCAGGTCGTCGTGTGGCGACCGATGCCGCCCACCGACTGAGGTTCAGTTCTCGACCTGCCGCCGGCCGGGATGCGCGCTGCCGATCTCGCGCGCGAGCGCCAGCAGCACGGTGGCCCCCTCGGGCCCGGGCTTCCACCGGTGCGGGTGCTCGGCGGGATGCGTGATCGCATCCCCCGCGGTGAGCGTCCAGTTTCGGACCTGCTCGCCCTCGGTCTCGATGTCGACCTCGAGCGATCCCTCGACGAGGTAGACGGTCATCTCGCCGGTCGATTCGAACCAGCCGCCGAGATCCTCGCCGGGGCGGATGCGGTACTCGACGACCTCGAGCCGGTGGTCGGGCCCGGCGGCCAGCAGCCGTCCGACGGCCGCGTCGGGTCGGTCGCTCACGGGGAGCCGGGCGCCGTCGCCCGCGCGCACGACGAGCGTCTCGCTCTCGCCGCCGATCGCGGGCATGAGCGAACTGGGCGAGATCTCGAGCGCGCCGGCGATCCGGTACAAGGTCAGCAGCGAGGGAACGGTGCGCCCGCGCTCGACCTGGCTGAGGAAGGGCTGGCTGACCTTGGCGCGGCGGGCGAGTTCGCGCATCGAGAGCCCCGCGGCGGTGCGGGCCTCGGCGATCGCGGTGCCGATGACGCCGAGGACGCGGTCGTTCTCATCGATTTGTAACGCGTCGGAAACCTGCTCGCGCGGGGAATCGGACATGATGGTGATAACCAATACCTATCAGCCGCAATCCCTCGGATCGCGATCGTGAGGAGAGCCTACATGTCTGCATTCACCGTCCCCGCCATCGACATCAGCGCCTACATCGGTGACGGCACCGAGGAGGAGCGCCGCGAGATCGCCCGCCAAATCGATGAGGCCGCCCGCACGGTCGGCTTCATGCAGATCACCGGCCACGGCATCCCGCTCGAGACCTGGCAGCGCCTCGGCCGCGCGATCGACCGCTTCTTCGCCCTGCCGCTGGAGGAGAAGAAGCAGTACTGCGCGCCGAAGGGCATCAACCGCGGCTACTCGCCGCCCAAGTCGGAGCGCCTGAGCTACAGCCTCGGTGTGGAGAAGGCCGAGCGCATGAACGACTTCTTCGAGGCCTTCAACACCGGCGCCACGCAGGCCGACTACCCGCACGTCGAACTCGACCCGATCGACTACGCCGCCAACATCTGGCCCGAGGTTGACGAGTTCCAGTCCGACGTCGAGAACTGGATGGCGCACGCCGGCTCGGTCGCGCACGTCATGATCCGCATCTTCGAAGACGCCCTCCACCTGCCGACCGGCACGCTCTCGGCGATGGCCGACCACTCGCTCGACGTGCTGCGCATGAACAACTACGCGCTGCCCGACGGCGCGAAGGTCGAACTCGACGGCGACCTGATCGGCATGGGCGAGCACACCGACTTCGGCATCGTGACCCTGCTCTGGGCCGACGACGTCAAGGGGCTCCAGGTGCTCGACGACCAGGGCGGCTGGAACGACGTCTCGCCGCTGCCCGGCGCGCTACTCGTGAACCTCGGCGACGTGACCGCCCGACTGACGAACGACCAGTGGCGTTCGACGCTGCACCGCGTCAAGCCCCCGGTGATCAACGGCACGATCCGCCGCCGCCGTTCGGCCGCGTACTTCTTCGACGGTGACGTCGACGCCGTCATCACGACCCTTCCCGGCATCCTCGCCGAGGGTGAGGAGCCGTTGTACAAGCCGATCACCGTCGGCGAGCACATCGCGGCCAAGCTGCGTGGCTCGCGAGATCTCGTCAACAACACCGACGACACCGAGCGCGAGGCCACGCGCGTGCTCTCGGCGACGGCGGGGTAGGCCGCGGGGGGCGTGGGCGCGGCGCCTCTAGACTGGGCGCCTCATGTTCTCGTTCGACGACCTGCGTCGATGGCCCGACTTCGAGGCGCCCGAGCTTCGTGCCTGGGATGCCGCCGATGCGCTGCTGCTCGATCACGCTGGCCCGATGCTGGCGAGCTCGAACCTCGCGATCATCGGCGACACCCACGGCGCGCTGACCCTCGGGGCGCTGGATCGTGGCGCGACCCGCGCGCGCGTGCATCAGGATGCGCTGCTCGGCGAGCAGGCGCTCCGCGCGAACGGTACGGGCGCGTATGAGCAGCTTCCCCTCGCGCCGGAACTCGTCGCGGGGGCGACCCTCGTGCTCGTGCGGTTGCCGCGCTCGCTCGAGGCGCTCGAGCAGATCGCGGCACTCATCGCGCGGGAGGCGGATCCCTCCGTCGTCGTGATCGCGGGCGGGCGGCTCAAGCACATGACCCCGCGCATGAACGAGGTGCTGCTGCGGCATTTCGACACGCTCGACGTTTCGCTCGCGCGGCAGAAGTCGCGCCTGCTCATCGCGCGCGGTCCGCGGCCGAACGAGCTCGTCGAACCGCGCCGCGAGTTCCACGATGACCTCGGGCTCTGGGTGGTCGCCACCGGCGGCGTGTTCGCCGGCACCTCCGTCGACATCGGCACGCGGGCGCTGCTCGACGTGTTCGGCCAGTTGCCGCCGTTTCAGCGGGCGATCGATCTGGGCTGTGGCACGGGCATCCTCGCCGCATCGTTGGCGAGACGGCGCCCCGAGGCGGATGTGCTGGCGAGCGACCAGTCGGCGGCCGCGGTCGAGTCGGCGCGCCTCACGATGGCGGCCAATGGACTCCAGGTGGAGGTCGAGCGCGACGCGGCGCTCGCCGCCCGCCCGCCCGAGAGCGCCGACCTGATCGTGCTGAATCCGCCCTTTCACAGCGGGGCCGCGGTGCATGCCGGCGTCTCGCGCGAGATCTTCGCGGGCGCGGCCCGCGTGCTGCGACGCGGTGGCGAGCTCTGGACGGTCTTCAACTCGCACCTCGGGCATCGCGCGGTGCTCGAGCGCGTGGTGGGGCCGACGCGGCAGGTCAGCCGTACCAGCAAGTTCACAGTGACGGCGTCGCGCCGCCGGTGATAAAGTTGAGTCGCAAGCACTCAAGTTTGGAGCACCATGGCGAACATGCAAGGCGCCCCCTCCACCCAGGAGGAGCAGAAGAGCGCCCTCGAGCAGTACGGCGTCAACCTCACCGAGATCGCCAAGAGCGGCAAGCTCGATCCCGTCATCGGTCGTGACGCCGAGATCCGTCGCATCAGCCAGGTGCTCACCCGCCGCACCAAGAACAACCCCGTCCTGATCGGCGAGCCCGGCGTCGGCAAGACCGCCGTCGTCGAAGGACTCGCCCAGCGCATCGTCGCGGGAGACGTCGCCGACTCGCTGAAAGACAAGCAGCTCGTCTCGCTCGACCTGGCGGCGCTCGTCGCCGGCGCCAAGTACCGCGGCGAGTTCGAGGAGCGGCTGAAGGCCGTGCTCAAGGAGATCAACGACTCCGACGGCCAGGTCATCACCTTCATCGACGAACTGCACACCCTCATGGGCGCGGGCGGCGGCGAGGGCAGCGTCGCCGCGGCCAATATGCTGAAGCCGATGCTCGCCCGGGGGGAGCTACGCCTCATCGGGGCGACCACCCTCAACGAGTACCGCGAGTTCATTGAGAAAGACGCCGCCCTCGAGCGCCGCTTCCAGCAGGTCTACGTCGGCGAGCCGAGCGTCGAAGACACCGTCGCCATTCTGCGCGGCCTCAAGGAGCGCTATGAAGCGCACCACAAGGTGACGATCGCCGACAGTGCGCTCGTCGCCGCCGCATCCCTCTCCAACCGCTACATCACCGCACGTCAGCTCCCCGACAAGGCCATCGACCTGATTGACGAGGCGGCGAGCCGGCTCAAGATGGAGATCGACTCCAGTCCCGTCGAGATCGACGAACTCAAGCGCGCGGTCGACCGTTTGCGCATCGAAGAGCTGGCCCTCAAGAAAGAGAAGGACGCCGCATCCAAGGAGCGCCTCGAGAAGCTGCGCGAAGACCTGGGCGTCAAAGAGAAAGAACTCGACGCGCTGCAGATGCGCTGGAACGCCGAGAAGAGCACCCTGCACTCGGTCGGTGACCTGAAGAGCATGCTCAACGACACGCGCATCGAGCTCGATCGAGCCATGCGCGAAGGCGACTACCAGAAGGCCTCCAAGCTCAACTACGAGACCATCCCCGGAATCGAGAAGCGCCTCGAGGCGGCCGAGCAGGCCGAGCAGAGCGGCCCGCGCATGGTCAACGACCAGGTGACCGACGAAGACATCGCGGCGGTCGTCGCCGCCTGGACGGGCATCCCGGTCGCCAAGCTGCAGCAGGGCGAGACCGAGAAGCTTTTGGGTCTTGAGGGCGAACTCGGCAAGCGCCTCATCGGCCAGAAGGATGCGGTGCGCGCCGTGAGCGAGGCCGTCCGCCGCACGCGGGCCGGTATCTCCGACCCCGACCGTCCGACCGGCTCGTTCCTGTTCCTCGGGCCGACCGGTGTCGGCAAGACGGAGCTCGCGAAGGCGCTCGCCGAGTACCTCTTCGATGACGAGAAGGCGCTCGTGCGCGTCGACATGAGCGAGTACGGCGAGAAGTTCTCCGTCTCGCGTCTCGTCGGGGCCCCTCCCGGCTACATCGGCTACGAGCAGGGCGGGCAGCTGACCGAGGCGGTGCGGCGACGCCCGTACTCGGTGATCCTGCTCGACGAGGTGGAGAAGGCGCATCCCGAGGTCTTCGACGTGCTGCTGCAGGTGCTCGACGACGGGCGCCTCACCGACGGGCAGGGTCGCACGGTCGACTTCCGCAACACGATCCTGATCCTCACGTCCAACCTCGGCAGCCACTTCCTCACCGACCAGGCACTCGACTGGTCGACGAAGGTCGAGGCGGTCAACGAGCTGGTGCGCACCTCGTTCAAGCCCGAGTTCGTGAACCGGCTCGACGACATCGTCGTGTTCGCCCCGCTCAGCAAGGACGACCTCGGTCAGATCGTGTCGCTCTACATCGACCGGCTCGAGCGCCGCCTGAGCGAGCGCCGGCTGCAACTGGCCGTCACACCGGATGCCCGGGCCTGGCTTGCCGAGCGCGGCTACGACCCGGTGTACGGAGCCCGGCCGCTGCGCCGCCTCATGCAGCACGAGATCGACGACAACCTGGCGCGCGCGCTGCTCTCGGGCGAGGTGCGCGACGGCGACACCGTGCGCGTCGACCTGCACGGCGACGCCCTCCAGGTCACCCACGCCCCCCGCACCGACCCCTAGCCCCCGCGCGGGGCGCGGGGCTACGGGAGGGCGGAGATCACCTCGCGCTCGAAGAGCTCGATGCCGGAGCGGTCGTAGGCCGCGTCGGGGAAGTAGTGGATGGCGTAGCCGAGCCCGAGCGCCTCGCGCTCGCGCAACACCTCGATGACCTGCTCGGGGGTGCCGGCAAGCCCTCCCGCGCTGCGGTCACGGTACTGCGCGACGACCTCGGCGGCCTTGTCGACCGAGATGAAGCGACCGAGGCGCGCCTGGTAGTCGTCGAGCTTTGTCTGCACCTCCGCATCCGTCTCGCCGATTACGGTGTTGAAGTTGCTGGAGCGCGTGATCGCCGAGAAGTCGGTGCCGAGGCGCTCGCAGTGCGCGCGCAGCAGCTCGCTCTTGTGCGCAAACACCTCGGGGCTGCCGTTGAAGTTCGTGTAGCTCGCGTACTGTGCCGCGATGCGCAGCGTGACCTTCTCGCCGCCGCCCGCGATCCAGAGCGGGATGCCGCCCTCCTGCACCGGGAGCGGCCGTACGATCGCGCCGTCCACCTGGAAGAACTCGCCGTCGAGAGTGGCGAGGCCCTCGCTCCACGCCTGGCGCATGATCTGCACGCCCTCGTCAAGCATCCGCAGTCGCTCGGGGGCGGTCGGGAACCCGTAGCCATAGGCGCGCCACTCGTGCTCGTACCACCCGGCACCAATCCCCATCTCGGCGCGCCCGCCCGAGATGTGGTCGACGGTCGCGGCCACCTTCGCCAGGTAGGCGGGATTCCGGTACCCCATGCAGGTGCACATCTGGCCGAGACGGATACGGTCGGTGACCGCGCCGAACGCCGACATGAGCGTCCACGCCTCGTGCGTCGCCTCCTCGGTCGGCTCCGGCACCGTGTGGAAGTGGTCGTAGACCCACAGCGACTCCCACGGCCCCTGATCTGCGGCGATGGCGAGCGACTTCATCGTCGCCCAGTGATCCTTCGGGTCGATCTCAACGAGGTCGTGACGCCAGCCTTGGGGGATGAAGATTCCGAATCGCATGACTCCAGGCTAGGGGCGCGTGAGGAGCTCGTCGCGCACCCGCTTGCGCAGCACCTTGCCGATGAGCGACTTCGGCAACTCGTCGACGAACTCCACCCGCCGCGGCACCTTGTAGGCGGCGAGACGTTCGCGCGCGAACGCACGCAGCGCTTCGGGATCGACCGTCGCACCCTCGGCCGCTACCACGGCCGCGACGACGTGTTCTCCGTCGCGCTCATCCGGGATGCCCACGATCGCCACATCGGCAACGCCGGGGAAGGCGCGCAACGCCTCCTCGACCTCGCTCGGGGCGACATTGAAGCCGCCGGTGATCACGAGCTCCTTGATGCGGTCGACGATCGTCACGAATCCTTCGGCGTCGACCCGGACGATGTCGCCGGTGCGGAACCAGTCGTCGACGAACACGACGGCGGTCTCTTCGGAGCGCTTCCAGTAGCCGGAGAACACCTGCGGTCCGCGCACCAGCAGTTCGCCCGGCTCGCCCGCCGGCACCTCGACGGTGGGGTTCTCGGGATCGACGACGCGGATCTCGGTGTTCGGCAGGGGCAGGCCGACGGTGCCCGCCTTGCGGGTGTCGGCGACCGGGTTCGCCATCAGCACGGGGCTCGTCTCGCTGAGCCCGTAGCCCTCGACGAGGTACCCGCCGGTCGCGGCCTCCCAGGGCTCGACGACGGCGGCCGACAGCGGCATGGCACCGGAGATCGCGATGCTGATCCCCTTCAGCGAGATGCCCCGCTCGGCGGCGGCCGCGGTCAGTCGTTCATAGATCGGCGGCACGGCGGGCAGGAAGGTCGGCGGGCGCTTGCGGATGACCGACAGCACCAGATCCGGGTCGAAACGCGGGAAGAGCACGAGCCGTGCGCCCATGCTCATCGCGAAGGTGAGGCAGAGTGTCAGCCCGTAGGCGTGGAAGAGCGGCAGCACGGCGTGCACGCTCGCGCTGCCGCGCGGCACCTCGGGCACCCAGGCGCGCGCCTGCGCGGCGTTGATGAGCAGGTTGCCGTGGCTGAGGGTCGCGCCCTTCGGATGCCCGGTCGTTCCGCTCGTGTACTGAATGAGCGCGACGTCGCCGACGGCCGGGCTCGGCACCTCGGCCGCGATCGGCTCGTGGCGCAGCAGCGCCTCCCACGGGGTGGTGCCGGAGACGGAGGTGGTGAGCGCCGCGCGCGCCTCCCGGGCCTTGCGGATCGGCAGGCGGAGCGCGGCGCGGGTCGCGAACGGCATCGACTGCGTGATGTCGACCGAGACGATGTGGTCGACGCGCACGTCGGCGGGGAAGGCCTGCACGGTCTCTACGACCTTGTCCCAGGCGATGATGACGCGCGCGCCGTGGTCTTCGAACTGGTGGCGCAGTTCGCGCGCGGTGTACAGCGGGTTGTGCTCGATGACGATCGCTCCGAGCCGCAGCACCGCGTAGAACGCGACGACGTGCTGCGGGCAGTTCGGCAGCGAGATCGCGACCGGATCTCCGGCGCGCACCCCGAGCGCGCGCAGGCCCTCCGCCGCGCGGGCGATCTGGTCGCCGAGCTCGGCATAGGTCGTCTCGCGGCGGAAGAACTCCAGCGCGACGTGGTCGGGGTAGGTCGCCACCGACTCCGCCATCAGATCGACAAGCGATCCGGTGGGAGCGGGGAGTTCGTGCGGAACCCCCGGGGCGTAGGAGTCGAGCCAGGGCTTGGTGGGATCCGTCGTCACTCCGACAGCCTACAAGCTGCGGCGGATGAGGTGCACGAACGCGTCGATGTCGGCCTCCGTGGTGTCCCAGGAGGTCATCCAGCGCACCTGACCGGCGGCGCGATCCCAGTCGTAGAAGCGCGCGTGCTCGCGAATCCGGTCGGCGACCTCGTTCGGCAGCACCGCGAACACCGCGTTCGCCTGCGTGTCCTGCGAGAAGGAGAGGCCGGGGATGCGCGCCTCCTCGAGCGCCGACCGCAGCCGGGCCGCCATCGCGTTTGCGTGCCCCGCCGAGGCGAGCCCGAGCCCACCCTCAAACAGCGCGAGCAGCTGTGCCGAGAGGAACCGCATCTTGCTGCCGAGCTGCATGCTGAGCTTGCGCAGGTAGATGAGCCCGTCGGCGCGCTCGGGGTTCAGCACCACGATCGCCTCGGCACCGAGGAGTCCGTTCTTGGTGCCGCCGAGGCTCAGGATGTCGACCCCGGCATCCGTCGTGAACTCGGCGAACGGCACGCCGAGGGCGGCGGCCGCGTTCCAGAGCCGCGCGCCGTCCATGTGCAGGGCCATGCCGTGCTCGTGCGCGAAGTCGGCGATCGCGCGCACCTCCGCGGGTGTGTAGAGGGTGCCGAGCTCGGTGGTCTGGGTGATGCTGACCGCGAGCGGTTGCGGGCGGTGCTCGTCGCCCCAGCCCCACGCCTCGGTCGCGATCAGTTCGGGCGTCAGTTTGCCGTCGGGCGTCGCGACGGTGAGTAGCTTGAGCCCGGAGACGCGCTCGGGCGCACCCGCCTCGTCGGTGTGGATGTGTGCGGTGTCGGTCGCGATGACGGCACCCCAGCGCGGCAGCACGCTCGTGAGCGCGACGACGTTCGCCCCGGTGCCGTTGAAGACCGGGAAGGTCTCGGCGCGCTCACCGAAGTGTTCGCGGACAACCTCGGAGAGCCGGGCCGTGTAGTCGTCTTCCCCGTAGGCGATCTGGTGGCCGCCGTTGGCATCCGCGAGCGCGTGCAGCACCTCGGGGTGCACGCCCGCGTAGTTGTCGCTCGCGAAGGCGCGGGAGTTCTCGTCGTGGATCCGCACGTGCTCAGTCTCGCATTCGGGTCAGTTCTCCGACGCCGGAGCGGCACCCGCGTCGCCGCGACCGGCGCGGTTGCGCAGGATGCGCCAGATGGCGACGCCCGCCGCGACGAGCACGACCGCGTCGTCGCCGAAACCGAGGGGCCCGGCGAGGAGCTCGGGCACCAGATCCACCGGGGAGGCCCCGTAGACGAGGGCGCCGAGCCCGATCAGAACGGAGGTGAGAACGGGTCGCTTCATGGCTCCAGGCTAGGGGCAACGTCGGCGGTTTCCGCCGTGATCCCGCTCGTCGAGTCGATCACGTCGCGGAGCTTCTTCCCGAGCGCCTCGTAGAACATCGACAGCGGGAACTCGTCGTCCAGCACCGCATCGGTGTAGCCCTTCGGCGGGCCCGCGAGCACCTCGTCGCTCAGACCGCGCGCCCACAGCGACGCCGGATGCGGGGCGAGGGTTCCGCGCACCAGCTCGTAGGCGGCCAGCCAGTGCGCGGGCTTCGGCCGGTCGATGCTCTTCCAGTACAGCTCGTTGATCTGGTCGGAGAGCGCGATCACGACCTCGGGAAGCTCGGCCCAGTCGATCGCCAGCTGCGTGTCGGTCCAGTGCAGCACGTGGTGCTGGTGGAGCCAGGCGAACAGCAGCTGCCCGCCGAGCCCGTCGTAGTTGCGCGTGCGCGTGCCGGTCAGCGGAAAGCGGAAGATCCGGTCGAACAGGATCGCGTACTGCACGTGACGGGCATGGGCGCGCGTCTCCTCGGAGGTTGCGGCCTCGCGTTCGATGCGCACCGACTCGCGGAAGGCGGTCAGATCGCAGCGCAACTCCTCGAGCGAGTAGAGGAAGTAGGGCATCCGCTGTTTGATCATGAACGGATCGAACGGCAGGTCGCCGCGCATGTGACTGCGGTCGTGAATCAGATCCCACATCACGAAGGTGTGCTCGGTCATCGCCTGGTCGTCGAGCAGTTCGGCGGCCTCGACGGGAAGCTCGAGCTTGGTGGTCTCGACGGCCGCGCGGACGACGCGACGGAACCGCGCCGCCTCACGGTCGGCGAAGATCGCGCCCCAGGTGAACGGCGGCACCGGGTGGTCGGCGATCGACACCGTCTCGGGGAACAGCACCGCCGAGTTGGTGTCGTAGCCGGCCGTGAAGTCGAGGAACCGCACCGGGATGAACATCGCGTTTGAGTAGGCGTCCGCTTCCAGCGCGGCGACGAAGTCGGGCCAGATCACCTCGATGAGCACGGCCTCCAGGAGGCGCTCGCTCTGGCCGTTCTGGGTGTACATCGGAAACAGCACCACGTGCCGGACTCCGTCGGCCCGCGTGTGCTCCGGGTGGAAGGCCACAAGGCTGTCGAAGAAGTCGGGAACGGGGAAGCCGTCCTCCACCCAGCGCGTCAGGTCGGCGTCAACGGCGGCCAGATAAGCGGCGTCGTGCGGAACAGCGGGGGAGATGGCCCGCAGCGACGCCGCGGCCCTGGCGACGAGCTCGGCAGCGGCCGCGTGCGAAGCGGCGTCGGGGATGCTGCCGTCGGCCGCCTGCAACGTGCGCAGTTCGCTCACGCAGGCTTTCAGTTCGTGCCAGGACGTCGAATCGGCAAGGAGTGCGCCGTCCTCCACGACCTCCGGTTCTCCGACGATTGACGAGTGAGCAGTGAGCGATGACATGGCGCCTCCTTCCTCTTTCGAGCGTAGGCATCCGCGTCTCTGCTTTTGTTGCGACGAACGCAGAAAACCGGCGCCGAAGCGCCGGTTTTCGCGACTAATCGTCGTTGCGTGCGGGACCTACTCGGATTCCTTCTCCGAGATGCCGTACTGGAGGCCGTTCCCCGTGTCGCCCTCGCCCGGAACGTAGGACAGCGTGATGAAGTAGGTGTCGTTCTCGTAGCCCGCGGAGAGCAGCCCGCCGAAGTCGGCCTCGGAGACGAGCTCGTATCCGGCCGACTGAAGCTGGGCGCCCAGGTTGAGGAAGGCGCTGTCGTCGCTCACCTCGAACTGCGCGGAGTACGTGCCGCCGGCGGCGATCGAGAACAGGAGCTCGCCATCGGGCAGCGGCAACTCGGAGGGCCAGCTGTCAGGCAACGAAACGCCCGAACCGTTGACGTCGATGTCGACCCCGGTCTGGCCTTCGATGAGCTCTTCGACGCCGTTTTCGACGAGGCCTTCGGTGATGCTCTCGAGCGGGTTGGCGAAGCACCCGCTGAGGGCGAGGGACAGGCCGGCTCCGAGAGCGAGGACGGGAACGATGCGTCGCATGTGGGTCTCCTAGGTGCGGGCGCGGGCGCGCCAGGTCTGTGGTTCTCCTATGCTCGTCCGGTCCCGTGCGGCGCGCCATGAGCAGTCCCTACCTACGCCAGGATGGGGGGATGGTCGGGGTGCTGGTGGGGTTCGCGATCATCGCCGTCATTATCGGCGTCGGCTATCTGATCGGGCGGATGCGTCTGCTCGGCGAGCACGCCGACTACGCGCTCAGCCGGCTGGCTTTCTTCGTGCTGTCACCCGCACTGCTGTTCACGGTGCTGGCCGAGGCGGACGTGGCGCGGCTGTTCTCCGACGTGCTGCCCATCTCGACCATCTCGGCCTTGGTGCCGATGCTCGTGTTCCTGCTGGTGGCGCGCCTGCTGTGGCGCCGTTCGGCCTCCGACGCGACGATCGGGGCGCTCGGCTCCGGCTACGTCAACGCCAACAACATCGGGATTCCGGTGGCGGTCTACGTGCTCGGCGACGCCTCCGCCTCCGCGCCCGTCATCCTGCTGCAACTGCTCGTCTTCGCGCCGCTCGCTCTCACGGTGCTGGACGTCAGTGCGCACGGTCGCCGGTCGTGGGGTCGCATCTTCCTGCAGCCGGTGACGAACCCGCTCATCCTCGGCTCCGCCGCCGGGCTCCTTGTTGCGCTCCTCGGGGTCGAACTCCCGGCGTTCGTGATGGAGCCGTTCGTGCTGGTGGGGTCGGCGGCGGTGCCCGTGATTCTGCTGACCTTCGGGATGTCGCTGCACGGTCGGCGGGTGCTCGCGGCGGGCACCGCACGGCGCGACGTCGTGCTCGCGTCCGCGCTCAAGCTCGTCGTGATGCCGCTCGTCGCCTGGTTCGTGGGTCACGTGTTGTGGGGGCTGACCGGGCACGAGCTGTTCGTCGTGGTCGTGCTCGCGGCGCTGCCCTCGGCGCAGAACGTGTTCAACTACGCGCAGCGCTACGGGCGCGGGGTGGTGCTCGCGCGCGACACCGTGCTGATCACGACGGTGCTGTCGCTCCCGGTGCTGGTCGTCGTCGCGGCGATCCTGGCGGCCTGAGCCGGGTCGGCCGTGGCCGAGACCTGGCCGAGGCCTAGAAGATCATCGGACGGTCGTCGTCCTCGCCGTCGGCCGTCAGCTCCACGAGCACCGGGACGTGGTCGCTCGGCCCATCGCCCTTGCGTTCGTCGCGATGGATTTCGGCGCCCGCGACGCGATCCGCGAACGCCGCCGAGCCGAGCACGAAGTCGATCCGCATGCCCTCGTTGCGCGGGAATCGCAGCTGCTGGTAGTCCCAGAAGGTGAAGCCCTCCGGCACGAGCGGGCGCACGACGTCGGTGAGTCCCGCATCCTCGAAGGCGCGGAATGCTGCGCGTTCGGGCTCGGAGACGTGGGTCGACTGGCCGGGGACGAAGCTCGGGTCGCCCATGTCGGCGTCGAACGGCGCGATGTTGAAGTCGCCGGTGAGTGCGAGCGGCAGCTCGGGGTCGGCGCGGAGCCAGCCCTCGGTCGCCGTGCGCAGCGCGGCAAGCCAGTCGAGCTTGTAGGCGTAATGCGGGTCGGCGAGGCCGCGACCGTTGGGGACGTAGAGGCTCCAGATGCGCAGCCCGTCGACCGTGGCGCCGAGCGCGCGCGCTTCGCGCGGGAGGTCCGGGCCTTCGGCGCCCTTCAGGAATCCGGGCATTCCCGGGAACTCGGTCGCGACATCATCGAGGGGCAGACGACTGGCGAGCGCGACGCCGTTCCACTGGTTCAGACCGTGGACGGCGACGTCGTAGCCGGCGGCCTCGAAGGCGGCGTGCGGGAACTGCTCCGGCTTGCATTTGATCTCCTGCATCGCCAGCACATCGACGTCGGCCCGCTCGAGCCAGTCGACGACGCGACCGACGCGGGTCCGGATCGAGTTGACGTTCCAGGTGGCGATGCGCATGGCTCCAAAGTACCGGGGAGCGGCGCCGACGTGCGTTGCCCCCCAAAGGGGTGACTACTCGTGCGCGCCCCACTCTCATACGGTGATCGCAGTGACCACCGATCCCGACGCCCACCTCCGTGCCCCGCGGCTTTCTCGGCGCGCCACCGTGGTGCTGGTCGTGGCACTCGTCGTCGCGTCCGTCGCGGTCGCGTGGCTGGGCGCGACCTCCGCGTCGGCGGGTCCCGCCGACGGATCGGAGGCGGGTGCCGCCGTCGCCTCGTGGCGAGTCGACGTCCTGCCCTAATCTTGACGGGTGAGCGCCCGCCAGAAGCTGATCGATGCCATCTCGAAGGATGCCGTGTTCCACGGCGACTTCACCCTCACCAGCGGGAAGAAGGCGAGCTACTACATCGACCTGCGCAAGGTCAGTCTCGACGGTCGCGTCGCGCCCCTCATCGGGCAGGTGATGGTGGACCTGATCGCCGACATTCCGGATGTGGATGCGGTGGGCGGCCTGACGATGGGCGCCGACCCGATTGCCGCCGCCGTGCTGCATCAGGGCGCCGCGCAAGGTCGGCCCTACGACGCGTTCGTGGTGCGGAAGGAGCCCAAGGATCACGGCCGCGGCCGCCAGGTCGAGGGCCCGGAGCTCGCGGGCAAGCGTGTTGTCGTGTTGGAGGACACCTCGACGACGGGTGGCTCCCCGCTGAAGGCGATCGAAGCGCTGCTCAAGGTCGGGGCCGAGATCGCGGCCGTCGCGGTGGTCGTGGATCGTGACACCGGGGCGAAAGAGGTTATCGAGGCCGCGGGCTACCCGTACTATGCGGCGATCGGATTGGCCGATCTCGGACTGGCACCGTGACGGGTCGGGACGACGAGTCCGCCGACTCGGGCGCCGACTGGTTCGCGGCGCAGTTCGGGGCGAAGTTCGGGGCGGATGACGAGGACGACGCGCCGCCGGTGACGCCCGCGGCGCCGACACCGCCCTCCCCGCCGGCACCGCCCTCCCCGCCGGCACCGCCCGCCTCGCCGCCGGCCGCACCGCCTCCTGCACCGCCGACGCTCGTCAATCCCTTCGGCTCGGCGCCGGGGTCTCCGCCCGTGTCGCCGCCACCTCCTCCGGTGGCCCCGCCGCCCGCCGCGCGACCGCACGCGGCGCCCCCCGCGAGTCCACTCGGGGCGCCTTTCGCGCAGCCTCCGGGGGTGCCCGCGACGCCACCGTCAGCCGCGACGCCGCCGCCGGCGACGCCATCGCCTGCCGCCGGGGGCGGCTTCAATTGGGGTCTGCGCCCGAGCGGGGACGACTCCGCGCCCCCGACTCCGCCGGCGCAGCCTGCTCCGCCCGCGCAGCAGTTCTCGCCGCCGCCCGCGC
>NZ_CAJQNT010000015.1 GCF_905479755.1 uncultured Schumannella sp. | reverse complement strand
GGCGGGGATGACGTCAGCCACTCCAAGGTTCTGCCATTCCAGGGATCGCCGGTTGTGTCGCCCAGCTTTTCACGCTGCCTTGCGCTTACGACGAGTTGGACGACCATCAAGATCAGTCCGATGAAGATGACGACGGCGCCGATGGCTGCAACGATGAGGTAAGGCTGCCAGGCCGGGTTGTCGTAATGCTCCATTCGCCGCGGCATGCCCATGAAGCCCAGCGCGTAAAGCGGCATGAATGCCAGATAGAAGCCAATCATCCAACACCAGAAGGCGGCCTTGCCCCAGCGCTCATCGAGCTTGAAGCCGATGGCCTTGGGGAACCAATATTGGTAACCGGCGAAGTAGCCGAACAGAGCACCCGGGATCAGCATGTTGTGGAAGTGGGCGACGAGGAACGTCGTGTTGTGCATCAAATAATCAGCGGGTGGCATGGCGAGAAGGACACCGGTGACACCGCCGATGACAAACGTGACGATGAACCCGAGGGTCCAATGCATCTCTTGGGAAAACCGGACGCGTCCGCGGTACATTGTGAAAAGCCAGTCGAAGATCTTCACGCCGGTCGGGACGGCGATGAGCATCGTCATCAGCGCGAACCACGGGAGCAGCACCGAACCGGTGACGTACATGTGGTGGGCCCACACCGTGACCGAGAGCGCCGCAATCGCGATCGTCGCGTAGACGAGCGTCTTGTAGCCGAAGATCGGCTTCCGGCTGAAGACCGGGAAGACCTCACTCACGATCCCGAAGAAGGGCAGAGCGATGATGTAGACCTCGGGGTGACCGAAGAACCAGAACAGGTGCTGCCACAGGATCGTTCCGCCGTTCGCGGGATCCAACAGATGAGACTCGAAGACACGGTCCGCACCGAGTGCGAAGAGCCCGACCGCGAGCACCGGGAACGCGAGCAGCACCAGGATCGAGGTGACGAGCGCGTTCCAGGTGAAGATCGGCATCCGCCACATCGTCATGCCCGGCGCGCGCATCGTGATGATCGTCGTGATGAAGTTGACGGCACCGAGAATCGTGCCGAAACCGCTGAGCGCGAGGCCGAAGACCCAGAGGTTTCCTCCGAGTCCCGGGCTGAAGGTCGTGCTCGACAGCGGTGTGTAGGCCGTCCAGCCGAAGCCGGCCGCACCCTGCGGGGTGAAGAAGCCCGCGACCGCGATGAGCGAGCCGAAGCTGTAGAACCAGTACGCGAGCGCGTTCAAGCGCGGGAACGCGACGTCCGGCGCACCGATCTGGAGGGGCATCAAGACGTTGGCGAAACCGGCGAACAGCGGCGTCGCGAACATCAGCAGCATGATCGTGCCGTGCATTGTGAACAGCTGGTTGTACTGCTCATTCGACTGCACGAGATCGACGCCGGGGGTGAAGAGCTCGGCGCGGATGACGAGCGCGAGCACACCACCGATCAGGAAGTAGATGAACGAGGTGATCAGGTACAGGTACCCGATCGTCTTGTGATCCGTCGTGGTGATCCACTTGACGAAGACGTTGGCCTTGCGCTCGACCGCCGGCGTTCCGGTCGGCGACGTCGGGGTTGCAGTCGCGGTGCTCATCAGGACTCGTCCTCGCTCGTTCCGCCGGTACCCGGCAGGTTCTGGTTCACGTTGAAGTCGGCGCCGAGACGGCCCTCGAAGCCCGCGTCACGAAGCGATTCGATGTATGCGTCGTACTCGGCCTGCGAGACGACCTTCACCTGGAAGAGCATGTCGGCGTGATACTCGCCGCAGAGCTCGGCGCACTTGCCGGCGTACGTGCCCTCCTTCTCGGGGACGAAGTACATGTAGTTCGTCTTGGCCGGGATCATGTCCTTCTTGTACAAGAAGTCGATGACCCAGAACGAGTGCGCGACGTCGCGCGACTCGATGTTCAGCTGCACCTTCTGGCCGACCGGCAGGTACAGCGTCGGGAGCTGCGACTCGTCGAGACTGCCATCGAGGTTCAGACGGTCCTGAGCTTGGATCCCGGGCGAGTAGACGTCTTCGTCGAGGTAGTTGAAGTCCCAGGCCCAGCGCTTCCCATAGACCTCGATCTGCACGTCGGGGTCACCCGGATCGGTCTCGATCGACACCTGCTCGCGCACCGTGAAGGCGAAGAAACCCAGCACCAGGATGAGCGGCACGATCGTGTAGAAGATCTCGATCGGCATGTTGTAGCGCAACTGCGCCGGGAAGCCGGTCTGGCCCTTGCGGCGGCGGTAGGCCACGGCAGCCCAGATGATGAGCGCCCAGGTGATCAGACCGACGACGAGCAGCACGATCCACGAGTTCACCCAGAGGTTGATGATCCCCTCGGTGTGGTTCGTGACGTCGGGCCCGCCGGGCAGGAAGCCCTGGACCTGTTCTTGCGTGCACCCGGCGAGTACCAGCATTGCGGCACCCCCGATGGGCACTGCGGCCCAGCGGGCCAGACGGGATCGGCGGGGCCGACTCGGGGAGCGATGGGAGCGCACCTGGAACCTCTCGGAATTGCGACGCATGTTCGAGCCCATCCTAGCAACCCGACGGGCCCCGAACTTTCCGTCCGGGGCCCGTGGCGCGTGATTTATCGCGCTTCTTTCACACGAATGCGAGTCAGTGGAAGCTGTCTCCGCAGGCGCAGCTGCCGGACGCGTTCGGGTTGTCGATCGTGAAACCCTGCTTCTGGATCGAGTCCTCGAAGTCGATCGCGGCGCCGTCGAGGTAGGGAACGCTCATCTTGTCCACCACGACCTCGACGCCGTCGAAGTCGCGCGTCGCGTCGCCGTCGAGAAGGCGCTCATCGAAATACAGCTGGTAGATGAGGCCCGAGCAGCCCCCGGGCTGGACCGCAACGCGCAGACGCAGATCGTCACGACCCTCCTGCTCGAGCAGTGCGCGCACCTTGGTGGCGGCGACGTCGGTCAAAGAGACGCCGTGAGCAGACGGCTCGGTGGTGTTCGGCGCGGCAGCGGTCGTCGTGTCGGTCATGTGCGTCATTCTACGCCGCCCCACTGGTCGAGCGCTGATCCAGGCGCGACAGCAGCAGCGCCTCCGCCAGGATCGCCCGCCGGAAGGTGGGAACGTGCAGCGACTCATTCGGACTGTGCGCGCGCGAGTCCGGGTCCTCGACGCCGGTCACCAGGATCTGGGCGTCGGGGAACATCTCCACCAGTTCGGCGATGAACGGGATCGAGCCGCCCACCCCCATCTGCACGGGCTCCGCCCCGTAGGCTTCCTCCATCGTCTCGAGCGCGTCAGCGACCGCCCAGCCGCGGGTGTCGACGAGGAACGCCTCACCGGTCTCGATCTCGCCGAACTCGAGCTTCGCGCCAAACGCCGCATTCGCCTGCAGGTGCGCGATGAGCGCCTCGCGCGCCTCCCCCGCGCTCTGGCCGGGCGCCACGCGCGCGCTCACCCGCACGCGCACCGAGGGAACAAGCGTGTTGGAGGCGTTGCGCACCGTCGGCGCGTCGATCCCCGTGACCGTAATCGACGGCTGGTCCCAGATCCGGGACAGGATGGTGCCGGTCCCGACCGGCTGCACACTCTCAAGCAGTCCGGTCTCGGCCCGCAGGCGCGCCTCGTCGTAGTCAGGTGTCGCCGACTCACGGCCGCGCAGCCCCGGCACGGCGACCGAGCCGTTCTCATCCCAGAGCGAGTCGAGCGTCCGGATCGCGGCGAGCATCGCGTCGGGCACCGCTCCCCCGAACATCCCCGAGTGCGAGGCGTGGTCGAGCGTCGTGGCGGTCAGGTTGAAGGCGACGGCACCCCGGAGCCCGACGGTGAGCGCCGGAGTATCGAGATCCCAGTTCCCCGAGTCGGCAACGACGATCACGTCGGCCGACAGCGCCTCCCGGTGCTCGGCGAGGAAGCTGGAGAAGGACGGAGAGCCGAACTCCTCCTCGCCCTCGACGAACAGCACGAGACCGAGGTCGAGGTCCGCAGCGCTCGAGGCGGTGAGCGCGCGGATTGCGGCGAGGTGGCTGAGCACCCCGGCCTTGTCGTCGGCGGCGCCGCGCGCATAGAGGCGGTCACCGCGCAGGGTGGGCTCGAACGGCGCCGAATCCCAGACCTCGGGATCCCCCTCGGGCTGGACGTCGTGGTGCGCGTAGAGCAGCACCGTCGGGCGGCCGTTGCGCGCGGCGCGGGTGGCGAGCACCGCGGGCTTTCCGCGACGGTCGGTCCCCGGAATCGGCGCATCGAAGATGTCGACCGCATCGAAGACGCCCGTCTCGCGCGCGAGTTC
This sequence comes from uncultured Schumannella sp., assembly GCF_905479755.1. Classification (GTDB taxonomy): domain Bacteria; phylum Actinomycetota; class Actinomycetes; order Actinomycetales; family Microbacteriaceae; genus DCRR01. Next base: position 13,486 of record NZ_CAJQNT010000015.1, on the reverse strand, counting down.
GGCAACGCGCTCGGCGCTACGCCGCACGTGCTCGAAGTCGAAGCCGTCCCAGGAGACCGAGGGGATGCGGACCAGATCGGTGAGTTCGGCGATCGCGCGCGGGAAGCCGGCATCCACCGCCTCCCGGAGCGCGTCAGCGTGCGGGGAGGCGTGTGCGGGGGAGTCTGAGGCCATGCGACTAATCTTAAGGAGACCCCGAGAGCAAGGAACCCCCCGTGGCCAAGACCCCGCAGACCCCGCAAGACGACGACGAACTCGCCGTCGGCAAGGGGCGCCCGACGCCCACGCGTGCGGAGCGCGAAGCGGCTCGCAAGCGCCCGCTCGTCCCGAACGATCGCCGCGCCGCCGCCAAGGAACGCCGTGAGCGCCTCAACACGCAGCGCGAACGCGCCCGCATCGGGATGGCGAACGGCGAAGAGCGCTTCCTGCCGCTGCGCGACAAGGGCCCGCAGAAGAAGTTCGTGCGCGACTACGTGGATGCGCGGTTCAGCCCGGGCGAGATCATGCTCCCCCTCGTCGCGGTGTTCCTCGTGATCTCGTTCATTCCCTACCCTGGCGTGGCCGAGTACGGCATCCTCGCCGTCTGGGCATTCTTCTTCCTCGTCATCATCGACAGCGTGCTCCTCGGAATGCGTTTGAAGAAGCGCCTCGGCGAGAAGTTCGGCGAGAGCAAGGTCGAGAAGGGCTACCGCTGGTACGCCGCGATGCGCGCGCTGCAGATGCGCCCGCTGCGCCTGCCGAAGCCCCAGGTCACGCGCGGAGACGTCCCCAAGTAGGGATCAGTCGAGCGTCGCGATCAGTTCGCGCGTGATCTGCCGCGCCCAGCCGGGGCCGCGGTAGAGGAATCCGGTGTAGCCCTGCACGAGCGTGGCGCCGGCGTCGAGCCGTTCACGGACGTCACGACCGGTCTCGACACCTCCGACCGAGATCAGGCACCGATCGGCCGGGAGCGCGGCGCGCACGACGCGCAGCACCTCGAGCGAGCGGGCCGCGAGCGGGGCACCCGAGAGTCCGCCGGCGCCGATCTCGGCGACGCGCGCCGAGTCGGTGACGAGACCCTCGCGCGACAGCGTCGTGTTGGTCGCGATCACCCCGGCGAGGTCGAGTTCGACGCTCAGCTCGGCGATGCGCCGGGCCTGCTCATCGGTCACATCGGGAGCAATCTTCACCAGCACCGGGGTCTTTCCCGCGGCCGCCCGCACCGCGGTGAGAAGCGGGGCGAGCTGGTCGAGCTCCTGCAGGCCGCGGAGCCCCGGCGTGTTGGGGGAACTGACGTTCACCACCAGGTAGTCCGCGTGCGGTGCGAGAATCCGCGCACTCTCGAGGTAGTCGGCGGTGGCATTCTCGACATCGACGATGCGGGACTTGCCGATGTTAACGCCGATGACCGGCCGGCGCGAGCGACGACGTTCACGGTCGAGTCGCGGGGCTGCCGCCGCCGCGCCGCCGTTGTTGAACCCCATCCGGTTGATCACGGCGCGATCAGGAATCAGGCGGAACAGGCGGGGCTTGGGGTTGCCCGGCTGCGCGTGCGCCGTGAGGGTGCCGACCTCGACGTGGCCGAATCCGAGCTGACCGAGTCCGCGGATGCCGCGGGCGTCCTTGTCGAATCCGGCGGCCACCCCGAAGGGAGTCTCGAACTCGAGGCCGAGCGTCTGCACGCGCAGCCGCGGATCGCGCGGACCGGTGCGCGCGAGGAGAGCACCGAGGCCCAGCCACGGCAGGGCTCTGATCACCACGAAGGCCAGGTGATGGGCGAGTTCGGGGTCGAGGCGCGCGAGAACGACGCGAAAGAGAGTGCGGTACATACCGCCCTCAGGCTATCGCTGTTCGCTGCCTGCCGAGGCGCTCGCGCCACCATCAGCGGGGGCCCCGTCCGGCTGCTGCGCACTCGCGTGCTCCACCCGCAGGAGCGTGATCGCCGTCTCGAAGTCGTCGAGCGAATCGAAGGCCTGGTAGACGCTCGCGAAACGCAGATAGGCGACCTCGTCGAGTTCGCGCAGCGGCGGGAGCGTCGCCAACCCGATGTCGTTCGCATCGACCTGCGAGACACCGGTCGCGCGAATCGTCTCCTCGACCGTCTGCGCCAGCAGGGCGAGTTGCGCGTCGGTCACGGGGCGACCCTGGCAGGCCTTGCGCACCCCCACCACGATCTTGTCGCGACTGAATGGCTCGACGATGCCGCTGCGCTTGACCACGCTCAGACTCGCGGTCTCGGTCGTCGTGAATCGACCTCCGCATTCCGGGCACTGCCGGCGGCGGCGGATCGCGAGCCCGTCATCGCTCGTGCGCGAGTCGATGACACGGCTGTCGGGGTGACGGCAGAATGGGCAGTACATGGTGCCGTCAGGATAGTCCCCGAGCCCCGGTCGAGCTGGGAGGCTCCCCGTGAAGGGGCCGCACGGCTACTCGGCGAACCGCGCGTCGACGGCGTCGCCGTGCGCGGGCAGGTGCTCGGCATCGCTCAGGTTGCGGATGAGCGGAGCCACCTGCTGGAGTCCCTCGTGCGTGTAGCGGATGATCTGCTGCGACCGCAGAAAGGTCGACGCCCCGAGGCCCGCCGAGAAGCGCGACTGCCCACCCGTCGGGAGGACGTGGTTGGAGCCCGCCACGTAGTCACCGAGACTCACCGGCGAGTCGGCCCCCAGGAAGATGGCGCCCGCGTTGGTGATCAGATCGAACACCTCGCCGAGGTTCGCCGTCTGGATTTCGAGGTGCTCGGGCCCGTAGGCGTTGCTGACCGCGGCCGCGGCCGACATATCGTCGACCAGGACGATCGCGGACTGCCGACCGTCGAGCGCCTCGACGACACGGGCGGAGTGCCGCGTCGCGGGCGTCTGCGCGTCGAGTTCGGCCCGCACTCGCTCGGCGAGCGGCTCCGAGTCGGTCACGAGCACGGCGGCCGCGATCTCGTCGTGCTCAGCCTGGCTGATCAGGTCGGCCGCGACGAGGCGCGCGTCGGCGTGCTCGTCCGCAATGATCAGGATCTCGGTCGGCCCGGCTTCGGAGTCGATGCCCACCACGCCGCGCACGAGGCGCTTGGCCGCGGCGACGTACACGTTGCCCGGCCCGGTGATGAGATCCACCGGGTCGAGCGCGACATCGGCCACGCCATAGGCGAAGGCGCCGATCGCGCCCGCGCCGCCCATCGCGTAGACCTCTTCGACGCCGAGGAGCCCGCACGCGCCCAGGATGACGGGGTGCACCTCGCCGTTGAACTCGGCCTGCGGCGGGGAGGCGACGACGACCGAACGCACGCCCGCCACCTGGGCGGGCACGACGTTCATCACGACGCTCGAGGGGTACACGGCCTTGCCGCCGGGAACGTAGAGCCCGACCCGCGTGACGGGCTGCCAACGCTGGATGACCTCGGCACCCGGACCGAGCGCCGTCACCGCGGCGGGCGGAACCTGCGCCTGGCTTGCGACGCGGACGCGCGCGATGGCCTCCTCGATCGCGGCTCGCACCGCGGGGTCCAGGGCGGCGACCGCGGCGGTGATGCGTGCCGGGTCGACCCGGATGCTGTCCGGCTCGGCGCGGTCGAAACGGCTCGCCTGCTCGCGCAGCGCCGCCTCTCCGCGGTCACGGACATCGGAGATGAGCGCCGCGGCTGCCTCGCTGGCGACGGCGACATCGACCCGCGCGCGCGGGACGAGATCGGCGAGTTCGGCTCGGGAGGGGTGGCGACCGCGAAGATCGAGGGTCTGAATCATGGCTCGACCATGCTAGTCGCCTAATCAGACCACGCAGTTGGGGCCGAGGAGTCCTTTGAGCTCGCCGTAGAGATCCGCGGTCACGGTCACCGGGTACGGAATCTCGAACATGCGGGCGTTGTCCCCGCGGACGAGGCGGAGACGCACCTCGTTGTCGCCGGCGTGGCGAATCAGCACGTCGTTGAGCTTCGAGACCACCTCGGTCGTCGCGCGCGTCTCGGGAACCGAGATCACCAGCGGGCCGGTGCCGAGGCTCTGCCCGATCTCGGGCTGGAACAGCGAGACGGCGTGCAGGTTCATTCCGTCGTCGCGCACGCTCACCCGGCCGCGCACCACCACGATCGAGTCGCCGACGAGCGCGGGCGAGAACTCCTGATAGGTCTTGCCGAGGAACATCACGGTGATCTCGCCGCTGAAGTCCTCCAACTGGATGATCCCGTATTGGTTTCCCGAGTTGCGGGCCGTGCGGTGCTGCACGCTCGTGACGAGTCCGGCGACCGTGACGGTCTCGCCGTCCATCGGTGAATCGGCGTCGAGGAGCTCCGCGATCGTGGTGCTGGCGTGGCGGGCGAGCTGATTCTCCAGGCCCGCGAGCGGGTGGTCGCTCACGTACAGCCCGAGCATTTCCCGCTCGAAGGCGAGCTTGTCGCGCTTGGTCCATTCGGGCCGTTCCGGCACGGCCTGGACGGCATGCTCGGGCTCGTCCCACAGGCTGTCGAAGTCGAAGCCGACCTGCCCGTTGGCGGCGGCGCGCTTCTCGCTGACGGCCTGCTCCACCGCCGATTCGTGGATCTCGATGAGCGCCCGCCGGGTCGATCCGAGCGAATCGAAGGCCCCCGCTTTGATGAGCGACTCGACGGTGCGCTTATTGGCCGCCGCGAGCGGGATCTTCCGCAGGAAGTCGTGGAAGCTCGAAAACGCGCCCTCGCGTTCGCGGGCGGCCTTGATGTGCTCGACGACGCCGAACCCCACATTGCGGACCGCGCCCATGCCGAAGCGGATGTCGTCGCCCACCGCCGCGAAGTATCCGATCGACTCGTTGACGTCGGGCGCGAGCACGTTGATCTTCATCCGACGGCACTCGTTGAGATAGATCGCGAGCTTGTCGCGGGCGTCGCCCACGCTCGTGAGCAGTGCGGCCATGTACTCCGCCGGGTAGTGCGCCTTCAGGTAGGCCGTCCAGTAGCTCAAGATCCCGTAGGCGGCCGAGTGGGCCTTGTTGAAGGCGTAGTCGGAGAAGGGAAGCAGGATGTCCCACAGCGTCTTGATTGCCGTCGCCGAATAGCCGTTGGCGGTCATCCCCGCGCTGAATCCCTCGTACTGCTTGTCGAGTTCGGACTTCTTCTTCTTGCCCATCGCGCGGCGCAGAATGTCGGCCTGACCGAGTGAGAAGCCCGCGACGCGCTGGGCGATCGCCATGACCTGCTCTTGGTAGATGATCAGGCCGTAGCTGGCGTCGAGAATGTCGGCGAGCGGCTCGGCGAGCTCCGGGTGGATCGGGGTGATCTCCTGCTGGCCGTTCTTGCGCAACGCGTAATTGGTGTGCGAGTTCGCGCCCATCGGGCCCGGTCGATACAGGGCGATGACGGCGGAGATGTCTTCGAAGTTGTCCGGCTTCATCAGGCGCAGCAACGAGCGCATCGGCCCGCCATCGAGCTGGAAAACGCCGAGCGTGTCACCGCGGCCGAGCAGCTCATAGGCGGGGCGATCGTCGAGTTCGAGCTCTTCCAGCACCGGGCGGAACCCGCGGTTCGCTTCGATGTTGTCGAGGGCGTCGTCGATGATGGTGAGGTTGCGCAGCCCCAAGAAGTCCATCTTGATGAGGCCGAGGGCTTCCGAGGCGGGGTAGTCGAACTGCGTGACGATCTGGCCGTCCTGCTCCCGCTTCATGATCGGGATGATGTCGATGAGCGGCTCGCTCGACATGATGACGCCGGCCGCGTGCACGCCCCACTGGCGCTTCAAGCCCTCCAGTCCGCGCGCCGTCTCGAACACGCGCCGCGCATCCGGATCGGAGTCGATGACGGCGCGGATGTCGCCCGCCTCTTTGTAGCGTTCGTGGTCCTTGTCGTAGATGCCGGAGAGCGGGATGTCCTTGCCCATGACGGCGGCGGGCATCGCTTTGGTGAGCTTCTCCCCCATGCCGAAGGGGAATCCGAGCACGCGGCTCGAGTCCTTGAGCGCCTGCTTGGCCTTGATCGTGCCGTAGGTCACGATCTGCGCGACGCGCTCGTCGCCGTACTTCTCGGTGACGTAGCGGATGACCTCACCGCGACGACGCTCGTCGAAGTCGACATCGAAGTCGGGCATCGAGACGCGATCCGGGTTCAGGAAGCGCTCGAAGATAAGGCCGTGCCGCAAGGGGTCGAGATCGGTGATCCGCATCGCGTACGCGGCCATCGAGCCGGCGCCGGAGCCACGCCCCGGACCGACGCGGATGCCGTTCTCCTTCGCCCAGTTGATGAAGTCGGCGACGACCAGGAAGTAGCCGGGGAAGCCCATCTGCACGATGACGCCGACCTCGTAGTCGGCCTGCTTTCGCACCTCATCGGGGATGCCCGCCGGGTAGCGATCGTGCAGCCCCTTCTCCACCTCGGCAATGAACCAGGAGTCCTCGGTGTGCCCCTCGGGCACCGGGAAGCGCGGCATGTAGTTCGCCGAGGTATTGAACTCGACCTCGCAGCGCTCCGCGATCAGGAGCGTGTTGTCGCACGCCTCCGGGTAGTCGCGGAAGAGCTGTCGCATCTGCGCCGGGGTCTTCAAGTAGAACTCGTCGGCGTCGAACTTGAACCGATTCGGGTCGTCGAGCGTCGAGCCGGACTGCACGCACAGCAGCGCCGCGTGCGCCGAGGAGTCGTGCGGGTGAGTGTAGTGCAGGTCGTTCGTCGCGAGAAGCGGCAGATCGAGTTCCTTCGCCAGCCGGATCAGATCCGACATGATGCGCTTTTCGATCCCGAGACCGTGATCCATGATCTCGGCGAAGTAGTTCTCCGCGCCGAAAATGTCGCGGAAGTCCGCCGCGGCCTGCACCGCCTCGCGGTATTGCCCCAGCCGCAGCCGGGTCTGCACCTCGCCGCTCGGGCAGCCGGTCGTCGCGATCAGGCCCTTCCCGTAGGTCTCCAGCAGCTCCCGGTCCATGCGGGGCTTGAAGTAGTAGCCCTCGATCGAGGCGAGGCTGGAGAGCCGAAACAGGTTGTGCATGCCCGCGGTGTTCTCGGCGAGTAGCGTCATATGCGTGTAGGCGCCCGAACCCGAGACGTCGTCGCCGCCGCCGTTTCCCCAGCGCACGCGGGTCTTGTCGGTGCGGTGCGTCCCCGGGGTCAGGTAGGCCTCGGTGCCGATGATCGGCTTGACGCCCGCGTCGCGCGCCTTGCTCCAGAAGTCGAACGCCCCGAAGTTGTTGCCATGGTCGGTGATGGCGATCGCGGGCATCCCCTGCTCCGCGACGGCAGCCATGAGGTCGGCGACGCGCGCGGCTCCGTCGAGCATCGAGTACTCGCTGTGAACGTGCAGATGCACGAAGGAATCGCTGTCAGACACGCGCTCTCCGGTTGATGGAACGGGGACTCCCCCAGGGTAAACCGCCGCGCGGCATCCGGCTCAGTCGGCGCGCAAGAGATCGAGTGCGTGCTGCAAATCCGGCGGGTAGACGGACTCGAATTCGACCGCGTCGTGCGTGGCGGGATGCCGGAACCCCAGACGCATCGCGTGCAGCCACTGCCGGGTGAGCCCCACCCGCGCCGCCAGCGTCGGGTCACCGCCGTAGAGCGGATCCCCCACGCACGGGTGCTTCTGCGCTGCCATGTGGACGCGGATCTGGTGCGTGCGCCCCGTCTCGAGGTGCACCTCGAGCAGGGTGGCCCGGCGCATCGCTTCGAGGGTGTCGTAGTGCGTGACGCTCGGCTTGCCGTCGGCCGTGACAGCGAATTTCCAGCCCGCGCTCGGGTGGCGGCCGATGGGGGCGTCGATCGTGCCGGAGAACGGGTCGGGGTGCCCCTGGACGACCGCGTGATAAATCTTGGAGACCTCGCGGTCGTGGAAGGCGCGCTTCAGCCCGGCGTAGGCGTGTTCGCTCTTGGCCACGACCATGAGGCCGCTCGTTCCGACGTCGAGGCGGTGCACGATGCCCGCGCGCTCGGCGGCGCCGGAGGTGGCGATCCGGAAGCCAGCATCCGCGAGAGCGCCGAGCACCGTCGGCCCCTCCCACCCGACGGAGGGATGCGCCGCGACCCCGACCGGCTTGTCGATGACGACGATGTCGTCGTCATCGAAGACGATGCGGAAGTCGGGAACGCGCACCGGAACGATGCGCGGTTCGGACTTCGGGGTCCACTCCACCGACAACCAGGAGCCCGCGCGGACACGGTCGGACTTCGCGACGACGGCACCGTCGAGCTCGACCCCGCCCGCTGCGACGACCTCCGAGGCGAAGGTCCGCGAGAAGCCGAGGAGCTTGGCGACGGCCGCGTCAATGCGTTCCCCATCGAGCCCGTCCGGAACGGGAAGCGTCCGCTGTTCGGTCACGAGGACGACGTCGGCGAGTCTTCGCCGGCCGGTTCCGGCTTCGCCGAAGCCGAGTGGGTGCGGCTGCCGTCGAGGCTGACGCCGCGCAGCGAGAGCAGAATGAACAGCCCCATGCTGGAGACGATCGCGATGTCGGCGACGTTGAAGATTGCCGGGAAGTAGATCACCTGAATGAAGTCGATGACGTGCCCCTCCCCGAAGCTCGGCTCACGGGTGAGCCGGTCGGTCAGGTTGCCGAAGGCACCGCCGAGCACGAGTCCGAACATGACCGCCCACGCGAGTGAGCGGATGCGCGGCGCGAACCAGATGATCACGACCGTCACCCCGAGGGCGACCACCGACAGCACCCAGGTGAACCCGCTCGCGATCGAGAACGCCGCTCCGGGGTTCTTGACGTAGTGGAGCTGGAGGATCTCCCCGAGCACCGGGACGATTTCGTTCAGCTCGAGATTGCTGACGATCAGGTACTTCGTCAGCTGGTCCAGGCCGAACACCAGGAGCGCGACGAGACCGAGCAGGACGAGCACACGCGCGCTCGGACGCCGACGACCCGCGGGTGCGGGCCGTTCGGGCTCGATCTCGACCGGCTCAGTTGCCGCCAAAACCGGGGTACTCGGTGGGCTGCGGGTAGGCAGCGAAATCGTTCGACGGCGCCGGGTAGCCCTGCGGCGCGCTCGGCGCCTGCTGCGGCGCGGCCGGCTGTGCCGGGTAGGTCTGCTGCGGGGCGGACGGACCGGTGTACGGCTGCGGCGGCTGCTCCGCGTAGGGCTGCTGCGGCGCGGGCGGAGTCGGCGCGCTCTGCGGGGCGCTTTGTCCGTTCAGGGCGTTCGTGCTCTCGAGCTCGCGCAGCTGGCCTTCGATGTAGCCCTTGAGCTTCTCGCGGTACTCGCGCTCGAAGATGCGAAGCTCTTCGACCTTGCGCTCGAGCATCGCGTGCTCCTGCTGGAGCTGCCCGATCTGCTCGCGCTGCGACTGCTCGGCCTCGGCGACGATGCGCGCTGCCTGGGCCTGACCCTCCGCGACGAGCTGGTCGCGCTTTTCCATGCCCTCGCGGACGTGCTCTTCGTGGAGACGGCGAGCGAGCTGGAGGAGGTTGTTGGTGTTTCCGGGATCCATCGGATTCGGATCCATCGACTGCGCGAACTGCGGCTCGGGAACCGCGGTCGGCATGGGCGCGGCCATGGGTGCGGCGGCCGGCGCGGGCGCCGGAGCGACGGGGGCCGCAGGCGCGGCGCCGGAGCGCTGAAGCTCGGCGATCTTGTTGTCACTGGCGACCAGCCGCTGACGGAGCTCTTCGTTCTCCTGGTTCAGGCGTCGAAGCTCGACGACGACCTCGTCCAGGAAGTCATCGACCTCGTCCTGGTCGTAGCCCTCACGGAACTTCGTGGGTTGGAATCGCTTGTTGACCACGTCTTCCGGTGTGAGTGCCATGTGCGCCACCTCGTCCACTTTCCATCAAGGGGAGAACCCTCCCCGTTCACGCTGCCTTAAAGCTAGCAAGTTTCAGTCTCACCCAGAAGGTAAGAGTTTCACGATCATCGCCGCACTTACGCGCCGCCCCCGATCGTTGTGCCCAGCGTACAGCCCCGCTCTGGGATTTAACCCAGGGAACCGATCGCGGCGACGAGCGAGAAGCCGACGAAGCAGAGCAGCAGCACGATGCTCCAGGCGAGATCGAGCACGGCGCCCCCGAGCCGCAACGGCGGAACCACGCGACGGACGGCGCGGATCGGCGGATCCGTGACGGTGTAGCTCACCTCGGCGAGCACGAGCAACGGGCCCGTCGGACGCCAGCGCGGCGCGAGCACACGCGCCCAGTCGAAGCCGAAGCGGACCCACATCAAGACGAAGAAGATGGTGAGCGCGACACGAAGAACCAGGGCCACGATGGAGAAGATCACGCGACCATTCTCTCAGGGCGCGACGCGCCCTCGCGCCAGGGGCCCGCCGCGTCGAACTACTGACCGAAGAAGCCGGCGTCGACCTCAGGCTCGATCTCGGCCGCGTCGCCGCTGATCGCGACGTGTTCGGGCGAGAGAAGAAAGACCTTGCTCGTGACACGCTCGATCTTGCCGTAGAGACCCTGCGAGAGCCCGCTCGCGAAGTCGATCAGGCGGCGCGCGTCGGGTTCGCTCATCTGCGACAGGTTGATGATGACCGGGACACCCTCGCGGAAGCTCTCGGCGATCGTCTGGGCATCGCGGTACTGGCGCGGGTGCACCGTGAGAATCTCGTTCATGCCGGCGGGAGTCGCCTGGCGCGCCGCCGGACGGCGCAGGGGCGTGACGGGAGCGCGCGTGGCGGACGCGGGCGCGGAAATCGGGGCGACGGGCGCAGCCGGAAGCACATCGTCGTACTCTTCATCGGCCAGGCCGAGGTACACCATCGTCTTGCGCAGCGGGTTTGCCATGTCGTCCTCCGGATCGAACCTTCGAGTTGAGATTAACCGCGCTCCGGACGATTTCCCGTGATTGCGGTCCCGATGCGAAGGTGTGTCGCGCCCTCGCGGATGGCATCCGCGAAGTCGCCCGACATCCCCGCCGAGATCGCGCTGGCCTCGGGCGCGAGCTCGCGCAGCCGCTCGGAGACGGCGCGAACGCGTGCGAACGCCGCGCGCGGTTCCTCGCCCAACGGCGCGACCGCCATCACCCCGCGGAGTCGAATGCCGGGCGTCGCGAGGGCGAGTTCGGCGAGTTCGGTGACGCCGTCCGGACGAACGCCGCCGCGCGCGGGATCTTCCGTCAGGTTCAGCTCCAGGAAGCAGTCCAGGTCGGAGGTCTCGCTGTCGGCGAGGGCGCGCAGCAGCGAGGGACGATCGACCGAGTGAACGGCGCTGGCGTAGCGCCGCACGGCGCGCGCCTTGTTGCTCTGCAGCTGCCCCACGAAGTGCCACCGGACGTCGAGTTCGGCGCACTCGGCCGCCTTCGCGACGGCCTCCTGGTGCCGATTCTCGCCCACATCGCGCACGCCGAGCGCCGCGAGCTCGCGCACGAGGGAGGCCGGGTGGAACTTCGTGACGACGATGCGCGTGAGCTCGGACGCCGAACGGCCGGCCTCACGCGCGGCGTCCGCGATTGCGGCGTCGACGCGGGCCAACCGCGCGGCCAGGCCCGTCTCAGAACTCACTTCAAGAAGTCGGGAATGTCGAGTTCGCTGTCGTCATCGTCGAAGTCGTGATCGACGGGGACGGCACCGGTCGGAGTCTCCGGATCGGCGGACCAGCCGTGCGACTCCCCCGACGCCGACTCGGCCGCGACCGCAACCGGCACCGGAGCTTCGACGAAGTTCGAGCGCCGCTCGCTCGACGGGCGCGCACTGGGCTCGCCGCCGTCGAAGCCCGCGGCGATGACCGTCACGCGAACCTCATCGCCGAGCGTGTCATCGATCACGGCACCGAAGATGATGTTGGCCTCGGGGTGCACGGCCTCCTGGACCAGACGCGCGGCGTCGTTGATCTCGAAGATGCCGAGGTTGGATCCGCCTTGGATCGAGAGCAGCACACCGTGAGCGCCGTCGATGGATGCCTCCAGCAGCGGGCTCGCCACGGCGAGTTCGGCGGCCTTGATGGCACGGTCGGCGCCCCGGCTCGCGCCGATTCCCATGAGCGCGGAGCCGGCTCCCTGCATCACGCTCTTGACGTCGGCGAAGTCGAGGTTGATGAGTCCCGGGGTCGTGATCAGGTCGGTGATGCCCTGCACACCGGCGAGCAGCACCTGATCGGCGGTGGCGAACGCCTCGAGCATGCTGATGCCACGGTCGCTGATTTCGAGCAGGCGGTCATTGGGCACGACGATGAGGGTGTCGACCTCGTTCTTGAGCGCGAGGACGCCCGTGTCGGCCTGTGCCGAGCGGCGCTTGCCCTCGAAGGCGAACGGCTTGGTGACGACACCGATCGTCAGCGCTCCGATCGACTTCGCGATCCGAGCGACGACGGGCGCACCACCGGTTCCGGTGCCGCCGCCCTCGCCCGCGGTGACGAACACCATGTCGGCGCCGGCGAGCGCCTCTTCGATCTCCTCCGCGTGGTCTTCCGCGGCGCGACGACCCACCTCGGGGTCGGCGCCCGCTCCGAGACCGCGGGTGAGTTCGCGACCGACGTCGAGTTTGACGTCGGCGTCGCTCATGAGCAGCGCTTGCGCGTCGGTGTTGATGGCGATGAACTCGACACCGCGAAGACCGAGTTCGATCATCCGGTTGACGGCGTTGACCCCACCGCCGCCGATGCCGACGACCTTGATCACCGCGAGGTAGTTCTGGTTCGATGTCACGTTCGGCCTCCGTGCGGATGAAAGTCTCAACCTCTACTTGAAGTTTGGAGTCTTTCTCAGTACTCTGATTCGTTCACAAGGTACGTGCCCGGATGCGGCACGCCCGTCAAGTCGGCGCGTGTCGTGGCGAATCCCCAGGCAAGATCGCGCAGTCGCGATCATCCCTCGCGAAAGACCGCGCTCCCGGTGGCCGAGACGTCGTACTCCCCCGCACCCGACCCGCCCCACTGCGCCAGCAGCGCCGCCAAGATCACGGCCTTGCGATCCGAGGACTCCGCCGAACCCCACACAACGCTCTGCTGCGAGTCGCGCAGGCTGAAACTCACATCGTCGCGCGTGGTCGCGGTGATCCGGTCGACGCGCGCCACAACGTCCGCGGGCAACGCCAACAGGACCTCCGAGACCGCCGTCCGGACGGTTCCGTCGTCGCCACGCGGCAGATCCAGGATCGGCACCCCGTCGGGTCGTTCGCGCGTCTCCTCGATGACGATGCCGGCCGGGTCGACGAGTTGGAACACCGTGTCGCTCACGACCACGCCGATCGGCTCGCGCTCATCGATCTCGACCCGCATCGTGCTCGGCGGAATCAACTCGATCACGAAACTGCGGATGAGCGTGAACTGCGAGAGGTCATCCGCGATGCGCGCCTCGTCGAGAAGGGCCAACGGGGTTCCGATCTCCGCGTCGAGTGCCGCAACGATCTCGTCCGGGTCAAGCCGGTCCGTCCCGGCCACGACGACCTCGCGCAGGGCCAAAAGCGGCGAGAAGACCGCCATCGCGACCAGGCCCACCGCCGCCGCCACAACGCCGAGCCCGCCCAACAGGACCGTGCGCCGACGACGGGTCGCGGCCGTGAAACGCCGCACCTCCGCGCGCTCCTCGCGCCGCCGGGCCCGCGCCGCCGCACGGATCTCGGCTCGCGCGGTGCGTCGTCGAGACGCCGCCGACGCCGGCCGCGTCGGAGCGGAGTCGCGCGGCTTC
>NZ_CAJQNT010000014.1 GCF_905479755.1 uncultured Schumannella sp. | reverse complement strand
GTGCGCTCGTATTGAGCGGCTGCACCAACCCGTATACGTCGGAGGTCATCGAGGGCACCTCGATCACCGTCGCGTACAACGACAACTTCTTCCACTACAACGACGACAGCTCCGCGGGCAACAACACCGCGAACGGCAACGTCCGGTACATGACGAACGCCACGTTCGCCTACTACGACTCCACCCCGGAGCTCGTCCGTAACACCGACGTCGGGTCCTTCGAGAAGATCAGCGACGACCCGCTGACGGTCGAGTACACGATCAACAGCAACGTCAAGTGGTCGGACGGCACGGACGTCGACGAGGCGGACATGCTCCTCCAGTGGGCGGCGCTCTCGGGCAACGTGACCGACTTCGCTCCGGCGTCCACCGCGGGCCTCTCGCTCGTGACGGCCACCCCGGAGGTCGAGGACCACAAGATCACGCTCGTCTACGACGACGCGTACGTCGACTGGGAGCTCGCCTTCGACCTCGGTGTCGCGGCACACGGCACCGTGATGCTCGCCTACCCGGACGAGTACGCGGCCGGTGACGAGGACCAGGCCAAGGCCGACCTCATCACGGCGATCCAGGAGGGCGACACCGAGTGGCTCGCCCCGGTCGTCAACGTGTGGAACAACGAGTACGGCTACACCACGATGCCGGACAACGAGCTGCTCTACCTCTCGAGCGGCCCGTACATCATCTCGGACATCGCTGAGAACGAGTTCATCACGCTGACGGCGAACCCCGAGTTCACCTGGGGCCCCTCGCCGCACTTCGAGACGATCACGATCCGCACGATCAGTGACTCGACGGCTGCTCTGCAGGCGCTCGAGAACGGTGACATCCAGATCTGGACCGGCCAGCCGACCGCCGACATCCTTGAGCTCGCTCAGGGCCTCGACGGCGCGAACGTCGAGTCCGGCGTCCAGGCCGCGTACGAGCACATCGACCTCACCTTCAACAACGGTGGTCCGTTCGACCCGGCGACCTACGGTGGCGACGAGGAGACGGCCAAGCTGGTGCGCCAGGCGTTCCTGCTGACCCTCCCGCGTGACGAGATCGTCGAGAAGATCATCGCGCCGCTCAACCCGGAGGCGTCGGTGCGCAACTCGCAGCTCGTCATCCCGGGCGCTCCCGCGTACGACGGAATCGTCGCCGAGAACGGTTCGGACTTCTACGCCGCGACCGACATCGACGCCGCCAAGGCTCTCCTCGCGGAGGCCGGTGTCGAGACGCCGATCGACGTCAACTTCTGGTACCCCGAGGGCAACGTCCGTCGTGGTCAGGAGTTCGAGCTCGCGCAGGCCTCCGCGGCCCTCGCCGGCTTCAACGTGATCGACACGAGCGAGCCCGACTGGGCGTTCACCGACCCCGAGGCGTTCCCCGTGAACCCGCACGACGTGGTCGTCTTCGCCTGGGCCTCGACGAGCCTCGCGATCTCTGGTTCCGACCAGATCTTCGCGTGCTACGACGAGCCGCTCAACAAGGCCGGTAACTACAACGGCTACTGCAACCCGACGGTGGACGAGCTTCTCGCGACGCTCGAGGTCACCTCGGACCCCGACACCCAGGCCGAGCTGCAGCTGCAGGTCGAGCAGGAGCTGTGGGGCGACGCGTACGGCGCGACGCTCTACCAGTTCCCGGGCCTCGTGGTCTCGAGCGACACCGTCACCGGTGTCAAGGGCAACCCGCTGAGCCCGGACTACTTCTGGAACTTCTGGGAGTGGGCTCCGGCCGACGCGTAGGGATCAATCCCTAGCCGGTGGGAAGAAGGCCTGGCCTTCTTCCCACCGGTGTTGACCGAATTCGTGTGCGCGCGTCGCGGCGCCGCTGCCGACGCGCGCACACGTCCGGAACTTCGGACGGGTCGTTCCTGACCCGGCCGAACCTTGACGCAAAGAACCAGAAGACATGACTCTCCCCAACCAGGTCAGCGCATGCTGACCTTCGTGCTGCGGCGCACGCTCGCGACGTTCCTCGTCCTTCTCGCTGCCTCCTTCGTCGTCTATCTCCTGACGGCCTACTCGGGAAATCCGCTCGCCGACCTCATCGGCTCGCGCGACCCCAACCGCGAAGAGCTCATCGCCGAGCGCATTCGCGAACTGAATCTTGAGACCCCGGTCCCGTTGCGCTACTTCAGCTGGCTCGCCGGAGTCGGCGGCTGCTTCGTGGGTCAGTGCGACCTCGGGCAGTCCTACGTCACCAACCAAGAGGTGACGGCGGCGCTCGCGGCGGCCGTCCCCGCGACGCTGTCGCTCGTGACCGCGGCCACCGTTATCGCGATCATTCTCGGCATCGCGGTCGGCATGGTGTCGGCGCTGCGTCAGTACAGCGGCTTCGACTACACGATCACCTTCATCACCTTCGTGCTCTACTCGCTCCCCGTGTTCTGGGTCGCGGTGCTGCTCAAGGAGTGGGGCGCGATTCGCGTCAACCAGTTCATGGCCGATCCCGCCGTCCCCATCCTCGGGGTGATCGCCTTCGGCGCCGTCGGGGGTCTGATCTGGCAAGCGATTATCGGTGGTGCCGTCAAGCGCCGTGCGATGACTTTCGCGGTCTCGGGTCTCGTGACCGGCGGCATCCTGGGCATTCTGCTCGTCACCGGCTGGTTCTCGCAGCCCTCGATCGGAATTCTCGGAATCATCATCCTCAGCATCGGAACGGCGGCGGTCGTGCTGCTCGCCGCCGGTGGCTTCCGCCAGCGTCCCTACCTGATCGCCGTGCTCGGCACCGTTGTCGTGCTCGTTGCGCTCTGGTACCCGCTGCAGTTCCTGTTCTTCGGGTTGCGTGAGGTCATCTGGGTGATCCCGCTGACGCTGCTGGGAAGCATCGCGATCGGAGTCGTGTTCGGAATCATCTTCGGTGGCGAGAACAAGCCGACGCTCGCGCGCTGGGCCGGCATCACCGGCGGTGTCGTCGGGCTCGTGATTCTGCTCGACCGTGTGCTGCTGGTCTTCGACGAGTACAGCAACAAGATCCCGCTCTCCTCCGGAGTCATTCCGACGATCGGGGCGACCACGCCGAACCTGAGCGGCGACGTCTGGATCGAGACGCTCGACCTGATCGCGCACCTCATCCTGCCGACGCTCGCGCTGACGCTCATCTCCTTCGCCGGTTACACGCGCTACGCGCGCGCCAGCCTGCTCGAGGTGATGAACCAGGACTACGTGCGCACCGCGCGGGCCAAGGGCCTCAGCGAGCGCGTCGTCGTGTTGCGCCACGCCTTCCGCAACGCGCTCATCCCGATCACGACGATCGTCGTGCTCGACTTCGGTGCCCTCATCGGTGGCGCCGTCATCACCGAGCGCATCTTCGGCTGGCAGGCGATGGGAACCCTCTTCATCAACGGACTGACGCACACGGATGTGAACCTCGTGATGGGCTTCTTCCTCATCACGGGCGTCCTGGTGGTCATCGCGAACATTCTCGCCGACCTCGTGTACTCGGCCCTTGACCCCCGGATTCGAGTGAGCTGATCATGACGAACACGAAACCGACCGCGGACGCCGCGGCCAACGAAATGACGATCGAGCAGCGCGAAACCGCGGGGCTCAGCCAGGGCACGATCGTGCGTCGCCGCTTCCTGCACCACCGCGGCGCCGTGGTCTCGCTCGGCGTGCTGATCTTCATCACGCTCTTCGCCTTCAGCTCGGTCGGCACCGTGGTCGGCGGCTCGGGTCGCCTCGTCGTGGACCCCGACACCGGTCGCCAGGTGGTCGACGGCATCCGGCTCGCGGGCTGGTGGTGGGCCGACTGGTACACCAACTACCCGATCGTCAACGGCGGAAGCCCGACGCTCACGCTGTTCCCGTTCCACATCGGAGAGCACCCCTTCGGGCAGGACACGCTCGGCAAGGACGTGTTCGCCCGCGTCATGCGCGGCACGCAGCAGTCGCTCACGGTCACCGTGATCGTCGGTGTGCTCTCGACCATCATCGGCATTCTGGTCGGGGCGATCTCCGGCTACTTCCGCCGCTGGGCCGATCAGCTGCTGATGCGCTTCACCGATGTCATCATCATCATCCCGCTGCTCGTCCTCGGCGCCGTCCTCGGCCGCACGATCGGCGGCAACGCGATCCTGCTGGCGATCCTGCTCGGCCTCATCGCTTGGCCGGGCCTTGCCCGTCTCGTCCGTGCGGAGTTCCTGTCGCTGCGCGAACGAGAGTTCGTGGATGCCGCGCGGGTCGCCGGAGCCTCGGATGCGCGGATCATCTTCCGCCACATCCTGCCCAACGCGGTCGGCGTCATCATCGTCAACACGACGTTGCTGATGAGCGCGGCGATCCTGCTCGAGACCTCGCTCAGCTTCCTCGGCTTCGGCATCAAGTCGCCGGACGTCTCGCTCGGCCAGATCATCACCGAGTACCAGGAGGCGTTCAAGACGCGGCCGTGGCTGTTCTGGTGGCCGGGCCTGATCATTGTGTCGATCGCCCTGACGATCAACTTCATCGGCGACGGTCTGCGCGACGCCTTCGACCCCCGCCAGAAGCGCGCCCTCACCCGCAAGGCCCGGGCGCTCGCCTCCGCGACCGTCGCGTCGACCTCGAGCCGGGACGTCTCGTGACGGCGCTACGCGAGCGTCGTCGCGAGGATCGCCGCGCCGCCGAACACGACGAACGCGGCAATCGTGCCGAGGTGCCAGTGTCGTTCGACGCGCGCGCTCTCGGCCGGGATGCCGAGTTCCGCGCGGCGCGCCAGTTCGGTGCGAGCCAGGTACGCGGCGGCGCCCGAGTCGCTGCCGGCACTGTCCCCGGGCCGCGCCATGCCGTCGGCGTGGGAGCCCGCGGGCAGATGGCGCAGGTCGTCGCGGGCGACGCGCATCGCGGCGAGTCGACCGGGGGCCGGAGCCGCCCACG
This sequence comes from uncultured Schumannella sp., assembly GCF_905479755.1. Lineage (GTDB taxonomy): Bacteria > Actinomycetota > Actinomycetes > Actinomycetales > Microbacteriaceae > DCRR01. Next base: position 54,729 of record NZ_CAJQNT010000014.1, on the reverse strand, counting down.
CCACGATGCGCCCCGACTCGGTGACGAGCGTGAACGCGAAACGCGTTTCGACCTCGCGAACGGCGCCCCACGGCACCGTGAAGGTGCGAAGCACGTTGCGCACCGTGATGCCGCTGTCGTCGAGACGGACGAACGGGCGCCAGTAGATCGCCCACGTGGCGACCGTGATGAGGACGACGCTCGGCGCCACGCGCACCACGTCGGCCGGTTGCGGACCGAGGGCGACGCTGACAAGCGACAGCACGGCGAGCGCCGCGATGACCAGGGTCAGGATCTTGCCCCACACCGGGGCGATGACGTGAGTCGACACGCCCCCATGATTTCACCTCGCACCAGCACAGAGAGCCGAGCACGACTGTGAGCACGACAGCGACCGATCCGGCCGCCCCCATTCTCGAGGTCTCCGGACTCGGCGTCGACTTCTGGGTCGACGGCGAGTGGGTGTCCGCCGCGCGCAACATGGACTACACGCTCAGCCCCGGAGAGGTGCTCGCCATCGTCGGCGAGTCGGGCTCCGGCAAGAGCACCAGCTCGATGGCGATCCTGGGCCTTCTGCCCGACAACGGACGCGCGCTCGGCAGCGCCAAGCTCGTGGGCCAGGAGCTCATCGGGGCCGACCTGCAGACCCTGCGCAAGGTGCGCGGAAACCGCATCGCGGTGATCTTCCAGGAGCCGATGACGGCTCTGAACCCGGTCTACACGATCGGGTTCCAGATCATCGAGGCGCTGCAGGTGCACACCAACCTGTCGAAGGCGCAAGCGCGCGTTCGCGCGCTCGAGCTGCTCGAGATGGTGGAACTGCCGGACCCGCAAAAGGCCTTCGATTCCTACCCGCATCAGCTCTCCGGTGGCCAGCGCCAGCGCGCGATGATCGCGCAGTCGATCTCGTGCGACCCGCTGCTGCTCATCGCCGACGAGCCGACCACCGCGCTCGACGTCACGGTCCAGGCCGAGATCCTCGACCTGCTGCGCAACCTGCACACGCGGCTCAACTCGGCGATCATCCTGATCACCCACGACATGGGTGTCGTCGCCGACCTCGCCGACAAGATGATCGTGATGAAGGACGGCGAGGTCGTCGAGTCCGGCACGGCGATGCAGGTCTTCCGCGAGCCGAAGGTTCCCTACACGCAGGAGCTGCTGGCCGCGGTGCCGAAGCTCGCCGCCGAAGGGCCCGCCGTGAGCGTCGCCCAGCGCGAGGCCGCCGTCCAGCCCGTGCTCTCGATGCGCGACCTCGTGATCGAGTATCCGAAGCGCGGGCGCGTCCCGGCGTTCCGTGCCGTCGAGGGCGCCACGCTCGACATCTACCCGGGCGAAGTGCTCGCACTCGTCGGGGAGTCCGGCTCCGGAAAAACCACCATCGGTCGTGCCGTCGTCGGCCTCGTGCCCTCGCACTCGGGCGAGTTGTCGGTCGACGGCAAGAACATGGTCGGCATCTCCCGCGGTGACCTGCGCGAGGTGCGCAAGAGCCTAGGCATCGTCTTCCAAGACCCGGGCTCGTCGCTCAATCCGCGGTGGCCCATCGGCCAGTCGATCGGCGAGCCTCTCGTCCTGGCCGGGGAGAAGGATCAGAAGGTCGTCGACAAGCGCGTCGAAGACCTGCTCGAGCTCGTGCAGCTGCCGCGCAACTACCGCAACCGCTTCCCGCATGAGCTCTCGGGCGGTCAGCGCCAGCGCGTCGGAATCGCGCGCGCCCTCGCGCTCAAGCCGCGCGTTCTCGTCGCCGACGAACCGACGAGCGCGCTCGACGTGTCGGTGCAGGCGCGCGTGCTCGACCTGCTTCAGGAGATCCAGCGCGAACAGCAGTTCGCGACCCTGTTCATCAGTCACGACCTCGGCGTCGTCGACCTGCTCGCCGATCGAATCGCGGTCATGCACCGCGGCCGCATCGTCGAGGTCGGGACGAGTTCCGAAGTCTTGCGCCACCCGAAGGATCCGTACACGCAGCGCCTGATCTCGGCGGTGCCGTTGCCGGACCCGGAGGCGCAGCGGGAGCGGCGCGAACAGCGGTCGCGGGGCTGATCTCCTCTCAACTCGCCTGGCTATGCTGAGCACGATGCGAGGACGGGTGAGGGCGGCAGCGGCGGCCGTGACGGCGTGCGCCGTGCTCGTGGCGACGGCCGCGTGCAGTTCGCCCAGCCCGTCCGGCGTCGTCGATTTCGAGAACGTGGTCTCGATCGCCGTGGCCGAACCGGGCTCGCCGATCACCCCCGAATTCGCGGCCGATCCTGCCGTCGCTCGGATCCTGCCGGCCATCACCTCGGGGCTCGTGCGACTCGAGACCACGGGCGCGCCGATCCTGGAGCTGGCCGAGTCGGTCGAGACCTCCGACAACACGCGGTTCGTCGTCTCGCTCGACCCCGAGGCGCGGTTCAGCAATGGCGAACCCCTCGATGCCGCCTCATTCGTGGAGGCGTGGCGCGAGCGGGCGCGGTCCGGTGAGGCGCTCACGGAGCCGACCGGGTTCGCCGACTTCCTGGGCGTCGCCGAGTTCGTGAGCAGCGTCGCGTCGGAGGACGCCGACGACGTCGAAGACGCGCAGCTCGACCTCGTCGAATCCGGCGCGCTCGAGGTTCTGGATGAGGCGAGCTTCGCGGTGACTCTCGCGGAGCCGGACGCCAGCTTCGTGCGACGACTCGCACAACCGCTGTTCCTGCCGCTTCCCGAAAGCGCGTTCCAGGATCCCGACGCCTTCGATGCCGCGCCCGTCGGGGCCGGACCGTACATGCTCGCCGGGTCGGAGGCCTGGGTGGCGAGTGACCGGCTCGATCTCGTTCCGAATCCGTCGTACGGAGGTACCCGCGAGGTCGAGAACTCCGGCATCTCGTTCCGCTTTTACCGCACCTCGACGATCGCGTTCGCCGAGCTGCTCGCGGGCAACGTCGACGTCGTCGACCAGCTTCCCGACCGCACCGACGGCGCACTGTCGTCCCTCCTGAACGGTCGGGTTAGCGAGGCGGCGCTCCCGGTCCTCGTGTCGCTCATCCCGCCGCGTGCCTCCGGAAACCTCGCGGGCGAGGAGGGCGTGTTGCGCCGCCTGGCGCTCGCGCACACTATCGACCGCGCCATTCTGGTGCGCGACCTCCTCGACGGCGCCGCCGAGCCCGCGCTCGGCTTCTTCCCGGTGAGTTTCGGTCTGGGCGAGGACGAGGATGCCTGGACCGACCGCGCGAACGACGAACTCGCGCGCTCGCTCTGGCGACAGGCCAACGACTTCTCCCACTGGGAGGGGGTGCTGACCATCGCGGTGGTGGCGGGAACTCCGGAGGTCCGGCTCGCCGACGAACTGGCGGAGCGCTTCGATGCGGTGTTGAACCTCGACGTGCAGATCGTGGCGTTCGCCAATGCCGAGGAAGTGGCCGCGGCGCTTCGCGACGACGACGAACCGCTCACCGCGTTCCGGCTCCAGACCACCACGGTGGAGACGGGGTCGCTCGAGGCCGCGCTCTCGGCCGCCGTCCCGAGGTCGTTGACCACGGCGAGCATCCGCTTGCGGTTCGAACAGGCGGCGACCGCGGCCGACGACGAACGGGCGGCCGTGTTCGCGGTGGCCGCGCAGGACGAGCTGTGGCAGACGGTGCCGATCATCCCGATCTGGTCGCCGACCATCCGAGCCGGGTACGCGCCGGGCGTCACCGGCGTTGAGCACGAGTGGGGCGCGGTGCTCGACTACGCGGCGATCCTGCCCGCGCCCTAGCCGATGGCGAGGCGGGCGCCGGTGACGGCCCGACGGCGGGCGGCCCGACGGTCGGCGGCCGTCGTGTTGTGCCTCATCGCGGCCGTGGGGCTGTCGGCCTGCACCCCCTCTGACCTCGTGGCGGGAAGCGAGGTGCGGATCGCGGTCTCCGCCCCGCTCACCTCGCTCAACGCGGCGAGCTCGCACGGGCGCCTGTCCAGCACCAACGCCGAGGTGGCGGCGCTCACCGGCGGGGTCTTCGGCTTTCGGGATGCGCGCGGCGAGCTCGTGCTTGACGAATCCTTCGGCAGCGCCGAGGTCTTCGCCCTCGACCCGCTGACCGTGAGATACGAGATCGCGCCCGGCGTGCGCTGGTCCGACGGCACGGCCCTCGACGCCGTGGATCTGCTGCTGGCCTGGGCCGGGGGCTCCGGCGCGCTCGCTGATCCGGGCAGCGACGATCCGGACGCTCGGTACTTCGACGGTGCCGCGACCGGCGGGATCGAGTTCGCCACGCAGACTCCGCACCTCGGGTCCGAGCAGGTGATCTTCGTGCACTTCGACCGCTATGTTCCCGAATGGCAGACGGCGCTCGCCCCCGGCGTCGCCGCGCATGCGCTCGCCGTGGTCGCGCTCGACCTGGATGCGGAGGCGAGCGCAGCCGATGCCAAGGCGGCCGTTCGTGACGCGATCCGGACGCGCGACCCCGTGGCCCTCGCGGCGCTCTCCGAGGTGTGGAACCACGGCCTCGATCTCGATCCTGACGGCGACGCCCCCGCCCCGGACCCGACGTTGTGGATCGCGAGCGGTCCCTACGTCGTGGACGTCCTCGACGATGACGGCGGCGTCGCGCTGCGCGCGAACCCCGAATACGACGGCGACCGCCGCCCGGCCTACGAGACGATCCGGCTGCGCGTTGTGGCCGATCCGCGGGAGGCGATCGACCTGGTGCGATCCGGCGAGATCGACGTCGCCGCGCCGCCGCTAGGCCCCGAGGTCGCGGAGGCGCTCACCGACCTCGACGGTGTGCGGCTCGAGTACGGCAGTCAGACCCGCATCGAGCATCTCGAACTGCAGTTCGACGACGCGCGACACACCAGCTTCGACGATCCGCTCGTGCGGGAGGCCTTCCTGCTGACGGTGCCGCGCGCCGCACTCGTCGACGAACTGTGGGGCGAGCTCGCGCCCGGTGTCGAACCCCTCGACTCGTTCGTCGTCGGGGAGTCCACGGCCGCGTACACCGACGTGGTGACGCGCAACGGCTCGGCGCGCTTCGGTGAGCCCGACCTGGTCGAGGCCGCGCGGCTGCTCGCCGAGGCCGGAGAAACGAACCCCCGGGTCTGCATCCTCTACGACGCCGAGAACCCGCAACGCGAACTCGCCTACACGCTCATCGCCGACAGCGCCGCCTCCGCCGGGTTCCGGGTGAGCGACTGCTCGCGGCCGGACTGGGAGAGCGCGCTCGGGGTCGCCGGGGAGTACGACGCGGCGCTGTTCGCGTGGGACACCCGAGCGCTCGGGCCCGACACGATCGGCGCGGTGTTCCGCAGCGACTCCGCCGTCGCCAACCTCAATCGCTACGCGAACGCCGAGGTGGATCGCCTGATTGAGCGGCTCGAGACTCCGCTGACGAGCGAGGAGCGAGCGGCTGCGCTCGCCGCGATCGACGCCGCGCTGTGGGCCGACGCCTACGGCGTACCGCTGTTCAGCTACCCGACCGTCGCGCTTGTCGCCGACGCCGTGGGCTCGGTTTCGCCCTCGCCGTTCGCCCCGGGCATCGCCTCCAACGCGTGGGAGTGGCGCCCAGCCCCCTAAACTGGGAGCTGGCCACTTTCTGCGCCGCATCCCCACATTCTTTTTCGAGGTATTTCCATGGCTTCCGTTCGCCGTTCCGATCTGCGCAACGTGGCGATCGTCGCCCACGTCGACCACGGCAAGACGACCCTCGTCGACGCCATGCTGCGTCAGACCAACTCGTTCAGCGCCCACGAGCACCTCGAAGACCGGGCGATGGACTCGAACGACCTCGAGCGCGAAAAGGGCATCACGATCCTCGCGAAGAACACCGCCGTCAGCTACGACGGCAAGCACGCGACCGACGGCCCCATCACGATCAACGTCATCGACACCCCGGGCCACGCCGACTTCGGTGGCGAGGTCGAGCGCGGGTTGAGCATGGTCGACGGCGTCGTCCTGCTGGTGGATGCCTCCGAAGGTCCGCTCCCGCAGACCCGCTTCGTGCTGCGCAAGGCGCTCGCCGCCAAGCTCCCCGTCATCCTCGCCGTCAACAAGACCGACCGTCCGGATGCGCGCATCGACGAGGTCGTCGAGGAGAGCCACGACCTGCTACTCGGTCTCGCGAGCGACCTCGCCGACGAGGTCCCCGACCTCGACCTCGACGCGATCCTCGAAGTCCCCGTGGTCTACGCCTCCGGCCGCGCCGGCGCCGCCAGCCACAACAAGCCCGAGAACGGCACCCTGCCCGACAACGACGACCTCGAACCGCTGTTCGAGGCGATCCTCGAGCACGTGCCGGCGCCCGAGTACGACGACGAGCACCCGCTGCAGGCGCACGTCACCAACCTCGACGCGAGCCCGTTCCTCGGCCGTATCGCCCTGTTGCGCGTCTTCAACGGCACGCTCAAGAAGGGCCAGACGGTCGCCTGGGTCAAGCACGATGGAAGCCACCAGAACGTGCGCATCACCGAGCTGCTGAAGACCCGCGCGCTCGAGCGCTACCCGGCGGAAGAGGCGCACGCGGGCGACATCGTCGCCGTGGCCGGAATCGAAGACATCACGATCGGTGAGACGATCGCCGACCCCGACGACATCCGCCCGCTGCCCGCGATCACCGTCGACGACCCGGCGATCTCGATGACGATCGGCACCAACACCTCGCCGTTCGTCGGCAAGGTCAAGGGTCACAAGCTCACCGCGCGCATGGTCAAGGACCGCCTCGACCGCGAACTGATCGGTAACGTCTCGATCCGCGTGCTCGACATCGGCAAGCCGGATGCCTGGGAGGTGCAGGGCCGAGGCGAACTCGCCCTCGCCATCCTGGTGGAGAACATGCGTCGCGAAGGCTTCGAGCTGACCGTCGGCAAGCCGCAGGTGGTCACCCGCGAGATCGACGGCAAGAAGCACGAGCCGTTCGAGCACCTCACGATCGACACTCCCGAAGAGCACCTCGGCGCGATCACGCAGCTCCTTGCCGCCCGCAAGGGGCGCATGGAGTCGATGTCGAACCACGGCACCGGCTGGGTGCGCATGGAGTTCATCGTGCCCTCGCGCGGACTCATCGGGTTCCGCACCGAGTTCCTCACCATCACGCGCGGCACCGGCATCGCCAACGCGATCTCGCACGGCTACGAGCCGTGGGCCGGCCAGATCAACACCCGCACCAACGGCTCGATCGTGGCCGACCGCTCCGGTGTCGCGACGCCGTTCGCGATGATCGCCCTGCAGGAGCGGATGAGCTTCTTCGTCGAACCGACGCAGGAGGTCTACGAGGGCATGGTCGTGGGCGAGAACTCGCGCGCCGACGACATGGACGTCAACATCACGAAGGAGAAGCAGCTGACGAACATGCGTTCGTCGACCTCGGACTCCTTCGAGAAGCTCACCCCGTCGCGCAAGCTCACGCTCGAGGAATGCCTCGAGTTCGCCCGCGAGGACGAGTGCGTCGAGGTCACCCCCGAGGTCGTGCGCATCCGCAAGGTCGAGCTCGACGCCACGCAGCGCGCGCGCAACCTGTCGCGCTCGAAGAAGCAGTAGCGCCGAACGCCGGGTGCGATCGGCGCTCCGAGTCGTAGACTCGAGGCGGAATCCGAGAGAGTGAGACCCTCATGTCGAATCACCGTTCCTCCCGCGCCCTCACGATCGCGATGGCAGCCGTCCTCGCCGTCGGCACGCCCCTGCTCCTGTCGGGCTGTGGACTGATCCCGAACCCCGTCGAGGGCGTCATCGAAGGTGTCACCGGGGGCGACATCGAGCTGCCGGGCAGCACCGTGCCGGACGACTTCCCGAGTGAGGTCCCGCTCATCGACGGCGAGGTGGTGTTCGGAACCGGCTTCGGCAACGACACCGAGAAGATCTGGAACGTCACGATCAACGTCGGCAGTGAGGCCACCGAGCAGATCGCCTCCGAGCTGGAGTCCGCCGGATTCACCGTGAGCGCCGAAGGATCGCTCTCCGGCGACACCGGCACGCTGTTCTACCAGAAGGACGAGCTCAGCGTCCTCGTGGTGATCGCCGAAGACAACGACTCCGGCGGATACGTTGCCAGCTACACCGTGACACGCGGATCGGGCGAGTGACCGCAGAGCATCCCCCGCGGGGCGCCCTCCACCTGGTGGTGATCGCGCTCGAGGTGCTCGGCGTCGCCTTCGCGCTTGGAATCGGATTCGGTGTCGGCGTGATTCTGACCTTCACCCATCGGCTCTCGGCACCGTGGGGGCTCGCCCTCGCGCTCGTGATCGTGGTCGCACTCATCGCCGGCTTCCGGCTCGCGATGGGGGGCCGGTTGCACGCGGCTGCCGCGGCCATCGGGCTGGTCGCCGCATCCGCGCTCCTGGCGCTACCCGGGGCCGGGGGCTCGGTGCTCGTCGTCGACGACGTGCTCGGCTACGGCTGGGCCCTGGCGCCCGCCCTCATCGCGGCGATTGTCATCGCGTGGCCGAAGCCGCGGCCCCGCACGCTCGTGCCCGCGACAGAAGGTGCCGCGCCGCGACCATAGAATGGTCGGGTGACTTACGTGATTGCCCTCCCGTGTGTCGATGTGAAAGACCGTGCCTGCATCGATGAATGTCCCGTCGACTGCATTTACGAGGGCGACCGGATGCTGTACATCCACCCCGACGAGTGCGTCGACTGCGGTGCGTGCGAGCCGGTCTGCCCGGTCGAGGCGATCTACTACGAAGACGACCTGCCCGAGAAGTGGTCGGACTACTACACCGCCAACGTGGAGTTCTTCCAGGAGGTCGGCTCGCCCGGAGGCGCCGCCAAGGTCGGCGTGATCGCCGGCGACCACGCGGTCGTCTCGGCACTGCCGCCGCAGGCCCACTGAGCGCGGCTCATGGCGCTGTCTCTTCCGGACTTTCCGTGGAACTCCCTCGCGCCGGCCGCCGAGCGGGCGCGAGCGCATCCCGACGGGATCGTTGACCTGTCGGTCGGGTCTCCCGTCGACGCCACGCCGGAGGTCGTTCGCGACGCGCTCCGCGCCGCCACCGATGCGCACGCCTACCCGCAGACCGCCGGAACTCCGGCGCTGCGCGAGGCCATCGTCGACTGGTACGCGCGGCGACGCGGTGTCGACGTCGAGGTGGCCAACGTCATGCCGACGATCGGGTCGAAAGAACTCGTCGCACTGCTGCCCACCCTGCTCGGCCTGGGGGAGGGGGACGTCGTCGTGCACCCGACCGTCGCTTACCCGACCTACGCCGTCGGGGCACTCATCGCGGGGGCGACGCCGCTGCCCTCCGACGATCCCGAGGAGTGGCCGGCCGCAACGCGCCTGGTGTGGCTCAACAGCCCCGGCAACCCCGACGGTCACGTCGACCAGCTCGACTACCTCCGCCGCGCCGTCACCCGCGCGCGCGAGCTCGGCGCCGTCATCGCCAACGACGAATGCTACGCCGAACTGAACTGGGCGGGCGAGGAGCCGACGCCGTGCATCCTCGATCGCCGCGTGATCGGCGACTCCCGCCGGCTCACGCTCTCGGTCTACTCACTCAGCAAGCAGTCCAACCTCGCCGGGTACCGCGCGGCGTTCGTCGCCGGCTGCAGCGACCTCATCGGCGAGCTGCTCGAAGCGCGCAAGCACGCGGGGCTGATTCCGCCGGCCCCCGTGCAGGCGGCCATGATCGCCGCGCTCGGCGACGAGACGCACGTCGCCCTCCAACGCGAGCGCTACCGCGAGCGTCGGGCGAAGCTGCGGCCGGCGCTCGAAGCCGCCGGGTTCCGCATCGACGCGAGCGACGCCGGCCTCTACCTCTGGGCGACGCGAGGCGAGCACGGGCGGACGAGCGTCGACGCGCTCGCGGAGATCGGCATCCTGGTGACCCCCGGGGACTTCTACGGCCCCGCGGGGGACGAGTTCGTGCGGATCTCGCTCACGGCGACCGACGAGCGCATCGCCGCGGCGGTCGCGCGTTTGGCGAGTCTCGCCAACTGATTCGCCGCCTAGCGTTGGAGGGTCTCTCCAACGCGCGCCGCGCGGATCTGGAGGGAGGCATGCTGTCGCCGGAACCCCCTAGGCTGTAATGGTGAATGACGTCACTAGGGACCCCGACAAGATCTCGCTCACGTTTGGTGACATCAACGCCGAACTCCCCGTGTTGCGCGCGGTGGACGGTCGCGACAGCGTCGACTGGTCGAGCTTCACCAAGCAGACCGGTCTGACCTCGCTCGACCAGGGGTTCGTCAACACCGCCTCCACCAAGAGCGCGATTACCTACATCGATGGTGACGAAGGCATCCTGCGCTATCGCGGGTACGCGATCGAAGACCTCGCCGGCAACTCGACGTTCCTCGAGGTGGCCTGGCTGCTCATCTACGGTGAGCTTCCCACCGCCGTCGAACTCGAGAACTTCACCGAGCGCATTCGTCGGCACACGCTGCTGCACGAAGACCTCAAGCGCTTCTTCTCCGCGCTGCCGCACACGGCGCACCCGATGTCAGTGCTGTCCTCGGCCGTGTCGGCGCTCTCCACCTACTACGAAGACTCGCTCGACCCGCACGACCCCGAGATGGTCGAACTCAACATCGTTCGACTGCTGGCGAAGTTGCCGGTCATCGCCGCCTACGCGCACAAGAAGAGCCTCGGGCAGGCCTTCCTCTACCCCGACAACTCGCTGAGCTTCGTCGACAACTTCCTGAAGCTCAACTTCGGCAACCTCGCCGAGCCGTACCAGATCAACCCCGTGCTGTCGCAGGCGCTCGATCGTCTGCTGATCCTGCACGAAGACCACGAGCAGAACGCCTCCACCTCGACGGTGCGACTCGTCGGATCGACCGAGGCCAACATCTTCGCCTCGATCTCCGCCGGGATCAACGCGCTCTACGGGCCGCTGCACGGGGGAGCGAACGAAGCGGTTCTCAGGATGCTCGCCCAGATCCGCGACTCCGGTGATGGTGCGCATCGCTTCGTCGAGCGCGTCAAGAACAAGGAAGACGGCGTCCGGCTCATGGGCTTCGGGCACCGCGTCTACAAGAACTACGACCCGCGCGCGAAGCTCGTCAAGGAGAGCGCGGATGCCGTGCTCGCCGACCTCGGCGTCCAGGACCCGCTGCTCGACATCGCCAAGGAGCTCGAGCAGATCGCGCTCGAGGACGAGTACTTCCAGGAGCGCCGGCTCTACCCCAACGTCGACTTCTACACCGGCGTGATCTACAAGGCGATGGGCTTCCCGACGCGCATGTTCACCGTGCTCTTCGCGATCGGCCGCCTTCCCGGCTGGATCGCGCACTGGCGCGAGGCGAACAACGACCCGGCGACCAAGATCGGGCGCCCGCAGCAGCTCTACGTGGGCCCGCCGGCCCGCCCCTGGCCCACCGAGCGCTAGGGCCCGCCCGCCCCGCCGCCTGCAGGCCCGCCTTCCGCCGCGTGCAGTCCCGCCCTGCCGCCGCGTGCCGGCCCGCCCTGCCGCCCGACCTCCCCGCGCCGCAGCATTCACGAAATGCAGGAGATCCTGACATCGGGCGGATGCCTGACCCCGCCAACACAGCACCCGCGCTTCGCCAATCCTGCATTTCGTGACGCGCGGGGGGAGCGGCCGACGCATCGCGGATACGCGGAGATCGCGCGGCACCGACTCGCGCGAGGCGAGGCGTCGCGGCTCGGGTCGGACGGGCGGCGGCCCGGTCGCGCTAGTTCGTGGCCGCGACGGCGGCCATGATCGCGTCGCGGACCTCGGCCCAGTGGTGCATCACGGCGCGATAGGTGAAGCGCAGGACGCGGTATCCGCGGGCGGTGAGTCGCGCATCCCGCTGGCGATCGTTCTCAAAGGACTCGCGGCTGTGGTGATGTTCCCACCCGTCGAGCTCGATCACAACTCTGCCGATCACGAGGTCGACACGGCCCACGCCGGGGATGTCGACCTGCGGTTCCGGGAGGAATCCGAGGCGCCGCAAGCGGAAGCGGGTGATCGACTCGATGATCGACTCCGTGCGTGGGTCGACATCGCCGAGGAGGCGCTGCTGTCGCTGCGGTGCGCGCGAGACGAGCTGCTCCCACTCCCGCGCCGCGAGCAGCCCGGCGCGGAGTGCGCTCTCGGCGGCGGCGACCGTGCGCTCGGGGCTCTGGCAGGTGATCATGTCGGCCAGAGCATCCGGCGCGTTGAGTCGAAAGCGGGTGCCGACTCCGCGTGGCCCCCAGTGTCGGCAGACGCTGTCGTCCTCGAGCGCGAGCCGTTGGCGGGCGTTGCCGGGCTGGCGCAGACGCGCATCATGCGCGAAGATCCGCACGTGCACGGTCGGCGAGTCGATCACCCACAGCCCGAGGTCGCGCGCGGCCGTGACGCAGGTCGCGCGTCCGCCCACGCGCACGGCGGACTCCAACACCGCAGACGTGCCCGGCAACGCATACCAGCCCTGCCGGATGCGGACCAGCTCACCCGCGGTGACCGCCGCGCGGAGGTCGTACGCGGTGGCGCCGGCCCGAAGTAGCTCGTGCGTCGCCGCGAGGCCGCCGCGCAGGGCAACTTCGCGTCGGAGGTCCATGTCGACAGGCTCGCGCGCGCGGCGCGGCCGGTGGGGGCGGCGGGCGCATCCGTGCAGTCCGCCGAGATGTGCGCGATGCGGAGGAGCCGATCACCCCGCCCGCACGACGAAATGCAGGAAAGACGGACCCGGCGGCGTGAGTCGCGCCCGAGAACTCCGCACTGGCCCGACGGATCTCCTGCATTTCGTGAACGGCAGCGGGCGGGCGGGCAGGCGGGCGGGCGGCGGGGGGGGGGGGCGACCGCGGGGCGGCGGAGCTAGGCGTGCAGCTGTTCGTTGAGGGTGACGCCGAAGCCCGTGCGGGGCAGCACCTCGACGGCGCCGGTGACCGAGTTGCGGCGGAACAGCAGCCCCGGCTGGCCGGAAAGCTCGACGGCCTTCACCACGCGCGGCTCTTCGCCGGCGACCAAGACCGTGACCTTGGTGCCCGCCGTCACGTAGAGCCCGGCCTCCACGACCGAGTCGTCGCCGATCGAGATGCCGATTCCCGAGTTCGCGCCGAGCAGCGCACGCTCGCCGATCGCGACGCGCTGCGTGCCGCCGCCGGAGAGCGTGCCCATGATGGAGGCACCGCCGCCGATATCGGAGCCATCGCCCACGATGACGCCCTGCGAAATGCGCCCCTCGACCATGGAGGAGCCGAGCGTGCCCGCGTTGAAGTTCACGAAGCCCTCGTGCATGACGGTGGTTCCCGGCGCGAGGTGGGCTCCCAGGCGGACGCGGGAGGCATCCGCGATGCGCACGCGCTCGGGGACGACGTAGTCGACCAGGCGCGGGAACTTGTCGATGCCGTGGAGCGAAATGCCTTCGCGCTGCAGGAGCGGGCGGCGGCGCGCGTACTCGGCGGGCAGCATCGGGCCCGCGGTGGTCCACGCGACGATCGGGAGGTGCCCGAAAATGCCGTCGAGGTTGAGCGAGTTCGGCGCCACCAGCAGGTGCGAGAGCAGGTGCAGCCGCAAGTAGGCATCCGGCGTCGACGCGGGAGGCGCCTCCAGATCGATCGAGGTCGCCACGTAGTCGAGGCGCACGCCGCGGCGCTCGTCCTCGCCGAGCCAGTCCTCGAACTCGACCGGCGCGATGTAGCGATCGAGTCCGGCCGGGGCCTCGCCGAGGTGCGGCGCGGGGTACCAGGTGTCCAGAATCGTCCCGTCGGTGGTGATGGTGGCGAGTCCGTGACCCCATGCTGTGCTCATGCCTCCAGGGTATCGGGCGCGGCTCGGTAGGCTGGTGCGGTGACTGACGCCCCCGCCCTCGACCTCGCGGCCGGCAGCGTCGCCGTCACCCGAGCGCTCGTCGACCTCGAGTCGGTGTCGGGCAACGAGACCGCGATCGCGGACGCCGTCGAAGCGGCGCTCCGCGCCTTTCCGCATCTCGAGGTGACCCGCGACGGCGACGCGATCATCGCCCGCACGAACGCCGGCCGTGCGCAGCGCGCCGTGATCGCCGGCCACCTCGACACCGTGCCGGTCAACGGCAACCTGCCGAGCCGCCTCGACGAGGACGGCACGCTGTGGGGTCGCGGCACCGTCGACATGAAGGGCGGATGCGCGATCGCGCTCGTCCTCGCCGCCGAGCTGACCACGCCGAGCGTTGACGTCACGTGGGTCTGGTACGACCACGAGGAGGTCGAGGCGGAGCTGAACGGTCTGGGCCGACTGGCGCGCACGCATCCCGAGCTGCTGGCCGCCGATTTCGCGATCCTCGGCGAACCTTCCAACGGCGAGGTGGAGGGCGGATGCAACGGCACCCTCCGCGTCGACGTCACCACCCGCGGCCGCCGGGCTCACTCGGCGCGCGCCTGGATGGGCGAGAACGCGATTCACGCCGCCGCTCCGATCCTGGCGCGACTGGCGGCCTTCGAGCCGGAGACGATCCGCGTCGACGGGCTCGACTACCGCGAGGGTATGAACGCCGTGAAGATCGCGGGAGGGGTGGCGGGCAACGTGATCCCCGACGAGTGCACGGTGCACGTCAACTACCGGTTCGCGCCGAACAAGTCCGGCGCCGAGGCGGTCGAGCGCGTGCGTGAGCTCTTCGACGGGTTCGAGGTGGTCGTCGCCGACCTCGCCGAGGGCGCCCGCCCGGGCCTCGACGCGCCACTCGCGCAGGGGTTCCTCACCGCGGTCGGAGGCGAGGCGCGTCCCAAGTACGGCTGGACGGACGTGGCCCGCTTCTCGGCGCTCGGCATCTCCGCCGTCAACTACGGCCCCGGCGACCCGGGCCTCGCGCACGCCGACGATGAACGCGTCCCGGTGGAGCAGATCGAGCGCTGCGAGCGCGGACTGCGGGCATGGCTGACCACGCGCGACTGAGCCTGCCGCTGCGGCTCGCACGCCTGCCGTGGTGGGCCCAGGTGCTGGCGGTGTTCGCCGCGTCCCGCGTGGTGACGACGACGATTCTGCTCGCCTTCGCAGCGATCCAGCCCGCGAATCCCTGGACGGATGCCTCCCCCGACTACGCGAGCTTCGCCCGGATCTGGGACGGCCACTGGTACTACATCATCGCCGTGGTCGGATACCCGACCGAGCTGCCGCTGGACGCGGCCGGTTTCGTGGGCGAGAACGCGTGGGCGTTCCTGCCGGCCTACCCGGGCGTCGTGCGCCTGCTGATGATCGCCACGGGGCTGCCGTTCGAGATCCTCGCGGTGGCGGTCTCGGTCGCGTTCGCGGGCGGCGCCGCGCTCGTGTTCAACCGGGTGATGCACCGCGTGATCCCGGAGAGCGCGCTGTTCGCCACGGTGCTGTTCTGCGTCGCGCCGCTCAGCCCGATTCTGCAGGTCGCCTACGCCGAGTCGATGCAGCTGTTCCTGCTCTTCGCGGCGCTGCTGCTGCTGCTCGAACGCCGCTACCTGTTGATCATCCCGGTGGTCGCGACCCTCGCATTCACCCGGCCGGGCGCGCTCGCGTTCGCGCTGCTGCTCGGGTTGCACGCGATCCACCGTTTCGTCACGCGCGCGCGGGATCCGTTCCCGATGCGGGAGCGCATCCGCGTCGTTGCGGCGGGTCTCGCGAGCGTCGGCTTCGGCTTCGCCTGGCTCGGGATTGCGGCGCTCGTCACGGGCTCGCCGACGGCGTATCTCGACACCGAATTGGCGTGGCGGGTCGCCTACGTCGGGCGCGATCACCTCGTCCCGTTCCAGCCGTGGTTCCAGGCGGCCGACTGGTGGTTGCGCTGGAACGGCATCCCGGGCTCCGCGGCCGGCTGGCTCGGCGCGCTCCTGGTGATCCTCACCCTCGCCGCGTTCGCGATCTTCCTGGTGACGCCGATCGCGCGCCGACTCGGCGTGGATCTCCGGCTCTGGCTGGTCAGCTACGTCGCCTACCTGGTGGCGGTCTTCTTTCCGCAGTCGAGCGTGTTCCGTCTGCTGATGCCGCTCGCGCCGGGGCTTGGCGCGCTGGCGATTCCGCGCTCGCCGGTCTACCGCATCCTGCTCGTTCTCGCCTTCGTGGCGCTCCAGGTGGGCTGGACCTACATCGGCTGGTGGGTGGATGGCGCCGATTGGACTCCGCCGTAAGCACCCGCGTTAACCGTGCGTCCCTCGAATACGGGATAATGGGAGAACGCCATCGAAAGGGGACTACTCATGGCAGCCATGAAGCCGAGGACCGGTGACGGCCCGATGGAGGCTGTGAAGGAGGGACGCCTCATTATTGTGCGCGTTCCGCTCGAGGGTGGCGGGCGACTTGTCGTCTCGGTCAACGACGATGAAGCCAAAGAGCTTCGTGACGCCCTGGTGGGTGCCGTCGGCGAGGCCTAGACGCCGCCGACTCGATGCGCGGGTCAGCCCGCGCGGGTGACCAGCTGAAGCAATCCGTCGCCTGAGGTGGAGAGCGCGACCGTGTGGGTCTCGCTCTCCCCGATGGCGCCGAGGAGCGCTCGGAACTCCGCGACGGTGTCGTCGCGCTGCACGGGATCGGCGACCTTGCCGCGCCAGAGCGCGTGCGGCACGAGCACCAGTCCGCCGGCGCGTGCGATGCGCAGGGCGTGTTCGACGTAGGCGAGCAGCGATGTCGTGTCGGCATCCACGACGACGAGGTCGTACGCGCCGTCGTTCATGCGCGGCAGCACATCGAGTGCGCGACCGGCGATCAGCCGGAGCTGGTTCGCGGGGATTCCCGCGGCCAGCAGGCTCTGGCGCGCGCTCTGCTGGTGGTCGGGTTCCACGTCGATCGTGGTGAGGATCGCCTCGGGGGCGCCGTCGAGCAGGGCGAGTCCGGAGACTCCCGCGCCGGTGCCGATCTCGAGGATACTGCGGGCGCCGCTCGCGGCGGCGAGCACGCGCAACTGGGCGGCGACGCCGGGGCTGACCGCCTCGATGCCGAGTTCGTGCGAGTGTTGGCGCGCGAGCGTGATCGCGGGGGACTCGGGAACGAACTCCTCCGCGAACTTCCAGCTCAAATCGTGGTTCACGTGACTCCTTCGGCCCCACCCTACCGAGCGGGGGCCGCATAGGATGAGCGCATGTCGTTCGGGCTGACATTTGACAAGCTGCTGATCATTCTGGTGATCGCGGTCTTCGTCATCGGGCCCGACCGGCTGCCGGGCTATGCGGCGCAGCTGGCGCGGCTGGTGCGTTCGTTGCGCGATCTCGCCAACGGCGCGAAGGACCGGATGCGCGAAGAGATGGGCCCGGAGTTCGACGAGGTCGACTGGACCAAGCTCGACCCCCGTCAGTACGACCCGCGGCGCATCATTCGTGACGCGCTGCTGGATGATCCGGCACCGATGAAGCCGGCGACGGCGACGATGGCGGCGGCGCCGCGTCGTCGCGGCAACCGTGAGTCGGCCTACGAGCAGCGGCAGCGGAAGCTCGGCAACGGGAAACCCGCGCCTTTCGACTCCGAGGCGACCTAGCGGGATTTCGCCGCGCGGCTCAGCGGCGCCGGATGAATCGCAGCGCCCGCAGCGTGAGCAGCATCACGCCCGCGAGCCGCGCATGTTCGGCGCCGGTGCGCGGGAGCGGAATGATCCCGGTGCTGCGCGCGATCTGCACCGTGTCGGTGTAACGCAGGATACCCTCGGGCCCGTTGCGGCGACCGAGCCCGGAGAGCTTGACGCCGCCGGAGGGGGCGGCGACCGCGGAAAAGCTGGCGCGGTAACCCTCGTTGATGTTGATGGTTCCCGCCTGCAGCTGTTCCGCCAGTCGGCGCGCCCGTCGCGTCGAGCCCGAGAAGATCGAGGCGTTGAGACCGAAGCGCGTGTCGTTGGCGGCCCGCACGGCGGCCGCGTCGTCGTCAACGATCACGATGCTGGCGACCGGCCCGAAGGTCTCTTCGCGCGCGCACACCATCTGGTCGGTGACGCCGGTGAGCAGCGTCGGGGCGAAGAAGTAGGGGCCGAGCTCGGGCCGGGGTGCGCCGCCCGCCAGGACCGTGGCGCCGTGAGCCACGGCATCGTCGACGTGGGCGCGCACCCGCTCTAGTTGCGCGGCGGAGGTGAGCGAACCGAAGTCGACCGAGAAGTCGAGCGCGCTGCCGAGGCGCAGACCCGCGACCGCCGCGGTGAGCGCGGGGATGAAGCGGTCGGCGACGTCGCGGTGCACGAGGATGCGCTCGGCCGACACGCACAACTGCCCCGCGGCGGCGAAGCAGGCGTGGGCGACCGACACGGCGACGCGCTCGACATCGACGTCGTCGAGCACGATCACCGGATTCTTGCCGCCGAGTTCCAGCGACACCGGGGTGAGGGTCGCGGCGGCCTGGGTCGCGACCGTGATCCCGGTTGCGGTCGACCCGGTGAAGGCGACGACGTCGGATGCGGCGACGAGCGCGGACCCGACCTCGGTCCCGGGTCCGGCAACGACCGCCCAGAGCGCCTCGGGGAGGCCCGCGTCGAGGAAAGCGCCTCGGGTGGCGAGGACGCTCAGGGCGCCCTGGTCATCCGCCTTCTGGAGGACGGCGTTTCCGGCGGCGAGCGCCGGCGCGACGTCCATGGCGGTGAGGCTCGGCGGGTAGTTCCAGGGGGTGACGACACCGACCAGGCCCTTGGGTCGGTAGCTCACCCGCGATTCCATGACGAGCGGGATGCCCGCGCGGCGACGGCGGGTCGCGAGCACGCGCGGCGCGGCGAGGGCGGCGTAGCGCGTGGCGGCGGCGGCGTTGAAGAGCTCTTCGAAAGCCTGGGCACGCGATTTTCCGGTCTCGAGCTGGATCGCGTCGAGCACCAGTTCGCGGCGCTCGAGCAGGAGGTCGTGTGCGCGCAGCAGCACGCGGCGACGGTGGGCGGGGCTGGTGCGCGCCCAGGCGTGCTGCGCCGCCCGCGCGGTCTCGGCGGCGCGGGCGACATCGGCCGCTGTGTTGTGCGGCAGGCGATGAAGGAGCTCTCCGGTGAACGGTGCGATGACCTCGACGCGACCCCCCGAGGCGGAGACGAGCCCCGCGACGAGAGTCTCGATCGTCTCGACCGTCAGGGCGGCGCGGGCGCGCGGTGCGGTGCGGCGTGACCGATCGGCGGTGATTCCGGACATGCGCGCAGTCTACGTCGCATGCATCTCGGCGTGACCGGTGCGCACCTGTGGTGGGTAGCATCGATTCATGGAATCTTCTTTGCGCACCGGGGGTCGGCGCACCGAAGGGCTGAGAGCGGGCGTTGTCGCTCGCTACGCGCTCGGTTCGGTCGGAACCGGCGGTTTCGGAACTCTTCCGGGTCTTGTCCTCGTCTACTACCTGACGGACACCCTCGGGGTGACGGCCCTGCTCGCGGGCGTCCTGGTGACCCTCGCCAAGGTGTGGGACGTGATGATCGATCCGATCATCGGTGCGCGAAGCGACCGCCAGATCGCGGCCACCGGCTACCGGCGTCGCTTCATGGTGATCGGCGCCGTGTTCCTCCCGATCTTCTTCGTGCTGACCTTCGCCGTGCCGGCGGGGCTGCCGGCGTGGGCATCCGCGATCTGGGTATTCCTGGCCTTCGTGCTCGCCGCGACCGCGTTCAGCCTGTTCCAGGTGCCGTACATCGCGCTGCCGGCGGAACTCGTCTCCGACTACAACGCGCGGACGCGACTGCTGTCGGCGCGCGTCGTCGTGCTCACCTTCGCGATTCTGCTGTTCGGGGCCGGCGGCCCCGCGCTGCGCTCGCTCGGCGGAGACGACTCGCACCTGGGCTACCTGATCATGGCGGTCGTCGCGGGTCTGGTGCTCGGCGGATCGTTCCTGGTGACGTCGACCGTGGAGAAGGCGGCACGCGTCGGGGCGGCGCCGCGTCCTCCGATGTCGGAGCCGGTGGCCGGTCTTGCCGCGCCGCGCGAGAGTCTGGGCGAACACTATCGCCGTGGGGTGCGGACGTTGCGCACGAGCCAGCCGTTCCGCGCGCTGCTGATCACCTTCGTGCTGCAGGCCCTGGCGACGGGAATCATGCTCGCCGGCGCCCAGTATGTGGCGCGCTACGTGCTGTTCGACGAGGACGCGGTGACCTTCATCTTCCTCGCGCTGATCGCGCCCGCGCTCGTGTTTGCGCCCATCTGGGGCACGATCGCGCATCGGATCGGCAAGGAGCGCGCCTTCGCGATCGCCTCCGTCCTGTACGGCATCGCGGCGCTCGCGATGGTGGCGCTGGCGTGGTTCCCCGGATCGTGGGTGTACGGCCCGGTCGCGCTCGCGGGCGCCGCCTACGCGGGCATGCAGTCGCTCCCGCTCGCCATGCTTCCCGACGTCGTGGCGGTCGATGCGCGGCGCCACGGCCCAGGCCGCGCCGGGACCTTCAGCGGCGTGTGGACGGCGGGGGAGACCACCGGAATGGCGCTCGGCACGACCGTGCTGGCGATCATCTTGACGGTGACCGGCTACCTCGAGTCGACCGCCGCGGTCGATGTCGAGCAGTCCGCATCCGCCGTGCTCGGCATCGTCATCAGCTTCAGCATCGTCCCCGCCGCGCTCATCCTGGCGAGCCTCATCACACTGCGGCGCTACCCGCTGCGCAAGATCGACATCGACGAGGCGACGGCCCCCGTCGTCCCGGCGAGCGGGGGAACCACCTGATGCGCTTCGCCGAATCCAGCGAGTCGATCCTGGCGCGCCTCGGCGCGCTTCGCGACGCCGACGCCCCGACCCACGGCGGGCACGTGCTGAGCTACGTCTACGACCCGGGGGTCGCCGAACTGGATGCGCTCGCCGCCGAAGCGGTGCGCATGATGCAACCGGTCAACGGCCTCGACCCGACCACCTTCGGATCGGTGGCGGTGTTGGAGCGCGAACTCATCGCGTTCACGCGGGAGCTGCTGAACGGGGGCGACGACGTGGTGGGCACCGTCACGAGCGGTGGCACCGAGAGCTGCCTCCTGGCGGTTAAGACCGCGCGGGATGCCTGGCTCGCCGTCCGCGGGGCGGAACCCGGCACCGCGCGCCCACGTCTGGTTGCCCCGGTGACGGTGCATGCGGCGTTCCAGAAGGCGGCGCACTACTTCGGTCTCGAACTGGATCTCGCGCCGGTGCTGCCGAGCGGTGTCGTCGCCGCCTCGGAACTCGTCGCGCGACTCGGCGACGACGTGGCGCTTGTCGTCGTCTCGGCTCCGTCGTATCCGCATGCGGGACTCGACCCGGTCGTCGAGGTGGCGTCCGCGGCGTCGGCGCAGGGCATCCCGGTGCACGTCGATGCGTGCATCGGCGGCCTGGCGCTCCCGTTCTGGCCCGAGCTGCCGGACTGGGATTTCCGGGTTCCGGGCGTCACGAGCATCAGCGCCGACCTGCACAAGTACGGCTACGCGCCCAAGGGCGCCTCGGTACTGCTGCAGCGGGGCCGCGACCGCCAACGCCTGCAGTACTTCGCGACGGCCCGCTGGCCCGGGTATCCGGTCGTCAACTCGACCCTGTTGGGGTCGAAGTCGGGCGGACCGCTCGCGGCCGCGTGGGCGATCGTGCACGCACTCGGGCGCGAGGGCTTCGCCGAGCTGGCCGAGCAGACGCGGGCGGCGACGCTCGCCCTCCGCGCGACGATCGACGGCATCGAGGGGCTGCGCATCGTGGGCGAGCCGACCGGCCCGCTGTTCGCGGTCGCGACCGATGACGCGCTTCCGGCGGAGCGACGGGTCGACCCGCACGTCTGGGCGGACGCGGCGAAGCGCGAGGGCTGGATTCTGCAGACCCAGCCGGGGCTGACGCAGACGGATGGATCACTCCTGCCGCACACGACGCACCTCACGATCACGCCCGTGACCGCGTCGGTGCTCGACGAGCTGCAGCCCGCTCTGGTGCGGTCGGCGGATGCGGTGCGCGGTGTGCCTCGGCCGGACATCAGCGGGCTGCTCGGCGCGCTTCCTCCGCTTCCGGGGATGCCCGACTCCGACACCGCGGCGGCGCTGCTCGTCGGCTTCGGCATCAACGGATCCGGTGCGCTGCCCGAGGAGTTCGCCCCGCTCATCGCGGCGATCGAGGCGCTGCCGGCGCCGCTCGCCGAGCGGCTGCTCATCGAGCTGCTCGCGCGCCTCGTCGAGCCCCGCTAACGCCCCGCGCGCCGCGTCCTGAGCCAGAATCTCCGGAGAAACGTCACACTAGGAGCGGGCGGCGACGAAGGCGGTGGCCTCCGCGCGCAGCGCATCCACGACGAGTCGCACCGAGGGGCGGACGGCGATGTCGGGGCGCATGAGCGCCCAGATCACGCGCTCGGAGCGCATCCCGCGCAACGGTCTTGTCACCAGACCGTTGCCGTGGTCCCGCGTCGTGTAGCGCGGCAGGATCGCCAGGCCGTGGCCGGCCGCGACGAGTTCTTCGACGATTCCGTTGTCGCCGATGCGCTGGACGACATCGGCGGGTCTCCCGGTGAGCGATTCGAGATCGGTGAGGATGCGGTCGAAGGGGAAGTCGACGGGGACGCCGATCCAGGGCTCACTGATGACATCGTCGGGCGAGAGGGAGACCCGTGCGGCGAGCGGATGCCCTTCCGGCAGTGCGACATCGAGCGGCTCGCGCATCAGCTCGACCGCCTCCAGGCGCCGTTCGCGCCAACTCGCCGTCACCCCGCCGGAGTCGGCGAGCACGACGTCGTAGCGGGCGGTGAGTTCGGCGAAGTCGGGCTGGTTGGGGTCTTGGTCGGTGACGGCGACGCGCAGACCCGGGGTTTCGCGCAGTCGGGTCAACAGGCCCGGGAGCAACATCATGCCGCCGGTGGGGAAGGTCGAGATCGACACCTCGCCGCGGGGGGAGTCGCGGTACTCCTCCCAGCTGGACTCGACGCGCTGCAGGGCGACGGCCACGTCGATGGCGCGTTCGGCGAGCACCCGGCCGGCGGGCGTCAGGGCGAGGCCGCGCCCGGAGCGCTCGGTGAGGGGGAGTCCGGCTTCGCGCTCGAGGATCTTCAGCTGCTGTGACACGGCCGAGGGGGTGAGGGCGAGCGCCTGGGCGACGGCGGTGACGCTGCCGCGTTCGGCGAGCTCTCGGAGCACGGCGAGACGATGGATATCCATGTAGTGATGCTAAATCATTACTAAAGAAAGATTCGATTGTGCTACATCAACTCACGCGCTCAAATAGACGCATGACCACCTTGATCCTCGTCGCCGCGATCGCTGTCGCCGCGATCGCCGCCACGCTCACCACGACCGCTCGAGACGGCTACCGTCACGTGCCGACCCGCCGCGTCTGAACCGGCCCGCTCACCGACGACCCGCTAGCGCGAGCTGACCGGAAGCTTCCGCCCCGCCAGGCCACGCCCGCGTCGCGCCAGCTTCTGGGCCAGCTCCGAGATCGCGCGCGCCGCCGGGTCCTCCGGATGCGCGAGCACGACCGGCTCGCCCTCGTCACCGTCGCGCCGCAGCTCCACGCTCAACGGGATGCTCGCCAGCACCGGCACGTCGAGCCGTGCGGCGAGATCCGCGCCCCCGCCGGTGCCGAACACGTCGAGCACGCTGCCATCCGGCTGCACGAGCCCCGCCATATTCTCGACGACGCCGATCACGGTCTGCCCGGTCTGCCGCGCGACGAGGCCGCTGCGTTCGGCCACCTCCGCGGCGGCGGGCTGCGGTGTCGTCACGACGAGCACCTCCGCGTGCGGCAGCAGCTGCCCGAGCGAGATCGCGACGTCGCCCGTGCCGGGCGGCAGGTCGAGCACCAACACATCCAGATCGCCGAAGAACACGTCGGTCAAGAACTGTTGAATCGTGCGGTGCAGCAACGGACCGCGCCACGAGACGGCGGTCGACGGCTCGACGAACATGCCGATCGAAATCACTTTCACGTCGTGCGCGACCGGCGGCAGGATCATCTCGCCCACCTGGGTGGGCTTTGCGCCGGCGATTCCCAGGATGCCGGGAATCGAAAACCCGAACACGTCGGCATCGATCAACCCGACCCGCAACCCCTCGGCCGCGAGCGCGACGGCAAGGTTGGCGGTGAGCGTCGACTTGCCGACGCCGCCCTTGCCACTGGAGACGGCGATGATGCGCGTGAGGGAGTCGGGCCCGAACGGCATCGCCCGCGAGCCGCGCAGCCTCGTCGTGAGCGCCTCGCGCTCGGCCACCGTCATGACGCCGAGGTCGAGCTCGATCGACTCGACGCCCTCGACCGAGAGCACCGCTTCGCGCACGTCACGTTCGATCGTGTCGGCGGCGGGGCATCCGACGATCGTCAGACGCACCTCGACGCGGGCGGTGCCGCCGTCGACCGAGACGCCACGCACCATATCGAGGTCGGTGATCGGGCGACGGATCTCCGGGTCCTGCACGCGCGCTAGGGCGCGCCGCACCGCGTCGGTGAGCTCAGCGCTCACGCGACTCCTCGCGATCGGCGTCGAGCTCCTCCAACAGCGAACGGAGTTCCGCGCGGATGAAGTCCTTGGTCGCCATGTCCTTGATCGCCAGGCGCAGGGCGACGACCTCGCGCGCCAGGTACTCGGTGTCGGCGAGATTGCGCTCGGCGCGCTGACGGTCCTGTTCAATCTGCACGCGGTCCCGGTCATCCTGGCGGTTCTGGGCGAGCAGGATGAGCGGCGCGGCATACGAGGCCTGGAGCGACAGGATGAGCGTCAGCACCGTGAACCCGAGCGCTTGCGAGTCGAAGCGCCACCAGTCGTTCGCCTCGGCGAGCGAGTTGTAGGTCATCCATGCGGCGACGAAGATCGAGAGCACCAGCAGGAACCAGGGTGTTCCCATGCCGCGGGCGATCGCCTCGGTGAAGCGCCCGAAGCGGTCGCGGCCCTGCCACCGGGGCACGAACGGGGTGCGCAGGCCCTTGGGGGCGTCGAGGCGGACGCTATCGCGGCGGTCAGCGCGAGCCATACGGCGTCCTCCTTGCTCGGGTCGCGATCGTGGCGGTGGGGGTGCTGGGCTCGGTCACCGGGGGGCGATCGTCGTCCGAACTTCGCCAGTCGTCGGGCAGCAAATAGTCGAGGACGTCATCAATGGTCACCACCCCGACAAGTCGGTGTTTGTCGTCGACGACGGGCAGCGAGACCAGGTCGTAGCTCGCGAGCCGGCGCGACACCTCGGCGGCGCTCGTCTCGGGCGTCACGGGCTCGAGACCCTGGTCGAGGATCGTGCCGAGGCGCTCATGCGGCGGGTAGCGGAGCATCCGCTGGAAGTGCACCATGCCGAGGAAACGCCCGGTGGGCGGTTCGTAGGGCGGGAGCGTCACGCAGATCGCGGCGCCCAGCGCGGGAGCCAGCTCGTGGCGGCGGATGAGGGCGAGCCCCTCGGCCACGGTGGCGTCGGCCGAGACGATGATCGGCTCGGTCGTCATGAGGCCACCGGCGGTCTCCGGGTCGTAGGAGAGCAGGAACCGGACGTCCTCGGCCTCGTCCGGCTGCATCAGCTGCAGCAGGGCCTCGCCCTTCTCGGCGGAGAGCTGAGCGATCAGGTCGGCCGCGTCGTCGGGCTCCATCTGGTCGAGCACCTCGGCGGCGCGTTCGTCGTCGAGCCGGCTGATCAGTTCGACCTGTTCCTGCTCGGGCATCTCCTCGAGCGCGTCGGCGAGCCGTTCGTCGGGCAGTTCCTCGGCGACCTCGAGCCGGCGATCCTCGGGCAGGTCGAGCAGAGTGTTCGCGAGGTCGGCGGGGCGCAGATCCGAGTAGGTGGCGATCAGCTGCTCGGCGGACTGGGATTCGCCCGGCGCGTTCTTCTCGCGCACCTGATCCCAGGTGGCGAACACGGTGGCCCCCTTGCCGAACGGGGTTGTCGGGGGGCGACGCAGGAACAGGTCGCCGACCGACCACTCCGCCGGTGCGCTCTCTTCGATCGCGACGTCCTCGATCGTGGCCTCACCCGAGCCGTCGCGCAGCACCATCCGACGACCCAGCAGTTCGGCGATCACGCGCACCTCGCCGCCGCGCTGCTCGAAGCGGCGCAGGTTGAACAGCCCCGTGGTGATGATCTGGCCCGAGCCGATGCTCGTGACGCGCCCGATCGAGACGAACACGCGCCTCTTTCCGGGGATCTCGACGAGCAGACCGACGACGCTCGGCGCATCCGACTTGCGGTAGACCACGATCACGTCGCGCACCTTGCCGACGCGGTCGCCCGCGGGGTCGAAAACGGAGCACCCGGCCAAACGGGCAACGAAGACTCTCGTGGCGCTCACGGTCAAACCCTACTCGCCGTATGGGAGAATTCCGTGGTGACCAACACCGGACCATTCCGCCGTCGCACCGTCGATGTCTCCGTCCCGCACGGCGAGGTCGTCGGAAGCTATGCGACCTATGCCGAGGCGCAGCGCACGGTGGATCACCTGGCCAAGGCGGATTTCCCGGTCGCCAAGCTGGCGATCGTCGGCAATGACCTGAAGACGGTCGAGCGCGTCACCCGCAAGCTGTCCTGGAATCGTGCGGCGCTCGAAGGCGCGCTGAGCGGTGCCTGGTTCGGGCTGTTCCTCGGGCTGCTGTTCACCTTCGTGCAGCCGACCATCAACTGGGGGCTGTTCGGGGCCGCAATTCTGATCGGTGCCGCCTTCGGCATGTTCTTCCGACTGGCCGGTTACGCGGTCTCGCGCCGCAGCCGCGACTTCCAGTCGACGTCGCAGGTGCTCGCCGAGAGCTACGACGTGATCGTCGACCCGACTCTCCTCCTCAAGGCGCGCGACGTGCTCGCGCGGCCGGTCGAAGACTAGGCGTCACCGCCCGGCGAGCCACGCCTCCACCTCGGCGACGGTGCGCGGGATGCCCGCCGACAGGCTTTCGCAGCCCTCTGCGGTCACCAGCACGTCGTCTTCGATCCGCACGCCGATGCCGCGGAATTCCTCCGGCACCGTCAGATCGTCCGGCTGGAAGTACAGGCCCGGCTCGATCGTGAACACCATCCCGGGCTCGAGCACGCCGTCGAGGTAGAGCTCGCGACGCGCCTGTGCGCAGTCGTGCACATCCATGCCGAGGTGGTGCGAAGTGCCGTGCACCATGTACCGGCGGTGGAACTGCGCGTCCGGCTCGAGCGACTCCTCGGCGCTCACCGGCAGAAAGCCCCACTCGGCGGTCTTCCGAGCGATGACCTGCATCGCCGCGGCGTGCACCTCGCGGAAGCGGATGCCCGGCCGCACCACCGCGAAGGCTGCATCGGCCGCCTCGAGCACCGCTTCATACACGCGGCGCTGCACCTCGGTGAAGGTGCCGCTCACCGGGAGGGTGCGTGTGATGTCGGCCGTGTACAGCGAGTCGAGTTCGATGCCCGCATCGATCAGCATCAGGTCGCCCGGCTCTACGGCGCCGTCATTGCGGGTCCAGTGCAGGATGCACGCGTGCGGACCGCTCGCGGCGATCGTGTCGTAGCCGACGGCGTTGCCTTCGGCGCGGGCGCGCCGGTTGAAGGTGCCTTCGACCAGCCGCTCACCGCGGCGATGCGCCAGCACCTGGGGGAGGTCGGCGATGACGTCGTCGAAGCCGAGCTTGGTCGCGGCGACGGCGTCGCGCATCTGCCGGATCTCCCAGGCATCCTTGACGAGACGCAGCTCGCTCAGGGCGCGGGCGAATTCGGTGTCGGGGTCGGTCTCGACCTCGAGCAGGTCGGACGAGGCGGCCAGCAGGCGGCGGCCGTCGAGCTGGTCGGTGAGCGCGTCGTCGGCGTCGCGCACGATGAGGGTCGTCGCGTCGCCGCTCTCCAGCACGGCCGAGAACTCGGTGAGCGCGCGGGTGGCGAGTCCGAGGTCGGCGGCGACGTCGTCGAGCGAGGGGCGCGCGCCGGTCCAGAACTCGCCGATCGCCGCGTTCGCGTAGAACTCGTCGGAGTCGCGCCCCGCGCTCGGCCGGAAGTACAGCACGGCCTCGTGCGCCGGACCGACGGGCTCGAGCACGAGCACACTGTCCGGCACGGCGTCGCTTCCCCAGCCGGTGAGGTGCGAGAAGGCGCTGTGGGCGCGGTACGGGTAGTCGGTGTCATTGGAGCGGACGCGAGCCGGGCCGGCCGGAATGATGAGGCGTTGGCCGGGGAACTGCACCGAGATGCGCGCCCGCCGGGCCGCCGCGAACGGAGCCGACTCGCGCGGGGCGGCAGCGGTATCCGCGCGTTCCGCCCAGCTGCCGGAGATGAACTCCTTGAAGCGGTCCGAACCGGGCGTGGTGGAGCGGTTGGCCGTTTTCGGAGTGCCCTGCGTCGTCGACTTGCTCATGCGCCCATTCTCGCACCGGGCGGCGGATTCGGCTCAGCCGACGGGGCGAAGCTGCGCCAGGACGGCGCGATGATCGCTGCCGAGCCCGTCGAGCGCGCCCACGACGCGGAACCCGACGAACTCCCACTCCGATGTCGCCATGACGTGG
The DNA here is from genome assembly GCF_905479755.1 of uncultured Schumannella sp. Classification (GTDB taxonomy): domain Bacteria; phylum Actinomycetota; class Actinomycetes; order Actinomycetales; family Microbacteriaceae; genus DCRR01. The sequence continues at coordinate 26,672 of NZ_CAJQNT010000014.1, read as the reverse complement.
TCGATCGGCGCGCTCAGCAGTTCGGGCAGTTGCGAGGGCCAGGTGCCGAGCGCCGCATTGCCGGTCTGTTTCGCACCGTCGAAGCAGGTGCCGAGCGCGGCCCCGTCATCCGCGAGCCCCTGGTAGTGATCGAGGGTCGAGTTCAGGTCGCCCGCGAGGATGACGTTCCCGCCGCGGCACGACTCGGCGAGCCACTCGAGCCCCGGCTCCCAGTCGTCGATGTAGCCGGGAATCGGGGCGACCGGATGCGCCGCGATGATCGTCGGCCCGCTGCCGTCGGTCGGCACCGCGGTCACGCTCGGAAGATACGGGGTGCTGCCCGCGGTCTCGTCGAGGCGGTAGGTGCCGAGTCCGTCGCTCACCAGGAGCGCGGTCGAGCGCGACTTCAACTCGTCGAGGGCGATCACGAAGACCTGCATCGACACCCCGCCCTGACCCATCCGCGCCGCGATCTCGTCGGCGGCCTCGCGGCTCGTCTCCGGGAGCGCGAGGATGTCGACCTCGTGTTCGAGCGCGAACTCGGCGATCACCCCCGCGCCGGGCGCATCGCCGAGGGTGTTCCAGGTGAAGACGGTCAGATCGGCGGGCGCCTTCTCCTGAAACGCGGGGTCGCCGAAGCCGCGCGTCGAGAGCACCGCGAGGTTGAGGGCCACCACCCCGAACAGCACGAGCGCGAGCACGGCGCTGATGCGCCTCAGTGGTTGCGAGACGAGCGCGATCACGATCAGGAACATGATCGCCACGAGCGCCACCGCCACCAGCAGCCCGCGCATCGCGGTCAGCTCCGCGAACACCAGGGTGCGATGCACGCCGAAGAGCTGCGGCCAGCTACCGACGAGGAGGAAGAGGGCGAGACCCACGGCGAGGAGGGTGGCGAGGGCGCGGCGAATCATGTCGCGGCAAGCCTACGATGTGAGGATGCCCGGGCCGATCGATCTGCATACGCACTCACGCGTGTCGGACGGCACCGAGTCGCCGAGCGAACTGGTCGAGGCTGCGATCGCGGGCGGTCTCGACGTCGTCGCGCTCACCGACCATGACTCGACGGCGGGCTGGGACGAGGCGCGCCGCGCGGTCGTCGGCACCTCGCTCGTGGTGGTGCCGGGGATGGAGTTCTCGACGCGCCTCGACTGGCGCTCCGTCCACGTCCTCGCCTACCTGGTCGACCCGGAGAATCCGGCCCTGCTGCGCGAGACGGGACGCATCCGCGATGACCGGCTGACGCGCGCCGAGCGCATCGTGGAGCGCATCGCGCGCGACTATGACCTCTCCTGGGATGACGTGCTGGAGCACTCCGCGACCGGCGCGACGATCGGCCGGCCGCACATCGCCGACGCCTTGGTGGCGCGCGGGCATGTCGCCGACCGCGGTGAGGCGTTCGGGGGGATTCTGCACCCGCGCGCGGGCTACAGCGAACCGCACTACGCGCCGACGCCGCTCGACGGTGTGCGCCTCATCCGGGCGGCGGGCGGCGTGCCGGTGCTCGCGCATCCGGCAACGCACGGGCGCGACGGGGTGCTCTCGGAGCGAGCGATCGCCGAACTGGTCGACGCGGGACTCGCCGGGCTCGAGGTGGAGCACCGGGAGAACACCGACGACGGCAAGCAGCGACTTCGGGAGCTTGCCGAACGCTACGACCTGTTCGTCACGGGGTCGAGCGACTACCACGGCGAGGGCAAGCCGAATCGGCTCGCCGAGAACACGACCTCGCTCGAGGTGTACGAGCGGATCCTCGCCGCTGGGCGCGGCAGCTCGCCATTCGGCGGCTAGCCCGAACGAGGCAGCGCCGACCGCGCGGCGCGTCGACCCGCGCTACGCCGTGGGAGGCGTGGGGGCGCCGCCCTGGCCGCCACTGGGTCGACGACGACGGGTGCGCTTGCGCCGGGCCGGCGTCGCGCCGTCATGCGTTCCGCTGCCCTCCGCGTGCGCCTCGTGCGGCGTGCTCGCCGGGCCGGTGCTCGCGCTGCCGGATCCGCCGGAGCGGGTGCGCTGGCGCGAGCGTCCGCCGTCGCGGGATGCCGGGGGCTTCTCGCGGTGCGGTGCGGCGGGGGAGGGCTTGAGGCGCCCCTTCGAGCCTTCCGGGATGTTCATGTCGGCGAACAGGTGCGGGCTCGACGAGTAGGTCTCGGTCGGCTCCGGCTGCCCGAACTCGAGGGCGCGGTTGATGAGCGCCCACTTGTGCAGGTCATCCCAGTCGACGAAAGTGACGGCGATGCCGGTTTTCCCGGCGCGGCCGGTGCGGCCCGCGCGGTGCAGATAGGTCTTGTCGTCGTCGGGGATCGTGTGGTTGATGACGTGGGTCACATCATCGACGTCGATGCCGCGGGCGGCGACATCGGTCGCGATCAGGACGTCCTTCTTGCCGGCCTTGAACGCCGCCATGGAGCGCTCGCGCGCCTCCTGGCTCATGTCACCGTGCACGGCCCCGGCGTTGAATCCGCGGTCGTTGAGTTCTTCGACCAGCTTGGCGGCGGCGCGCTTGGTGCGCGTGAACACGACCGTCTTGCCGCGACCTTCGGCCTGCAGGATGCGTGCGATGACCTCGTCCTTGTCGAGCGAGTGCGCGCGGTAGATGACGTGCTTGATGTTCGCCTGGATCTGACCTTCGTCGGGATCCGTCGCCCGGATGTGGATCGGGCGGTTCATGAAGCGGCGCGCGAGCGTCACGACGGGGCCCGGCATGGTGGCCGAGAACAGCATCGTGTGCCGGGTGGGTGAAGTCTGAGCAAACAGCTTCTCGACATCCGGAAGGAAGCCCAGGTCGAGCATCTTGTCGGCCTCGTCGAGCACCATGACCTTGACGTTCGCGAGACTCAGCAGGCGCTGGCCGGCGAGGTCGAGAAGGCGACCGGGCGTGCCGACGACGATCTGCGCGCCGGCCTTGATCTGCTCGATCTGACCTTCGTAGGCCTTGCCGCCGTAGATCGCGACGACCTTCGTGTCGCGCTTCGAGGTGGCGAGTTCGAGGTCTTCGGCGACCTGCACGCAGAGTTCGCGCGTGGGGACGACGACGAGCGCCTGGACGCCGGGCTCGGGGCTGGTGCCGAGCGCCTGGATGAGGGGGAGGCCGAAGCCGAAAGTCTTGCCGGTACCCGTTTTTGCTTGACCGATGATGTCCTGGCCGGTGAGGGCGAGCGGAATCGTCTGCGTCTGGATGGGGAAGGGCTCAATGATGCCCTTCTCGGCGAGTGCGTCGACCATGTCCTGGTCGATCGAGAGATCGGAGAAAGTCAAGGAATACCCGTCTGAGTGGTGAATTGTCCCCCAGTCTACCGGGACCTGAGACGCGAGTAGTCTGGACGTCGTGTTGCGCTGGTTTCGACGATCAAGGCCGCGTCCCAATGCGTCGCCGCTCGGCTCGCGCACGGAGGCGGTCCAGGTCGCGCGCGTCGAACTCGCCGCCCTCACTCCCGAGCCCGTGGTCTACCTGGGTCGACTCGGATACCTGACGCTCGTGCTCTTCGAGAACCTGGGTCGCGCCGTCATGGCGACGCCGACGACCGAGGGAAAGAGCGAGCTGACGCGCGCCGCCGGAGAGATGGGCGACGCGCACGAGGCCGTGGTGAACGAACTGCGTGCGATCGGGCACGATCCGGTGGCGGCGATGGAGCCCTACCGCCTCGAACTCGATGACTTCCAGCGCCGCACGCAGGGCGCCGACTGGCACGAGATCCTCGTCACCTGCTATCTGACGCAGGGCTTCCTGACCGACTTCTCGGCGGGGCTCGCGGGGGGACTGCCGCGCGATCTGCGGGCACGGGTCTCGGAGATCCTGGCGCGCGTGACGGTCGGCGAGGCGGTTCTTGTCGAACTGCTGCGTTCCGGTGTCGATGCGAGCCCGCGTCTCGCATCCCGCCTGGCGATGTGGGGCCGCCGCCTGGTCGGCGACACGATGCTGGTGGCGCGCGAGGCGCTCGAGATCGACGGTGTCATGCCAGGCGAGGAGCGCATCGAGCCGGTCTTCACCGAGCTCGTCGCCGCGCACACCCGCCGCATGGACGCCCTCGGCCTCACCGCCTGACGCCCCCGCACTCGCCCGGGGAGGCGAAGGCCGAGGAGGGGTGCGGGTTACGCGCGGCCGTCGGAGAGTTGGTGCAGCAGTTGCGCGTCGGCGTGAGCGCGGGCCCGCGGGAGCGTGATCGCGGCGGCGATCGCCGCGGCGGGTCCGGCGACGAGCGAGACCACCCAGATCCAGCCGCCGTCGAAGGTCCAGCCGAGCCAGACCAGGCCCACCCAGACCGTCGCGGTGACGGCGGCGGCGATCGCGGGAAGCAATGCGGAGCCGTACGAGGCGCGCCCGGGAATCACGTAGCGCACGATGGCACCCAGGCTCGCGGCGATGACGACGACGAAGACGAACTCCACGGCGTGACCTAGGCGACGAATCCGACGCGGCGGCTTTCGGCCGGACCGAGTTCGAGGTAGCTGAACGCGGTGCTCGGCACGATGTAGACCTTGCCCTTGTCGTCGGTCAGCTTGATGAACTTCGCCTCAGACTCGAGAGCGTCGGCGACGAGCTTCTCGATCTCGGCGGGGCTCTGCGAGGTCTCGAAGCTGAGCTCGCGGGCAGTGTTGGCGATACCGATGCGAATGTCCACGAGGTCAGCGTATTCGATGCCCGGGCCGGCTCGCCGCCAGGTTCTCTGTCGGCAGAACCGATGTCTGCCGCTCCCGCTACCGTGAAGGCGTGGGCCTCGAGTTGGACGAATCGCAGCGGGCCGTGCTCGAGCTCCCGGAGGGGGTCAGCGCGGTCGTGGTCGGCGCGCCCGGATCGGGCAAGACCGAGACGCTCGTCGCGCTCGCGGCCGACCGGGTCCACGTCCGAGGCTACGACGCGACGGAACTGCTTGTCATCACCGGCAGTCGGCACTCGGCCACCGACTTGCGAGACCGGCTCGCCCGCGAGCTGGCGGTCGTGACCACCGGCCCGCTCGCGCGCACGGCGAGCTCGGTCGCGTTCGAACTCGCCACGGCTCAGGCGCGCGCGCACGACGCGGCGCCGCCGAGGCTGCTGTCGGGCGCCGACCAGGACCTCATGATCCGGGAACTGCTGGAGGGTCATCTCGATGACGGCCGAGGGCCGGCCTGGCCCGAGGAGTTGGATGCGGTCGTGCGTCGCCTGCCCGCCTTCCGTGTCGAGCTGCGCGAGCTTCTCATGCGCGCGACGGAGTTCGGGGTGTCGCCGCAGGAGCTGCGACGACTCGGCCAGACGACGGGGCGCCCCGCCTGGGTGGCGGCCGCGGAGTTCGCCGTCGAGTACCAGACGGTGCTGGCGAGCGCACGTGGCGAGATGCTCGACCCCGCCGAGTTGGGCGCCGCGGCCGTGCACGCGATTGAGGGTGGCCACCTCGGGGAGCGACTCGAGCGCGTGCGCCTCGTCCTGGTCGATGAGCTGCAGCAGGCCACCGAGACGACCATGCGGATGTTGCGTGCCCTCGCCGACCGGGGCGTCGCCGTCATCGGGTTCGGCGATCCCGACATCGCCAGCAACACCTTCCGCGGGGGCGAGGTCGACGCGGTCGGCGGTTTCGGCATCCGCCTGGGGAACACGGCGACCCCGCGGCTCGTCCTGTCGCGGGTGCACCGCCACGGGCCCGCGATCCGCCAGGTCATCTCCGAGATCACGGCGCGCATCGGCACAGCCGGCGAGGGCACTCAGCGCGCCGCGGAGTCGGTGGTTGCCGACGCGGTGGAGCATCCGCTGCTCGCGATTCGTGAGGCGAGCCCCGGCGCGCACGCCGAGGCGATCGCGCGCGTGTTGCGTGAGCGCCACCTGCTCGACGGCGTGCCGTGGAATCAGCTCGCGGTGGTGACGCGCACGGCGCGCGCCATTCCGGGGCTCGCGCGTGCGCTCGCGCTCGCCCACGTGCCGACCCGCACCCTCGCCGGCGGTACCGCGCTGCGCGACGACCTGGCGGCGGGGGCGCTCCTTCGTGTCGTCGAAGTCGCGATCGGGCGCGCCCCGCTGACCGGGGCGACGGCAGAGGAACTGCTGCTCGGTCCTTTCGGCGGGCTGGATGCGGTGGCACTTCGGCGGCTGCGACTCACCCTGCGTGCCGAGGAGCTCGCCGGCGGCGGAGGCCGGCACGGGGGCGAGCTGCTCGCCGAGGCGCTCGCCGCGCCCGGTCGACTGGCGACGGTCGATCACGCGGTGGGGCGCCGCGCCGCGCGCATCGCGGAGCTGCTTGCACGCATCCGCGCCCAGAACGAGGCGGGAGCCTCGGCCGAGGAATTGCTCTGGTCGGCGTGGGAGGGTTCCGGCGTTGCGGCGAGCTGGGAGCAGCGCGCCCGCGGCGCGGGGATCTCCGCGGAGGAAGCGAACCGCGCGCTGGACGGCGTCGTCGCTCTGTTCGCCTCGGCCCGGCGCTTCGCCGAGCGCGCGCCGCATTCCAGCGCGGCGGCCTTCCTCTCCGAGGTTCTCGACGCCGAGATTCCCGAGGACACCCTCGCGCCGCAAGCGCTCGCCGATACGGTGCTCGTCGCCACACCGGCGGGCGCCGGGTCTCTCGAGTTCGACACCGTCGTCGTCTGCGGGTTGGAGGACGGCCACTGGCCCAATCTGCGATTGCGCGGATCGCTCCTCGGCGCGAGCGATCTCGTCGCGGTGCTGCGCGGTCAGGTCGCCGAGAATGCGTCGACGACCGACGAGCGTCGCGCGGTGCTCGCCGACGAGTTGCGCATCTTCGCCCTCGCCTGCTCCCGCGCCCGGGCGAGGCTCGTGGTCGCCGCGATCCACAGTGACGACGAGATGCCGAGCCCGCTGCTCGACCTGGTGGCGGACCCGGAGCGCGGGGGAGCGCGGCCGGTCGAGGCCGACCGCAGCCCGCTCGGCCTGCGTCCACTCGTTGGGCGATTGCGGCGCATGATCACGTCGAGCGGCACGCACGACGAGGTGCGCGCGGCGGCGACGGCGGCGCTCGTGGCGCTCGCCATCGAGGGGGTGCGAGGCGCCCACCCGGACGACTGGCGAGGGCTCCGCGCCACCTCGACCGAGGCGCCCCTCGTCGACCTGTCGGAGCCCGAGGCCCGCGTGGCGGTGTCGCCGTCGCGCATCGAGGCGATCGAGCGCAGCCCCATGGAGGCCTTCGTCGAGCAAATGGGCGGCGGGTCGACGAGTCCCGCGGTCGGCATGGGCACGCTCATCCACGACGTGCTGGAGCACGCCACGAGTCACGATGTCGAGCGCTTGTGGGCCGCGCTCGAGGAGCGCTGGGGCGAGTTGCACTTCGAGTCGGAGTGGGATGCGCTTAGGCAGCGCACGGTGGCGCGCACGGCGATCGAGGCCCTGGCTCGTTATCTCGCCGATGTCGAGGCGCGCGGGGGCGAACTGATCGCGGCGGAGGGATCGTTCGAACTCGATGTCGAACCGGCGAGGCTCCGCGGCAAGATCGACCGGGTGGAGGCCTACCCCGAGGGGCTTGTGATCATGGACCTCAAGACCGGGTCGTTCATTCCGTCTGCGGGCGATGCGGCGGAGCATCCGCAGCTCGGGGCCTATCAACTGGCGCACGCCGAGGGGGCGATGGAGCGCGGGGGTGAGCTGCCGCTGCACGAGGCCCGGCTGGTCTACACCTCGTCGAAGACGAAGAAGGCGCCCTACACGGTGCGCGAACAGGCGGCGTTCGACGACGAGGCGCGGGAGGCGTTCCGCGAGCGCGTGCGCGCGGCTGCCCGCGCGATGACCGGGCCCTCATTTGAGGCGGTGCTGACCGACGACGATTTCGCCCACGGCTCCGAGGTGCGCGCCGTGCAATTGCCCCCGGAGGTGTCCAGTGACTGACTCGCCGCACAAGTCGGCGGTCGCGATCGCGGAGGCGCTGAATCGGCCGCGGCCGACCGACGAACAGATCGCCGTGATCGAGGCGCCGCTCGAACCGGCGCTCGTCGTCGCGGGCGCGGGCAGCGGTAAGACCGAGACGATGGCCTCCCGCGCCCTCTGGCTCGTCGCGAACGGCCACGTGCGTCCGTCCGAGATCCTCGGGCTCACCTTCACGCGTAAGGCGGCGGGCGAACTCTCGGAGCGGATGCGCACCCGGATCGGCGAGCTGCGTGCCGAGAATCTGATCGTGGAGCCCGACTCGGCCGGGGAGGGCGCCGCGCGAGACGCCGCCGATGACCTGGGCGCCGAACTGCTCGATGCGCCCAAGGTCGCCACCTACAACTCGTTTGCGAGCACGCTGTTTCGAGACCATGCCGCACTCGTCGGCTTCGATGGCGACGCGGTGGTGCTGGGCGAGGCAGCGTCATGGCTGCTCGCGCGCGAGGTGGTGGTGGGGCGCGACGACCCCCGTCTCGCCGCGGCGGGCAAGAGCATCGACTCCGTCACCACCGCGGTGGTGAAGCTCGCCTCGGCGCTCGGTGAGCACCTGGCCGATGCCGACGACGTCGAGCGGATGGCCGAGGACTACGCGCGGCTCGCCGAGATTCCGCCCGAGGGGCGTTTCGCCTACGAGAGCGATATGACCGCGATCGTGTCGCCGCTCGTGCCGCTGCCCGCCCTGCTCGATGCGGCTCGCGAGTTCCAGGCGCGCAAGTACGAGCGCGGCTATCTGCAGTACAGCGATCAGGTCAGCATCGCCCTCACGATCGCCCAACGCGTGTCGACCGTCGTCGAGGAGCTGCGCGCGCGCTTCAAGGTCGTGATTCTCGACGAGTACCAGGACACGAGCGTCGGGCAGACGCGCCTGCTGTCGACCCTGTTCCGCGGGCACGCCGTGATGGCCGTCGGCGACCCGCACCAGGCGATCTACGGATGGCGGGGCGCGAGCGCCGCCAACCTCGGCGAGTTCTCGCAGTGGTTCGGATCCCGTCGCGCTTTTTCGCTGTCGACGAGCTGGCGCAACGGGGTGGAGGTCCTGAAGGCGGCGAACACCGTGCTCGAGCCGCTCGCCGCGACGAGCCCGGTCGCGGTCGAGCGTTTGACGCCGCGCGAGGGGGCCGACGCCCTCCCGATCAGCGTGCGCTTCGAGCAGAGCGTCGTCGAGGAGGCGGATGCGGTGGCCGCCTGGTTCGCCGAACGACTGCGCTCCGGGGCGCGGCCGGCGGGCGAGGCTCCGCCGAGCGCCGCGCTGCTGTTGCGCGCCCGCGCGACCCTGGAAGAGTTCACGGCCGCGCTCACGCGGGCCAAGGTGCCGTACCACGTCCTCGGTGTCGAGGGTCTGCTGGCGCAGCCGCTCGTGGCCGATCTGGTGGCGGCGCTGCGCGTGATCGACGACCCGAGCGCGGGCAACGAACTCATCCGTCTGCTCGTGGGCTCCCGCTGGCGGATCGGCACGGCCGACATCGCGGCGCTGCGCGACCTCGCCCGTTGGCTCGAGAAGCGCGATCTGCACCAGCACGAACTCGACGAGGCCGTGCGCGACCGGCTGCGCGGCTCGGTCATCGAGGAGGAGTCGGCCTCGATCGTCGATGCCCTCGACTTCCTCGCGCTGCAGAAGCGTGAGCACGGCGCGATCCGCGGCTTCAGCGAGGAGGGGCTGGCGCGGCTTCGCGAGGCGGGCGAACTGTTCGCGAACCTGCGCGCGCGCACGCGGCTCGAACTCCCCGACCTCGTGACGGTCGTCCTGCAGGAGCTTGATCTCGACATCGAGGCGGCCGCCAACGAGTCCCGGCCCGGCAGCGGGCGGGTGCTCGAAGCATTCTTCGACGCCCTGTCCCAGTTCGAACAGTTGGGACGCGGCGGGAGCCTGCGCGCGTTCCTCGGCTGGCTGCGCGAGGCGGAAACTCGCGACCGGTTGAGCCCGCGCAGCGATCCGCCGGAGCCCGGGTGCGTGCAGATCCTCACCATCCACGGCGCCAAGGGACTCGAGTGGGATCTGGTCGCGGTTCCGCGCCTGGTCGAGGGGGAGCTTCCCTCGCGCGCCCGCGACACGGGAGCGTGGGTCGGCTTCGGTCAGCTGCCCTACGAGTTCCGCGGCGACACCCACGCGCTTCCCGTGTTCGCCTGGCGCAGTGCCACCTCGCGGGCCGAGCTGCGTTCCCGCTTCACCGAATTCAAGGAGCGGGTCGCGGCGGGTCAGCTCGATGAGGATCGTCGCCTCGCCTACGTCGCGATCACGCGCGCCCGCCACGAGCTGCTGCTCTCGGGGTCGTTCTGGTCGTCGCAGACGAAGTGGCGCGGCCCGAGCCGTTTTCTGCTCGAACTCGAGCAGGCGGGGGTCATTGGCGAGCTGCCGACGGAACCGGTCGAGCCCGACACCAACCCCTTGATCGGCGACCCCGTGAGCGTGAGCTGGCCGCGTGATCCCTTGGGAACGCGACGGGATGCCGTTGAGGCGGCGGCCGAGCTCGTGCGCGGCGCGCTCGAGGGCGCGACGGTCGAGTCGGCGACCGCGGCGGCTGGCCCGTGGGCGCGCGACGTCGAGCTGCTGCTCGCCGAACGGCGGCGCCAGCTCGCCGGGCCCTCGCCGATCGCGCCGCCCGCGCGCATCCCCGCCTCGCGCTTCCACGAGTACGTGACCGATCCCGAGCAGGTCGCCGCCGAGTTGCGGCGACCGATGCCGGAGCGCCCCTACCGCGCCACCCGGCTCGGAACGCTCTTCCACGCCTGGGTGGAGCATCGCGCCGACCCGGATGGCCTCGAAGAGGAGCTGGATGCGCGGCTCAGCGAGCTCGACCTCGACGCCGACGGTGAGCTGGTGGCGGTCGACGCCGACCGGTTCGCCGAGCTGAAGGCGATCTTCGAGCGGTCGCCGTGGGCGGCGCTGAAGCCGGTTGAGGTCGAGCGCGAGATCCACCTGCCCTTCGACGGCCGCACCATCGTCTGCAAGATCGACGCCGTCTACGAGCGCGACGGGCGACTCGAGATCGTCGACTGGAAGACCGGCAAGGCGCCCCGGGATGCCGAGGATCTTGAGCGCAAACAACTGCAGCTCGCGCTCTACCGGCTCGCCTACGCGCGGTGGGCGGGCGTCGAACCGGAGCTCATCGACGCCGCCTTCTACTTCGTCGCGGAGGACCGCGTGATCCGCCCCGCCCACGTGGAGAGTGAGGCGGAGCTGCGGGAGCGCTGGCGCGCCGCGCTCGGCTGAGCGCCGACGGTCGGGCCGCGCTCAGACTTCGAGGCGCGAGCGGGTGACGATCGCGGAAGCGAGCGCGTCGATCGGGCCGCGGTCGGCCTGCGGGTTGTCGAGCAGGGCGAACTCGACCTCGTCGAGCAGCGGCAGACCGAAGGTGTTGGTGACGGGCACGAGATCCCCGGGGATCATGCTCTGCGGGAAGGCCGCGATCCCGATGCCGGCGCGCACGGCCGCGAGCACCCCGTTGATTTCGCGCGTGTTGCAGGTGATGCGCCAGGTACGTCCCGCGGCTTCGAGGGCGTCGATCGCCGCCTGGCGCGACAGGCTGGGCGCCTGGTAAACGATGAGGGGAACCGGCTGATCCGGCTCGAGCGTGACGGCGCGATGGGCGGCCCAGACCAGGCGCTCGCGGCGGACGACGCGGCCGATCCCCGCATCCGCCGGTTGGCGCACGAACACCAGGTCGAGCTGGCCGGCGCGCAGCCGGCGGTTGAGGAAGGGGCTCTGCCCGACGGTCAGCTCCAGGTTGATCTGCGGGTAGAGCTGCCGGAAGTCGCGCAGGATCTGCGGCAGCTGGGTCAGGGCGAGGTCATCCGCCGAGCCGAAGCGGAGCCGTCCGCGCATGGCGGAGCCGGTGAAGTAGGCCGCGGCCTCGTCGTGCGCGGCGAGGATGGTGCGGGCGAAGCCGAGTAAGGCGTCGCCGTTGTCGGTGAGGGCGACCTGGCGCGTGTCCCGGGCGACCAGAATTCGACCCGCGGCGGTCTCGAGCTTTCGGACCTGCTGACTCACCGTGGGCTGGCTGAGGCCCAGTTGGGCGGCCGCGCGCGTGAAGCTCAACGTCTCCGCCAGGGTGACGAAGGTGCGCAGCAAGACCGGGTCGAACACGGTGCTCCATTCGAAAAGTCAATGGGACTTATAGCCAGCATTCCACAATGTAATGGCCGACTCGCCCGTACCGTGGAAGGGACATGACATCCGTATCCGGCATCGATGCCGAAAATCTCACCGCACCGATCCCGGTCATCAACGGTCGTCCCCGCTGGCGCGACACCGCGATCGCCCTCCGCTCGTACAACTACCGCGCGTACGTGATCGGCCAGCTCTTCGCCAACACCGGCGGCTGGATGGCGCGCATCGCCATCGACTGGCTCGTGCTCGAACTCACCGGCAACGTCGCGCTCGTCGGCATCGTCGTGGCACTCCAGTTCGCCCCGACGATCGTGCTCGGGGCGTGGGCCGGGGTGCTCTCGGACCGCGCGAACCGGCATCGCGTGCTGATGGCGACCCAATCGGTGGGCCTGGTCTCGAACGCCGTGCTCGCCCTGCTCGTGCTGCTCGGCGCGGTCGAGGTCTGGCACGTGTTCCTGGTGGCGACGACGACGGGCATCGCGATGGCGATCGACGGTCCCTCCCGCTCGGCCTTCGTGAGCGAGATGGTCGGCACCGCGCGTCTGCGCAACGCGATCAGCGTCAACGCGATGATCTTCCACCTCGGGGGGCTCGTCGGCCCGGCGATCTCGGGGGTGCTGATCGTGGCGGTCGGCTCCGGCTGGTCGATCGCGATCAATGCGGCCACGGCGTCCGTCGCGCTCACGACGCTGCTCGTCATGCGCACGCACGAGCTCCACCGTGCGCCGCGGCAGGCGCGCGGCGGCGGGCAGATCCGTGAAGCGCTCGCCTACGCGATGCGGAAGCCCACGATCCTCTGGCCGATCGTGCTGCTCGGATTCGTCGCGGTGTTCGGCATGAACCTGCCGGTGCTCTTCACCGCGGCCGCCACCTCGTTCGGGACGGGCGCCGCCGGGTACGGGCTTTACAGCTCACTCGCCGCGGTCGGCGCCCTGATCGGCGCGGTGCTCTCGGCGCAACGGCGGTCGCTGCGCCTGCGCGCGATCGTGATCGCGACGATCGGCTACGGACTCGTGACGGCGCTCGCCGGTGTCGCGCTCTGGTATCCGCTGTTTCTCGGTGCGCTCGTCGGAATCGGGATCACGCGCCTGCTGTTCGCGACCGGCGCCGAGTCGATGACCCAGCTGTCGACGAACCCCGGGATCCGCGGGCGCATCATGTCGTTCTACTTCATGGTCGTCGTGGGCGGCCAGGCGCTCGGCGGCGTCATCATGGGCTTCATCGCCGAGCACTTCGGCGCCCACGTGGCGTTCATGGTCGCCGGGGGAGTGCCCGCGCTCGCGGGCGTCGTGATCGCCGTGGTGCTCGCGCGACGCCATCAGTTGCGCATCCGGGTGAACATTCGGACCCCGCGCCGACTGGTGCGGATCGTGCCGCGCGGGCAGTCGATCCTCGAAAGCTGAGGCGGGAACCTACCGGGCCGTGGCGGTGCGCGTCAGCAGCTCTTCGACCTCGTCGACGTCGAGGGTTGACTCGGGCCGACGGATCGACGAGGTGTCGTTCTGCGCGATCGTGTCGACGAGTGCCGACATGAGTTCCACGGCGTCATCGACGATCTCGGTCGAGCGCGTCGAGGTGCCGTGCAGCAGCCACTTGGCGAGCTCCAGCTCACTCAGCAACCGCGCGCGCTCGGTGAGCTGACGGTCGACCGACCCGCGCACTCGCGCGTAGGCGCCGAACGCGGTCTCGGCGATGCCGTCGCCCGGCGCGCGCAGCAACCAGTGCAGGTCGGCGGCCGGATCGCCCACGTGCAGCGACTGCCAGCCGAGCAACCCCGTGACGACACCCTCGGAGGCGAGAAACGACTCGGCCTCGAGGGCCCCGTTGACGACGGCCGGCGCGAACTGCCACAGCGTCGGGTCTCCGATCGCGCGCTCCCAGCGCTGCTGCAGGACGGCGGGAACCACCCGCGTCGAGATGGCGCGGTCGAGCAGTCGCGCGGCGTCGCGGGCCGCCTCGATGCCGGTGCGACTGGGCAGACCCGAGTCGGCGACGAAGCTGGTGGGCAGCGCGTGGATCGCGGCGATGGCTTCGCCGATCGAGGTCGCCAGGTCGTGGTCGAGGCTGGCGAGCTCGGCCTTGGCGCCGTAGACGAACTCGTAGACGACGGCGCGGGTGTCGCCCGCGGGCGCCTGGCCGGCGAAGGTCGTGACGGCGAACGGGAGGCGCGCACGGACTCCCGCGCTCAGCGCGCGGAGCGCGACGAGGTCGGCCGACTGTGCTGCCTCGGCGCTCTCGCTGCGCGGCACTCGGACGATCCAGTGCCGACCGTCGCGACCGGTGAGCAGTGCCGCGTCGAAGTCGCCGCCCGGGGAGCCGATGGGGGTCGCGCCCGCAATGTCGAGGCCCTCCACGGCCGACGTCGCGAGCGCGGCTAGAGTGAAGTGCGACCTGGCCATGGAGACAGGGTAGGTCGCCCCTGGTGCGTCGGCCCCGTACGCCACGCCCTTCGTCCGTTCCCGAGAGGTGCCTGTGCGCAGCGATTTCGGTACGCGACTTCCGCTTTCCCGGACGGCGCTCGACCGCGACCATCTCCTGCGCGCCCGCGAACCCGAGGCGCTCCTCGCTGTGCCGGGTGCCCGCGTCGTGATCCTGCACGAGGGCCGCGTGCCGCTGCGCGGTGACGGGGACGCACGCGTGCTGCTTCCGCCGGCTCCGCGGTTCGCGGAACTGCCGCCGGAGGCGCTCGTGCTCTTCCTCGGCACGGCGCTCCCGGGCGACGAGGAGTTGGCGGTCGGCACCCCCGTGCTGGCGATCGTCGTCGATGAGGCGGGAGTCGCGGCGCTCACCGCGCGCGGAGTTCTCCCGCGCGAGGTCGTGTGGGGGGATCTGCGCCGGCTCGGCGCGAGCCTCGGCGCGCGCGACGCGGGACTCGTGACCCAGGCCCTCGCGCTCGCCAACTGGCACCGCAGCGCCGCCTTCTCGCCGCGCACCGGGCGCCCCACCGACTCGGTGCTCTCGGGGTGGGTGCGCCGCGACCCGACCGACGGCTCCGAATACTTCCCGCGCACCGACGCCGCGATCATCGTCGGGGTGACGGATGCCGACGACCGGCTGCTGCTCGGCTCGAACGCCGTGTGGGAGTCGAACCGTTTCTCGCTGCTCGCGGGCTTCGTCGAGCCGGGCGAGAGCTTCGAGGCGGCGGTCGAGCGCGAGATCTTCGAGGAGTCGGGACTCCGGGTCGTCGATCCGGTCTATCTGGGCTCTCAGCCGTGGCCGTTCCCGGCCTCGCTCATGGTCGGATTCCGTGCCCGCCTCGCCGAGGGGGAGGACCCGACCGGGCGCCCCGATGGCGAGGAGATCCTGGAACTGCGCTGGTTCAGCCGTGAGGAACTCGCCGCGGCGCTCGACGAGATCCTGCTTCCCGGACCGACCTCGATCGCCCGCCGGATCATCGAAGACTGGTTCGGCGCCGACATCGACGACGGGCAGCGAGCCCGGTGAACGCCGAGAAGATTCTCGACGGTCTCGACGCGCAGCAGCGCGAGGCCGCCGAGGCGCTCCTCGGCCCGGTGTGCATTCTGGCGGGCGCGGGCACCGGGAAGACCCGCGCGCTGACCCATCGCATCGCCTACGGGGTCGCGACCGGAGCCTTCGATCCCGAGCGCATGATGGCGCTGACCTTCACCACCCGCGCCGCGGGCGAACTGCGCACGCGGCTGCGCGCGCTCGGCGCGGGCGGGGTGAGCGCCCGCACCTTCCACGCCGCGGCGCTGGCTCAACTCAACTTCTTCTGGCCTCGCGTCATCGGGGGGCAGACCCCGCGCATCCTCGCGGCGAAGGGAGCCGCGATCGCGCACGCGGCCGAGTCGGTGCGGATGAAGCTCGACACCGCGGTGCTGCGCGATGTCGCCGCCGAGATCGAATGGCGCAAGGTCTCGCAGCTGACGATCGAGCAGTATGCGCGCGCGGCCGCGTCGCGTTCGATGCCGAACGACGTGTCGCTTGAAACGATGGTCGCGTTGCACGAGGGCTACGAGCGCATCAAAGACGAACGTCGCCAGATCGACTTCGAGGATGTGCTGCTCGCCACGGCGGGAATGCTCGACGACGAGCCCTGGGTGGCGGAGCAGGTGCGCGCCCAGTACCGCTTCTTCGTGGTCGATGAGTATCAAGACGTCTCGCCGTTGCAGCAGTCGCTGCTGGATCTCTGGCTCGGCCCGCGCCGCGAACTGTGCGTCGTCGGCGACGCAAGCCAGACGATCTACTCGTTCACCGGTGCCACGAGCGACTACCTGCTGGGGTTCGGTTCGCGCTACCCGGGGGCCCGCGTCGTGCGGCTGGAGAACAACTACCGCTCCGAACGGCCGGTGTTGGAACTCGCGAACCGGCTGATGCGCGGGCGCGCCGGGGCGCTCGAGTTGACCCCGGCACTCCCGTCGTCTTCGCGCGCGGAGGTTCCCGCACCGGTCGCCTACGACACCGACGTCGAGGAGGCGCGGGCGGTGGCCGCGGCGATCGCGGAGGAGATCGCGGGCGGCACCCGCCCCGAGCAGATCGCGGTGCTCTATCGCGTCAACGCTCAGGGCCCGCACCTGCAGGCGGCGATCGCCGCCGCGGGGGTGAGCGTGCGCGAGCTCGGGGGAACCAAGTTCTTCGACCTGGACGTCGTGAAGCGCGCGATCCTCGAACTCGGCAGCGTCGCGCGCGAGCAGCGGGCGACGCCCGAGCCTCCGCTGTTCCAGTCGGTGAGTGATGTGCTGCGCGCCAACGGCTGGTCGGCCGAGGCCCCGGAGGCGGCGGGCGCCGTGCGGGAGCGCTGGGAGGCGCTCAACGCGATCATCGAACTCGCCGATCAGGCCCCGGCGGGAACGAGCCTCGCGGCCTTCGTGGCCGAGCTGCGCGACCGTCAGGCGGCGCAGCACGAGCCGACGCTCTCCTCCGTCGTGCTCTCGACGCTGCACAGTGCCAAGGGTCTCGAGTGGGATTCGGTGTACCTGGTCGGGTTGAGCGAGGGCCTCGTGCCGGTGAGTCATGCCCGCGGTCTCGCGGGCATCGACGAGGAGCGCCGGCTGCTCTACGTGGGGATCACGCGGGCACGGCGACGGCTGTCTCTCTCCTGGTCGCGGGCGGGACTTCGGGGACAGCGTCGAGACCCGAGCCGTTTTCTGGCAGAGCTTGGCACGAGCACTCGGGATGCGGGGCAACGCGCCCCTCGATGAGCGGGCCGCCGAGCGGATCGATGCTCCACACGCGCCCGAACCCGTCGGGTCGGGTGGCGCTGCGGCGCACCGCGAACGCGCCCGCCTCGGCGATCGCCGTGCGCGGAAGGGACGCGGGGGCGCGGCGCGCCAGCTGCGTGGCCATCGCGGGCCAGGCGGGGTCGGCGTCGCAGCGCGCAAGGAACACGCAGTACAGGCAGGCGCCCGAGCCGGGCACCACGAACGGTCCGATCTCGATGCGCTCCTCGCTCACGACGATCGGCAGGTGCGCGACATCGCGGCGAAGCCAGCGGCCGTGATCTTCGGGCTGGAGGACATGGTCGGCGACGACGATGACCAGCTCGGGGTGGGCATCCGCCGACACGCGTCGGTGCTCCTCGTCGAGTTGCCGCGCGATCTCCTTCGCGAGCGCGGCATCGCCCGTGACCGCGATGCGGGTGCGCGGGGGCTCGGCGCCAAGCAGCACCGGGGAGAGTCGTTCGAGCAGCGCATCCGCGTCGATCCCTTTCGCGATCATGCGCAGACCCGACTCGGAGATCCCCGCCACCAGGGCCGAGACGGCACGCTCGGTGGGCGCATCGACCTCATCGAGCACGATCCCCGGATGGACGCCGATCTGCAGGGAGCTGGGGGAGCGCCACAACACGGGGAATCGGGGGTCGAGTCGCAGGACCATCACTCCATGGTCCGCGCTCGAGGCGCGCGCCGTCAGCGCTTTCCACACCCGCGCGCGGCGCCGGCATGGGGCTGGGGCCGGCTACTCCTCGCGCGGGCGGTCGCCCGACTCGTCGCCGAGCAGATCGGCGATCGCGCGGTCGACGTCGTCTTCCGCGGGCTCGGTCGAGGTGAGCCGCGCGATGAGCGCCGCGGGGTCGTCGATGTCGGCGGCGGTCGGCAGCACGTCCGGATGCGCCCAGAGCGCGTCCCGGGCATCCGCACCCACCGCGTCGCTGACCTGCTGCCACATGGCGGCGGCCTCGCGCAGCCGTCGCGGTCGAAGCTCGAGTCCCACCAGGGTCGCGAACGCGGACTCGGCGGGGCCGCCGGAGGCGCGTCGGCGGCGCACGGTCTCGGCGATCGCGCCGCTCTTGGGAAGCCGCGCGGTGGCGCTCGCCGTCACGACATCGACCCAGCCCTCGATCAGCGCGAGCTGCGTCTCGAGCCTGGCGAGTGCCGCCAACTGCTCCTCGCTCTTCGGCGGGATGAGTGCACCGCTCGTGACGGCGTCGCGCAACTCCTCCGGGTTGTTCGGGTCGAACTGCGCCGCCAGGTTTTCGATCTGCTCGGTGTCGACGTGGATGCCGTGCGCGAAGTCGGTGATCTGCGAGATCAGTTGCAGGCGCAGCCACTTGGCGTGCCGGAACAGTCGGGCGTGCGCCAACTCGCGCACCGAGAGGTAGATGCGCACCTCGTCGAGGGGGATGTCGAGGCCGGCGCCGAACGCATCCACGTTCTGCGGCACGATCACGGCCTGACGCTCGTCACCGTCGCTCAGCGGAATGCCGATGTCCCCGCCCGAGACGACCTCGGCGGCGAGTTGGCCGACCACCTGGCCGAGTTGCATCGCGAACAGGGTGCCGCCGACGTTGCGCAGCAGCTTCGCCGGGTCGGCGCCGAACATGCCGGAGGCGTCCTCGGGCAGGCTCTCCTCGAGCACCTCGGTCAGCGCGTCGGCGATCGAGGTGGCGACCGGCTCGGCGAGCTGGGTCCACACGGGCATCGTCGACTCGGCCCAGCCGGAGCGGTTCAACAGCACGGGCTCGCGCGTCAGCCCCGCGATGTCGGTCGCCTCATCGAGCCACAGGGCCGCGACGTGCAGTGCGCTGTCGAACGCGGAGCGCTCATCGGCCGTGCTCGGAACGGCGCCGCGCGCCGCCAACGTCGTGGCCTGTTCGAGGGCGAGGTCCCAGTTGACGCCGTCGTTCGTGTTGCTGAGCGCATCCTGCAATTGGCTGATTAGGCGTGCGACGAGCGCCGGATCGGAGGGCAGGCCCGCGGCGCTCGCGAGCTTGGCGGGGTCCATGTCTCCGTCACCGGAGAGGAACTCGCGCAACATGTCACGGAAGTCATCGTTGTCGGCGGCTTCCGGCTCATCCCGCGGATCATCAGGCATGCCAACTACGCTAACCGGTGGCCCGTGGCACCGCCCGGGTTTTCGCCGAGACGCGGGCGACTGGCCTTGCGCCGGGAGCGAACAGTGCCGCGCCCGCTTTTGTGAAGGACCCCGTGAGCGACCTCTTCCCTCCCCTGCCCTCGGATCGCCCCAGCGTCGAGGAACGCGCCGCCCTGCGCCGGGAGCAGAACCGGACGGCGATCGCGCGCGGCACGGGCTGGGTGCTCCTGGCGGGTGCCGTCGTGGGCTCCCTGCTGCTCGGCAGCGCCCCCGCGCCGTACGTGATCGAAAAGCCGGGGCCCGTCTACGACACGCTCGGTGAGGTGCTGATCGACGGCGAAGCGGTCCCGCTCATCGAGATCGAGGGGGCCGAAAGTTACCCGACGAGCGGGGAACTCGACCTGCTGACGGTGCGCATCCAGGGCAATCGCACGAGCCAGCCCAGCTGGATCGACATCGCGACGGCGTGGTTCGAGCCGAGCAGCGCCGTCGTGCCGATCGAGGCGATCTACCCGGAGGATCAAAGCACCGAGGATGCGCAGGAGCAGTCCGCGATCGAGATGCAGAACTCGCAGCAGGAGGCCATCGCCGCCGCGCTCACCCAGCTCGACATCGAGTACTCCGGCGTGGTCGACGTCGCGTCCGTGCAGGAGGGGTCCCCCGCCGAGGGGGTCCTGCAGGCGGGCGACCAGATCCTCGCCGCCGGCGGCGTCCCGACCCCCGACGTGTCCGCCTTGCGCGAGCGCATCAGCGAGAACGGGGCCGAGACGCCGATGGCGTTCCTCATTCGCCGTGACGGCGTCGAGCAGGAGGTGTTCGCGACCCCGGAGCTCGCCACTGACGGGACGACCCCGATCATCGGGGTGCTCGTGAGCGGTACCTACGACTTCCCGATCGAGGTTTCGATTCAGCTCTCGAGCGTCGGCGGTCCGAGCGCCGGAATGATGTTCGCGCTCGGCATCTTCGACAAGCTCACACCGGGGGAGCTCACCGGCGGCGAGCACATCGCCGGCACCGGCACGATCGCGGCCGATGGGACGGTCGGCGCGATCGGCGGAATCGAGCAGAAGATGTACGGCGCGCTCGCCGCCGGGGCCGAGTGGTTCCTGGCCCCCGCCGGCAACTGCGACTCCGTCGTCGGGAACATCCCCGACGGTCTCGAGGTGTTCAAGGTGGCGACGCTCGACGACGCGCTCGCCGTCGTCGAGACCGTCGGTGTGGGCGGTGACACGAGCGATCTCGCGCGCTGCGAGTCGTAGCCAACACCCAGCGGGCCCCCTCCGGGTGCCACGTAGGATGTGAGGGATCCGTCTGTGCCGATGGAATACCTGACAGGAGCCACCCGTGACTTCGCCCACCAACCGGACTGAACAGCAGCGCCCCGCGCGCAGCTCGAGCCGAGTTGCCCTTGCCGTGACCGCCGCGATCATCGCGGTGATCGTCATCGGATTCATCGCCTTCTCCGGCTTCTACGCCGACATCCTCTGGTTCGACCAGCTGGGCTACCTGGAGGTGTTGACCACCCAGTGGATCGCCTTCGGCGTGCTGTTCGCGATCGGGTTCATCTCGATGGCGCTCGTCGTCTGGGTGAGCATCACGATCGCGTTCCGCACGCGGCCCGTGTACGCCAAGCTCAGCGCGCAGCTGGACCGCTACCAGCAGGTGATCGAGCCGCTTCGCCGGTTGGCGATCTACGGCATCCCGCTGGTGCTCGGCCTCTTCATGGGGGTGTCGACCGCCACTCGTTGGCCCACCGTGCTGCAGTTCCTGAACCGCACCGAGTTCGGAACGCTCGACCCGCAGTTCGGTCTCGACGTCTCGTTCTTCGTCTACGAGCTGCCGTTCCTGCGCGGCATCCTCGCCTACGCCTCGGCCGTCGTGCTCGTCGCGGGTCTCGCGGCGCTCGCCACCAACTACCTCTACGGCGGGATTCGCGTCTCGGGCCGCGAGGTGCGCGTCACGCGCCCCGCGCGCATCCACCTGGCGATCATGGCCGGGCTGTACCTGGGGATCCAGGCGGTCAGCATCTGGTTCGACCAGTACGCGACCGTGCTCGGCGAGGGCTCGCTCATCACGGGCGCCTCCTACACCGATGTCAACGCGGTGATCCCGGGTCGCGCGATTCTGGCGCTGGCCGCCGGGCTCGTCGCCCTGCTCGCGCTCCTGACGGCGATCATCGGCCGCTGGCGCCTGCCGCTGCTGGGAACGGCGGCGCTGCTCGTCGCCTCGCTCGTCATCGGGTCGATCTACCCGGCGCTCGTGCAGCGCTTCCAGGTGGAGCCGAGCGAGCAGACGCTCGAAGCGCCCTACATTCAACGCAACATCGATGCGACCCGGACGGCCTACGGCCTCGACGACGTCAACGTGGTGCCCTACAACGCGGTGACGGATGCGGAACCCGGCGCCCTGCGCGCCGACGCCGAAACGACGGCGAACATCCGCATCCTCGACCCCGCGCTCGTCGGCGACACCTTCGCCCAGCTGGAGCAGGTGCGCCAGTACTACCAGTTCCCGAACCTCGACGTCGACCGCTACGTGATCGACGGCAAGTCGACCGACACGGTGATCGCGCTGCGCGAGCTCAACCAGGGCGGCCAGACGAGCACCACGTGGTACTCGAACACGCTCGTCTACACGCACGGCTTCGGTGTCGTCGCGGCGTACGGAAACCAGCGCGAGGTCGACGGTCAGCCGCGCTTCCTGGAGTCGGGCATCCCGAACTCGGGAGCGCTCGGCGAGTTCGAGCCGCGCGTCTACTTCGGCGAAGAGAGCCCCGAGTACTCGATCGTGGGCGGAAACGACAACGGGGCGCCGATCGAGCTCGACTTCCCGGCCGGCGGTGAAGACAGCACCGGCAACGCCTTCACCACCTACGACGCCGAGGGCGGTCCGGCGCTCGACAGCCTGTTCAAGCAGCTCGTCTACGCGATCAAGTTCCAGAGCGAGCAGATCATCCTCTCGGACGGGATCGACGAGAACTCGCAGATCCTGTACGACCGTTCGCCCATGGAGCGCGTGCAGAACGTCGCGCCGTACCTGACGCTCGACTCCGACCCGTACCCGGCGGTCGTCGACGGGCGCATCCTGTGGATCGTCGACGCGTACACGACGACGGCGAGCTACCCGTACTCGAAGATCGAGCAGCTCTCGAGCGCGATCGCCGACACCTACACGCCGGCGCCGTTGTATGCGCTCGACGACATCAACTACATCCGCAACTCGGTGAAGGCCACGGTCGACGCCTACACGGGTGAGGTTGTGCTGTACGTCTGGGACGAGGAGGACCCGATCCTCCAGACCTGGCAGAAGGTGTTCCCGGCGACGCTCGTCTCGGCGGACGAGATGACCGAGGACCTGCAGGCGCACGTGCGCTACCCGGCAGACCTGTTCAAGGTGCAGCGCTCGATCCTCGAGACCTACCACGTGACGCAGGCTGGATCGTGGTATTCCGGTGACGACGCGTGGTCGACGCCCGCCGACCCGACGCAGACCTCAGGGGTGGCCCAGCCGCCGTACTACCTGACGATGCAGGTGCCCGGCACGGAGGCGCCCGCCTTCACGCTGTACTCGACCTACATCCCGCAGCAGGGTGCCGGCGACGCGAGTCGTTCGGTGCTCACCGGCTACCTCGCCGTCAACGCGGATGCGGGCGAGGACTACGGCAAGCTCACCCTGCTGGAGCTTCCGAAGCAGGACACGACGCCCGGCCCCGGTCAGGTGCAGAACTCGTTCAACTCGGACACCGAGGTGGCGACCGAGCTCAACCTGCTCGAGCAGCAGGGCACGAGCGTCAGTCGCGGAAACCTGCTGACGGTGCCGGTCGGCGGCGGGCTGCTTTACGTGCAGCCGGTCTACGTGCAGTCGACGGGTGAGACCAGCTACCCGCTGCTTCGGAAGATCCTCGTCGCCTTCGGCGACAAGGTGGCGTTCGAGGACACGCTCACCGAGGCGCTCGATGTGCTCTTCGGCGGCGACGCCGGCGCGTCGGCGGGCGACGGTGACGTCGATGTCCCGACGGATCCGACCGATCCTGTGGATCCGGTGGATCCGACTGACCCGGAGACGCCGACCGATCCTGACAACGCTGCCCTGCAGGCGGCGCTCGACGACTACGTCGACGCGCTCGCCGACCGCAACGCGGCCTACGCCGCCGGTGACCTGGTCGCCGCGGCGGAAGCCGACGAGCGCATGCAGGCGGCCGTCGAACGTGCGATCGCGGCGCTCGAATAGCGTCCCGATTCGTGTCCACCCCGCGGCCGTGGTAGAGTCAATCCTTGTGCCGCGGGGTGGAGCAGTTCGGTAGCTCGCTGGGCTCATAACCCAGAGGTCGTAGGTTCAAATCCTGCCCCCGCAACCAAGGTTGCCTTACTCAAACTAAAGGATCGAAAGAGATCCGCGAGTAGGCCAACGGAAGTTTCAAACGCAGAGGCCCCGGTCGAAAGACCGGGGTTTTTGCGTTCGGTGCTTCCCTCTTGGGTGCGCGGGCTGGACTTGAACTCGTGCATGGCGCGAGCACCGTCGCGAAGCTCCGCGACCGACTCTCGTTCGTCTGCGAAGACGTCGATTTCGGCGTTCAGGCGTATCTGGCTGTAGAAGGCCTCGAGTAGCTGGCGACGGGCGTTCTCCGTGGCGTGGCGATATAGCCGCCCGGGCTCGGCAAGCAGTTCCAGGTAGGTCATGATCGTCGCGACGCCTCGTTCGATTTTGCTGTCGGTCTGCGTCAAGGTCTCTCGGAGGGCTGCGCGCTCGAGTGCGAGGACCCTCAGCCGGTCCTTGAGTTTCTCGGTCACGAAGTCTGGATCAGCCGCCAGGTCGAGCAGTTGCTCTTCGCGTCGGTCGAGTGTCTTGAGTTGCCGGGCAATGTTGCCGCGCATTTCACGATCTGCGACTTGCGTCGCGGCGACCGCATCTTCGATGTCGCCCCGGATGCGTTCGATGAAGTCTGCGGGCAGGCCGATGTCAGCAAAGTGCCGCGCGATCTTCTCTTCAACCTCGGCCACGGGCAGCGACGTGAGATCGCAGATCCCCTCTTGCCGACCGCGACAGATGAAGTAGTCGTAGACACCACCGCTGCCTTTGATCTGGCTGAAGACGAGACGACTGAGCGTGCCCTTCTCGAAGCATTTTTGGCAGTACAACAGCCCCTTCAAGTAGTGGTGATGCGTGACGTCTCGCTGGCCCCGCTGCGCCCGTTCGGACAGGACGTCCTGCACGCGAAGGAACAGTTCTTTCGTAATCAGGGGCTCGTGGCGTCCGGGGAAGAGCTCGCCGACGTATCGGATGACCCCCGCGTAGTAAGGGTCGTGCAGGATCTGCGATATCTGGCTTTGCGAGACCGGCTTGGCTGGCCAGCGACGCGACGGACGTGTCCTCAGGCCTTGATCAGCGAGGGCTCGGTGCAACTCATTGATCGTGTAGTCGCCTGACGCGTACGCCTCGAACGCCCACTTGATGAGCGGCGCGCGCTCAGGGTCGATGTCGATTGTGTTCACGAGGCGCCCGTCGAAGGTCTTGCGCACGTTGAGGTAGCCGAGCTTGGCGCGCCCGACGGTGCCGCCTTGTTGCGCTTTGTGGAGCATCTTCTTGCTGATGTCGCGGCCGTTGGCGCGCACCTGGGACTGCTGCACGGATAGGTGACATCTGATCTGGCTTGCCCGAGGGGTGGGCCTGGAAGGATGTTGCTGTGCCCAAGCCCTACCCGTCCGAGTTCCGTGACGACGTCGTCCGCGTCGCGAGGAACCGCGGGCCCGGAGTGACGATCGAGCAGATCGCGAAAGACTTCGGTGTCCACCCCATGACCCTGCAGAAGTGGTTGCAGCGCTCGAAGGTCGAAAGCGGTGCCGCTCCAGGCGTGACGCGCACGGAGTCGGCGGAGAATCGCGAGCTGCGTAAGCGGGTCCGGCTTCTCGAGCAGGAGAACGAGGTCCTCCGCCGCGCGACGGCGTACCTGTCACAGGCGAACCTGCCGGGAAAAGGCTCTACCCGCTCGTGAAAGAGCTCGCCGAATCGGGGATACCCGTGACGGTGACGTGCCGGGTGCTCAAGCTCTCTCGCCAGCCCTACTACCGGTGGCTGGCGGACCCCATCACGCCCAGCGAGGTGGTGGAGGCATACCGCGCGAACGCGCTGTTCGACGCTCACAAGGACGACCCGGAGTTCGGGCATCGGCTGCTTGCCGACGAAGCCGCGGAGGCGGGTGAGGCGATGGCGGATCGGACGGCGTGGCGGATCGCGTCGATCAACGGCTGGTTCAGTGCGTTCGGAAAGCCCAAGCGCGGCAAGGGCCGCCGCCCCGGACCGCCCGTCCACGATGACCTCTGCGCCGTGATCGACGAGGACGGCAGGACACGGCATGTGTTCGCTGCGGAGGCGCCGAACGAGCTCTGGCTCACGGACATCACGGAGCACAAGACGAGTGAAGGCAAGCTCTACCTTTGCGCGATCAAGGACGTGTTCTCCGGCCGGATCGTGGGCTACTCGATCGACTCGAGGATGAAGTCCCGGCTGGCCGTCCAAGCCCTTGAGAACGCCGTCGCGATGCGCGGCGACGTTGCCGGCTGCGTCGTCCACAGCGATAGAGGCAGCCAATTTCGAAGCCGGAAGTTCCTGCGCGCTCTGACCCGCCACCGCATGGTCGGGTCCATGGGCAGAGTCGGCTCCAGCGGGGACAACGCGGCCATGGAATCGTTCTTCGCCCTGCTCCAGAAGAACGTCCTCGACCGACGCGCGTGGACCACCCGCGATGAGCTGCGCATCGCGATCGTGACCTGGATCGAGCGGACCTACCACCGCCGCCGACGCCAACCCCGCCTGGGCCGTTTGACGCCCATCGAGTTCGAGACCATCATGAACACGACCGTCGCACTGGCGGCGTGACTACAACCTGTCACCTATCCGTGCAGCAGTCCCGTACGCCAACTGGCCACTGTTTCCGCGTTTCATTGGCGCACTATTTACCGGGCGAACGGTGGCGCTTCGGGCACCGCGCACGACTGGTTCTCTGAAGGGGTGGAGCAGAGACGGTCTCGCGGCTGTCATCGATGTCGCGACGACTCAGCTTGATGCGCAGATGGCATCGCTGGACCGGGTGCTCTCTCGGGCGCAGCTGCTGTTCACCACGCTGCTCGGCCTCATCGCCCTGCTCTTCGCGCTAGCACCGACCATTTGGGTGACGCAAAGTATTGCATGGGGTGAGATCGTTCCACGCGGGTTGTTGCTGCTGAGCGGACTTCTATTCCTCATCGGTCTACTGGGTGCCGCGGCCCTGATCGCTGTACGCAAAGAGTTCGACGGCATGAGCGCCACTGTTCTCTCCAACTGGGACAAGTTGGTGACGTCCCGCTGGTTGGTGGAGTTTCTCAACACCGTGCGAGATCAGCTGATTGGGATTATGCCGCGGTCAGTTCCGGGATCGCTACCTCCTCGGGGTCGGTGAGCAGCAGTGCCATGGAGTGCTCGGAGAAGTAGCGG
>NZ_CAJQNT010000013.1 GCF_905479755.1 uncultured Schumannella sp. | reverse complement strand
ACCCAGCCAAGCGGAGTCAGGTCCTTAAGAAGATAAAAGAAGAGCAACCAGGCATATTGATCGTCGGCCCGCCCTTTGCTTGCTTCAGTGCGGCGCAGTGGTTCTGGAACTATGCGCACTGCACGATTGGGAATGCACGGGCAAAGATTGAGGAAGGCATGACCCATCTCGCGTTTGCCGTGCAGTTATGCATGGAGCAGCTCAAGGGCAAAAGACATTTCGTCTTTGAACATCCAGTTGCCGCCCGCTCGTGGGGATTGGAGACCCTGAAGCAGCTGCAGCACCAGGCGGGTGTGGAAAAGGTGACGTTCGACTTCTGCGCACTCGGGATGATGGGAGAAGATCAGTACGGCAAGGCCCCCATACGCAAGAGAACGTCCGTGCTCACCTCGTCGTCCGAAGTCGCGGCCCGGCTGAGAGAAAGACAGTGCTCGGGAGAACACAGACATGTACAGTTGACCGGAAGAGGGACTAAGACGTCCACAAGCATGTGCCAAGTGTATCCGGATGAATTTTGCCACGATATATGTAAAGCGTTTGCCACTCAGGTTGATAGAGAAGCAATGGCGTGGAGGCGAGATCGAAGGCGACGACCGGTGGGCCAGGCACGCGCGCCAGCGGTGGTCGAGGCCTTCGAGCCGGATCGCCACGGCGCGCGTGCGCGCGCGACCGCGCACGATCACGGTCGCTTCGATGACGCCGTCGCGCGGTTCGCAGACGCGCATGCCGCCGATCGCGAAGGTCGGGCGCACCGCGGTCTCGCCGCGCGCTTGCCGCGCCCGCGTGGAGAGCACGACGCGCTTGAGCAGATGGCGGTAGACGTCGTCGGTGACCCAGCGGGCGATCTGCTCGAGTTCGCGGGCGCCGGCGAGAATCTCGACGACGCAGCGCGTCAGGTTTTCGAGCAGCGGGGCCGGGTCGGGCAGGGACGTGGTGGACGTCGGCTGGCGGCCGAAGAAGTCTTCGGGATCGAATCGCGAGCGCGCCGTGCGGAAGGCGGCGTCGGAGTGCAGGTGATCGGTCGCGACTTCGCTCATTGTCGGTGACTCCCCGGGAGATCGGAGCAGGCAGTGACCCCCATCCGGGGGTAGGCACACTCAATCACGCACCCGACGCCATGTCTAGAGTTTTTGTCGATTGTGGATAACCGGCGTCGACGGGCGGGTGCGGGATTAGCGTCTCGCCATGCGCTGGGACCGATTGTTCGACGACCTCGAGTCTCAGCTAGAGCACGAGCTCGACGCCGAAGAGACCGACCTGGTGGCCGAAGAGGAACGACTTCGGCTCGCGCGGCTGAGTCTGCGCGACCGGGTGCTCGCGATGGCGGAGCCGGAGCACGCCGACCGCGAGCCGCTCGTGATCGAGGTGGTGACGGGGGCGGTGTGGACGCTGCGGGCGAGCGCGCTCGGGCGCGATTGGATCGCGGGAGACCTGGTGGGTGACGTCGGTCCGCGCCGCTCGGCCGTGATCCCGCTCGCGGCGATCGCCGCCGTGCGCCCGAGCGCCGCGCAGCTGGCGCTCGGTCTCGCCGCCGAACCGGCCGCCCCGCCGACCGCGTCGCTGTCGGCGCGACTCGGGCTCGCCTTCGTGGCGCGCGACCTGTGCCGGCGACGCGTGCTCGTCGAGCTGGTGACGCCCGCCGGCTCCTTCTTCGGCACGCTCGATCGTGTCGCGCGCGACCACCTCGACCTTGCCGAACACGAGCCGACCGACCCGCGTCGGTCCTCGGCGGTGCGCGGTGTGCGGCTCGTGCCCTTCGGGCAGCTCGCCGCGATCCGCTACTGAGTGCGCTCGGGAGCGAACAACTCGGTGACGTCGGCGAAGTTCGCCTGGCGCCACCGCGCGAGATGCCGCGACTCCTCGTACTTGGCCGCGATGTAGCTGTCGAGCATCGCGCGTTCCACTCGCCACGCTCCTCGGGCGCCGATCTGAATCGCCGGCAACTCGCCGGAACGGACCAGCGAGTAGGCCTGGCGCGGCGACACGTTGAGGATCTCGGCGGTGTCCGCGAGGGTCAGAAAACGACCCAAGTCAGGGGTGTCGGACGTCGTCATGCCTCGATTATCCAGCGCCGTCCCCGGCCCAGACGGTGATGTGGATAAGTTGCCGCGCGCGCCCGACTGAGCGGTCAGCATGGCACAGTCCGATCCGCGTCGATCCCCAGGAGAGGAGCCTCGATGCCGAGCCAGTCTCGCCGCCGTGCCGCCGACCCGCGATTGTTCATCGGCCTCGTGCTCGTCGCCGTGTCGGTGTTGGGCGTGGTCGGAATCGTCTCGGCTTTCGACCAGCGATCGAGCGTCTACGCGGCGGGCGTGGCGCTGCAGCCGGGCGACCGGATCGTCGCGGCCGACCTCGTCGAACGGCGCGTCGACCTCGACGGCGGGGAGGGGCTGTACCTCGCGGTCGGCCAGCTGCCGGAGGAGGGTCTCGTGGTGACGGAGGCGATCCGTGCGGGCGAGCTGGTCGGGGTTTCCGCCCTCGGCGACGCGAGCGCCGTCGGGTCGACCGCGCTCGTGCTGACGCTCGCCGCCCCGGTCAGCAGCTCTCTGGAGCCGGGGAGCCGCGTCGACGTCTGGATGGCCGCGGCGGTGACCGACGGTCTGGCGGCTCCGCCCGCGGTGCTGGTGGCCGATGCCGTGCTCGTCGAGGTGCGCGAGAACGACGGGTTCATCTCCTCGGCCGACGGCGCCTCGGTGGAAGTGTTGGTGCCCCGCGCGCGCGTCGCGCGCATCCTGCAGGCCATCGCCGACGATCTCGATCTCGCGGTGGTTCCCGCGGGGCTGGCGTGGACGGCGCCGTGAACGAGCCCGCCGAGCCGGCGGCCCGCGGCGGCGGGGTCGCGCTGTGCCTCCCGCTCGCCGAGGAGCAGCGGCTGGATGCGGGGGCACGGCGACACGGTGTGCGGGTGGTGGCGCGCTGCTCGGGCGCGAGCGAGTTGGCGGCCCGCATCCCGGCGCTCCGCCCGGATGCGGTCGTGACGGTGGCGCAGCCGCAGTATCTCGACGCGGCGCTCGTGGCGGCCTGTGACGACCACGGCGTGAGGCTGATCGTCGTGGCGTTGTCGCGCGAGGAGCAACGGCTCGCCGCTGAGCTGGGGGTCATCGACACGCTCGCCGAGCCGTTTGAGTGGGATGCGCCCGCCGCCTCCCCGCCGCCCGCCGCTGAATCGGAGCCCGCCGCGCTCGACACCGCCGCGGCGCCGGTGCGCGGCGAGGTGATCGCCGTCTGGGGTCCGGCCGGGGCGCCCGGGCGCACCAGTCTCGCCGTCGCGCTGGCCGCCGAACTCGCCTCGCGCGGGGGAGTCGTGGGTCTGGCGGATGCCGACACGCACGCCGCCGCGA
The DNA here is from genome assembly GCF_905479755.1 of uncultured Schumannella sp. GTDB lineage: Bacteria > Actinomycetota > Actinomycetes > Actinomycetales > Microbacteriaceae > DCRR01. The sequence continues at coordinate 18,190 of NZ_CAJQNT010000013.1, read as the reverse complement.
TCGCCCCCTCGCTCGGGCTCCTCGACGAGGCACCCGGCTTCGCCGCTGCGTGCCGCCTCGCAGGCAACGACGCGCTCACGCGCGACGAGTTCGACCGCGTGGCCGAGTGGGTGCCGCTGTCACGCGGGGGCATGTCGGTGCTGACGGGCCTCGGCCGCGCGAGCCGCTGGCCCGAGTTGACGGCCGAACGGGTGACCGCGACGATCGCCGCCGCCCGCTCGTGGGTCTCGACGCTCGTGCTCGACACCGCCTCGAGCCTCGAACACGACGAAGAGATCTCGAGCGATCTGAACGCGCCGCGACGCAACGCCGCGGCGCTGGCGACGGTGCGCGCCGCCGACCGGGTGCTCCTCGTCGGTGCCGCCGACGCGATCGGACTCACCCGGCTTGTGCGCGCCCACCTGGAGCTGATCGACCACGTCCCGCCGGAGCGCGTCACCGTCGTGGTCAACAAGGTGCGCTCCGGGGCGATCGGCGTCAACCCGGAGGCGCAGATCCGTCAGTCGCTCGCGCGATTCGCGGGCATCGACGACCCGGTGCTGATCCCGTGGGATCCGCGCGGGTTCGATGCCGCGCTGCTGTCGGGGCGCCCCCTCGGTGAGGCGGCGCCGCGCTCGGCGGCGCGGGTGGCGCTCGGTGCGCTGATCGAGGAGCGCATCCTGGTCCCCGCGGCCGCGCGTCCCGGCCGGCGCGGATTTTTCACTCGGGAGAGGCGACTAGCCTGAGAGCATGTCGACGCTCACCGACCTCGTTCAGTCGCAGGGACGTTCGTCCGAGGCCGACGCCGAGTGGCTTCAGCTCCTCGTCGGCGACGGCCAGCTGATCGCCGATCTGGCTTTCGCCGATGTCGTCGTGTGGGTGCCCACCGAAGACGACGGTTTCCTCGCGGTCGCCCACTCGCGGCCGAGTTCCGCGGCCACGATCTTCTACCGCGACATCGTCGGGCAGCAGATCAAGCCGGAGTGGCGCGCGCAGGTGACGGAGGCCTTCACGACGGGCAAGATCGTCGACACGGCGAACCCCGACTGGTACGAGGAGACGCCGACGCGCGTGCGCGCCGTGCCGGTGCTACGTCGTCTCTCGCCGACGGGAGCGCAGACGACCGAGCAGCCGATCGCGGTGCTGACGCGGCACAGCAACCTGAGCGAGGCGCGCACCCCGGGGCGTCAGGAACTGACCTTCAACCAGTGCGCCAACGACCTGTTCGGCATGATCGCCTCCGGCGACTTCCCCGACCTGGCGGCTCCGTCCGGCCCGCGTCGCGGCGCCCCCCGCGCGGCCGACGGTCTGATCCGCCTCGACCCAGGCGGCGTTGTCATCTTCGCGAGCCCCAATGCGCTCTCGGCGTTCAACCGCGCCGGCTTCTCGGGCGAACTCGAGGGCGAGTCGCTCGCCGACGTCACGACGCAGATCCTCGCCGGCCGCCTGGAGGTGGACGAGTCCCTCCCGCTCGTGGTGACCGGGCGCGCCCCGTGGCGGGCCGACATCGAGGCGCGCGGGGTCACCGTGACGCTGCGGACGATTCCGATCCGCGACCGGGGAACCCGCACGGGCGCGATCGTGTTGGTGCGCGACGTGACCGAGGTGCGGCATCAGGAGCAGGAGCTGATCACCAAGGACGCGACGATTCGCGAGATCCACCACCGGGTGAAGAACAACCTGCAGACCGTGGCGAGCCTCCTGCGCATCCAGGCCCGGCGTGCGCACAGTGACGCCTCGCGCGAGGCGCTCACCCAGGCGATGCGCCGCGTCGCGGCGATCGCGGTTGTGCACGACACGCTCTCGGGCGGCCTCGATCAGAACGTCGACTTCGACGACGTCTTCGATCGGGTGCTGCAACTGGTGGCCGAGGTCGCCTCGACGCACAACACGACGGTCCGGCCGAAGAAGACCGGCTCCTTCGGCATCCTGCCGAGCGAGTATGCGACACCGCTCTCGCTCGCGCTCACCGAACTGGTGACGAACGCGGTCGAGCACGGTCTGGCCGGTCGCGACGGCGAGGTCGAGATCTCGGCGCGCCGACAGGACGGCGAACTGAGCGTGCGCGTGCGCGACGACGGCGTCGGACTCGCCGAGGGCAAGGTCGGCGCGGGCCTCGGCACACAGATCGTGCGCACGCTGATTCAGGGCGAATTGGGCGGCACGATCGACTGGCACACCCTGGAGGGGGAGGGAACCGAAGTGACGATCAAGGTTCCGCTGCAATGGCTGCGCGCCGAGCGCTAGCCGGTGCGGCGTGAGGGCGCCTCAGGAGGCGCGGCGGGCGCGGGCGGCGCGGCGCTTGAGGGCGCGACGCTCGTCTTCGCTGAGACCACCCCAGACGCCCGAGTCCTGGTTGGTCTCGAGGGCGTACTGCAGGCACATCTCCGTGACGGTGCACCGACCGCACACCGCCTTCGCCTTGTCGATCTGGTCGACGGCGGGTCCGGTGTTGCCGACCGGGAAGAACAGTTCCGGGTCAACGGTCAGACAGGCGGCTTTGTCACGCCAATCCATAATGGTGCTCCTTCGAGATGGTGCTGGACGCAGTCGCACAACGAGTCTTGGTAGAGACCCACGCGTGCGCGCGGTCGAGAGTGACCGAAAAGGCAATGGGGGTGGGATTTCGGGACTCGCCAACCTCGATGTCGGCGTCACATCAACCGTGGACAAGGTTTACACAGATGTAACGTGGAATCAATAGTTTTGAATGGGATGACCCTGTGAGTTCTCGACCTCGTCCGGCCGCTGTCTGGACTGTTCTGTCTATCCTGCTGGCGGAGTTCGCTCTCGTGGCGGGCTACACCGTGTTTCTGGTGTTCGAATTGCTTGTCGACCAAGCCGATTCGCTCTCCTCCGCGATCGCGCTCACGGTCGTCGTGGCGTTGGCCGCGATCTGGGTCGGAGCGATCCTCGTCGGCATGTGGCGCGGGTCGGGCTGGAGCCGTTCGGCGGCGATCGTCTGGCAGGTGCTGCAGTTCGCCGTCGGCGTGGGAGCGCTGCAGGGCGCGTTCGCCCAGCCGAGCTTGGGGTGGCCGCTCGTGATCGCCTCGGCGCTCGCGTTCGTCCTGCTGCTCTCGGCCGTCGTCGGCCGCTGGGTCGCGCCGCGAGGCTAGCGGGCCTCGCGCTCGGCGGGCGTCGTGCTACGCGGCGAGGCCGAGCTTCTTGCGCAGCATGGTGACGTGGCCGGTGGCCTTGACGTTGTAGAGCGCGAGCTCGATGATGCCCGCCTCGTCGAGCACGAAGGTGGAGCGGATCGCCCCGATGACCGTCTTGCCGTAAAGCTGCTTCTCGCCGAAGGTGCCGTAGAGGTCGTGCACCGCGTGATCGGGGTCGCTCAGCAGCGGGAAGGTCAGACGCTCTTCGCGTGCGAAGCGCTCCAACTTGGCGACCGCATCTCGCGAGATTCCGAGCACCCGGTAGCCGGCGGCCGCCAGCTCGCCGAGGCTGTCACGGAAGTCGCAGGCCTGCGTCGTGCACCCCGGGGTCATCGCCTCGCCGTAGAAGTAGAGGATCGTCTTCTGTCCGCGCAGCGCACTCAGGGTGACGCTGGTGCCCTCGTGGTCGGTGAGGGTGAAATCGGGGGCGGGGGTGCCGGATTCGAGGCGGTGCGGTGCGGTCACGGGGGCCTTTCGGTGCTGAGGAACGGTCTGTTCGCGAGGCCGTCCCGGAGGTGCTATCGTAGTCCCTCGGTCCGGTCTTACCGGATTGCGCACCTCTAGCTCAATTGGCAGAGCAACTGACTCTTAATCAGTGGGTTCCGGGTTCAAGTCCCGGGGGGTGTACGAAAGCCCCGGTTCGCTCTCGCCAGCTGCCGGGGTTTTTTCGTGCCGCGACGCGTGCTCCTCAGCGACGTCGTGCCGAGCCCGCGGGCACCGCGCGGGTGGTGTGACGCCTCAGGAGGCAACGCCGAGAAGCGACGCCACGGCCGCGGCGATCGCCGTGCGCACCGCCGCATCCGTCGTCGTGGTGACGCCGTCGCCGGGCTGCTCCCCGTAGTCGCCGAACTGCGCGTGGGTAGCGCCCGGAATCTCGACGAACACGGTGTCGGCCGGCAGCAGGTGCGCGGCGTCGGCGATCTTCTCGGCGGTGCTGAGCAGGTCGTTCTCGCCTGAGAGGCTCAGAACGCTCAGGCCGGTTGCGGCCAGGTCGGTGGCGCAGTAGGAGCCGAAGAGGATCAGCCCCGCCACCTCGTCGAGGTTGTCGCCCGCGTACTGGCAGGCGCGCACGCCGCCGAGGGAGTGCCCGCCCAGATACCAGGTGTCGACGGTCGGGGCCGCGCCGGTGAAGGTCGCGAGGTCGCGGGTTTCGAGGATCGCGAAGTTCAGCGGCACCTCGGCGATCACGACCGTGATCCCCGCGTCGGTGAGCGCCGACAGCTTCGACTCGTAGGCGGCGGGCGCCACACGCGCGCCGGGGAAGAACAGGAGCCCGGCGCCGGTCGGATCGGCCGGTTCGAGAACGATCACGCCGTCGCCGTCGACCACGGTGAGCGACGTATCCGCCGCGACGGCAGCCAGCGGGGCGGGTTCGGCGGGCATCGGGTTGGCGGCCCAGACGACCGCGCCCACGAGCGCCGCAGCGCCGAGGGCGAGGGCGATCACCCCGGTGCGGCGAACGAGGCGGCGAACCTGCGGCGTGCGAGAGTCAGAAGTCACGCTCGCACTCTACGACGCGGCTCGGCCGGGGGTGATCAGCCCCAGGCGCTCGCCGGAGCGGTGATCACGGGCACCTCGACGTAGCTCCAGTGCGCACCGTCGTTGTAGTGGCCGGTCGCCCACGGGCCGAACCAGATCTCGTTCTCGATCTCGGCGGCCGGCGCCCCGCGTTCGAAGGCGGCGCGCATCCCCGCATAGCCTGCGTAGGTGGTGAGCGCGTTCGCGACGTCCTGCGCGGCGTCGACGAGGTCGGGATTGCCGCCGAGGAAGGTCCCGCCCTCGGCGCCCCAGCCGTTGTTGAGCGGGTTGTTGCGCAACCACCAGTTGTCGACGTAGTTCTCTTGACGCATCCACCGGGTGATCACGGTGACGCTGTCCTCGGTGACCGGGAAGTCGGCGAAGAGCAGCACCATGGTCGCCCAGTCGTAGTTGGTGCCGCTGGCCTTGAGGGTCTCGATGCCGGGCGTCGCGTCGTAGCTGTCGCGGACGATCTCCGGCGTCTCCACCGTCGCCGGCACCGTGAGCGACTGCCCCCAGCGGTCGTTGTAGGCGGCGATCAGTTCCGCGTCGGTCGCCGGTGCGGGCGGCGCGCTGACGACCACGAACGCGAGCCCCAGCAGCGCCGCAATGGGCGCGAGCACGAGGTGCAGGCGGTGACCGGTCCGCGGAGCGTGACGCTCGACGCGCGCGGCGACGTGGGGACGGAAGAAAGAAGCCATGGGCGAGGGGTGACGCTAGCAAGCGACACTGAGATGTGTCTGAGGTTTCGCTGTGGCCTCATCGCCGAGTGGTCTGCGGGGAGAGGCCGTGCGGAGGGGGCCTAGTACTCGTCGAGTTCGTGCTCGCGGCTCTGCTCGACGACCGTGCCCACCGCAATCGCCACGGTAATGGCCCAGCTGATCCACATCAGGATCAGCCGCCAGTCGCGCGGGCCCTCTTTCGTCTGCTTGGCGATGCCCACGGCACCGAAGACGGAACTCAACACACTCGTGTTGAAGATGAACTTGCGCATCGACACCTCCAGAAGACTGTTGCCACGCTATCGCGACCGCACCCTCGCGCGGCCGCCGTTCTCACCGAATGCTCAGGAGCGATTCAGGCTCGGACGCGACGTGCGAGCCGGTTGGCCGCGGCGGTCCGGGTCGGCAGCGGCTCGCGGACGGCGTGCTCCTGACCCACATGCCGCTTCGCGAACGCGACCGTCTCGACGAGTTGCGCGAGACGCTTGGCATCGCTGGTCGACTTCGCCGGCTTGATCTCGGCGACGACCGATCCCGACCAGTTGGTGCTGGCGAGCCAGTCGAGCGTCTCGGCGACCGGCTGAGTTCCGCGCCCGGGGAGCAGGTGCTCGTCGAAGATCATCCCGTCGTCGACGGAGCTGCGTCCGTCGCACAGGTGCAGGTGGCGCAGGCGATCCCCCATCGCCATCGCCATCTCGAGCGAGTCGCGCCCGGCGAGCGAGGCGTGCGAGAAGTCGAGGGTCATGGCGTCGACGTCGAGGTCGAGCGGATCGGGACTCGGCGCGTAGGCGGTGAGCTGACGCCCGGCGATCCGCCACGGGAACATGTTCTCGACCGCGATCTCCACGCCCGACTCAGCCGCGGTCTCCCGCACGATCCGCTCGAAGTTCGTCGCGTAGTCGGACTGCCAGCGAAAGGGCGGATGCACGACCACGCTCGGGGCGCCCAGCTCGGCCGCCAGCTCCGCCGACCGTTGCAGCTTGACCTTCGGATCGCGGCTCCACACGAACGGCGTCAGCAGCAGCACCGGGGCATGGATCGAGAGAATCGGGAGCTCGTAGCGCTCGCTGAGCGCGCGCAGCGCGGAGGCATCCCGCGTGACGGCGTCGCTCGTGACCATGATCTCGATGCCGTCGAACCCGGCGAGACGCGCCAGCCGGAACGCCTGTTCGACACCCAGCGGGAACACGCACGAGGTGCTCATTCCGATCGCGATCATGGCACGACGGTATCGACGCCAGATGTCGTGAATGTGTCGCGCGTGCAAATCCTTCCGTCGCCCGCGGGCCGTCAGATGCGGGGACTTCTCGGGTTCTGCCCGAGGACCGGCTGATACCGTATCGACATGGACGATGAACTGTATTCCTTTGTTGTCGTCTCGAACCGTCTCCCCGTTGACCGCGTCGTCGACGAGTCGGGGGCGACGACCTGGAGGCAGTCGCCCGGCGGGCTGGTGACGGCCCTGGAGCCGGTCATGCGCGCCGCCGATGGCGCCTGGGTGGGGTGGGCCGGTCAGCCCGATCTGGAGCTGTCGCCCTTCGACAACGACGGCATTCGCATCGTGCCGGTGCCGCTGTCGGTGACCGACATCGAGCTCTACTACGAGGGCTTCAGCAACGACACGATCTGGCCGCTCTACCACGATGTGATCGCGCAGCCGAGCTATCACCGCGAGTGGTGGGATCGCTACGTGCACGTCAACCGGCGCTTCGCCGAGGCCACCGCGAAGGTATCGGCCGAGGGCGCGACGGTCTGGGTGCAGGATTACCAGCTTCAGCTGGTCCCGCGGATGCTACGGGAGCTGCGCCCGGATCTCACGATCGGATTCTTCAACCACATTCCGTTCCCTGCATATGGCATCTACTCCCAGTTGCCGTGGCGCAAGCAGATCATTGAAGGCCTGCTCGGTGCCGACGTGATCGGCTTCCAGCGGGTGGCGGATGCCGGCAACTTCACCCGCGCCGTGCGCCGCCTCTACGCCTACAAGACGAGCTCGACCTCGATCGAGGTGCCGCGCACCGACGACGGCGACAAGCGCCAGGTGATCGCGAAGGCGTTCCCCATTTCGATCGATGCGAAGTCCTTCGAAGACCTCGCGCAGCGTCCCGAGGTGCAAGAGCGCGCCGCCCAGATTCGTCGCGACCTCGGCAACCCGACGACGATCATGCTCGGCGTCGACCGGCTCGACTACACCAAGGGCATCCGGCATCGGATGAAGGCCTTCGGCGAACTGCTCGGCGAACAGCGCATGTCGGTCGAGGAGGTCGCGCTCGTGCAGGTCGCGAGCCCGAGCCGCGAGCGCGTCGAGGCCTACATGCAGTTGCGCGACGAGATCGAGCTCATGGTGGGCCGCATCAACGGCGACTACGGCACGATCAGCCACCAGCCGATCCACTACCTCTACCACGGGTATCCGCGCGAGGAGATGGCCGCGCTCTACCTCGCCGCCGACGTCATGCTCGTCACGGCGCTGCGCGACGGGATGAACCTGGTGGCCAAGGAGTACGTGGCCGCCCGCAAGGACGAGGACGGCGTGCTCGTGCTGAGCGAGTTCGCGGGCGCCGCCGACGAGTTGAAGAGCGCGCTGCTGGTCAACCCGCACGACATCGAGGGCTTGAAAGACACCATCCTTCGGGCCGCCGCGATGCCGCGGGCCGACCGTCGCAAGCGGATGCGCGCCATGCGTCGGCGCGTCAACGAGAACGACGTCGCCAACTGGTCGGCGAAGTTCTTGCGGGTGCTGGAGGCGACCAAGGGGCGCGACGCTGCGGACGTCGGCCCCGCCCAGGTCGCGGCCGAGGTCGCGGCTTCGTGACCGCCGAGCTGCCTCCCGCGCTCATCGAGGCGCTGCGTTCGGTTGCCGCCGTGCCGCGCCTGCTCGTCGCTCTCGACTTCGACGGCACGCTGGCACCGGAGGTCGATGCGCCCGAAGACGCCCGCGCGATCCCGGCCGCCCAGGCGGCCGTCACGCGCCTGCTCGCGCTGCCCGAGACGCGCGTGGCGTTCATCTCGGGTCGCGCGCTTGGGAGTCTGCAGCACGTGACCCAGGCGACCCCCGAGACCCTGCTGGTCGGCTCGCACGGGGTCGAGTACCGCTTGGACGCGGACGGCGACGGCGACCCGCTGGAGCCGCACGAACTCGAACGCGTGCAGATTCTGCACGACGTGCTCGAGTCGGTGGTCGCCGACATCGATCAGGTCTGGCTCGAACACAAGCCAGCCGGATTCGCGGTGCACAGTCGGCTTGCGACGCCCGAGGATGCGGAGCGCGCCCAGCGCGAGACGCGCGCCCGTGCGGAGGAGCGACTCGAGGGGCTCACGGTGCGCGGCGGCAAGAACGTGCTCGAGTTCTCGGTGCGCTCGGCGAACAAGGGCGAGGCGGTCGAGCACCTCCGTCGCTACACGCACGCCGACGCGGTCTTCTTCGCGGGCGACGACGTCACCGACGAAGACGCCTTTCGCGTGCTGCACGCGGGCGACGTCGGGCTCAAGAGCGGCGGCGGCGACACCGCCGCGTCGTTCCGCGTCGACGGCCCCGACGAGGTGGCGCAGGTGCTCGACGCGCTCGCGTCGCTGCGCGCGGAGGCCGGAGCGTGAGCACGTCGGCTGTGCGCGTGTTCCCAGCTTCCTCTCAGTAACCTGGAAATCGGCGACGCGGGAGGGACGAGATGCTCACCATCTTTCTCGCATTCGTCGTCGCGGCAGTGGTGCTGCCGGCCCTGTCGCGTTGGATCGGGCGGGGCGTCTTCCCGCTCGCGGCCCTCGTCGCGGCCGCCGGTTTCGTCCACGCCCTCGCCCTCGCCCCCGAGGTGGCCGGGGGCCGGATCTTCGCCGAGTCGACGGTCTGGATCGGGCAGCTCGATCTGAGCCTCTCGTTCGTGATGGATCCGCTGGGTCTGCTGCTCGCGCTCGTCGTGACGGGCGTCGGCGCGCTCGTTCTGCTCTACTGCACCCGCTACTTCCCCGGCGACGACGCCCGGATCGGGGCCTTCGCGGGCACGTTCATGGCGTTCGCGGGCGCCATGTACGGCCTCGTGCTCGCCGACGACGTGTTTCTGCTGTTCGTCTTCTGGGAGGCGACCAGCGTCTTCTCGTACCTGTTGATCGGTCACTCGCACCACAAGCGCGCCAGCCGAAGCGGGGCGCTTCAGGCACTGCTCGTGACGACGCTCGGCGGGCTCGTCATGCTCGTCGGCTTCGTGCTGCTCGTCGTCGAGGCGGGAACCACGTCGCTGCGGGAGCTGATCGCCCAGGCCCCGAGCGGACCGGTCGTCACCGCCGCGATCCTGCTGGTGCTCGTCGGGGCGCTGTCGAAGTCAGCGATCTTCCCATTCCACTTCTGGCTACCCGGTGCGATGGCCGCGCCGACCCCGGTGAGCGCCTACCTGCACGCCGCCGCCATGGTGAAGGCGGGCATCTATCTCGTCCTCCGGCTGAGCCCGGGCTTCGCCGCCACTCCCGGCTGGAGCGAGGTGCTCGTCTCACTCGGACTGGTGACCCTGCTGCTCGGGGGAATCCAGGCGCTGCGGCAGACGGACCTCAAGCAGGTCCTCGCTCACGGCACCGTGAGCCAGCTCGGCATGCTCATCGCGATCGCCGGGTTCGGCACGGCGGAGGCGGCCCTGGCCGGAGTCGTGCTGCTTCTGGCGCACGCGTTGTTCAAGTCGGCGCTCTTCCTGATCGTCGGGATCGTCGACCACCGGATGGGCACGCGCGACCTGCGCGAGATCACCGGCCTCGGCCGTCGCTCGCCGGTGCTCGCGGTCGCCGCGATCCTCGCGGTCGCCTCGATGGCGGGGCTGCCGCCGTTGTTCGGTTTCGTCGCGAAAGAGGCCGTGTTCGCCGCCGTGCTCGCCGTCGCCGAGGGCGGTGACGCGGGGGCGTGGCTCGTGCTCGTCGCGCTCGTGGCCGGCGCCGTGCTGACGCTCGCCTACGGCATCCGCTTCGTCTGGGGGGCATTCGGTGACAAGCGCCCCGACCGCCTCGTCGTCCGCGAGACCGCCGCCGTGCGCACGATTCGCACGCCGAGCACCTCCGAGCGCGGCTACCTCGGGGTGCCCGTTGTCGTGCTCGTCGTCGCGACCGTCGTGCTCGGCCCGTTCGCCGCGCTGCTCGACCCGCTCGCCACGGCGAGCATCGCCGGCTACGCGGATGCCGCCGAGGCGCCGCACGTCGAGTTCTGGCACGGGCTCGGCCTGCCGCTCGTCGCCTCCGGCATCAGCATCGCGCTCGGCCTCCTGCTCGTGGTGCTACTGCGCCGTCGCGAGGAGCGCGACCCGCGCGCCCCGCTCGGGGAGCGCGCCTATCGCGCGATCGTGGGCGCCACCGACCGGGTGGCGGCGTGGGTCACGGCCCAGCTTCAGCGCGGATCGCTGCCGTTCTACCTCGGCGTGATCTACCTCGTCGTGGCGCTCGCGCTCGCCGCCGCGCTCGTCAACGTCGAGACCTGGACGCAGAACTGGGAGCTCGCGCAGGGGCCCGTGCAGTTCGCCGCCGGGCTCGTCATGGTGATCGGGGCGATCGCCGCGGCGCGCGCCCAGAAGCGCTTCGCCGGAGCGATCCTCGTCGGGGTGACCGGCACCGGCATGGCGGCGATCTTCGCCACCCAGGGTGCCCCCGATCTGGCGCTCACCCAACTGCTCGTCGAGGTGGTCACGCTCGTCGCCTTCGTGCTCGTGCTCCGTCGATTGCCGGCACGCCTCGGCGAGCACAACGGCAGCACGAAGCGGCTGCCGCGCGCGCTGCTCGGCATCACGGTCGGCCTCGCGATGGCGGCGGTAGCGATCGTCGCGACGGGCGCGCGCGTTGACGAACCCATCTCGCTCGCCTGGCCGGAGCTCGCCTACGAGCAGGGCCACGGTCGCAACGTCGTCAATGTGGCGCTTGTCGACATCCGCGCCTGGGACACGCTCGGTGAGCTGTCGGTCGTGATCGCCGCCGCCACCGGCGTCGCGAGCCTGATCTTCGTCAGTTCGCGGCGCGACGACCTGCCGCGCGTCGGCCGCCGCGCGGCGCGCGCGTCGATGCGCCAGCGCCGCGCCCAACAGGACACCCCGCTGCACGTCCCCGTCGCCCGCGGCTCGTGGCTGCTGGCCGGGCGCACCCTGTCGCCCGAGAACCGGTCGATCCTCTTGGAGGTCGTCGTCCGGCTGATCTTCCACGCGCTCATCGTCGTCTCGGTGTACCTCCTGCTGGTCGGACACAACGCGCCCGGGGGCGGATTCGCGGGCGGCCTCGTCGTCGGCCTCGCCCTCACCGCGCGCTACCTCGCGGGCGGGCGCCGGGAGCTCGGCGCCGCCGCGCCGTTCGATGCGGGCGTCATCCTCGGCGTGGGACTGCTCACCGCGGCGGCGACCGCCGTCCTCCCGCTGTTCTTCGGCGTCGACGCGCTCACCTCGACCTGGGTCACGCTCTCGCTCGGGGTCTTCGGCGAGATCGACCTGGTCACCTCGATGTTCTTCGACATCGGCGTCTACCTCGTCGTCGTCGGCCTCGCGCTCGACGTGCTGCGCAGCCTCGGCGCGGAGGTTGACCGCCAAAGCGAAGACGCCGAAGCGGGCGCCGCGAGCCGGAGCGCGAGCGGGGAGGTGCAGGGATGAGCGTCTCGATCGTGCTGCTCGTCGTGATGGCGGCGCTGTACGCCTGCGGTGTCTATCTGCTGCTCGAGCGCAGCATGACGCGCGTGCTGTTCGGCTTCCTGCTGGTCGGCAACGCGACCAACCTGCTCATCCTGATCGTGGCCGGACGCCCCGGAGCCGCGCCGATCTACGACGAGACCAGCACCGAGGCGATGAGTGATCCGCTGCCGCAGGCACTCATCCTCACCGCGATCGTGATCACCTTCGCCGTCTCGGCGTTCCTGCTCGCGCTCATCTATCGCTCGTGGTTGTTGTCGCGCGCCGACACGCTCTCCGACGACGCCGACGACCTGGCGATGCGCGCGGGCACCGCGTCGACGGCGGGGGAGCAGACCGAGTACAGCGACGACGTCGCGGAGGACGCGAGCGAGTTCGGCGACGACGAGCCCGAGACTCCGCCCGCCGCCGATGCGGAGGTGACGCGATGACCGCGCCCGTTGCGCTCGTTCCGCTCGTCGTGCTGCTGCCGCTCATCGGCGCCGGCGCCGCCCTCGCGCTCGGTCGACGCGCGCGTGCCCAGCGCGTGCTCGCGGTGCTCGCGCTCGTCGGCATGCTCGCCGTCAGCCTCGTCATGCTCATCGCGGCGGACACCACCGGGCCGCTCGTCATGGAGGTCGGCGGGTGGGCCGCGCCGTACGGCATCGTGCTCGTCGTCGATCGGCTGGCGGCGCTGCTACTGGCGATCTCGGCCATCGTGCTGCTCGCGGTGCTGCTGTTCTCGGTCGGGCAGGGTCTCGCCGACGGCGACGCCGAGACCCCCGTCACGATCTACTACCCGACCTATCTGATCCTGGCGGCGGGGGTGGCGATCGCGTTCATCGCGGGCGACCTGTTCAACCTCTACGTCGGCTTCGAGGTGTTGCTGGTCTCCAGCTACGTGCTCATCACGATCGGCGGAACGACCGAGCGCATTCGCGCCGGCACCACCTACATCGTCGTGAGTCTGGTCTCCTCGGCGCTGTTCCTCGGCTCGATCGCGATGATCTACGGGGCCACCGGCACCGTCAACATGGCTCAGATCGCGGATCGGCTGGACGCCATCCCGACCGACGTGCAGATCCTGCTGCACGTCATGTTGCTGCTCGGCTTCGGCATCAAGGCGGCCGTGTTCCCCCTGTCGTTCTGGCTGCCGGACTCCTACCCGACGGCACCCGCGCCGGTCACCGCGGTGTTCGCGGGACTGCTGACCAAGGTCGGCGTGTATGCCATCATCCGCACCGAGACGCTGCTGTTCCCCGGTCCGGAACTGAACCCGGTGCTGCTGGCGGTCGCGACCATCACGATGGTCGTCGGTGTGCTCGGTGCGGTGGCGCAAAGCGACATCAAGCGACTGCTGAGCTTCACGCTCGTCAGTCACATCGGCTACATGATCCTCGGGATCGGTCTCGGATCCGTGGCCGGCACGACCGCGACGATCTACTACGTCGTGCACCACATCGTCGTGCAGACGACGCTCTTCCTGGCCGCGGGCCTCATCGAGCGCCTGGCCGGCAGCACGGCGCTTCCGAAGCTCGGCGGGCTCCTCGCCGTGTCGCCGCTCGTCGCCGGGATCTTCCTCATCCCCGCCCTCAATCTGGGCGGCATCCCGCCGTTCTCGGGGTTCCTCGGCAAGATCGGGCTGTTCACGGCGGCTGTCGAGTCCGGCGAACCGCTCGCGCTCGTCGGCGTCGCCGCCGGCGCACTCGTCTCGCTGCTGACCCTGTACGCGCTCATTCGAGTCTGGAATGCAGCCTTCTGGCGGCCCGCGCCCGAGGGAATCGGCTCCGTCGTCGCGGTCGACGACACCGCGGCCCCGACGGGAGCGGTCATCACCGCCCCGGTCGCGGCGAAGACGCCGCGCATCATGACCGGCGTCACCATCGCGATGGTCGGCGTCGGCCTCGCGCTGACCGTGTTCGCTGGTCCGCTCTACGACCTGAGCGCGCGAGCCGGCCAGAACCTCGAAGGTTCGTTCTACCAGGATGCCGTCTTCCCGGAGGGTTTCGATGAGTGAGCCCGAGGAACTGACCGACCACCCGGTGACGCGCCGCGCGGTGCGCTTCCGCTTGCTCCAGCAGCTCCCGCTCCTGGTGACCCTCGTCGTGCTCTGGATGCTGCTGTGGGGCACCGTGTCGTGGCTCAGCTTCGTCAGCGGCGTGCTCGTCGCGGTGGCCGCCACCCAGTTCTTCTACCTGCCCCCGGTTGAACTCTCCGGTCGCTTCAACCCCTTCTGGTTGCTCGTCTTCCTCGCGCACTTCGGCGGCGAGCTCTTCCTCGCCTCGTTCGCGGTTGCCGCGCGCGCGTTCGGTCCGCCGATCCGCAGCAACGCGATCATCGAGGTCGACCTGCGCTCGCACTCCGACTTCGTCGTGACCCTCACCGCCACCGCGATCTCGCTCGTGCCCGGCTCCCTCGTGATCGAGATCGATCGCGACCGGGCGGCGCTGTTCGTGCACGTGCTGGGTGCTCGCACCCAGCGCGACCTGGATCGCGCGCGCCGCACCGTCCTCGCAACCGAGGCCCGACTGGTGCGCGCCGTCGGATCGCGGGATGACCTCGAGAGGTGCCGCGCCTCATGACCGTTCTCCTCACCATCGCGGGCGCGATCTTCGCGCTTTCGGCCCTCCTCGCCGTGATCCGCGTCGTGCTCGGTCCGACCGTGCTCGACCGCATGATCGCCGCCGACGTGCTCTTGACGATCGTGCTGCTCGTCGTCGGCGCCGAAATGGTCGTCTCCGGCCACACTCGCAACCTCGTCGTCATGCTCGTCATCGCCGTCTCGGCGAGCATCGCCACCATCGCGGTCTCGCGCTTCGTCTCGCAGCGCCCGAGCGAGCAGCAACCCGCGGAACGGACGGAGGCAGACCGATGATCGACCTCGACCTCGTGCTCGATCTGACGGCGGGCGTCTGCCTCGTGCTCGCCTCGCTGCTCTCCCTCGGCGCCGCCGTCGGCCTGCTGCGTTTCCCGGATTCGCTCAGCCGCCTGCACGCGGGAACGAAACCGCAGATCCTCGGCCTCATCCTCGTGATCATCGCGATCGCACTCGCCACCCGCACCTGGGCGACGCTGCTCGCGCTCGTGCCGATCGTCATCTTCCAACTGTTCACCGCGCCCGTCGCGGCGCACATGATCGGCCGCGCCGGCTACCGCACCCGCAACGTGCGCCGCGACCTGCTGATGCGCGACGAACTCGTCGACGACGTCTCGCGCGCCGAGGAACGGGAGTCGCGCGGCGAGTGAGCGGGCGCGCGATGCGAAGCCCCGCAACGCGATACCCTCGACACATGCCGGAAACACCAGCCGATTCGGGCGTGCCCGCAATCGATCACAAGCCCCGTTCACGCACCGTCACCGACGGCATCGAAGCCACGACGAGTCGCGGCATGCTGCGCGCCGTCGGCATGGGCGACGCCGACTGGGACAAGTCGCAGATCGGGATTGCGAGCTCGTGGAACGAGATCACCCCGTGCAACCTGAGCCTCGCCCGCCTCGCGCAGGCGGCCAAAGAGGGCGTGCACTCCGGCGGCGGCTATCCGCTGCAGTTCGGCACCGTCTCCGTCTCCGACGGCATCTCGATGGGCCACGAGGGGATGCACTTCTCGCTCGTTTCGCGTGAGGTCATCGCCGACAGCGTCGAGACGGTCATGCAGGCCGAACGGCTCGACGGCTCCGTGCTGCTCGCCGGGTGCGACAAGTCGATCCCCGGCATGCTGATGGCGGCCGCCCGGCTCGACCTGGCATCCGTGTTCCTCTACGCCGGGTCGATCGCGCCCGGCTGGGTGAAGCTCTCGGACGGCACCGAGAAAGACATCACCATCATCGACTCCTTCGAGGCGGTCGGCGCGGTCAAGGCCGGCAAGATGAGCGAAGCCGACGCCAAACGCATCGAGTGCGCCTTCGCGCCCGGCGAAGGTGCCTGCGGCGGCATGTACACCGCCAACACGATGGCCTCCGTCGCCGAGGCGCTCGGCCTCTCGCTTCCCGGCAGCGCGAGCCCCGCCGCCGCCGACGCGCGCCGCGACTACTTCGCGCACCGCTCCGGCGAGGCCGTCACCAACCTGCTGCGCCTCGGCATCACCGCGCGCGACATCCTCACCAAGGAGGCGTTCGAGAACGCGATCGCCGTCGGCATGGCGCTCGGAGGCTCGACCAACATCGTCCTGCACCTGCTCGCGATCGCGCACGAGGCCGAGGTCGAGCTGACCCTCGACGACTTCAACCGCATTGGCTCCCAGGTTCCGCACATCGGCGACCTGAAGCCCTTCGGCCAGTACGTCATGAACGACGTCGACCGCCACGGCGGCCTGCCGACGCTCATGAAGGCCCTCCTCGATGCCGGACTCATGCACGGCGACGCCCTCACCGTCACCGGCAAGACCCTCGCCGAAAACCTCGCCGAGATGGACATCGAACCCCTCGACGGCAAGGTGCTGCGCGCGCTCGACAACCCGATCCACGCCACCGGCGGCCTCACGATCCTCCACGGATCGCTCGCCCCCGAAGGCGCGGTCGTCAAGACCGCCGGCTTCGACGCCGAAACCTTCGAAGGCCCCGCCCGCGTCTTCGAGCGCGAACGCGCCGCGATGGATGCGCTCACCAACGGTGAGATCACCGCGGGAGATGTCGTCGTCATCCGCTTCGAAGGCCCCAAGGGCGGCCCCGGGATGCGTGAGATGCTCGCCATCACGGCCGCCATCAAGGGGGCAGGCCTCGGAAAAGATGTACTACTCTTGACCGACGGCAGATTCTCAGGCGGCACAACCGGCCTGTGCATCGGCCACGTCGCTCCCGAAGCGGTGGACGCAGGTCCGATCGCCTTCGTGCGCGACGGTGATCTGATACGGGTCGATATCGCCGCCCGGTCCATTGACCTACTGGTCGACGAGGCCGAGCTGGCAGCCCGCCGTGACGGCTGGGCTCCGCTTCCTCCGCGCTATACCCGTGGCGTTCTCGCGAAGTACTCGAAGCTCGTGCATTCCGCTGCGGAAGGCGCGGTCACCGGGTAGCTTGCGCTCCCGATCTGCCGGCCGGCGGATCGATCAGACACTTTTCGAAGGACCTCATCCATGACTGCGGATTCCGCACCGGCCCCGGCAACGCCGGGCAAGGCCGGCCCACCCGAGCTCACCGGCTCGGGGCAGATCCTCGCCTCGCTCGAAAAGCTCGGCATCACCGACGTCTTCGGCCTCCCCGGCGGCGCCATCATGCCCTTCTACGACGAGCTGATGGCCTCCACCGCGATTCGCCACATCCTGGTGCGTCACGAACAGGGTGCCGGGCACGCGGCCGAAGGCTACGCCTCCGCCTCCGGCAAGCTCGGCGTCTGCATCGCCACCTCGGGCCCCGGCGCCACCAACCTGGTGACGGCGATCGCCGACGCCTACATGGACTCGGTGCCGTTGCTCGCGATCACCGGCCAGGTGTTCTCGACCTCGATGGGAACGGATGCGTTCCAGGAGGTCGACATCGTCGGCATCACGATGCCGATCACCAAGCACTCGTTCCTGGTGACCAAGCCCGAAGATGTGCCCGGCGTGCTCGCCGCCGCCGTCGAGATCGCCACCACCGGCCGCCCCGGCCCGGTGCTCGTCGACATCACCAAGGATGCGCAGCAGAAGTCAGCGCCGTTCATCTGGCCGCCGAAGGTCGAACTGCTCGGCTACCGTCCGGTGACGAAGGCGCACGGCAAGCAGATCGTCGCCGCGGGGGAGATGCTCGCCGCCGCCAAGAAGCCGATCCTGTACGTGGGCGGCGGAGTGATCCGCGGTGCCGCCGAGAAGGAACTGCTGAAGCTCGCCGAGAAGACCGGCACGCCGGTCGTCACGACCCTCATGGCGCGTGGCGCGTTCCCCGACTCGCACCCGCAGCACCTCGGCATGCCCGGCATGCACGGCACGGTGCCCGCGGTGCTCGGCCTGCAAGAAAGCGACCTGATCATCGCCCTCGGTGCGCGGTTCGATGACCGCGTCACCGGCAAGGTGGCCGACTTCGCCCCCGAGGCGAAGGTCGTGCACGTCGACATCGACCCGGCCGAGATCGGC
The DNA here is from genome assembly GCF_905479755.1 of uncultured Schumannella sp. Lineage (GTDB taxonomy): Bacteria > Actinomycetota > Actinomycetes > Actinomycetales > Microbacteriaceae > DCRR01. The sequence goes on along the minus strand of NZ_CAJQNT010000013.1, from coordinate 152 downwards.
AAGATTCGCACCGCCGACGTGCCGATCGTCGGCGACGTGAAGGAGGTGCTGCCCGAGCTGCTCGCGGCCTACACCACCGCCACCAAGAGCGTCACCCCCGACTATTCGGAGTGGTGGACGCGCCTCAACCAGTTGAAGGCGAACTTCCCGCT
>NZ_CAJQNT010000012.1 GCF_905479755.1 uncultured Schumannella sp. | reverse complement strand
GCGAAGGAGGACTCCCGCTTCAACGCGATAGCAACGACGTCGTCCCGGAACTCCTTGGGGAACGGCTTAGGCATGAGGACATCCTTCCAGCGGCGACGAATCACCACAGATCAGGAGTCACCTAAACCTTCAGCAGTCCCGGCGAGGCTTTTGGGGAATTCTCAGGTCCGCGTGTCGCGGGGCGCACCCCCGTCGGACGGATGACGTAGGCTCGCGGTGATGAACGGCGCAGTGCGGCTCCCCCTGGAAACTCCCGAACTCGAGATCCTCGCTTCCGGGTCGACCCGGGTCCGCCGGACCGTGCTCCCCAACGGGGCTCGGATCCTCAGCGAGCAGGTTCCGGGAGCCCAGAGTGCAACCGTCGGCTTCTGGGTCGCCGTGGGATCACGCGACGAAGAACCGGTCACCTACGGCGCGACCCACTTCCTGGAGCATTTGCTGTTCAAGGGGACCGGTACGCGATCCGCACTCGACATCGCGGTCGCATTCGACTCCGTCGGCGGCGAGCACAATGCCCTCACCGCGAAAGAGCACACCTGCTACTACGCCAAGGTGCGCGATGTCGACGTGCCGATGGCGATCGAGGTGCTCGCCGACATGTTCACCTCCTCGGTGCTCGATTCTGAGGAGTTCGAGAGCGAGCGCGGCGTCATCCTGGAAGAACTCGCGATGGCGGATGACGACCCCGGCGATGTCGTCGGGGAGCGGATCTTCGAGGCGGTGTTCGGAGAGCATCCTCTCGGTCGGCCGATCGGCGGAAACCCGGCCTCGATCGGTGCGGTCGGGCGCGACGCCGTCTGGGCGCACTACCGAGAGAACTACCGGCCGCAGGATCTCGTCGTGACGGTCGCGGGTGCGATCGACCACGACGACCTGGTCGCCGCGACGATCGCGGCGCTCGACCGGGCCGGCTGGTCGCTCGAGGCACCCGCGGCCCCCGTTGCCCGGCGCAGCGACGTCACGCATCCGGTCGCGGCGCCACGCGCCCCCGGCGGGGGTGCGAGTCGGCTAGTGCCTCGGCCGCTCGAACAGGTCAATGTAATGCTCGGCGTCCCCGGCATCTCCGCCGTGGATGAGCGGCGACCCGCGCTCGCGATTCTGAACTCGACCCTCGGCGGGGGCATGTCCTCGAGACTGTTCCAGGAGATCCGCGAGGAGCGCGGCCTCGCCTACTCGGTCTACTCGTTCGCCTCCGGATACTCCGACGCCGGACTCTTCGGCCTCTACGCGGGGTGCTCGCCGGCGCGCGCGGGGGAGGTGGCCGAGCTCATGCTCGCCGAATTCCGCAAGCTCGCGGCCGAGGGCATCAGCGCGGAGGAACTCCAACGCGCGCGCGGACAGCTCGGTGGCGCCTCGGCGCTGGCGCTCGAGGACTCCGACGCGCGGATGTCGCGACTGGGACGCAGTGAGTTGACGCTCGGGGAGTTCGCCGATCTTGACGAGACGCTCGCGCGCCTCGAGCGCGTCACGCGGGACGAGGTGCGCGAACTCGCCGCAGAGCTCGTCGCGGGTCCGCTGTCGATCGCCGCGGTCGGCGCGGTCGACCCTGACACCTTCCGGAAGCTCGACGTCGAGCCCACCGCTGCCTGATTCTGGGAGAACTTCGATGTCTCGATACCTGTACCTCGTGCGCCACGGCGAGCAGTTGGATGCCGAACACGGACTGCCGGATGGCCCGCTGAGCCCGCGCGGCGTCCGACAGGCCGAGGCGATCGCCGACCGGCTGAGCGGCGTGCCGTTCGATGCCGCCTGGACCTCGCCGCTCGAGCGCGCACAGGAGACCGCGCAGATCATCGGTTCCCGCATGCCGGCGGTACCCATCCAGCCGCACACGCTGCTGATGGACTGCATCCCCTCCGGTCCGACCCCCGACCTGCCGCACGGCTTCGAGGCCTTCTTCGGGGGGATCACCGAGGAGGAGATCGCCGCCGGCGAAGCGCAGATGACGGATGCCGGTGCCGAGTGGATCGCCCCCGCGCGCGAAGACCGCCACGAGTTGCTGATCACGCACAACTTCGTGATCGGCTGGTTCGTGCGTGAGACCTTCGGGGCGGCGCCGTGGCGCTGGCTCGGCGTGAATCAGGCCAACTGCGGCCTCACGATCATTCGCGTGCGCTCGGCCAAGCCCGCCGTGCTCGTGACGCACAACGACCTCGGTCACCTGCCGCCCGAACTGCGGACGGGGCTCAGCGTCGACCAGCCCTACTGAGCCCGGCGGCGCGCTCGGTCACAGCGGCTTTCGAAACCAGTGGGTCGCGTTGGGGTTGTCGTTGTAAGGCGCCGTGTCGACGTAGCCGGACGTGCGGTAGAGCTGCTGCGCAGCCTCGAGGCTTTCGTTGGTGTCGAGCACCGCGGTCGTCGCGCCGAGGTCGCGCGCGGCCTGCTCGAGCGCGAGCAGGAGGGCGCGTCCGGCGCCCTGCCCCCGCGCGGTCTCGCGAATCCAGAGGTGTTTGACCTCGGCGCGGTCGGCGTCGAGGAGCCGGATGCCCCCGCAGCCGAGCGCGGCTGCCTCGTCATCGCCCGGCGAGGTGCCGGTCACCACGAAGAACACCCCCGCGGGCGGGGTGAACGCGGCGGCGTCCGGAATCACGACGCGATAGCCTTCGGGCCGGCTGAGAAAGCCGAGCTGGCGGCTCGTGAAGTACTCGGTCAGCAACTCGCGCGCGAGCGGGTCAGAGGTCGGGGTCGGCACGAACTGCAGCACCTGCCCAGGCTACGCCGACGAGCGCGGCGCCCTCGGCTCGATAGCATGAACGCATGGTCACACGCGTCGCGATCGTCGGAGCTTCGGGTCGAATGGGAACGCTCACGACACGACTCGTCGAGCAGGATCCCGAATTCGAGGTACATGCGCTGGTCGGATCGAAAGACCCGATCGAGCTCATCGAGGGCGCCGGTCTCGTCGTCGATCTCACGATTCCCTCGGTCTCGGCGGGCGTCGTGGATGCCGCGCTGGAGCGTCGCATCCCCGTCCTGGTGGGCACCTCGGGGTGGAGCGCCGACCGGATCGATGCGCTCCGCGCCAAGCTCCGCTCGGTGCCCGAGCTCGGTGTCGTGATCGTGCCGAACTTCTCGCTCGGCTCCGCCATCGCCACCTGGCTCTCGACGCTCGCGGCCCCGCACTTCGACTCGATCGAGATCGTCGAGAGTCACCACGCCGAGAAGGTCGACTCGCCATCGGGAACGGCCGTGCGCACCGCCGAGCTCATCGGGACCGCGCGGGCCGAGGTGGGTCCGGTCCGGGCGCCGCACAACGATCAGCGCGCGCGGGGTCAGCAGGTCGCGAGCATTCCCATCCACAGTCTGCGGATGGACGGGGTGCTCGCCGAGCAGGAGGTCCGGTTCGGCGGCACCGGTGAGACCGTCCGGATCAGCCACCAGACGCTCTCCGACTCCTCCTACGAGGCGGGGATTCTGATCGCCATGCGCGCGACGCGGGAGCATGTCGGGCTCACCGTCGGACTCGACAAGCTGCTGGGTCTCGGCGGCCCGCGTCGGCGAGGCTGAATCGATGACGACGCGCATCGGGGTGGTCGTCATGGCGGCGCTGCTCGGCCTGTATCTGGTCTTCGCCGTGCGCTACGGCGTGCTCATGATCGGGCTGGACGGCATCGTCCCGGTCGCGATCGGGATCGCCCTGCTCGTGCTTCCGCTGCTGGCGGCGGGCACGATCGTGGCCGAGGTGACCTTCGGGGTGCGCGCCGAGAAGCTTGCGCGCCGTTTGGAGGCCGAGGGGGGACTCCCGGACGAGGAGATTCCGGCCTCGGCGAGCGGTCGCGTCGATCGCACCGCGGCCCAGGCCGTCTTTGCCACCTATCAGCAGGCCGTCGAGGCGGAGCCGGGCGACTGGCGCGCGTGGTATCGACTGGCCCTGGTCTACGACGCAAGCGGCGACCGTCGGCGTGCGCGCTGGGCGACGCGCACCGCGATCAGGCTCGAGCGCGACGCTCGCTGAACGCGGCCGCGACCACGTCTTCGATGCTCGGATGCGCCCACTCGAAGCCGTCGGCCTGCAGGCGGGTCGGAATCACCTTGGCGCTGTCGAGCAGCAGATGCTGACCCGCTTCGCCGAGCAGCAGTCGCACCACCCACTCCGGAACACGCAGCAGGTACCAGCGCCGCGCCTCGGTGGCGATCGTCGCGGCCACCCGGTCGAAGGTGGCGGGAACCGGGGCGGTGAGGTTGACCGGTCCGCGAAGCGGTGACGTGAGCAGGTGGATGAGGGCCGCCGCCTCGTCGTGCCGGCTGATCCAGCTCCAGTGCTGGCCGCCGGTGCCGAACCGGGTGGCGAGGCCCAGCCGCGTGAACAGGGCAAGCGGAGTCAAGGCCCCGCCGCCCGCGCCGACGACCGCGGCGCTGCGTGCGTGGACGACGCGGGTCGCCTTCGGCGCCAGCGTGGCGGCCTGCTCCCACTCGGTGACGAGATCGCACAGGAATCCGTCGCCCGCGCTCGAGGTCTCGGTCAGGCGCTCGCCGGGCCGGTCGCCGTAGAAGCCGACCGCCGACGCGCTCACGAACACCCGCGGGGGCGTGCGGGCCATGTTCATGGCCTCGGTGAGCGTCCGCGTGGTGTCGATGCGCGACTGCCGCAGCACCGCGCGGTACCGCGGCGTCCAGGGGATGCGGCTGATCGAGGCGCCGGAGAGGTTGATCACCGCATCCACGTCATCCATGACGCGGTAGTCCATCGTGCGCGAGGCCGGAGCCCAGTTCACCTCGTCGGCGGCGCGCGGCTCGCGCCGCACCAGCTTCCGCACCTCGTGGCCGTGCGCGCGAAGTTGACGCACCAGCTCGGTGCCGATGAACCCGGAGGCGCCCGAAACGAGGACGCGCAGCGGCGCCGGCGTGCTCAGGCGAGACTCGCTTCGAGCGTGATCGGGACCCCGGCCAGGGCCTTCGAGACCGGGCAGTTCTGCTTCGCGCTCTCGGCGATTCGCTCGAACTGCTCTTCGCTGATGTCCGGGATCTTGGCGCTGACCAGCAGATGGGATCCGGTGATCCCTTCGCCCGGCTGGAATGTCACGGCGGCCGTCACCTGCAGGCTCTCCGGCGGAAAGCCGGCCGAGCTGAGCTCGTTCGAGAACGCCATCGAGAAGCACGCCGAGTGGGCGGCGCCGAGGAGTTCTTCGGGATTGGTCTGCCCGGCAACGCCCTCGGAGCGCGCGGCCCAGGTCACCGGGAACTCGGCGGCATCCGAGGAGTCCAGTGACGTCGTCCCCGAGCCGCTCGTCAGATCCCCGAACCACAGAGTCGTGGCTTCGCTTGTCACCGTCATGGCATCCTCCTCGATCCGAAAACACTCTACGTCGGTTAGCATCGCACTCGATGAGCACGATTCCCACACCCTACGAGGACCTCCTGCGCGAGACCCTGGCAGCGGGCGTCCACAAGTCCGATCGCACGGGGACGGGAACCCGCAGCGTCTTCGGCCGCCAGCTGCGTTTCGATCTCGCCGAGGGGTTCCCGCTCATCACGACCAAGCGCGTCCACTTCAAGTCGATCGCGATCGAGCTGCTCTGGTTCCTGCGCGGCGACTCGAATGTCTCGTGGCTGCGCGAGCGCGGCGTCACCATCTGGGATGAGTGGGCCGACCCGAGCGGCGATCTCGGCCCGGTGTACGGGGTGCAGTGGCGCTCCTGGCCGAGCCCGAGCGGCGAGCAGATCGACCAGATCAGCGACGTCATCGAGCAGATCCGCGTCAACCCCGACTCGCGGCGCCTCATCGTCTCGGCGTGGAACCCGGCCGACATTCCGCGGATGGCGCTCGCGCCGTGCCACGCGCTGTTCCAGTTCTACGTCGCCGAGGGCAAGCTCTCCTGCCAGCTCTACCAGCGCAGCGCCGACCTGTTTCTCGGGGTGCCGTTCAACATCGCGAGCTATGCGCTCTTGACCCACCTGGTGGCCGCGCAGACCGGGCTCGAGCTCGGAGAGTTCGTCTGGACCGGGGGCGATTGCCACATCTACGACAACCACCTCGAGCAGGTCACCGAGCAGCTGGGCCGCGACCCGTACCCCGCGCCGCGGCTCGAGATCACGACGCCGCGGGAGAGCATCTTCGACTACCAGTTCGAGGATCTTGTGGTGCACGACTACCAGCACCACCCGGCGATCCGCGCCGCCGTCGCCGTATGACGCGCTCCGAGCTCGGACTGATCTGGGCCCAGGCCCGCGGCGGCGTCATCGGCGCCGACGGGGGGATGCCCTGGCACCTTCCCGAGGACCTGGCGCGTTTCAAGGCGCTGACCCTCACCGACACGGTGGTGATGGGGCGCAAGACCTGGGAGTCGATTCCCCCGCGGTTTCGCCCGCTCGTGGATCGCCGCAACATCGTCGTCACGCGCGACGAGAGCTTCGTGGCACCGGGTGCGGAGGTGGCGCACTCGGTCGAGGAGGCGCTCGAGCTTGCCGGCCCCGAGGCATGGGTGATGGGCGGCGCGCAGCTCTACGCCGCCACGATCGCTCGTGCCGACCGGCTCGAGGTGACCGAGATCGACGTCGAGGTGGACGGGGATGCGCATGCGCCGCAGCTCGACGAGGACTGGGTCGCGGTCGCCACGGCTCCCGCCGAGCCGGGGGAGTGGTGGGAGTCGCGCACGGGATTGCGCTACCGCTTTGTGAGCTACCGCCGCGCGGCCCGATAGCCTGTACTTCGTGTCGACGCGTGAAAACCCTTTCGGTCAGGTGCTCGTTGCGCTCGTGACTCCGTTCACGGCCGACGGCGAAGTGCACTGGGACGACGTCGAAAAGCACATCGATTCCCTCATCTCTCAGGGTGCCGACGGCATCGTCGTTACCGGCACCACGGGTGAGACGAGCACGCTCACCGACCCCGAGAAGGTGCGCCTCGTCGAGGTCGCCAAGTCGGTCGCGGCGGGCCGGGCCAAGATCATCACCGGCGGCGGCTCGAACGAGACCGCCCACGCGATCGAGCTGTACAAGCACAGCGAGAAGGTCGGCGCCGACGGCATCATGATCGTCACGCCGTACTACAACAAGCCCACCCAGGCGGGCATCCTGACCCACTTCCGCATGGTCGCCGACGCGACCGATCTGCCGGTGATCCTCTACGACATCCCGGGCCGGACCGGCGTTGAGATCAAATACGAGACGATCCTCCGCGCGGCGAAGCACCCAAACATCATGGCGATCAAGGATGCCAAGGGCGACTTCAGCGAGGTCAGCCGGGTGCTCAACCAGACCGACCTGCTCTACTTCTCGGGTGATGACGCCAACGTCCTGCCGCATCTGTCGATCGGCGCGGCCGGGCTCATCGGCGTCACCGCCAACATCGCGCCCGCCTCGTATCGAACCATCGTCGACGCGGTCAACAACAACGACCTGCGCACGGCGACCGACGCGCATCGCGCCCTGGAGCCGCTCGTGCGTGCGACCATGACGCACGTGCCCGGCACCGTCGCGGCGAAGTACATCCTGCACGGCCTCGGCCGCATCTCGAGCCCGCGCGTGCGTCTGCCGCTCGTCGGGCCCGAGGAGCACGAGGCAGCGCTCATCGAAGACGAGCTCGCGCTCGTCACCGGCATCGCGGGCGTCGACCCGTCGCGCTTCCGCCCCGACCGCAACGCGGCCGCGGGCGGCGCGTTGCCGAAAGTCGCGGGCACGACCCGCTAATACGCCGGGCTCTCGCCCGCAAGGAGAACAGTGAACCAGGTCTTCGACCCGCCGGCGCTTGAGCCCGGCACCCTTCGCGTCGTGCCGCTCGGCGGCCTCGGCGAAATCGGCCGCAACATGACCGTCTACGAACTCGACGGCAAGCTGCTCGTCGTCGACGCCGGCGTCCTCTTCCCCGAGGAGCACCAGCCGGGCGTCGACCTCATCCTTCCCGACTTCACGCCGATCCGGGAGCGCCTCGACGACATCCTCGCCGTGGTGCTGACCCACGGTCACGAGGACCACATCGGCGCCGTGCCGTACCTGCTCAAGATGCGCAAAGACATCCCGATCGTCGGCTCGCAGCTGACGCTCGCGCTCATCGAGGCAAAGCTCAAGGAGCACCGCATCGCGCCGTTCACGATGGCGGTCAAGGAGGGGCAGACCGAGAAGCTCGGCCCCTTCGAGCTCGAATTCATCGCCGTCAACCACTCGATTCCGGATGCGCTCGCGATCGCCATCCGCACGAGCGCGGGCCTCGTGCTGCACACCGGCGACTTCAAGATGGACCAGCTGCCGCTCGACGGTCGCATCACCGATCTGCGCGCCTTCGCGCGGCTCGGCGAGGAGGGCGTCGACCTGTTCCTGCCCGACTCCACCAACGCCGACGTTCCGGGCTTCACCGCCCGTGAGCGCGACATCGGCCCGGTGCTGGAGAGCGTCATCTCGCGCGCCACGCGGCGCGTGATCGTGGCGAGCTTCTCGAGCCACGTGCACCGCGTGCAGCAGGTGCTCGACGCCGCGGCGCGCAGCGGCCGTCAGGTGGCCCTCGTCGGCCGCTCGATGGTGCGCAACATGGGCATCGCGGCCGAACTCGGCTACCTCAACGTGCCCGACAACGTGCTCATCGACCTCAAGAAGGCGCTCAACCTGCCCGACGACAAGGTCGTCTACATGAGCACCGGCTCGCAGGGTGAGCCGATGGCGGTGCTGGCGCGCATGGCGAGCCAGGATCACCGCATCGAGGTCGGCGAGGGCGACACGGTCATCCTCGCGTCGAGTCTGATCCCGGGCAACGAGAACGCCGTCTACCGCGTCATCAACGGCCTGATGAAGCTCGGCGCGAACGTCGTGCACAAGGGCAACGCCAAGGTGCACGTCTCCGGTCACGCCTCCGCGGGCGAGTTGACCTACTGCTACAACATCCTGACGCCGAAGAACGTCCTGCCGGTGCATGGTGAGACCCGCCATTTGCACGCTAACGCCGAGCTCGCGATCGAGTCCGGGGTCGAGCGCGCGAACACGGTGATCGGTGAGAACGGGATCGTGATCGACCTGCGTGATGGTGAGATGAGCGTCGTCGGTCAGCTCGATCTCGGCTACGTCTACGTCGACGGCTCGACCGTCGGTGAGATCACGGACGCCGACCTCAAGGACCGCCGCATCCTCGCCGAGGAGGGCTTCATTTCGATCTTCGTCGCGATCGACGCCCAGACCGGGCGCGTGATCGTCGGGCCGGAGATCCAGGCGCGCGGATTCGCCGAAGACGAGAACGTCTTCGACAGCGTGCGGCCGCAGATCATCAAGGCGCTTGCCGAAGCTTCGGACAACGGGATGCGCGACGCGCACGGCTACAGCCAGGTTGTTCGCCGCACCGTCGGCCGCTGGGTGAACACCCAGCACCGTCGCCGTCCGATGATCGTCCCGGTCGTCATCGAGGCTTAGCCGCAGCTCCGCGCCTGGGACCGGTTGAACGGGGGCTCGCGGGCAGGTTACGGTAAGCCATGCTCACCTCGCGCCGCCGCGCCGCCGCCCTCTCCGCCGCCCTCATTGCTGCCCTCGTGCTCTCCGGCTGCGCGCCGGAGGAGCCTGCCCCCGAACCGACCGAAACCGTGATCGACGCGGGTCCGGTGGCCACTCCGACCCCGACCGAGACGCGACCCATCGCGCTCGAAGATCTGGCGATCGGCCCGGATGGTCTGGCCGACCTCGTGCTCGGCCAGCCCGTCGACGACGATCCGGAACTCGGACTCATCCACCTCGACCCCGCCGCCTGCACCGACGAGCAGACCGGCTTCGATGCCGGCATCGTGGTCGGCGATCCGCTCGCCGCGTTGTGGATCGCGAACGACCTGTATCGCGACGCGAACGACTCCGCCTACTTCGGCGTCAATGTGGAGCCGGGCGGCGTGATCACGCGCATCGACCTGTTCACCTTCCTCATCCCGACGACGAAGGGCGTGCGGATCGGTGACCCCGACTCGGTCGTCTTCGCCGCCTACCCCGACGCGACCGTGATCACCGGCGATCTGACCGACCTCGTGGTCGTCGAGGGCGAGTTCGGCAAGCTCCAGCTGGAGATCGCGCGCGAGAACGGGCTGTTCGATACGCCGTACTGGAAACCGGGCGAGGCCGACACCGTGCGGTACATCAACGCCTCGGTCGGCAGTGGGTCGTTCAACGTCGTGGCCAGCGACAACATCGCGGGCGTGTGCCCGTTCTGACCTGACGTTCCAGCCGCCCGCAACGTTGGGTGTCGCGTGCGGCGATCTCGTGGTGCAATGAGACGTCTCCCGTGAGGGATTCTCGTTGCGCCGTGCGACGATGCGGCGACGAATCTAGGAGTCACTATGGGGATCGCTCGAACCTGGGTCTTTCCGATCCTGCGGCTCATCGTGCTGGTGGCGATCGGCGCCGCGCTCGTGAAGCTCGCGTTCTTCGCCGACACCGCCGACACGGCGGCGCCGGAGTTCCCGACGGGCGAGATCATCGAGCCTCAGATCCCGGTCACCCTCGGCACCATCAGCAACGACATCGTGCTGGAGGGCTCGATCGCGCCCGCCCCCGCGATCTCGGTCGTGCCGAGCCTCTCGGGCGAGGTGCGCTCGGTGTCGGTGAAGGACGGGGACACCGTCAAAAAGGGGCAAGAGCTCGCCCAGGTGCGGGCCCTCGTCGTCAACTCCGACGGGAGCTCGGGCGGCACCCGCTGGCTCGTGCTCGAGGCGACCTCCTCGGGTGTCGTGTCGGGATCGACCCTGTTCTTCGGCGAGAGCGTCGCGGCGGGAACGGCGGTTGCCAAGATCACCCCCGCCACCTTTGAGGTCAGCGCGACCATTCCGCCCGAGCAGCTGTATCGACTCGTCGAGGAGCCCACCGAGGCGAGCGTCGCCATCAACGGCGGGCCGGCGCCGTTCGCCTGCACGGGCCTCACGATCCTCGTCCCCACCGCCGGGGACGGCGCGGGGGAGGCCGGGTCGACGACGACGGTGCGATGCACCGTCCCGAAGGACGTGCGCGTCTTCGCGGGCCTCACCGCGCAGATGACGATCGCCGGCGGGGTGGCCGAGAATGTGCTGACGTTGCCGATGACGTCGGTGCTTGGCGCGGCCGAGGCCGGGATCGTGTACGTCGTGCTCCCGGACGGCACGACGGAGGAGCGGGCAGTGACGCTCGGGCTCAACGACGGCATCTCGGTCGAGATCATCGACGGGGTCGTCGAGGGTGAGCTGGTCCTGCAATTCGTTCCCGGCGCCCCCGGCGGCGACGGGATCCCGATCGACGGCGGCTTCATCGGAGAAGGCGGCGACTGCCGCCCGGTGCTCGATCCCGAAACCGGCGAGGTCATCGGCGAGGACTGCTGATGCCGCTGCTGCGACTGCGCGGCGTCACGCGCCAGGTCACCCTGCCGGACGGTCCTCCGCTCGAGATCCTGCGGGGGGTCGATCTTGACGTCGAGATGGGCGACCACCTGAGCATCGTGGGCAGGTCCGGGAGCGGGAAGTCGACGCTGCTCAACATCCTGGGGCTCATCGACGAGCCCACGAGCGGACTCGTCGAGATCGACGACACTCCGCTCGCGCGGCTGAGTTCCGGCGAGCGCGACCGACGTCGCGGGCGCGACATCGGGTTCATCTTTCAACAGTTCAACCTGTTGCCGGGCCGGACGGCGCTCGACAACGTGATGACGCCGCTGCTGTATGCGACCGGCCGCCAATTCTGGCAACGACGACGGCTCGCCACCGAGATGCTCGACCGCGTCGGCTTGGCCGGGCGGCTGGCGTCCACACCGGATCAGCTCTCCGGCGGTGAGCAGCAGCGCGTCGCCATCGCCCGCGCGCTCGTGCGCGGGCCGCGGCTCATCCTGGCGGATGAGCCGACCGGTGCCCTCGACGTCGAGACCGGGGCCTCCGTCATGGAACTGCTCGATGGGGTGGCCGAATCCTCGGGAGCGGCCCTCATCACGATCACGCACGACCCGAACGTCGCCGCCCTGGCGCGGCGGCACTACCGGCTCGAGCGCGGCGTGCTGGGACCGGTCGACGCGGTTCGCGTCGCCGCGCTCGCGGCCGGGGGCGTGACGCTGTGACGAGATGGTGGACCGGCCTCGTCGGCTCGGTCGTCGAGGCGTGGTCGGAGCTGCGCATCCACCGGACTCGCGTACTGATGAGTCTGATCGGGGTCGGCGTCGCGGTCGCCGCCCTCACGACGGTCGTCGCCGGGGGTGCCATCGTCGAACAGTCGCAGGTCGAGCAGTACGAGAGATCAAGCGGACGCCCCGCCCTCGTTGTCGTGACCGCCTACGACCCGGTCACGGGCGGCGCTCCGGCCGCCGAGGATCTCGGCCAGGCGTTCTCGACCGCGGCCGAACGCTACTCGATCACCTGGACCAGCCGGGTCTACAACACCGGCACGCAGGTGCAGACGCCGCACGGCGTGCTGGAAAGCAGCATGCTTTTGGTGGATGCCGACTACGGCACGATGCACCGGGTCTCGCTCGCCGAGGGGGAGTGGTTCACCGATCGCGACGAGCTCCGGCTCGCGCCCGCCGTGATCATCAACGAGTACCTCTGGAATCAGCTCGGGTCGCCCGCGCTCCAGACCCATCCGACCCTCGACCTGCTCTCCGGCGAGCAGCCGGTGACCGGCGTGATCGTGGGGATCACGCCCTCGTCGATCTACGACACCTGGCCCACCGTGACCGCCCTCTACTCGGCCGTCGACCGGCTGGTGGCGAACTCGGAGCAGCAGTACGTCAGCCCGAGCCTCGAGATGTGGGTGCCTCCCGAAAACGCCGAACCGCTGCAGGAGGCGGTCCGCCGCGACATCGCCGGCGCGCTCGGTGACGACATCCAGGTGGATGCCTACCGCCAGGATTACCAGACCTGGGGAGACGGCGGCGACCCGTTCCTCGTGCTCAAGCTCATGATCGGCGGCGTCGCGGTGCTGATCCTGCTGCTCGGGGCGCTCGGGCTGCTCAACATCGCGCTCGTCACGGTGAAATATCGGATTCGCGAGATCGGCATCCGTCGCAGTTTCGGCGCCACGGCGGGCCGCGTCTTCTTCTCGGTGATGATGGAGTCCGTCGTCGCGACGACCGTGGCGGGCATCGCCGGGGTGGCGCTCAGCGTTCTCGTGCTGAAGAACCCGCTCACCGCCGAGTACCTCTTCGCCTTCGTCGAGGACGTTCCGCCGTTCCCGGTCGAGGCGGCGATCATCGGGTTGGTCACGGCGGTCGGGGTCGGGGCGCTTGCGGGCCTGTTCCCCGCGCTCGTCGCGGTGCGGGTCAAGGTCATCGACGCCATTCGCTACTGATTCGGGCGCCCGGCGCCGGTCCGCGCAGGGACACGCGCCCCGCCTCCGCGGCCCTGTCGTTCGCCCCGGGTACCGTGACGGCATGGCCACGAGCACCAGGTCGACGAGTTCGCGCGCCCGTTCCGGGTCGCGCTCCTCGAGCGCGCGTTCGCAGCCGACGCGGGCACAGCAGACCAAGAAGCTCCCCGCGCCGAAGCGAGCGGGTGCCCAGAGCGACGAGCCGGGATTCGCGACGACCGCCTACCTCGCGATCGCGCAGGCCGTCGGCGGTGCGGCGCGGCTGTTCGGCAAAGAGAACCTCGCCAAAGACGAGCGTCGCGACGGTGTGCCGTTCTTCCTGGTGCTACTGGCGGCCGCCGGTGCCGTCGTCGAATGGTTCAACCCCACGCACGAGGTCGCGATCGCGCTCGACGCGTACACCTTCGGAGGACTGCTCGGCCGGGTCGCCTTCGCGCTGCCGGTCATCATGGTGGTGTTCGCGGTGTGGCTGTTCCGGCATCCCTCGAGCGTTCACGACAACACCCGGATCGGGATCGGCCTCGGCCTCCTGCTGGCGAGCATCAGCGCGCTGTGCCACCTGTTCGCCGGCGCGCCGCAGCCGAGCGATGGAGCGGTGGCGCTCGCGCGCGGCGGCGGAATCCTCGGCTGGGTGGTCGGGCAGATCTTCGTGCAGTTCGGCGTCGCCTGGCTCGGGGTGGTCGTCGCGAGCGGGCTGCTGCTGCTCTCGTTGCTCATCATGACCAAGACGCCGCCGAACCGCATTGGCGCGCGCCTGGGCGAGCTCTACGCCTACCTGTTCGGGGCCCAGCTGCCGGAGCCGGGCGAGCGCGACCCGAAGGCGAAGACGGAGCCGGTCGAGCTGGGCTCGCTCACCGACCTCGGTCTCGAGGTGGACGATCCGAACTCGATGCCCTGGTGGCGCCGCAACAAGCACCGTGGCGAGGCCGCCTTCGACAGCCCGGTCATCGGCCGCGACGAGAAGACCGAGGTCGTCGACGCGGTGGCGCTGTCGGCCACGCCCGCCGAGCCCGACGACTTCACCATCGACCTGCTCGACGAGCTCGTGAAGGCCGAGGACGCCGTCAAGCGCTTCACGGGCGAGGTCGCCCCCGCCGCGACCGAGATCCGCGAAGACTTCGCCGACCTGCTTCCCGGCTTCCCGGCGTCCACGAGTGAACGCGGTGCGGCGGGCGACTTCGAGGACGGCGACACCGTCGTCGTGCCGAAGGTCGACCCGGCGCCGCGCGCGTCGACCCCGCGACGTCCCTACCGGCTGCCCCCCGCCTCGGTGCTCGCCCCGGGCACACCGCCCAAGGCGCGCACCTCGGCGAACGACGAGATCATCGCCGCGATCACGGGCGTGCTCGGTCAGTTCCAGGTCGACGCCAAGGTCACCGGCTTCAGCCGCGGGCCGAGCGTCACCCGCTACGAGATCGAACTCGGCCACGGCGTGAAAGTCGAACGCGTCACCGCGCTCGCGAAGAACCTCTCCTACGCGGTCGCCTCCAACGAGGTGCAGATCCTCTCGCCGATTCCCGGCAAGAGCGCCATCGGCATCGAGATCCCGAACCGCGACCGTGAGATCGTGTCGCTCGGAGACGTGCTCCGCTCGGGAGTGGCCACCAAGACCGCGCATCCGTTGACGATCGGTCTCGGCAAGGACGTCGAGGGCGGCTTCGTGATCGCGAACCTCGCCAAGATGCCCCACCTCCTGGTCGCGGGGGCAACCGGATCGGGAAAGTCGAGCTTCATCAACTCGATGATCGCAAGCGTGCTGATGCGGGCGAAGCCCGCCGAGGTGCGACTCGTGCTCGTCGACCCCAAGCGTGTCGAACTCGCCGCCTACCAGGGCGTCCCGCACCTGATCACCCCCATCATCACGAACCCCAAGAAGGCGGCCGAGGCGCTGCAGTGGGTCGTGAAAGAGATGGACATGCGCTACGACGACCTGGCGTCGTTCGGCTTCCGGCACATCGACGACTTCAATCGCGCGGTGCTCGCCGACGAGATCAAGCTGCCCGAGGGCAGCGAGCGGGTCCTCCAGCCGTATCCCTATTTGCTCGTCGTCGTCGATGAGCTCGCCGACTTGATGATGGTCGCCCCGCGCGACGTCGAAGACTCGATCGTGCGCATCACCCAGCTGGCGCGCGCGAGCGGCATCCATCTGGTGCTGGCGACACAGCGCCCGAGCGTTGACGTCGTCACCGGGCTGATCAAGGCGAACGTGCCCTCGCGGCTCGCCTTCGCGGTGTCGAGCATGACCGACTCGCGCGTCATCCTCGATCAGCCGGGCGCCGACAAGCTCATCGGCCAGGGTGACGGCCTGTTCCTGCCGATGGGTGCCTCCAAGGCGATCCGCGTGCAGGGAGCGTGGGTGACCGAAGACGAGATCGACGCGGTCGTGAAACACGTCACCGAGCAGGCACGCCCCGAGTACCGCGACGACGTCGCCGCGGTCACCGAGAAGCGCGAGATCGACGCCGACATCGGTGACGACCTCGACGTGCTACTGCAGGCGGCCGAGCTGGTCGTCAACACGCAGTTCGGATCGACCTCGATGCTGCAGCGGAAACTCCGCGTTGGATTCGCCAAGGCGGGTCGCCTGATGGACCTGCTCGAGTCGCGCGAGATCGTCGGCCCGAGCGAAGGGTCGAAGGCGCGCGACGTGCTGGTGACGCCCGCGCAGCTTCCCGAGGTGCTCGCGCAGCTGCGCGGCGACGGTCCGGCCGTGGCTGCTCCCGCGCGCGGCGCGAGCGCCGCCGCCCCGGCCGCGCCCGCCGCCCCGGTGGACCCGATCGAGGCCATGACGAGTGGGTATCCTGAGGAGGAGGGCCCCTCGGACGAGGACGCCTGGAATCTGACCGGCAGGGAGTGATCCGGGTGACCTCAGTCCCGTCCGGCGGCGACAGCCCCGAGTCGCCCGCGAAGCGACCCAATCCGATGCGCGGCCGCGTGGCCCGCCACGGCGACACGCCCGCGAGCATGGGAAACCTCGCCAACATCATCACGGTCGTGCGCATCCTGCTCACGCCGGTCTTTCTCTGGCTGCTGTTCCTCGACGGCGGCGAGCACGGACAGTGGCGTCTGATCGCCGGCATCATGTTCGTCGTCCTGATCGCGACCGATTCGGTTGACGGGATGCTCGCGCGGCGCCAGAACCTGGTCACCGACTTCGGCAAGCTCGTCGACCCGATCGCCGACAAGGGTCTCGTGCTGAGCGGACTCGTCGCGCTGTCGCTGCTGGGCGAACTCTGGTGGTGGGTGACGATCGTCATCCTCGTGCGCGAACTCGGCATCACGGCGATGCGGTTCGCGCTGTTGCGAGACCGGGTGATCGCCGCCGGCTTCCTCGGCAAGCTCAAGACGGTCATTCAGGCGGTCGCGATCTCGTTCGCGCTCGTCCCCCTGTGGGAGTGGCTCGGGGAGTGGGTGTTCTGGGTCAACTGGACGCTCATGGCTGCGGCGCTCGTGCTCACCGTGGTGAGCGGCGTGCAGTACGTCTGGCAGGCGGTTCGCGTCGCCCGTGCTCACGGCTGAGGCGCGGATGCGCTCGCACGCCGCCGAGGTCGTCGAAGCTCTCACCCGGCGCGGCGAGACGATCGCGGTGGCGGAGTCGCTCACCGGCGGGCTCCTCGTCGCCGAACTGATCTCGGTGCCCGGGGCGTCGCTCGTGGTGCGCGGCGGCGTCGTGGCCTACGCGACCGAACTCAAGGCGCGGCTGCTCGGCGTCGATGCCGGCCTGCTGAAGCGTGTCGGCCCGGTCGACGCCGAGGTCGCTCGCCAGATGGCGCGCGGGGCGCGGGAGCGGCTGGGCCCCGATGGGGCACCCGCGTCGTTCGGGCTGGCGACGACGGGCGTTGCCGGTCCGGACTCGCAAGACGGGCATCCGCCGGGGGTCGCCTTCGTCGCGCTCGCCTCGGCGGACGGAGAGTCGATTCTGCCGGTGCGGCTCGCGGGAGATCGTGAGGCAATCCGCCGCGGCGTCGTCTCCGAATCCCTCGCACTACTGATTCGGGCACTCGCGGAATAGTGGGCGTTTCGATCACGTTACAGATGAAGCCGTCACAGCGATCCCGCAGGCGGTAGAGATTAGAGTTTTCGGTATTCGATGGGGTAGCGTGAGCAACCCCGCGGAACTGAGTGAGGAGGACACCATGGTTCTGGTCCGTCAGGAAATCGGCGATGTTCTCCGTGACTACCGTCTGCAGAAGGCGATGACGCTGCGTCAGGTGGCGGGCCGCGCGAGCGTGGCGCTGGGTTACCTCAGCGAGGTCGAGCGCGGTCAGAAAGAGGCCAGCTCCGAGATCCTCGCCTCCGTCGCCGAGGCACTCGAGACCCCGATCTCGGTCATCATGCGTGAGGTGGGCGACCGCCTGGCCGTGATCGAAGGCGTCGAGACGGGCTCGGTCGTTCCCGACACGCTCCCCGATGACCTGGTCGCCGAGTTCGACGCGGACCTCGCGGTCCGGTAGTCGTCCCCGAGACATGCAAAGCCCCGACCCCGGTCGGGGCTTTGTCGTTCCGTAGTCTGGTCGTTCCGGGATGCGGTCACCCGGCCGCCCGGTCGCGACATCGAGGAGAGTCATGAAGCTCAGCGAGTTCGAGCGCGCGCTCGAGGGGGAGTTCGGCGCCTTCGGGCGCGTGCTCCTGCGCGAGACGACGCTCGTCGAGCTGGGCAATCGCACCGGGGCCGAGGCGCTGTCGCGTGGGGTGGCGCCGCGGGAGGTCTGGATCGCGCTGTGTCGTGAGCAGGAGGTTCCTCGCGACCGCTGGCACGGGGCCGGACGCCCGGCTCCGCCGCGCGGCTGACCTCGCCTGCCGTTCGTCGAGGAGTTCGCCGCCGACGACACGCCGCGCGCCCGGGTCTCGAACATTCATTCGATCCGAGATAGTCTCCTCACCAGAGTCGTTCGAAGACGAGTTGTGAACGCTGAGCGCCGCGCCTGAGCCCCAATGTCGGTGCCGGAGCGTAGCGTCAACCTCGTTAGAGAGCACTCTGACAGCCCTGTCGGAAGGGCGGAGTCCTGGCACCATCGGACCCCGCAGGAACGACAGTCGATGGGCGCATCACCCCGCGACACCGTGAGACGGCGTCGCCGAACTGAAGGAGAACAGATCATGCCCTCACCCGCAGACCGCGAGAAGGCCCTCGAGACCGCACTCGCACAAATCGATCGTCAGTTCGGCAAGGGAACGGTGATGCGTCTCGGCAGCGATGAGCGCGCCCCGGTTGCCGTGATCCCCACCGGATCGATCGCGCTTGACGTTGCGCTCGGCATCGGAGGACTCCCGCGCGGCCGCATCGTCGAGATCTACGGTCCGGAGTCCTCGGGTAAGACCACGCTCACGCTGCACGCGATCGCCAACGCCCAGCGCGACGGCGGCATCGCGGCGTTCATCGACGCCGAGCACGCGCTCGACCCCGAGTACGCCGCCAAGCTCGGCGTCGACATCGATGCCCTCCTGGTCTCGCAGCCCGACACGGGTGAGCAGGCCCTCGAGATCGCCGACATGCTCGTGCGCTCGGGATCGATCGACCTGATCGTCATCGACTCGGTGGCGGCGCTCGTGCCGCGAGCCGAGATCGAGGGCGAGATGGGCGACAGCCACGTCGGTCTTCAGGCGCGCTTGATGTCGCAGGCCTTGCGCAAGCTCACCGGTGGTCTCAACCAGACGCAGACCACGATGATCTTCATCAACCAGCTGCGCGAGAAGATCGGCGTCTTCTTCGGAAGCCCCGAGACCACGGCCGGCGGCAAGGCGCTCAAGTTCTACGCCTCCGTGCGGCTCGACATCCGACGGATCGAGACCCTCAAGGACGGCACCGACGCGGTCGGAAACCGGACGCGCGTCAAGGTCGTCAAGAACAAGATGGCGCCGCCCTTCAAGCAGGCCGAGTTCGACATCCTCTACGGGGTCGGCATTTCACGCGAGGGAAGCCTGATCGACTACGGCGTGGAGCACTCGATCGTTCGGAAGTCCGGCGCCTGGTACACCTACGACGGTGATCAGCTCGGCCAGGGCAAAGAGAACGCGCGCAACTTCCTGCTGCAGAACCCGGCGATGGCGAACGAGATCGAGTCGAAGATCCTCAGCAAGCTCGGCATCGGCGCGCTCGGCAAGGCAGCCGCCGCCGCGGCCATGGCCGAGGCGGCGGAGGCTGCCGAGTCGGCCGCGACCAAGCCGGGCAAGGCGGGGGCAGCGGCGAACGCCGCGAGCGCCGAACCGGCCCCGCTCGCGAAGGTGGCGAACGCGTAGTCTCGCTGGCCGACGACGCAGACGGAGAAGCTGATGACGAATTCCGAAGAGCGGCTCGCCCCGGTCACCTACCTGCCCGGGGCGCGGCCGCCGGAGGAGGCGCCGGCGGCGGCCCCGTCCCGCGACGACGAGCCGGTCACCCTCCGCGAGGTCGTGGCGGAGGCCGTGGAACGCGACACCGAGCGCACCCGGCGGCGCGCCGAGAACGTGGCGCTGCACGCCCTCACCCGCCGGGGGATGTCCCGGCGCGAGGTCGAGCGCACGCTCCGGGCCCGCGAGCTCGACGAGCAGACGATCGAGGAGGAGCTCGAACGGCTCGAGAGCGTCGGGCTGATCGACGACACGGCGCTCGCTCAAGACCTCGTCGGCCGACTGCAAGAGCGCAAAGGGCTCGGGCGTCAGGCGGTTGCGGCGGAGCTCACACGACGGCTGCTCTCGCCCGCCGCGATCGAGTACGCGCTCGAACTCGTCGAGGGCAGTGACGAACTGGCGCGCGCCAAAGAGCTCGCCGAGACGCGCGCCCGACAGCTGCAGAGCTACGACCGCGAGACCGCCGTGCGGCGCCTCAGCGGCTACCTGGCGCGCCGCGGCTACGACGGCAGCACCGTCCGTGCCGCGGTCGCGCACGCGCTCCCCGAGCGCACGGCGAGCTCGGTGCGGTTCCGCTGAGCGGGCCCGCAGCGGGCCCTGCGTAAACTGGGGGCATCATGACTCTTCTTGATGCGCAGCCCACCGACGCGACCGCGTCGGCCCGTACCTACGAGGTGCGCACCTTCGGCTGCCAGATGAACGTGCACGACTCCGAGCGGTTGCGTGGATCTCTGGAGGCCGCGGGTTATGTGCGCGCCGACGGCGCCCCCGCGGACGTCGTCGTGATCAACACCTGTGCGGTGCGCGAGAACGCCGACAACAAGCTCTACGGCACCCTCGGACACCTCGCGTCGACGAAGCGCGAGCGCGCGGGCATGCAGATCGCCGTGGGCGGGTGCCTCGCCCAAAAAGACAAGAACGTCATCCTCGACAAGGCCCCCTGGGTCGACGTCGTTTTCGGCACGCACAACATGGGCTCGCTCCCGACGCTGCTCGAGCGTGCGCGCCACAACGGTGAAGCCCAGCTCGAGATCCTCGAGTCGCTCGAGGTGTTCCCCTCGACGCTGCCCACCCGCCGCGACTCCGTCTCCAGTGGCTGGGTGTCGATCTCGGTCGGCTGCAACAACACCTGCACCTTCTGCATCGTCCCGAGCCTCCGCGGCAAAGAGAAAGACCGTCGCCCGGGCGACATCCTCTCCGAGATCCAACTGCTCGTCGACGACGGCGCGATCGAAGTCACCCTGCTCGGGCAGAACGTCAACTCCTACGGCGTCGAGTTCGGCGACCGCCAGGCCTTCTCCAAGCTCCTTCGCGCCGCCGGCGAGATCGACGGGCTCGAGCGCATCCGCTTCACCAGCCCGCACCCCGCCGCCTTCACCGACGATGTGATCGACGCGATGGCCGAGACGCCGAACGTCATGCCGCAGTTGCACATGCCGCTGCAGTCCGGGTCGGATCGCATCCTGAAGGCGATGCGGCGCTCCTACCGCTCCGAACGCTTTCTGGGGATCCTCGACCGGGTGCGCGAGCGCATCCCGCACGCGGCGATCACGACCGACATCATCGTCGGGTTCCCCGGTGAGACCGAGGAGGACTTCGCCGAGACGCTGCGCGTCGTCGAAGCTTCCCGGTTTGCGAGCGCCTTCACCTTCCAGTACTCGATTCGCCCCGGCACGCCCGCCGCGACGATGCCCGACCAGGTGCCGAAGGCCGTCGTGCAGGAGCGCTACGAGCGTCTCGTGGCCCTGCAGGAGCGCATCTCCGGCGAGGAGAACCAGGCTCTCGTCGGGCGCGAGCTCGAGGTGCTCGTCGCGGCCGGAGAAGGCCGCCGCGATGCCGAGCGCGACCGACTGTCGGGCCGTGCCGAAGACAACCGGCTCGTGCACTTCGATGTCCCCGCCGGCAGCGAGATCCCGCGGCCCGGCGATGTCGTGCGTGTGACCGTCACCCGCAGCACCCCGCACTTCCTGCTCGCGGCCCCCGCGGGCGACCTGCTCGAGGTGCGCCGCACGCAAGCGGGCGACGCCTGGGATCGCTCCGAGGCCGAGAGCTGCGCCGTGCCCGCCGCTGCGGGTGCCGTGGCCGCGACCGAGCGCACCGTCAACCTCGGTCTCCCGAGCCTTCGGATCGGGCCCGGAACCGACACCCCGTGACTCGGCGACGTCGCGCATGATCGTCGCCATCGTCGGCCCCACCGGGACCGGCAAGTCCCAGCTGTCGCTCGATCTCGTCGAGCGACTGGATGCCGCGGGCCTGCCCGCCGAGATCATCAACGCGGATGCGATGCAGCTCTACCGCGGCATGGACATCGGCACCGCGAAACTCGGCATGGTCGCCCGCCGCGGGGTCCCGCACCATCTGCTGGATGTGCTCGAACCCCGCGAGGAAGCTAGCGTCGCCCGCTACCAGGTCGAGGCTCGCCAGCTCGTCGACGACATCACCGCACGCGGAGCCGTTCCGATCCTCGTCGGCGGCAGTGGGCTGTACGTCTCGAGCGTGATCTACGACTTCCAGTTCCCCGGCACCGATCCCGTCGTGCGCGCCCGGCTCGAGGAGGAGCTCGCGGCGGAAGGGCCCGGAATCCTGCACCGGCGGCTGCGCGAGGTGGATCCGGCCGCGGCCGACGGCATCGGCCCGCACAACGGCCGCCGACTCGTGCGGGCGCTCGAAGTGATCGAGATCACCGGAGGGCCGTTCGGCGCGGGGCTACCGAGCGAAACGCAGCTGTGGCACCCCACCGTGACACTCGGACTGCGTGATGAGCGTGCGGCGCTCGTCGAAAGGCTCGACCGGCGCGTCACCGGAATGTGGGCGGGCGGCCTCGTCTCCGAAGTCGAGCGTCTGCGGCCCGCCGGGCTGGGGGCGACAGCGAGCCGGGCGATCGGCTACGCGCAGGCCCTCGCGCAACTCGACGGCGACCTGACCGCCGAGGAGGCGATGGAGCAGACCGCCGCGCTGACGCGGCGCTACGCGCGGCGCCAGGTGAGCTGGTTCGGCCGGTATCGCGACACCCACTGGCTCGAGGCCCGCGACGTGAACCGCGTCGACACCGCGACCGATGTCGTGCGCGCGGCGCTGTCTGCGGCGCGCCGTTAGGCTCGACGCATGAGCATTCTCGCCTTCACCAAGGGGCACGGCACCGGCAACGACTTCGTCCTGTTCGCCGATCCCGACGGCGAACGCGCCCTCGATGAACGCGAACTCGCGGCGATCTCCGACCGGCACTTCGGGGTCGGGGCGGACGGCGTCATCCGCGCGGTCCGTTCGTCGCGACTGCCCGAGGGGGCCGCGACGCTCGACGAAGATCCCGCCGCCGAGTGGTTCATGGACTACCACAACGCCGACGGAAGCCCCGCGGAGATGTGCGGCAACGGCATCCGCGTCTACGGCGCGTTTTTGCTGGACCGCGGCCTGATCGACCTGGAGGTCGGCGAGACGATCACGATCGGCACGCGCGGCGGCGTCCGTCACCTGACGCGCACGGCCGACGGCTTCGAGGTCGACCTCGGGGCGTGGTTCGTGGCCGAGGGCGAAGTGCGGGTGGATGCAGACGGGCTCGACGTTCCGCGCCCCGGGCTCGCGATCGGTGTCGGCAACCCGCACGTCGTGGTGGCGCTGAGCGACGAGGCGGAACTCGACGGTCTGGAACTCGGACGCGCCCCCGAACTCGTCCCCGCCGCCCCCCAGGGCGCGAACGTCGAATTCGTCGTCCCGGCCGAGCCGCTCGTCGAGGCCGGCGTCGGCCGTATCCGCATGCGTGTTCACGAGCGCGGCAGCGGCGAGACCCTCTCCTGTGGCACGGGAGCGGCGGCAGCCGCGCTCGCGACGCGCCACTGGGCCGGGCAAGGGGCACCCGACACCTGGAGCGTCGCCGTTCCCGGCGGCGTCGTCGGGGTGCGGGTGTTCGAGGTCGCGGGAGAGTCGCATGTCGCGCTCAGCGGCCCGGCCGAACTCGTCTTCGACGGCGCGTTGGAGCTCTAGCCCGCCTCGGGGATGACCGAGATCGGCTCGGTGAGTCCCGAACCGGACCGGCGCCGAGCCCGCAGCACGCGGTAGCCCTTGTGGGTGGCGGCCCGGGTGACGGCGAGGTCGTCCGGGAACTCGGCCTGCAACCAGCGATGCAGGGAGTCCGAGCCGAGGTTCCGCTGCACGACCAGCCAGGCATCCGTGCCGACCTCGAGTCGCGGCAGCCACATCGAGAGCATCGAATGCAGTTCGTTCTTGCCGACGCGGATCGGCGGGTTCGACCAGATCGTCATGAAACGCACATCTGTGGGAACATGGTCGGGTGTACAGGCGGTGATGTTGTCCAGACCCAGGCGCGCGGCGTTCTGGCGCACGAGATCGAGCGCCCGCTGATTGACGTCGACGGCCCACACGGTGGCGTGGGGCGATTCGAGCGCGAGCGACAGAGCGATGGGTCCCCACCCGCACCCGAGATCGAGCAGGTTTCCGCCCGGCGGCGGCGCGGGAACATGCGACAACAAGACGCTCGTGCCGGCATCGAGGCGCTCCGGACTGAAGACCCCGGGCGCGGAGGTGAGGACACGGTCCTCGCCCGCGAGACGGACCGTGATCTCCCGCGGCACATATCCACTTCCGGGCTCCGACGAGAAGTAATGATCGGGCGGGGCCATGCAGAGAATCTACCGAACTACCGCACCAGAGGGTGAGAGTCCATGACTGAAGAAGACGACCGGATGCTGGATCGCGTCCTGGGGCGCGAGGACACGCGCGTCGACAAGGTTTCCGTGTTCGGGCGCGGTCGAGCGACGGCGCTCGGGGCGCACTCCGAAGAGTCCGAGCTCGACGGCGAGCAATTCGATCGCGAGGAGCGCGCGGCGCTACGCCGCGTCGCCGGGCTCTCGACCGAGCTCGAGGATGTCACCGAGGTCGAGTACCGCCAATTGCGCCTCGAGAACGTCGTGCTGATCGGGGTGTACTCGAGTTCGGGCAATGCCGCGCGTGCCCTGGAAGACGCCGAGAACTCGCTCCGCGAGCTCGCCGCTCTGGCGGAGACGGCAGGGGCCGTGGTGCTCGACGGACTGCTGCAGCGCCGCCCGCATCCCGATGCCTCGACCTACCTGGGTCGCGGCAAGGTGGAAGAGCTCCGCATGATCGTGGCGCACCTCGGTGCCGACACCGTGATCGCCGACACCGAACTCTCGCCGAGCCAGCGCCGCGCGCTGGAGGACCGGGTGAAGGTCAAGGTCATCGACCGCACGGCGGTCATCCTCGACATCTTCAGCCAGCACGCGAAGAGCCGTGAGGGCAAGGCCCAGGTCGAACTGGCGCAGCTCGAATACCTGCTGCCGCGCTTGCGCGGCTGGGGTGAGTCGATGTCGCGCCAGGCCGGTGGTCAGGTCGGTGGTGCGGGAGCCGGAATGGGAAGCCGCGGACCGGGTGAGACGAAGATCGAGCTCGACCGTCGGCGCATCCACACCCGGATGGCGAAGCTCCGTCGGCAGATCAAGGGGTTCGCCCCCGCGCGTGAGGCCAAGCGCGCCAACCGTGACCGCTTCGAGGTGCCGAGCGTCGCGATCGCCGGGTACACCAACGCGGGAAAGTCGAGCCTGCTCAACCGGCTCACGCGCGCGGGTGTGCTGGTCGAGAACGCGCTGTTTGCGACCCTGGACCCGACGGTGCGCCGCAGCCAGACGCCCGACGGACGCCAGTTCACCCTCGCCGACACGGTCGGGTTCGTGCGCCACCTGCCGCATCAGTTGGTGGAGGCGTTCCGGTCGACGCTCGAGGAGGTCGGCAACTCCGATGTCATCGTGCATGTGGTGGATGCCTCGCATCCCGACCCGGCGGCGCAGCTCGCGACAGTGCGCGATGTGATCGGCGACGTCGGAGCGCGCGATCTTCCGGAGATCGTCGCCTTCAACAAGGCGGATCTGGTCGACGAGAACGAGCGGATCCTGCTGCGCGGATTGGAGCCGGATGCCGTGTTCGTCTCGGCGCGCACGGGGGAGGGCGTCGAGGCGCTGCGTGAGCGGATCGCCGAGTTGCTGCCGCATCCGGATGTCGAGCTCGAACTGCTCGTGCCCTACGACCGCGGCGATGTGGTGTCGCTCGCGCACCAGCGGGCGCGCGTGATCGACACCGCGTACGAGGAGGCGGGAACACGGCTGTCGCTGCTGGCGACCGCGCGCGTGGCCGAGGAGTTGCGCGCCGCCGTCGCCGAGGCTGGCGCGGCGGGGGAGACGGTCTAGACCGAGCGCAGCACGGCGACGACCTTGCCGAGCACCTCGGCCTCGTCGCCGAGGATCGGCTCGAAGGCGGAGTTGCGCGGCAGCAGCCAGGTGTGGCCGTCGCGCTGACGGAACACCTTGACGGTGGCCTCGCCGTCGAGCATCGCGGCCACGATCTCGCCGTTCTCGGCCTCACGCTGCTGACGCACGACGACCCAGTCGCCGTCGCAGATCGCGGCGTCGATCATCGACTCGCCGACCACCTTGAGCATGAAGAGGTCGCCCTTGCCGACCAATTGGCGCGGGAGCGGGAATACCTCGTCGACCTGCTGGTCGGCCGTGATCGGGATGCCGGCGGCGATCCGGCCGACCAGCGGAACCATCGCCGCATCGCCGACGGGGATCGTCGTCTCGGCTTGTTCGCTGCCGGGCAGATCGATGAGGACCTCGAGTGCGCGCGGCCGGTTGGGGTCACGGCGGAGGTACCCGCTCAGTTCGAGCTGGCCGAGTTGATGCGTGACGCTCGAGAGGGAGGCGAGTCCGACCGCGTCGCCGATCTCGCGCATGCTCGGCGGATAGCCGCGTGATGCCACGGAGCGCTGCACGAATTCCAGAATCGCGCGCTGCTTGTCGCTCAGGCTGGTGCGCCGGCGGGTGCCCGGGCGACCGTTCTCGGTCGAATCGATCTCGCTCATCGCGTCCTCCTGAAGGCGTTGTCGGTCGAGGCGAAGCCAATGTCGGTGGTCTCTGGTCGAATCACCTCAACGATCGAAACTGTATCCGTTCCGACCCGCCCGGGCAAACAAGTGTTCGAGTGTGTCGCGGAAAAGTTGCGAAAAAACCCCGATCAAGACTTGAACATATGTTCGATCGAAGATATGTTCGGAACACAGCTTCGGATCCGGTCGCCCGGCCGTGACCGGATCCGAGCTGTCCAATCTCTCGAGAGCGAGGAACGACAGATGAGCACCATGGTGATGAATCCGACCGTCGTCGCACTGCCCCGGCTGCGGCTGACCGCGCGGGGGCGCGCCGTCTTCGGTACCCTCGCCGCGATCCCGCTCGTGCTGGTGGCGCTCGCCCTCGGAGTCGGTGCCCCGAGTGCCGACGCCGGTGCCACCGCGTCGCTCGATACCTTCAGCTACGTCTCGGTCGCGCCGGGGCAGTCGCTCTGGCAGGTCGCCGAGTCGCTCGCGCCCGGCGCTGACCCGCGTGACGTGATCGCCGAGATCGTCGCGCTCAATCAGCTCAGCTCGACCACGCTCGAACCGGGTCAGAAGCTCGCCATCCCGACCGCGTACGCACCCTGAGTCGACGGACCGTGAGTCGACGGGCCCTGAGTCGACGGGCCCTGAGTCGACGGGTCAGTCACGGCCCGATCTGAGCGCCCAACTCGCTCAGTAGACTCGGCGAGTGGTATCGCTCTCCGACCTTCCGATCCGTGACGACCTGCGTGGCCAGACCCCGTACGGGGCCCCGCAGCTGCACGTGCGCTACGCGCTCAACGTCAACGAGAACACGCACCCGATCCCCGAAGACACCGCGCGCCACATCGTGGAGTCGCTGGCGCGGGCGGTGCTGCAGATCAACCGCTACCCGGATCGCGAATTCACGGCGCTCCGTGACGCACTCGCGAACTACCTCGGTCACGACCTGCAGCCCGAGCACATCTGGGCCGGCAACGGATCCAACGAGATCATCCAGCAGACCCTGCAGGCCTTCGGCGGCCCGGGGCGCAAGGTGCTCGCCTTCCCGCCCACCTACTCGATGCACGCGATCATCGCGCACGGTTCGGGAACCGAGTGGGTCGAGGCCGAGCGTGATGCCGACTTCGAGATCTCACCCGCGACCGCCGTCGCCGCGATCGAGCGCGAGAAGCCCGATCTCGTGTTCTTCTGTGCCCCCAACAACCCGACCGGGACGCCCGTCTCGCTCGAGACGATCGAGGCCGCCTACGAGGCGACCGACGGCATCGTCTTCGTCGACGAGGCGTACGCCGAGTTCATGCCCGAAGGGCAGCCGAGTGCGTTGACGCTGCTCGAGGGCCGCGCGCGATTGCTGATCTCGCGCACGATGAGCAAGGCCTTCGCCTTCGCCGGCGCGCGCCTGGGCTATCTCGCCGCCGATCCGGCGGTGGTCGACGCATTCCGCCTCGTGCGGCTCCCGTACCACCTGTCCGCGCTGACGCAGGCGGCGGCGGTCGCGGCGCTCGAGCACGCGCCCGCGATGCTGGCGATGGTCGACGACATCCGCGCTCAGCGCGACCGCCTGCTCGACGAGTTGCCGAAACTCGGCTACCGGCCGTACACGAGCTGGGCGAACTTCGTGCTGTTCGAGGGGCTCGACTCCCCGAAGGCGACCTTCGAAGCGCTGCTCGAGCGCGACATCCTGGTTCGGGATGTCGGCATTCCGGGTGCGCTGCGCGTTACGGCGGGAACGCGGGCCGAGACCAGCGCCTTCCTGGCCGCGCTCGCCGAGCTCGGACCGGGCGGCGCTCGATAGACTCGCAGGCATGAGCACATCCCGCGTCGCGAGCCTGCGCCGTCAGACGAGCGAATCGAGCATCGAGCTCGAACTCAACCTCGACGGCACCGGCACGGCCGACATCTCCACGACGGTTCCGTTCTTCGATCACCTGCTCACGGCGTTCACCAAGCATTCGCTCATCGACCTCACGGTTCGCGCGCACGGCGACACCGAGATCGACGTGCACCACACCGTCGAGGACACCGGCATCGTGCTGGGGCAGGCGATCAAGCAGGCCCTCGGAGACAAGGCCGGGATCGGCCGCTACGGCGACGCCCACGTGCCCCTCGATGAAGCGCTCGCGCGCGCCGTCGTGGATGTCTCCGGGCGTCCGTACCTGGTGCACTCCGGCGAGCCCGAGGGTTTCGAATTCCACCTGATCGGCGGCCACTTCACGGGGTCGATGGTGCGTCACGTTCTGGAAGCGATCACCTTCCACGCGGGGCTCACGGTGCACCTGACCGTGCTCGCGGGGCGCGATCCGCATCACATCGCCGAGGCCGAGTTCAAGGCGCTCGCCCGGGCGTTCCGCCGCGCCGTCGAACCCGACGCGCGCGTCAGCGGCGTGCCGTCGACGAAGGGCTCGCTGTGACCGTGGAGCGTCGTTCGTGACGGCATCCCCCTCGGTCGTGGTTCTGGACTACGGCTCCGGCAATGTGCACTCCGCGGCGAAGGCCCTGGAGTTGGCGGGTGCTCGCGTCGAACTCACGGCCGATCGCGACAAGGTCGCTGCGGCCGACGGACTTCTGGTGCCCGGGGTCGGTGCGTTCGCCGCCGTCATGGCCGGGCTCGAGAGCGTGCGCGGGGCCGAGCTGATCGAACGTCGACTCGCGGGCGGGCGACCGGTGCTCGGAATCTGCGTCGGCATGCAGGTGATGTTCGAGCGCGGCATCGAACGCGGCACCGACGTCGAGGGCCTGGGGGAGTGGCCCGGCACGGTCGAGGAACTGCACGCCCCCGTGCTGCCGCACATCGGGTGGAACACGATCGATGCCCCCGCGGACTCGCGGCTGTTCGAGGGGATCCGCGACGAGCGCTTCTACTTCGTGCACTCCTACGCGGCGCGCGACTGGACGCTCGACGCGGCCGGCGCGTTCGCACCGCCGCGGGTGACCTGGGCCGAGCACGGCGAGCGTTTCGTCGCGGCCGTCGAGAACGGTCCGCTCGCGGCGACGCAGTTCCACCCCGAGAAGTCCGGGGCCGCGGGCATCGCGCTGCTTGAGAACTGGTTGCGCGGGCTCTGAGCGCGCGGGCGGCGGTCACGACGCCCACAAAACCGCGCTACGATCTGAATCTTGTTTGCGGGATGCGACCTCCCCGCGGGAAGACCGAGATGAGCGAATTCAACATCGCCCCTGCCCTGACCCTGTTGCCCGCCGTTGACGTCGCGGGCGGCAAGGCCGTTCGACTGACGCAGGGCGAGGCCGGTTCCGAGACCAGCTACGGCGATCCGGTCGACGCGGCGCATCAGTGGGCCGACGACGGTGCCGAGTGGATTCACCTTGTGGACCTCGATGCGGCCTTCGGACGCGGCAACAATCGCGCGGTGATCAAGAAGGTCATCAAGAACACCCCCAAGCACGTCAATATCGAACTGTCCGGCGGAATCCGCGACGACGAAACGCTCGAGGCGGCGCTCGCGACGGGTGCCAAGCGCATCAACCTCGGCACGGCGGCGCTCGAGAACCCCGAGTGGGCCTCGTACGTCATCGGCGCCTACGGCGAAGCGATCGCGGTGGGCCTCGACGTGCGCGGCACCACCCTCGCTGCCCGCGGCTGGACGCAGGAGGGCGGCGACCTCTGGCACGTCATGGAGCGGCTCGAGGCGGCCGGCTGCGCCCGCTACGTCGTGACCGATGTCACGAAGGACGGCACCCTCAAGGGGCCGAACATCGACTTGCTGCGCCAGGTCATGGAGAAGACGCACAAGCCGGTGATCGCCTCCGGCGGGATCGCCAACCTCGACGACATCGCGGCGTTGCGCGAGCTCGTGCCGCTCGGTCTCGAGGGTGCGATCATCGGCAAGGCCCTGTACTCGGGCGCGTTCACGCTGCCCGAGGCGCTCGACGTCGCCGGCGGCTGAACGAGAACGTGAGTTCGTGACCGGCGCCACCGACTCGGCGGGCGTTCCCTGGGCGGGGCGTTCGTTTCCGGAACATGCGCAAAGCGACGACGACGGCTCGCCAGACCCGCGTCTCGTCGCGGCCGTCGCGGCGTTTCGCGCGCGCGAACTCGAACTCCCGGCACTCGTCGCGGTGCTCCACCATGTGCGTCTGCTGGTTCCGCTGATCGCGGTGCGCGGTGACGAGGGCGTCGGCGCGCACGGTCAGCTGGTCGACAAGACCCAAGAGCTCTCGATCGTCACCGTCGAGGGCCCCGACGGTCGCGCGGTGCTCCCCGCGTTCAGCGGGGTCGAGGCGATGCGCCGCTGGAATCCCGAGGCGCGCCCGATCCCGATCCAGGCGCCGCGCGTCGCAATCGCCGCGGCGTCCGAGAACACCGAGCTGATCGCCGTCGACCCCGCGAGCGACGCCGGCTTCGTGCTGCGTCGCCCCGCGTTCCGGGCCCTGGCGACCGGTGAGGACTGGACGCCGTCCTACGCCGACACCGAGGTGCTGCGCGTGCTGCGCGCCGCGGTCGAGAGCGAGACGGCGGTGTCCGGGCTCGATGTGGTTGCGGGCGACCCCGAGGCACGACTGTCGGGCCCCGAACTCCAGATCCGGCTCGCGGTCGCGCCGGGACTCGGCGAGACGGAACTCGAGTCGCTCGTGGCGCGGGTGGCCGAGCGCTGGGCGACCGAGTCGATCATCGCCGAACGCGTTGACTCGCTCGGGGTGGCGATCCGTCCGGCTAGTTGACCGGTCCGGTCCACTTCTCACCCGGGCCCTTGCCGATCTCGTCGGGGATGGCGGAGGCCTCACGGAAGGCCAGCTGCACCGAGCGCAGGCCGTCGCGCAGCGCACGCGCGTGGTGGTCGCCGAGGTGCGGCGCGGAGGCGGTCACGAGTCCCGCGAGCGCGTCGATCAATTTGCGCGCCTCGTCGAGGTCGGTGGCCGCATCCGGGTCATCCGCGAGCCCGGTCTTGACCGCCGCAGCGCTGAGAAGATGCACGGCGACGGTGTTGATCACCTCGACCGCCGGAACGTCCGCGATGTCGCGAATCTCGTCGTCGTAGCCCTGCTCTTCGCTCACG
>NZ_CAJQNT010000011.1 GCF_905479755.1 uncultured Schumannella sp. | reverse complement strand
CTGCGCCGCGCCCCGCGCCCCGCCGCGCGCCGCCGCGAGCGTCGTCGGGGGCCGAGCCGCGACCGGCTCGCCCCACGACGGTGCGCTCAGAACTCGATGTCACGGCGCGGTGAGCCCCGCAAGCTGCGTCGAGAGGTCGCGGGCCGCGGAGACACTTCGCACGCCCGCTTCGCTCGCCGCGAAGGGCACGATCAGGTAGCGCTCGTTGAGCACGGCGGTCAGCTGCGCCGTCGCGGGGTTCCCTTCGAGCTGCGCGATCTTCTTCTCGGCGCTGCCCCAGTCGGAGTCGACGAGCACGATCACGCTCGGGTCGGCGTCGATGACGGCCTCCCAGCTGAGCGAGGTCCAGCCGCCGTCGATGTCGCCGGCGATATTGACCAGGCCCACGGCGTCCAACACCATTTGCGGGGCGCCGGTGCCGGCGCCCACATAGGGCGTGTCCGAGCCGGACGAATACCAGAGCGCGGTGAGCCCGCGGGAGTCGGGCACGATGCCGGCCAGTTCGGCGCGCTGGGCCTCGATCAGTTCGGTCGCATCCACGTCGAAGATCGCGGCGACCTCGGCGATCTCGCGGAACACCTCCTCGAAGTCGAGTTCGGCCGGAACGTCGGCGCTGCGGCACGCGGCGGGGGACACGTAGCTGTCGATCCCGAGCGCGGCGAGTTCCGCGCGCTCACCCACGCCATCGGCCGAGAAGTTCGACTCCCACCCGGCGTAGATGAAGTCGGGCTCGAGCTCGAGGACGGCCTCCTCGCTCGGCACGCGGTCGGAGATCAGCGGCAGGTCGGCGGCCGCATCCGCCCATTCCTCGGGCACGGGACCGTCCGGGAACGCGGTGCCGACGATTCGGTCGGAAAGCCCCAGGGCGAGCAGCATTTCGGTCGAGGTGGACTTGATCGTGACCACCCGCTCCGGGGGCGTCTCGATCGTCACCGCGACGCCGCAGTTGGACAGTTCGATTGCCGCCGCGGCGGTCTCGGGGTCGACGTTCTGCCCGGGTTCGGGGGCGCAGCCGGCGAGTGCGAGCGCGCCGAGCGCGACCACGGTGGGCAGGAGCAGGAGTCGCGTGGAGCGCATCCGGGACGTGTGCGTGGCGGAGCCGCCGGTCGGCGGAGAGGTGAGGGTGGAAGACATCGGATTCCCAGGGGTCGAGGTGGTCGGCAGGGGGCGCAGGAAGTAGCCGCGCGGGCCGTGCCGCCCGAATACCCCGGGCGACGCACCGGGGCAAGAGAGCCCCGGGGGTCCGTGCGCCTATCGTAGCGGGGCCGAGGCCTCAGCCCCGCGCGGCCGCCGTCGCGAGTGCCGCGGCGACATCGTGCGCCGTGTCGACCGGGACCATCCCGGCCGTGACTCGCACGCGGGGGAGCGGTTCACCGGCCTGGAATGGCGAGCCCGGAGCCACCTGGATGCCGGCGGCCGCCAGGTGCACCATCGCCGATCGTTCGTTTTCCACGGGGAGCCAGATGTTGATGCCGTCGCCGACGCGCGCCTCGACGCCGTGCTCGGCGAGCCCCGCCGCGAGTGCGGCCTGGCGTGCCGCGTAGCTTTCGCGTGCGGTGTCGAGTTCGGCGACGGACTCGGGCTCGGTGAGCAGGTCGAACAGCAGCGCCTGCACCATGCGCGAGGTCCAGCCGGGGCCGAGGAGCCGTCTCGCGACGACGCGGTCGATGAGCGTGCGGGGGCCGCCGAGGGCGCCGATGCGGAGGTCGGGTCCGTGCGACTTGGAGAAGCTCCGCACGTGCAGCACGCGCTCGGGAAGCCAGTTCGCAAGCGAGACTTCGGGCGAACTCGAGATCATCGACGAGTGGTCGTCCTCGATCACGATGGTGCGCTCGGCCATGCGACTGCGCCGCACAAGTGCGGCCAGCAGGTCGGCGCGCTCGGCGCTCATCGAGGCGCCGGTCGGGTTGTGCGCACGCGGTTGCAGCAATACGAGCGCCGGACCGCGCGCCAGTGCGCGAGCGAACTCCTCGGGGCGCATCCCCTCGGCGTCGACCGGGACGGGAATCGCCTCCAGCCCGTAGAACTCGACGAGGTCGAGGAAGGGCGGAAAGGTGGGGTCTTCGAGCACGATCCGGTCGCCCAGGCGCACGAGCGTGCCGAGTGCCCGATCGATCGCGTCGAGGGCGCCGTTGGTCACGGTGAGGGATTCGACGGGGGCGGGCCAACTGGCCCGCAGCAGGTCGTGAAGTTCGGGGATGTCGGGCTTCGCCTGGTAGCTGACGGGGGAGGCGCGGTCCGAGACGCGCGCGAGCGCGGGGCCGAGCGCGGGCAGCAGTTCCGGGTCGGGGGTGCCGCGCGACAGGTCGAGCCGCGCAGCGTCGCCGCCTTCGAGCCCGCGGTACCGCGTCGGGAGCCAGTCGCGCGGGGCGGAGCGCACGAAGCTCCCGCTGCGCCCGCGGCTGGTGATGAGCCCGGCGGCCGCGAGCGTTTGCCAGGCGTGACTCACGGTGGCCGGGCTGACGCCCAGTTCGGCGGCCAGGTCTCGCACCGTGGGGAGCCGATCGCCGGGGGCGAGGTCGCCGCTCGTGATGAGCCGGGCGAGGGCCGCCGCGATGCCGCGCGGGGTGCGCTCGTCGAGCTCGAGGGCTACCAAGTTGATGCGTCCCGTCGTAGATTGCGGAGAAGGCCGGATTCGAGTTCCTGAGTTTTACGCCGACGTCATGTGCAGAAACGTCAGAGAAATGTTTCCGGCGAACAATAACAAAAGCACGACCGAGGGAGCCAGCATGTCGATCATTCGAGCCGCGATCACCCAGACCACCTGGACCGGTGATAAGGAGTCCATGCTCGCCAAGCACGAAGGCTTCGCACGCGAGGCCGCCGCGCAGGGCGCTCAGGTCGTCTGCTTCCAGGAGCTGTTCTACGGGCCGTACTTCGGCATCACCGAAGACAAGAAGTACTACGCCTTCGCGGAGCCCGCCGACGGCCCGATCGTGCAGCGCTTCGCGGCGCTTGCGAAGGAGCTCGGCGTCGTCATGATCCTCCCGATCTACGAGGAAGACATGACCGGCGTGTACTACAACACGGCGGTGGTGGTGGATGCCGACGGCACGATCCTCGGCAAGTACCGCAAGCACCACATCCCGCACCTCGATCGCTTCTGGGAGAAGTTCTACTTCCGTCCCGGCAACGGCGGCTACCCGGTCTTCGACACCGCGGTCGGCAAGATCGGCGTCTACATCTGCTACGACCGGCACTTCCCGGAGGGCTGGCGTGAGCTGGGCCTCAACGGCGCCCACATGGTCTTCAACCCGAACGCGACGAAGCCCGGCCTCTCCAACCGGCTGTGGGAGGTCGAGGGGCCTGCGGCAGCCGTCGCGAACGGCTACTTCGTGCTCCAGCCGAACCGCGTCGGACGCGAAGACAACGAGTACGGCGACCTCGCCGTCGACTTCTACGGCACCAGCCAGGTGATCGACCCGCGCGGCAACTTCGTCGGCGAGCGCGGCTCGGGCGAGCACGAAGAGATCGTGATCCGCGACCTCGACCTCGACATGGTGCGGCAGATGCGCGACGATTGGCAGTTCTATCGGGACCGTCGCCCGGAGTCCTACACCTCGATCCCGAAGCCGTAATCCGGATCCCCGGGAGGACATCATGACAACCCTCATCATCAATGGCACGGTCGTCTCCGCGACGGGGCGTGCCCCGGCCGACGTTCTGATCGACGGCGAGACCATCGTCGCCGTGCTCCAGCCCGGCTCGACCGCCCTCGGCGTCGACCTGAAGTCGAGTGTCGACACGGTGATCGACGCGAAAGGCAAGTACGTCATCCCCGGGGGAGTGGATGCGCACACCCACATGGAGTTGCCCTTCGGCGGCACCGCCGCCTCGGACACCTTCGAGACCGGCACCCGCGCCGCCGCCCACGGCGGCACGACCACGATCATCGACTTCGCTGTGCAGACCTACGGCCAGCGCGTCTTCGACGGTCTCGAGGCCTGGCACAACAAGGCCGCCGGCAACTGCGCGATCGACTACGCCTTCCACCAGATCATCGGCGGGGTCGACGAGGATTCGCTCGCCGCGATGCCGAAGCTCGTCGACGAAGGCATCTCGAGCTTCAAGCTCTTCATGGCCTACCCGGGGGTCTTCTACTCCGACGACGCGCAGGTGCTGAAGGCCATGCAGGTCGCGCGCGACACCGGCATGCTCACCATGATGCACGCCGAGAACGGTCCCGCGATCGACGTGCTCGCCGAGCAGTTGGTCGCCCAGGGCAAGACCGATCCCTACTACCACGGCATCGCGCGCGCCTGGCAGATGGAGGAAGAGGCCACGCACCGCGCGATCATGCTCGCCAACCTCACCGGCGCGCCGCTCTACGTCGTGCACGTCAGCGCCAAGCAGGCCGTCGAGCAGCTCGCCTGGGCGCGCGACAAGGGTCAGAACGTGTTCGGCGAGACCTGCCCGCAGTACCTCTACCTATCGTTGGAAGAGCAGTTGGCCGCCTCGAGCGACGAGTTCGGCGCCTTCGAGGGCGCCAAGTGGGTGTGTTCCACACCGCTGCGCTCCCGCGCCGAGGGCCACCAGGACTCGATGTGGCAGGCGCTTCGCACCAACGATCTCCAGATGGTCTCCACCGACCACTGCCCGTTCTGCATGAAGGATCAGAAGGAGCTCGGCCTCGGCGACTTCCGCAAGATCCCCAACGGCATCGGCTCCGTCGAGCACCGCATGGACCTCATGTACCAGGGCGTCGTCACCGGCGAGATCACGCTCGAGCGCTGGGTGGAGCTGACCAGCACGACCCCCGCCCGGATGTTCGGCCTCTACGGCAAGAAGGGCGTCATCCAGCCCGGTGCCGATGCCGACATCGTGATCTACGACCCGAACGGGCACACGAGCATCGGCTACGACACGAAGCACCACATGAACATGGACCACTCGGCCTGGGAGGGCTTTGAGATCGACGGACGCGTCGACACGGTCCTCAGTCACGGCAAGGTGATCGTCGACAACGACACCTACCTCGGAACGAAGGGCGACGGACGCTACCTCAAGCGCGGCCTGTCGCAGTACCTGGTGTAGACGATGGATTTCGGAGCGGTACTTCAGACCAACCCGCCGGCCAGCCGGACGGTCCACCTCGCCAAGCTCGCCGAGCAGTACGGGTTCAGCCACGTCTGGACCTTCGACTCGCACCTGCTGTGGCAAGAGCCCTACGTGATCTACAGCCAGATCCTCGCCGAGACGCGTCGCGTGAAGGTGGGCCCGTTCGTCACCAACCCGGCGACGCGCGACTGGACGGTCACCGCCTCGGTGTTCGCGACGCTGAACGAGATGTACGGCAACCGCACCGTCGTCGGCATCGGTCGCGGCGACTCGGCGGTGCGCGTCACCAACGGCAAGCCGACGACGCTCAAGGAGCTGCGCGAGTCGATTCACGTCATCCGTGAGCTCGGCAACAGCCGCGAGGTCGAGTACAACGGCTCGCAGCTGCGCTTCCCGTGGAGCGTCGGGAGTGAGCTGGAGGTGTGGGTGGCCGCCTACGGTCCGCTCGCCCTCAAGCTCACCGGCGAGGTCGGCGACGGCTTCATTCTGCAGCTGGCGGATGTCGACATCGCCAAGTGGATGATCGCGGTCGTGCGCGATGCCGCGGAGAAGGCGGGCCGCGATCCCGACGCGATCACGTTCTGCGTCGCGGCGCCCTTCTACATCACCGACGGCACCGAGGAGGGCCTCGCGCACGCTCGCGAGCAGTCGCGCTGGTTCGGCGGCATGGTCGGCAACCACGTGGCCGACATCGTCGCCAAGTACGGCGACTCGGGTGCCGTGCCGCAGGCGCTCACCGACTACATCAAGGGCCGCGAAGGCTACGACTACAACACGCACGGCAAGGCCGGAAACGATCACGTCGACTTCGTGCCCGACGAGATCGTCGACCGCTTCTGCCTGCTCGGCACCGCCGAAGAGCACATCGCGAAGCTCGAAGAACTCAAGGCGATCGGCGTGCATCAGTTCGCGGGTTACCTGCAGCACGACAACAAGGAAGAGACGCTCCGGGTCTACGGCGAGACCGTGATCCCGGCGCTCCAGGATCACCTCACGGCCAAGGTATGACGGCCGCCCGGAGCTCCGCGCGTCGGGGGGCCGCAGCGCTCTGGGGCGCCGTCGGTATCCTCGCGGTCGTCGTGCTCTGGGAGGGCTACAAGTTCCTCGGCCCCGCCGAGGGCGTGACGATTGGCGCGGTCGAGGGCGAAACCGGCTCCGGCGTCATGATTCTGCCGCGCACGCACGATCGCGCGATGCCGCACCTGATCGACATGGTGACGCGGCTGTTCCAGTCCACGAGTGGCGGCGACACACCGCCCCTCATCGTGCCGGTCATCACCGCCGCGCTCACGACGCTCGGGATCGCCGCCGTCGGCTGGCTGATCGGGGTCGCCGTCGGTGCTTTGCTCGGCGCGCTCATGCAGCGCTGGCGCCTCGTCGAGTGGGGTCTGCTGCCCTGGATCGTCGTCAGCCAGACCGTGCCGCTCATCGCATTCGCCCCGGTGATGAACAGCATCGGGCTGCAGATCGACCGCGATGTCATGCCGTGGCCGCAATGGCTCTCGGTCGCCGTCATCGCCTCCTATCTGGCCTTCTTCCCGGTCGCGGTGGGGATGCTGCGGGGGCTCGAAGCGCCCGACCGCATCCACGTCGATCTGATGCGCAGCTACGCCGCCGGGTACTGGCCGACGCTGCTGCGTCTGCGTCTGCCCGCGGCCGTGCCGCACCTGCTGCCCGCCCTGCGCCTCGCGGCGGCGAACGCCGTGCTCGGCGCCGTCGTCGCCGAAGTCTCCATCGGGATGCGCGGCGGCATCGGGCGGATGCTCATCCAACTCGCCGGTCAGGCCTCCAGCGACCCGGCCGCACCGTGGGGCCCGACGTTCGGCTCGATCGCGCTCGGCCTCATCGCCGCCGGCTCGGTTGCGCTCGTCGGACTCGGACTCAAGAACTACCGCAGGGGAGAAGCCGCCGCATGACCACCACAGAAACTCCCCGCCCCGCCGCACCCGCGGTGCGCGCATCCGGCGTCGGTCGTGTCTTCTCCACCGCCTCGGGCGACGTGATCGCCCTCGGCGGTGTCGAGCTCGAGGTGGCCGCCGGGGAGTTCGTCTCGCTCATCGGACCGTCCGGATGCGGAAAGTCGACCCTGCTGCGCCTGATCGCCGACCTCGATCAGGCCTCCACGGGCGAGCTCGAGATCTTCGGCAAGCCCGCCGCGCGCGCCCGGATCGATCAGGACTACGGAATCGTGTTCCAGCAGGCGGGACTGCTGCCCTGGCGCACCGTCGGCGACAACATCGCCCTGCCCCTCGAACTCCACAAGGTCGACAAGGCCGAGCGCCGGGCGCGGGTCGCCGAACTCGCCGAACTCGTCGGCCTCACCGAGTTTGTGGAGAGCTACCCCGACCAGCTCTCGGGCGGCATGCAGCAGCGCGTGGCGATCGCCCGCGCCCTCGCCGCCCGCCCGCGACTGCTGCTCATGGATGAGCCCTTCGGCGCGCTGGATGAGATGACGCGCGAGTACCTGCAATCCGAGCTCACCCGCATCGCCGCCGAGACCGGCGCCGCCGTCGTCTTCGTCACCCACTCGATCCCCGAGGCGGTGTTCCTCTCCGACCGCGTCGTGGTGATGAGCCCGCGGCCGGGACGCATCACCGACGTGCTCACCACCGGATTCGGCGACGTCGCCCGCAACGAGGCGCTGCGGGAGTCGCCCGCCTACTTCGACCGCGTCACCGCCGTGCGCGAGGCGCTCCACGGCGCGCCCGTCGAAAGGGCGAACGAGAGATGACGACTCGCGTGCTGGCCTCCTGGCTGCGCATCGCCGCGCCGATCGGCGTCGGCGTTCTCGGGGTGGCCGCCTGGGTTCTCTACGTCGACGTGCTCGGGGCCGCCCCGCGCATGCTCCCCAGCCCCACCACGATCGGGGTCGAACTCGTCGAGCGCTGGGGCATCATCAGCAACGCCATGCTCATCACCGCGACCAACGCGCTGATCGGTCTCGTCATCGGGGCGCTCGTCGCGATCGTGTTTGCGGCGCTCGCGGCGGCCGTCAAGCCGATCGACGGGATGCTCGCCCCGATCGTCGCCGCGATCGCGGTCGTTCCGATCGTCGCCCTCACCCCCATCCTCAACACGATGTTCGGGGCGTCCAGCCAGTTCGGACGGCAAGCGGTCGCGGCGCTCGCGGCGTTCGTGCCGGTCTTCGTCAACGTGCTGCGGGGCCTGCGCCAGACCACGCCGGTGCACCGCGACCTGCTGCGGGCCTCCGCCGCGAGTGCCGCACAGACCTTCCGCGTGCTGACCTTGCCCACCGCCCTGCCCTACCTGATGACCGGCCTCCGCATCGCGAGTTCGCTCGCCGTGATCGCCGCCCTCGTCGCCGAATACTTCGGCGGACCCGCCGACGGCATCGGCACCGCGATCGCGACCTACGCCAAGTCGGGGCGCGCCGCTCTGGCCTGGGCGTTCGTCGCCGGAGGCATCCTGATCGGCCTCATCTTCTTCCTCGTCACCTCGCTTCTGGAGAAGCTGGCGACGAGGCGTCCGCCGGTCTGACCGGCGGAAACCCCCTGCACCACCCGGCACCACCCAGATGAAAGGAACACCATGAGACACAGCACTCGCCGCGGCCTCGCGGCTATCGCCGCTGCTGCCGCCACGGCGCTCACCCTCGCCGCGTGTACCACCGCCGAGACCGACACGACCGACTCGGGCGAGTTCGAGCCGATCACCGAGGTTAGCCTGCAGCTGCAGTGGCTCCCGCAGGCGCAGTTCGCCGGCTACTACGTGGCGCTCGACCAGGGCTACTTCGAGGAGGAGGGCTTCGACTCCGTGTCGATCGTCCCCTCCGGCGGTGACATCGTTCCGCAGGATGCCCTCGTCGCGGGTGACGTCGACTTCGCCATCGCGTGGGTCCCGAAGGTGCTCGGCACCCTCGAGGCCACCGGGGTCGAACTGACCAACATCGCGCAGGTCTTCCAGAAGTCCGGCACGCTGCAGGTCTCGTGGGCCGACAGCGGGATCGCCTCGGTCGCCGACTTCGAGGACAAGCGCATCGGCTCGTGGGGCTTCGGCAACGAGTGGGAGATCTTCGCGGCCATGGCCGACGAGGGGCTCGACTCGACGAGCGTGTCGATCACGACCCAGGACTTCAGCATGAACGCGCTGCTGGACCGGGATGTCGACGCCGCCCAGGCGATGACCTACAACGAGTGGGCGCAGATCCTCGAGGTCGTCAACCCCGACACCGGTGAGCTGTACCAGCCGGAGGACTTCAACGTCGTCTCGTACGAGGACACGGCCGGAGCGATGCTCCAGGACGCGATCTGGGCCGACACCGAGCGCCTGGAGGACCCGGCCTACGCCGACGCCGCCGTGCGCTTCCTGAAGGCCGTCACCAAGGGCTGGATCTTCGCGCGCGACAACCCGGAGGAGGCCGCCGCGATCACCTACGACGCGGCGATTAACGCCGAGGCGGCCTTCCCGGTCGGACCGACCCACCAGCTCTGGCAGATGAACGAGGTCAACAAGCTGATCTGGGCCGGCGGCGACTTCGGTCTCGTCGACGCGGCGGCCTGGGACAAGACGGTCACCGGGGCGCTCGCGGCGGTCAACCAGGACGGGTTGAACCTCATCACCACGGAGCCCGCGGCATCCGCGTACTCCAACGTGTACATCCAGCAGGCGCTTGACGCGCTCGCGGAGGAGGGTGTCGTCGTCGGCGGCGACTACACGCCGCTCGACGTCCTCCTCACCGAGGGCGGTCAGTAACCACCACCTGAGCCGGTCGAGTAGCCCGGCTGCACCACCTGAGCCGGTCGAGTAGCCCGCAGGGCGTATCGAGGCCGTATTCTGACCTCGATACGCCGCTGACGCGGCTACTCGACCGGCTTCACCCTCACCAACTATCCACCGCAGTTCATTCGCAAGGACGCACCATGACCACGCACCTCGACCCCGCCGACGGCACTCGGGCTCACGACCTCGACCGGGCTCACGTCTTCCACTCCTGGTCCGCGCAGGGTGCCCTCAATCCGATGGTCATCGCGGGTGCCTCCGGCAGCGAGGTGTGGGACTTCGAGGGCACGCGCTACCTCGACTTCTCGAGCCAGCTGGTCAACGTCAACATTGGGCACACGCATCCGAAGGTCGTCGCCGCCATCCAGGAGCAGGCCGCGATTCTTCCGACGATCGCGCCGCCGCACGCCAACCTCGCCCGGGGCGAGGCCGCGAAGCGCATTCTCGACAAGGCCGGCCCCGGCTTCGAGAAGGTCTTCTTCACCAACGGTGGCGCCGACGCCAACGAGAACGCGATCCGGATGGCCCGGCAGTTCACCGGCCGCGACAAGATCCTCAGCCACTACCGCAGCTATCACGGCAACACCGGCGCGGCGGTCGTCGCGACGGGCGACTGGCGACGCATCCCGAACGAGTTCGCCCGCGGGCACGTGCACTTCTTCGGCCCCTTCGCCTACCGCAGCGAGTTCTGGTCCGAGTCTCCCGAGCAGGAGACCGAGCGCGCGCTCCACCACCTGACGCGCGTCATCCAGGCGGAGGGCCCCGGCTCGATCGCGGCGATCCTGCTCGAGGGCATCCCCGGCACGGCCGGCGTGCTGGTGCCGCCGCCCGGGTACCTCACCGGCGTTCGTGAACTCGCCGATGAGCACGGCATCCTGCTGATCCTCGACGAGGTGATGTCGGGCTTCGGCCGCACGGGCGACTGGTTCGCCTGGCAGAACCAGACGGTGAACCCGGACGGCGTCGTGCCGGACCTGATCACCTTCGCCAAGGGCGTCAACTCGGGCTACGTTCCCGCCGGTGGCGTCATCATCTCGCCCGCGATCGCGCACAGCTTCGACGAGAAGGTGTTCCCCGGCGGTCTCACCTATTCCGGGCATCCGCTCGCCATGGCCTCGATCGTCGCCACGATCGACGCGATGGAGGAGGAAGGCGTGCTCGACAACGCCGCGCGCGTCGGCCGAGACCTGCTCGGGCCGGGCCTTGCGGCGCTCGCCGCCAAACACCCGATGATCGGCGAGGTGCGCGGCCTCGGCGTGTTCTGGGCCCTCGATCTGGTCACCGATCCGGCCACGCGCGCGCCCGTTCCGGCGTCGGTGATCGGTGCGTTGAAGGCTGAGCTGCTCGCGCGCGGGCTGCTGCCCTTCGCGGCCGACAATCGCATCCACGTCGTTCCGCCGTGTGTGGTCACGGATGACGAGGTCGCCCGCGCACTGGCGATCTACGACGAGGCGTTCACCGCGGTCCCCGCGTGAACCGCGTCCGCCCGCCGCGCGCGGGCGGGACGGGCGCCGGGCGCGTAGAATCGGCGACCGTGGCCACCCCTGTCTCCCCGTTTCTGATTCCCGTGCATGAGCTGATGCATCGCCCCGGGGCGATGCGTGAGCTGGACCTGGATCTGCCCGCGCCCGAGCAGCTCGGCGCCGGGGCCGCGTACGTGCGCGAAGGCGATTCCGTCGAGCTCGACGTGCGACTGGAGGGCCTGCACGACGGCATCCTCGTGAGCGCGGACATCCGCACCACGGTGTCGGGGGAGTGCGTTCGGTGCCTCGACCCGCTCAGCCTCGACCTCGAAGTCGAATTCCAGGAGCTTTTCGCGTACTCTGAGGACGAAGCTTTCGACTTCCAGGTTCAAGAAGATCACGTGAATCTTGAACCGGTCGTGCGGGATGCGGTGGTCTTGGCACTGCCCTTCCAGCCGGTCTGTCGTGAGGACTGTCCAGGACTCGACCCGGAAACGGGGGAGAAGCGGACCTCCTCGGCCGAGGGACCAGCGCGCGAGGGAGTTGACCCCAGGTGGGCCGCCCTTGAAGGCTTCCAGACCGAAGAGTGAGGCTCGACAGAGCCCGTGAAGACGTGTGCGGTGCGACCGCGCGCCGCGAAGAAAGAAGAAACCCATGCCGGTTCCCAAGCGCAAGCAATCGCGTTCCAACACGCGCAGCCGTCGTTCGCAGTGGAAGGCCGAGGTCCCCACGCTCGTCAAGACCGTCGAGAACGGCAAGACCGTCTACAGCCTGCCGCACCGCGCCAAGGTCGTCGAGGACTCCGCGGGCACCCCGCTGTTCCTCGAGTACAAGGGCCGCAAGGTCGCCGACGTCTGAGCTATTGGCGCGCCCGACGGGCGACGCGAATAAATCGTGGGCATGAATAGCTCTGCGGACGCGAACCTGGCCTCGGGCCCGGACGCGTCAGCCGAGGTGGACGATTCCGCGGCGGCGCTGCGCGCGCAGTTGATCGATGAGCTCGGTCTCGCCATCGCGCCCGAACTCATCGAGCTCGCGCTCACGCACCGCTCGTACGCGTACGAGAACGGCGGGATCGCCCACAACGAGCGACTCGAGTTTCTGGGCGATTCAATCCTCGGCCAGTCGGTCACGGTGATGCTCTACCGCGACTTCCCGCACCTCGACGAGGGCGAGCTCGCCAAGCGCCGCGCCTCGCTGGTGAGCGCCGTCGCGTTGGCGGAGGTCGCCCAGAACATCGGCCTGGGCGCCCACGTGCGGCTCGGCCGCGGCGAAGAGCTCACCGGCGGCCGCGAGAAGGGGTCGATCCTCGCCGATGCCGTCGAAGCCGTCATCGGTGCGGCGTACCTCTCGGCGGGTCAAGACGAAGCCAACACGCTCGTGCTGCGGCTGATCGCCCCCCTCCTGGACGACCCGGATCGCTTCGGGGCCGCCATGGACCCCAAGACGAGCCTCCAAGAACTGTCCACCCGTCTCGGCAAGGGCCTGCCGAGCTACGTTGTGGTCGACAGCGGACCGGATCACTCCAAGCGCTTCCACGCGACGGTCGTCGTGGCAGGCCAGGACGTCGCCACCGGTGAGGGCACCAGCAAAAAGCAGGCCGAGATGGCTGCCGCGCTGGAGGCCTGGTCGCGGCTGCAGCCGCGCAAGCGCTGATCCGAGATGCCGGAACTGCCCGAGGTCGAGGTAGTTCGTCGGGGGCTCGCCCCGGCGGTCACCGGCTCGCTCGTGCGCGCTGTCACGGTGCTCGACGAGCGTTCGCTGCGGCGGCACGCGGGGCCGAGCGAAGACTTCATCGACCGCCTCACGGGCGCGCGACTTCGGGCGCCCGAGCGCCGCGGCAAGTTCCTCTGGGTGCCGATCGAGCACGCCGCGCCGCGTGAGGCGATCGTCGTGCACCT
Organism: uncultured Schumannella sp.; assembly: GCF_905479755.1. GTDB lineage: Bacteria > Actinomycetota > Actinomycetes > Actinomycetales > Microbacteriaceae > DCRR01. The sequence goes on along the minus strand of NZ_CAJQNT010000011.1, from coordinate 35,452 downwards.
CGGCATGAGCGGGCAGGTGTTGCTGCGCACGCCGGACGCGCCCCGTGACCGCCTGACCCGCATCGTTCTTGAGCTCGATCACCCCGAGCACGGCGCGGTGCGCGTCGACTTCGTCGATCAGCGCATCTTCGGCTCGATGGCGCTGGATGACCTGGTGCGAACGCTCGACCGGCCGGCGCAGCGCATCCCGAGTCAGGTGGCGCACATCGCGCGCGACCCGCTGGACCCGGACTTCTCGGAGCGCCGGTTCTTCGCCGCGCTCGCGCGCAAACGCACCACGATCAAGCGGGCGTTGCTCGACCAGACGCTCGTGAGCGGCATCGGCAACATCTACGCCGACGAGGCGCTGTGGGCGGCGCGCATCCACTACGACCAGCCGACGGAGTCCCTCTCCCGTCCGCGCGCGCGGGCCCTGCTTGCCGAGGTGCGCAGCGTGTTGGCGAAAGCTCTCGCCGAAGGCGGCACGAGCTTCGACGCGCAGTACGTCAACGTCAACGGTGCCAGCGGCTACTTCTCGCACTCGCTCAACGCCTACGGGCGGCAGGGCGAGCCGTGCCCGCGCTGCGGGCGCCTGATCGTGCGCGAGGTGTTCATGAACCGGGGCTCGCACTTCTGTCCGCGGTGTCAGCGCGTGCGCGCGGGGCGCGTCAGCGCGAACTAGAGCTTGGTCGCCTGCACCGTCCAGGTGAGCGGCAGCCGCGGACGCTCGGGACGCATCCGGTACTCGCCATCGGGGCCGGGTCCGGCCATGTGCCCCGGCAGCGCGAGCCACGGCACGCTGTCGTGCTCGGTGATCGCCTCCAGCCGCAGTCCCTCATCCAGCAGGGCCTGCACGGTCTCGGCGAGGCCGTGATTCCACTCCATCGTGCGCGTGGCCGAGATCACGCCGCTCGTGGCGACGTAGGTCTCGGCGCTGTCGAAGACGAGCGGATCCTCGTGCTCGAAGTAGCCGAAGCGCGGGGTCAGGCGGTCCGCGTCGCTCTCGTCGAGTGTCCACATGAGCGGATGCCCCTCCCGCATGAAGAACCGGCCGCCCGGCTTCAGCAGGGCCGACACCGCCGCCGCCCAGGGACGGATCTTCGGCAACCAGCCGATCGCGCCGATGCCGGTGTAGACCAGGTCGAAGGTGCCGGGCTCGAGCGCCTCGGCGGCGCGGGCGACATCCGCCTCGACGTAGTCGATCGCGGCGCCCGTGTCGGCGGCGAGTCGCCGCGCCTCGGCGAGCGAGGCGGGCGAGAAATCGAGTCCGGTGACCTTCGCGCCGAGCCGATGCAGCGAGAGCGTGTCGGTGCCGATGTGGCACTGCAGGTGGACGGCGCGCATCCCGGCGATGTCGCCGAGTCGCGGCAGGTCGAAGCGCACCACATCGGAGACGTGCTGCGGGTCGCGCACGAAACGCTCGCGCTGGTAGCCGGGCGAGGCCGCGTGCAGCGGGGCACGCGCATCCCAGTTGGCGCGGTTCACGTCCAGGTAGTTCTCGCCGGGGGTCACGTCAGGTCCTTTCGCCACGCGCCCTCGTGCACGACCGGGGCGAAGCCGACCGCCTCGTTGACATCCAGCATGGGGCGGTTCTCCTCCGCATTGAAGGTGATGATCGAGGGATGTCCGGGGGCGAGGCGCTGAAGCTCCTGGATGTTCGCCGTCTTCAGCAGCATCCCGAGCCGGTGCCCGCGGTGTTCGCGGAGCACCAGGGTGTCGTCCTGATCGACCGGGCGGGACGGTGACGGCGGAATGATCAGCAGCGAGTAGCCGACGAGCGTCTTCTCGGGCACATGCTCGACGACGGCCATGAGCTGGCGCCGCGGATCCTTCGCCCAGCGCTCCTCGGCGTCGAGGAGCCGTTGCACCGTCCATACGTCGGCGGGTTCCTCCATGCCGGCACTCGGCGCGTCGGTGCTCATGCGGGTCATCAGCATCGCGCGGTCGGCTCGCCAGCGTTCGGGGGTGCGGTCGATCCAGTGGTGCACGCGGTAGGCGGGGCCCGAGTGCCGTTCGGCGGCGCGGCGAAGCTCGGCGAGCGTCGTGTCGTCGACCGGCAGCGCCAGCCGACTGCCGCGTTCGACCTGCTCCAGTCGGAACGCGCGAGCGCGCAGAAACTGCACCTCCGGATTCTCGGCGGGCACCGAGCCGTGGCCGGTGGGGGCGTCCAGCCGCGCCCCGCCCGCCGGCGGCGAGGCCGCCCAGGCGAGAATGCGGCGCTTGCCCTCGGCCCGGGCGAGGGCCTCGATGTGGTCGGCCAAGGCGGTGCCGATGCCGCGACGACGGAACTCGGGGAGCACGCGCACGTTCTGCCAGGCCGTGTCGGCGCCCTCGCCGCCGGGCTGGGTCTGGTGGAAGGCGTGCGCGACGATGTGCCCGCCCACGCGCACCGCGAACGAACGCCGGTGAGTGTAGGTCTGATCGAGCCATCCGGGAAGCTCCTCCTCGGGCGGATACGCGAAGTCGGCGCTTCCGAAGCTCAGGGTGTCGATGATGTTGCGCACCTCGGCGCTTGCGATGAAGTCGCGCGCCGCGGGAGAGTCATCCAACTCGCGGGGAATCGCCAGTTCCTCGACCGTGAACATGATCGCCGCCTTCCGCCGCCGAGAGGGCAGCGGATCAGCCTACTGCTCCCCGGAATGAGCGCAACCCTCGGGTACCGTAGACCCAGCACGCCGAGCGGAGCCGGAAAGGGGAGCGGGTGTATCTCAAAAGCCTGACCCTCAAGGGCTTCAAGTCCTTCGCACAACCCACCACCTTCGCCTTCGAACCGGGCGTCACGTGTGTCGTCGGCCCCAACGGCTCCGGCAAATCCAACGTCGTGGATGCGCTCGCCTGGGTGATGGGCGAGCAGGGCGCCAAGACGCTGCGCGGCGGCAAGATGGACGACGTCATCTTCGCCGGCACCTCGACGCGCGGGCCGCTCGGCCGCGCCGAGGTCAGCCTGACGATCGACAACGCCGACGGCGCGCTTCCGATCGAGTACACCGAGGTGACGATCACCCGCACGCTGTTCCGCAACGGCGGCAGCGAGTACGCCATCAACGGCGAACAGTGCCGACTGCTCGATGTGCAAGAACTGCTGTCGGATTCGGGCCTCGGGCGCGAGATGCACGTCATCGTCGGGCAGGGGCAACTCGACCAGGTGCTGCGGGCCAGCCCCGAGGAGCGCCGCGGGTTCATCGAGGAGGCCGCCGGCATCCTGAAGCACCGCCGTCGCAAAGAGAAGACCGTCCGCAAGCTCGAGGCGATGCAGACGAATCTGACCCGGTTGAACGACCTCGCGGGCGAGCTGCGGCGTCAGCTGAAGCCGCTCGGTCACCAGGCGGAGATCGCGCGCGAGGCGCAGTCGATCGCGGCGATCGTGCGCGACGCGAAGTCCCGACTGCTCGCCGACGAGGTGGTTCAGCTGCGCGCCGCGATCGCGGATGTGGGCCGCAGCGAGAGCGAGCGCAAGACCGAGCGACTGGTGCTGCAGGAGCAGCTTGACCAGTCGAAGCTGCGCCAGGCGCGGCTCGAGCAGTCCCAGAACTCCGAAGGAGTGGATGAGGCGCGCCGCGTCGCGTTCGCCCTCGAGCAGGTGCAAGACCACCTGCGATCGCTGTTTACGCTCGCCAACCAGCGGCTCACGCTGCTGAGTCAGCAGGCGGAACTGCCGGGCATGTCGACGACGATCTCGCCGCGCATGGTCGAGGAGGCCCGCGAGGAGGCGGTGCGACTGCAGGCCGGCGTCGCCGAGGCCGAGGCGGAGCTCGGCCGGGTGAGTGCCGCGACGGCGACCGCGCGGGCGAGCCTCGACGCGCTCGACGAGGAGATCAGCGCGCAGAGCGCCCTCGTCTCGCAGCACGACCTGGAGAAGGGGCGCCTGCAGGGCGTGGTGGCCGCGGCCGAGTCGCGCCTCACCGCCACCCGTACCGAGCTGGAGCGGCAGCGCACGGCGCTCGCCGCGGCCGAGCAGCGCCGCGAGGCGGCGCGCACCGAACTCCTCGAGGTGGAGGGCGACTCCGAGGTCGACGACGACAATGCGGGGCTGCAGTCGACCGTGGTCGCCGCCGAGACGGCGGTGCGCGAGCGCCAGGCGGAGGTCGAGGCGCTGCGCGAAGAGCTGCATACCGCCGAGCGCGAACGCGACGCGCTCGCCGCCCGCACGAGTGCTCTGACGATGGCGGTCGACCAGCGCGACGGGTCGGCGTCGATCGCGACGGCCGAGGGCATCCTGGGCCGGGTCGCCGAACAGATCAAGGTGACGCCGGGCTTCGAGGCCGCGATCGCCGCGGCGCTCGGCACGCTCGCGGATGCCGTGCTCGCCTCGACACGCGACGCCGCGAGCGATGCGCTGGTCGTCGCGCGCGACGCGGACGTCGGTCGGGTGGAGATCGTGGTGGCTGAGGCGCGCGAGCCCGAGACGCTCGCGTCACTGCCCGCCGGTGTCACGGCCGCGACCGAACTGGTGACCGGGCCCGCGGGCGTGCGCGGCCTGCTCGCCCGGGTGGTTGTCGTCGACGACCTCGCCGCGGCGCGCGCCGCCTGGCCGAAGCTGCGCGAGTTCGACGCGGTCACGATGATCACGCGCGATGGCGACGTGCTCACCGAGTACGTGCTGCGCGGTGGCGCCGGGGGAGCGCGCAGCATGCTCGAACTGGTCGCCGAGAGGGATGCGGCGCAGGAGCGGCTCGTCGAGGTCACCACCGCGATCGAACGCGGGCGTTTCGCGCTCGCCGAGAAGCGCGAGGCTCTCGACGTGGCGCAGATCGACCTGGCGCAGGCGCAGACCGCGCTGAAGGAATTCGATGCTCGGCTCGCGGAGCGTAGTGAGGCTCTCGGGCGCTCGCGCGTGCAACTGGAGGCGGCCTCGGCCGAGGGGGAGCGTCTGGCCGCGGCGGTTCGCGAGCTCGACCAGGCCGTCGCGACGGCGGAGGCGGCGTTCGAGCGGGCGACGAGCGAGCGCGACGGGCACGCGGCGACGCCGCGCCCCATCCTGGATGTGTCGGCGCGCGATGAACTCTTCGCCGAGTTGGAGTCCGCCCGCCAGGCCGAGGTGCAGGCGCGCATCGGGCTCGAGACGGCGCGTGAGCGCGTGCGGGCGCAGCTCGCCCAGGCCGACACCTTGCAACGTCAGCTGGAGGCGGAGCGGGCGGCGGCCGAGGAGGCCGCCCGGCGCGCGGTCATCCGTGAGCACCAGGTTGCGGCGGCGACGCGCGTGATCGAGGCGCTTCCCGCGGTGCTCGACACCGCCGACCGCTCGCTGTCGGAGGCCCGCGTGCAGCTGTCAGCGGCGGAGGCCGAACGCGTGAAGCACAACGAGGAGCTCTCCGAGCTGCGTCGCACGGAGGCGAGCCTGCGCGAGCGGCTCGCGACGCTCAACGAGAACGTGCACGGGCTCGAGATGCAGTCCTACGAGAAGAAGCTGCACCTCTCGACGCTGCTCGAGCGCGCCGCCGACGAGCTCGGGCTCGACGAAGACGTGCTCGTCGCCGAGTACGGCCCCGAGGTGCCCGTCCCGGTCGATGAGGCCACCCCCGCCGCCCCCGCGCGTGACGAAATGCAGGAGATTTCGCGGCCGGATGCGGCGAACACGGGGCCCGGCTCGTCGTCGGAGGGCGTTGATCCTGCATTTCGTGAATCGGACGGGGACGTCGCGGGCGCGGGAGCGGGCGAGGACGGCGAGGCGGATACCCGACCGACCGAGCCTTTCGATCGCAAGCGCCAAGAGACGCGACTCGCGCGCGCCGAACGCAAGTACGCGCAGCTGGGACGGGTCAACCCGCTCGCGCTGGAGGAGTTCGCCGCGCTCGAGCAGCGCCACAAATTCTTAACCGAGCAGCTCACCGATCTCGCCGCCACCCGCAAGGATCTGCTGACGATCATCGACGAGCTCGACAGCAAGATGCAGGACATCTTCGGCAACGCCTTCGAAGACACCAAGGCCGCGTTCAACCAGGTCTTCCCGATCCTGTTCCCCGGCGGCACCGGCAGCCTGCACCTGACCGATCCGGAGAACCTGCTGACGACCGGCATCGAGGTGACGGTCAAGCCCGCGGGCAAGAAGATCGAACGTCTGTCGTTGCTCTCCGGCGGGGAGCGGTCGCTCGCGGCGGTCGCGTTGCTGATCGCCATCTTCAAGGCGCGACCGAGCCCGTTCTACATCATGGACGAGGTGGAGGCGGCGCTCGACGACGCCAACCTGGGGCGCCTGCTCACGATCATGAAGGATCTGCGCCAGAACTCGCAGCTCATCGTCATCACGCACCAGAAGCGCACGATGGAGATCGCGGATGCGCTCTACGGCGTCTCGATGCGCCAGGACGGCGTGAGCGCCGTCGTCGGGCAGCGGGTCGTCTCGGAGGACGAGCGCGCGAGCTAGTTGTCGAGCACGAGCGCCGCCCCGTTGACGCTCAACACGCGCCACGCTCCGCCGTCGAGCCCGCGCTCGACGCGTGACATCGCCCCGTTGCTGATGCTTTCGAGCTGACGGCCCACGATCGACTCGAGGGTGTAGCGGATGATCGAGCCGTGGCTCACGATGATCACCTCGCGATCGCCGTACTCGGCCGCGATCTGGTCGAGGGCGGCGCGGCCGCGCGCGGTGACGGCGGCGAAGCTCTCCGAGCCGGGGTAGTTCCGGCCCGGATACCGGCGGCGGCACTCGGCGTCGCTCAGCCCCTCGACTTCGCCGTAGTCGCGCTCGACGAGGCCCGGGTAGGCGGGGCCGAGTTCGAGCCCCAGGTCGTGCGCGATGATCTCAGCGGTCTCGCGGGCGCGCTGCAGCGGGGAGCTGACGATCACGTCCCACCGCTGCTCCGAAAGTCGCGCGGCCGCCTCGTGCGCCTGCGCGCGACCGGTGTCGTTGAGGGGGATGTCGCTCGACCCCTGCAGTCGACCGTTGAGGTTCCAGTCGGTCTGGCCGTGTCGGATGAAGGCGTAGCTCACCCCTCCAACCTACGGCGCGCTCGGTAGGCTGGCCGCATGGCAGCATCCTGGTCTCTCGGCGGCGCGCTCCGCGGCATGTTTCAACGCGCGACAATCGACGAGACCACCTGGGAGCAGTTGGAGGACGCGCTGATCGGCGCCGACTTCGGGCCGGATCTCGCCGATCAGCTCGTCGAGGAGCTGCGCGGGCAGGTGGCCCGGTTCCGCACGACCGACCCCGCCGACCTGCAGCGGATGCTGCGCGAGGCGCTCGAGGAGCGTTTCGCCCGCCTCGACCCGACCTTGACCCTCAGCGCCCGCCCCGCGGTGGTGCTGGTCGTCGGGGTGAACGGCGTCGGCAAGACGACGACGATCGGCAAGTTCGCCAAGTTTTTGACCAACCACGGCCGCAGCGTGCTCGTCGGCGCGGCCGACACGTTCCGCGCGGCCGCCGTCGAGCAGCTCGCGACCTGGGCCGAGCGCGCCAGCGCCACGATCGTGCGGCCGCAACAGCCTGGGCAGGATCCCGCCTCGGTGGCCTTCCAGGCGGTGGAGTCGGCGCAGCGCGACGGCGTCGAGATCGTGCTGATCGACACCGCGGGGCGCCTGCAGACCAAGAGTGGTCTGATGGACGAGCTGTCGAAGGTGCGCCGCGTGGTCGAGAAGCTGTCGCCGATCGCCGAGGTGCTGCTGGTGCTGGATGCGACGACCGGTCAGAACGGCCTCGCGCAGGCGGAGGCCTTCATCGAGCACGCCGGGGTGACCGGGCTCGTGCTCACCAAGCTCGACGGCAGCGCGAAGGGCGGGTTCGTGCTGGCGGTGCAGGAGAAGACCGGCATCCCGATCAAGCTCGTCGGGCAGGGCGAGGGGATCTCCGACCTCACCGGCTTCAACCCGACGGCCTTCGTGGCTCAGCTCGTCGGCTAGCCCCTCGGTCGGCTACGCCGCCGCGGCCACCGACACCAGGTACCCGATCGTCGCCGCGAGGGCGATCGTGATCGCGAGCGCGGTGATCACGATGGTGCGGATCGGGTGCTCCATCGCGATCGGCAGCGCTCCGGGGTGCCGCGCCGTGATCTCGTCGACGGTGGCGCGCTCGTAGCGCGCGACCGTCGCGTGGGGGAGTGCGGCGATCACCGCGCCGAGCTGCTCCTGGGTCCACCGGTCGCCGCGGAGCGCGAGGGCGAGCCGGCCGTCGCGGTCGATGACGCTGACGAGGCGCCGGCGCAGAGGCGGATGCTCGGGATCCCACCACGGCGGCTCCACCCGATCGACGTCGACGACCTCGATCAGCTCCTCGAGCGGCCAGGTCGTCGTCGTTCCCCACGAGGTGCGGAACTCGAGCGTCGTCGCCTCGATCCGGATGCGCGGCACGAGCACGTGGAAACACGCCAGCACCGCGAGCCCGGCGACGACGAGCAGCGCAGGCACGGCGATCACGAGTTCGCCCGTGCCGATGGCGCCGATGATTCCGAACACCAGCACCGCGCCGAGCCCGAGCGCGAGCCCCAACCAGCGAGAGTCCTGGTTGACCGCGGTGCGGAGGGTGCTCCACCTCGGGCGCAGCTCGGTCATGGCTGGCTATCCTTCGTCGCGCGGGGCCGTCGCGCTTTCGGAGGCGTAGACCGCGGCGCGTTCCACGTAGCGCTCCGAGTTTCCGTGGAGGCCGGCGACCTCCTCGTCGCTCAGCTCGCGCCGCACCTTGGCCGGAACCCCGGCGACGAGCGAACGCGGCGGCACGATCGTGCCCTCCAGCACCACGGCTCCGGCCGCGACGAGGGAGTCGGCGCCGATGACGGCTCCGTTCAGGACGGTCGCGTTCATGCCGATCAGGCATCCGTCTTCGATCCGGCAGCCGTGCACGACGGCCCCGTGGCCGACGCTGACGCCCGCGCCGATGATGCTCGGCGAGCCGAGTTCGGTGTGCACGACGACGTTGTCTTGCAGGTTGCTTCCGGCGCCGAGCACGATCTCGTCGATGTCTCCGCGCAGCACCGCGCCGAACCAGACACTGGCCGAGGCCTCGACGCGGACCTTGCCGATGAGGGTCGCGTTCTCGGCGAGCCAGGCGCTTCGATCCACGCTCGGCGTGGAGCCTTGGAAGGGAATGAGGGCCATGCCTTCAGGGTAGTCCCGCGACTCGGTGCACAACGGGCGGGGCGTCGATGCCGGGTCCCCCTAGACTGCGGGCAACGACGAGGGGAGGGGAGCAATGTCCGACACGTCGACCGCGCGTCAGGAGGCACCGCTGCTGCCCCCGCTCCTGGCGATTCTGCTCGCCGTCATCGGCACCTCGACCATGCTCTGGACCTTCGTCGAGATCATCGATCTGGCGCTCGGCGGTGGCGGCACGCTCGGCTTCTCGATCCTGTTCTTCGTCGGCGCCGGAATCGACCTGGTCGCGCTCGTGATCGCGACGGTCGGCATCGTGCGCGGGCGCCGACGCGGGCTCTCGATCATCGCCCTCGGCTTCGCGCTCGTGCCGGTCGCGCTCGTGACGCTCACCGCGATCGCCGCCAACGCATCCGTCTGAGCGTTAAGCTGGGTCGGTCATGGCCACTTTCGGTACTCTCTCGGATCGCCTCACCGCGACCTTCCGCAATCTCCGCACCAAGGGCAAGCTCACGCCGGCGGATGTCGACGGCACGGTGCGCGAAATCCGTCGCGCCCTGCTCGACGCCGACGTCGCCCTCGAGGTCGTCAAAGCCTTCACCGGCCGCGTGCGCGAGCGCGCCCTCGGCGACGAGGTCAACAAGGCTCTCAATCCGGCCCAGCAGGTCGTGCAGATCGTCAACGACGAACTGGTGCAGATCCTCGGCGGGCAGCAGCGCCGACTCGAGTTCGCGAAGAAGCCCCCCACCGTGATCATGCTCGCGGGTCTGCAGGGTGCGGGTAAGACGACGCTCGCCGGCAAGCTCGCCAAACACCTCAAGAAGGAGGGGCACACGCCGCTCCTGGTCGCCTCCGACCTCCAGCGCCCCAACGCGGTCACGCAGCTCCAGGTGGTCGGTGAGCAAGCCGGGGTTCCCGTCTTCGCCCCCGAGCCCGGCAACGGAGTCGGCGACCCGGTCAAGGTCGCCAAGAACGGCGTCAAGGAGGCGGAGCGCAAGCAGTACGACACCGTCATCGTCGACACGGCGGGCCGTCTCGGCATCGACGCCGAACTGATGAAGCAGGCCTCCGACATCCGCAAGGCGGTCAGCCCCGACGAGGTGCTGTTCGTGATCGACGCGATGATCGGTCAAGACGCCGTCACGACGGCGCGGGCCTTCCAGGAGGGCGTCGACTTCACCGGTGTCGTGCTCTCCAAGCTCGACGGCGACGCGCGCGGTGGTGCGGCGCTCAGCGTCGCGAGCATCACGGGTCGCCCGATCATGTTCGCCTCCACGGGGGAGGGGCTCGATGACTTCGAGCCGTTCCACCCCGACCGGATGGCCAGCCGCATCCTCGACCTCGGCGACATCCTCACCCTCATCGAGCAGGCGCAGTCGGCGTTCGACGAGGAGGAGGCGCAGAAGACGGTCGAGAAGTTCGCGACCGACAGCTTCACTCTCGAAGACTTCCTGCAGCAGATGCAGCAGCTCAAGAACATGGGTTCGCTCAAGGGCATGCTCGGCATGCTGCCGGGCGCGCGCGGGATGCGCGATCAGCTCGACAACTTCGACGAGCGCGAGATCGTGCGCACCGAGGCGATTATCCAGTCGATGACGCCCGCCGAGCGCCGCACACCGAAGCTGCTCAACGGCTCCCGGCGGCTGCGCATCGCGAAGGGCTCGGGCGTCACCGTGACCGACGTCAACCAGCTCGTGATGCGTTTCGAGCAGGCCGCCAAGATGATGAAGACCGTCGCCAAGGGCGGCGTGCCGCAGGTTCCGGGCATGGGGCCGATTCCCGGCGGCAGCTACGGCGGTGGCAAGCGTGCGCAGCAGCCCAAGAAGAAGGGCTCGCGCAGTGGAAACCCCGCCAAGCGGGCGGCGGAGGAGGCGGCGCGGGCGAGCGGCGGTGCTCCCGCGACCTCCGCGGGCACCGGGTTCGGGCTGGGCGCTAAGGGCGCACCGGGTGGTCCGAGCCCCGAAGAGCTCGAGTCGCTGCAGAAATTCCTCGGGCGCTGAGGCCGCGCCAGCGCGCGGCGGGCGCCTCGCGATAGCGTCGAGCAATGACTTCTCGACCCGTCCGACTCGGCGTGCAACTCGCGCCGCAGCACACCGGCTACCCGCACATCCGCGACACCGTTCGCGAGCTCGAACAGCTCGGCGTTGACGTGCTGTTCAACTGGGATCACTTCTTCCCGCTGAGCGGGGACCGGGAGGGGCTGCACTTCGAGTCCTGGACGGAACTCGCCTCCTGGGCGGAGCTCACGAGCCGTGTCGAGTTCGGGGCGCTGGTGAACTGCAACAGCTACCGGAACCCCGACCTGCAGGCCGATATGGCCCGCACGATCGATCACATCAGCGCCCACGATGGCGGTACCGGGCGCTTCATCTTCGGCACCGGTTCCGGCTGGTTCGAGCGCGACTACGTCGAATACGGCTACGAGTTCGGCACCGCCGGGTCGCGCCTCAACGACCTCGCGGCGGCGCTGCCGCGCATCGAGGAGCGCTGGACGAAGCTCAACCCCGCGCCCACCCGTAAGATCCCGGTGCTGATCGGCGGCGGAGGCGAGAAGAAGACGCTGCGAATCGTGGCCCAGCACGCCGACATCTGGCACAGCTTCGCCGCGCCGGCCGACCTGGAGCGCAAGCTCGGCATCCTCGCCGAGCACGGTGCCGCCGTCGGGCGCGACGTCAGTCAGATTGAGATCTCCAACGAGTTGCGAAACCGCGACGAACACGACGCGGATGCGCTGCGGGAGCTGGGCGTGAGCCTGTTCACGATCGGCCTCAGCGGGCCCGAGTATGACCTGGCGACGGTGCGCCGCTGGCTCGCCTGGCGCGACGCCGCGAACGCGTAGCGCAGTTCAGCTCGCGTCGGCCTCCAGCGTCGCGGCACGGCGGCGTTCCGAGCGGTCGACGGTGACGTCGAAGAGCGTCGCGAGCGCCGCATCCACGCGTTCGGCCTCGCCCGCGCGAGCGTGCTCGCGCGCCCGGACGGTCGGCTCGTGCAGCAGCACTCCCGCGAGGTGGCGCAGGGCGGCCGCCACCTCCGGTCCTTCGCCGCGCGCGGCCGAGCGGGCCAGTTCGGCGTCGAGGATGCCGGCCATGTGACGATGCAGCGCCGAGATCGCGGGAACCGCATCCAGTTCGCGTGATTCGGCCGCGAACGCGCTGGTGGCGTGCGACACCAGGGCGCGCGCATCGTCGGAGACCGCGAACTCGTCAAGGCCGGCATGCAGGCGCACCGTCTCGAGGTCGAGGAGCGTGATCTCCGGCAGGGTCTGGATCGCCGGATCGACGTTGCGCGGCAGGCCGAGGTCCACGATCAGCTGCGGCTGGCGCGCCGCGACGAGGTCGCGCGTGCTCGCGTGCGAGGCGCCGTCCAGCACGATGTCGCCGGTCGAACAGGTGATGATCACATCGGCGGTGGCGAGGGCGGCCGGGGCCTCGTGGTGTTCGAGCGGGGTCAGCCCGCGGGGGATACCGAACGCGGCGGCGCGACCGGATCGCGAGTGCACCGAGATGTCGCGTGCGCCCCGGCGGCGCAGCGCCGCCACCGCGACACGTGCGTAGCGTCCGGTGCCGATGAGCACGACGCGCGCGGACTCCCAGGAGTCGACCCGACTGGAAGCGAGCTCGAGGGCGAACTCGGCGAGATTGCGGCCGACGCTCTCGAGCCCGGTGGCGGCGCGAACGCCGCGCGAGGTCTGCGAGGCCTGCTGGAAGGCGCGCTCCAGGTCGCGCGAGGTGGTTCCGGCTCGGCGGGCGTCTTCCAGCGCCGTGCGCACCTGACCCGCGATCTCGGTCTCGCCGACGACCACCGACTCGAGGCCCGCCGCGACGGCGAAGAGGTGCTCGACGGCGCGCATCCCGGTGTGGATCTGCAGCGACGGCTCCAGCTCGGCGAGCGGAACGCCGGTGCGTTCGCTCAGCTGCTCCAGCACGATCTCGAAGCCGATCTCGCTCGCCGCGCTGAGCGGCTCCTCCAGGTCGAGGTAGGCCTCGAACCGGTTGCAGGTGGCGACGACGACGGCGCCGGTGACACAGTCGAATTCGGCGACCAGCTGCGCCGCGATCCCCTCATGGTCGGCGGCGAGCTTCTCAAGAATGGGGAGGGGCGTCACCCGATGGTGAGCGGTGACGCAGGCGAGCACCGGCAAAGTCTAAGCCACGAGATGCGAGACTTTGCTGATGCCATCTGACGCCCTGCCCCCGACCCACCCCTTGCGTTCGGGGGTCGTCGCCGACTCCCGTTTGCTCGCCGCGATGCGTGGCGCGCGCCCCGAGACGCTGCCCGTCTGGTTCATGCGGCAGGCCGGGCGCTCGCTGCCGGAGTACCGCGAGCTGCGGGTCGGCCACGCCATGCTGGATGCCTGTCTCACCCCCGACCTCGCGGCCGAGATCACGCTGCAGCCGGTGCGCCGTCACGGCGTGGACGCGGGAATCTTCTTCAGCGACATCGTCGTTCCGCTCAAGCTCGCCGGTCTCGATGTCGAGATCGTGGCCGGTCGCGGTCCCGTCTTCGCTACCCCGGTGACCCGCCGTGCCCAGGTGGACGCGCTGCCGGATCCGGCGACCGTCGACATGTCGCCGATCGCCGCCGCGGTGGCGCTCACGGTGGCGGAACTCGGGGCGACGCCGCTCATCGGTTTCGCCGGTGCCCCCTTCACGCTCGCCGCCTATCTGGTCGCCGGCGGGCCCGACCGCGATCAGCTGCAGGCGCGGCGGCTGATGCACGCCGAGCCCGAGACCTGGGATGCCCTGGTCGGCTGGCTCGCCGAACTCACCGGGCGGTTCCTCGCGACCCAGCTCGTGGCGGGCGCCAGCGCGCTGCAGCTGTTCGACTCCTGGGCGGGCGGGCTCTCGCTCGCCGACTACGAGCGCTTCGCGGCGCCAGCCTCGCGCCGTGCGCTCGACGTGGTGCGTCCGGTCCTCGGGGCGGGCGATGACCGCGCCCCGCTCGTGCACTTCGCGACCGGCAGCTTCGAGCTACTGCCCGCGATGCGCGATGCCGGGGTCGACGTCGTCGGCATCGACCACCGCATCCCGCTCGATGTCGCGGTGTCGCGGCTCGGTGAGGGCGTCGCCGTGCAGGGCAACATCGATCCCGCGCTGCTGACGGCGCCCTGGGAGGTGCTGGAGGCGCACGTGCGCGACGTCGTGCGCCGCGGCCAGGCCGCCCCCGCACATGTCGTCAACCTCGGTCACGGCGTGCCCGCCGACACCGACGCGGGCGTGCTGACGCGGGTCGTCGACCTCGTGCACGCGCTCTGACATGCCGCACGCGAGAGTTCTCGGCGGTGGCATCGGCGGCCTTGTCGCCGCCCGCGAGCTCGCCGAACGCGGCTGGGACGTCACCCTCCACGAGAAGAGCGAGCGACTCGGCGGCACGATCCGCGCCCTCGCCATTCCCGACGGGCGGGGCTCAGAAGTCGCGCTCGACGTCGGTGCCGAGAGCTTCGCGACCCGGCAGGGCATCGTGGCCGACCTGCTCGGCGAGCTGGGGCTCGCCGCGCGCATCGTCGCGCCGTCGTCGCGAACCGCCTGGCTGAGCGGCCCCGCGGGCGATCACCCGCTGCCGGCGACCGGGGTGCTCGGGATTCCGCAGAGTCTGCTCGCGCCCGAGCTGCGGCGCGTCATCGGCATGCGCGGCATCGTGCGCGCGCTCGGCGACGCCGTCGTGCCGCTCGGCGCGGTGAGCGGCGAGGAGAGCCTGGATGCGCTCGTGCGCCGCCGGGTGGGTGCCCGGGTGGCCGACCGACTGGTGGCTCCGATCGCGGAGGGCGTGTACTCGCGCTCCGCCGCGCAGCTTCGTGTGCGCGACGTGCTCCCGGAACTGCTGACGCAGGAGCCGTCGCGATCGCTCCGGGCGGCGGTGCGTCGGATTCGCGAGAACCGCCCCGCGGGCGCCGCCGTCGCCGGTCTGGAGGGGGGCATCCACGTCGTGGTGGAAAGCCTGGAAGAGCGGCTGCGCGCGCTCGGGGCGCGCATCGAACTCGGCGAACCGCGCGAGGCGGGGGAGTCCGGCGACGACCTCGTGGTCGACGCGCGCCCCGGGCCGGTCGCGAGTCGCACCACGGTCGTCTCGCTCGTCGTGGACGCGCCCGAACTCGACGCCGCGCCGCGCGGGACGGGCGTGCTCGTGACGCGTTCCGAGGGCGATGCTCCGCGCGCGGTGACCCATTCCAGCGCCAAGTGGCCGTGGCTCGCGGCCCGGCTCGCGCCGCAGCGGCACGCGCTGCGGGTGAGCTACGACGGACACCTCGACGACGATGCGGCGCTCCGCGCGCGGGCTCTCGACGACGTCGCGCGTCTTCTCGCTGTCCCGCTCGGCGGGCGCGAGCTCGTCGCCTCGCATGTCGCGCACTGGACCCAGTCCGAACGCATCGCGGTTGCCGATCCTCCCGGTGCGATCCGCGTCGGGTCGGCGGTGGCCGGATCGGGGCTCGCGCGCGTCATCGCGCACGCCCGCGCCGCCGTCGCCGAGCGGGTCGGGTAGCGCACCGGCCTCTGCTCGTCTCCCCGTTTCTCACCAGACTCACATGAAAGAATCCCCCCATGCCGTCACCGTCATCGTCGTTGTCCGGGTTCGCACTCTGGGCGGTGTTCCAACGGCCGCCTCTCGTCGCGCCGAACGTCGCTGATTCGGCGGAGGTGGCGGCGCGACTCGATGCCGCGGTCGCCGAGGCGGCCTCGAACGAGGTGGTGTGCCGCGGAATCTACGACGTCTCGGGGCTGCGCGCCGACGCCGACCTGATGGTGTGGCTGCACGGCCCGAGTGCCGAGGGGCTTCAGCGCGGGCTGCGCGACCTGCGTCGAGACACGGTCTTCGGCGAACTGCTTCCGGTCTGGAACGCGATGGGGGTGCACCGCGACGCGGAGTTCAACCGCGCCCACGTGCCGGGCTTTCTGCGGGGCGAGCACGCCCGCGAATGGCTCACCGTCTACCCGTTCGTGCGCAGCTACGAGTGGTACCTCCTGCCCGAGGCCGAGCGTCGCGCGATGCTGGCCGAACACGGCCGCGCGGGTGCCGCCTTCACGAGCGTCGTCGCGAACACGGTGGCGTCGTTCGCGCTCGGCGACTTCGAGTGGATCCTGCCGATGGAATCCGACTCGCTGACCGACCTGGTCGACATGATGCGCGACCTTCGGGCCACCGACGCGCGTCGCCACGTGCGCGAGGAAGTGCCGTTCTACACCGGTCGGCGGATCACCACGGCCGAGGTGGCGGAGGTGCTCGCGTGAGCGCCGAGAACCTCGGGTCCACGGGAGTCCCGCCGCGCGTGCTCGGCGCGAGCGACGCGGCGGCGGCCGGCCCCGAACACGTGGTTGTCCCCGTCGCCTACGACGCGATTCTGCTGGCCGGGTTCGGCGGGCCGGAGGGGCAGGATGACGTCATCCCGTTCCTCAAGAACGTGACGCGCGGGCGCGGCATCCCCGAGGAGCGCCTCGAGGAGGTCGCCCACCACTACCGCCACTTCGGCGGGGTGAGCCCAATCAACGACCAGAACCGTGAGCTGAAGGCGGCGCTCGAGGCCGAACTCGCGCGTCGGGCGATCGATCTGCCGGTCTACTGGGGCAACCGCAACTGGGACCCGTACCTCGCCGACGCGCTCCAGGCGGCCTACGACGACGGCCACCGCACGCTGCTCGGCATCGCGACGAGCGCCTACAGCTCGTTCTCCAGCTGCCGCCAGTACCGCGAAGACTTCGCGCTCGCGCTCGAGTCCACCCGGCTGCACGGCGAGGTGACGATCGACAAGGTGCGCCAGTACTTCGATCACCCCGGATTCGTGACGCCGTTCGTCGAGGCCCTCACGAGCGGCGTGCGCGAGCTTCTGGAACAACTGGGGGAGGCGGATGCCGCCCGCGACATCCGCGTGCTGTTCGCCACCCACTCGATCCCGACCACCGATGCCGAGCGCAGCGGTCCGCGCGATCGCGACTTCGGCGAGGGCGGCGCCTACGCGGCGCAGCACCTCGCCGTCAGCGAGGTCGTGGCCGCCGAGACCGCGCGCGCCCTCGGGCTCGAGCGACTGGAGTGGGAG
Organism: uncultured Schumannella sp.; assembly: GCF_905479755.1. Taxonomy (GTDB): domain Bacteria; phylum Actinomycetota; class Actinomycetes; order Actinomycetales; family Microbacteriaceae; genus DCRR01. Next base: position 18,423 of record NZ_CAJQNT010000011.1, on the reverse strand, counting down.
CTCGTCTACCAGTCCCGGTCGGGCCCGCCCACCCAGCCGTGGCTGGAGCCCGACATCAACGACCGCATCGCCGAACTCCCCGCGGAGGGTGTGCGCGCCGTCGCGATCGTTCCGGTCGGCTTCCTCTCCGACCACATGGAGGTGCTCTGGGACCTCGACAACGAGGCCACCGAGTCGGCCGACGAGGCGGGGCTTGCCTCGGTCCGGGTTGCGACGCCCGGCTCGCACGCCGCGTTCGTCCGCGGGCTCGTCGATCTTGTGCTCGAGCGTCGCGACGGCACCCCGCCCGCCGACCGTCCCGCGATGACCGAGCTCGGGCCGTGGTTCGATGTCTGCCGCCCCGGCTGCTGCGAAAACGTCCGCGCGGGCTTCAAGCCGGCGGTCTCCGGGGTGGCGCCGTGACGAGCGTGCGCATCGGGACGCGCGGCAGCGCCCTGGCGCTCGCGCAGAGCGGCCGGGTGGCCGCCGCGCTGGGGGGCGTGCTCGGCTCGGAGGTGCCGCTCGTCCCGCTGCGCAGCGAAGGCGATGACCTGTCCGAGCCGTTGACCGGCCTCGGCACGACCGGGGTCTTCGCCACCCGGCTGCGCGAGGCTCTGCTCGCGGGCGCCTGCGAACTGCTCGTGCACTCCTTCAAAGACCTCCCGGTGGCCGCGCATCCGGGGCTGCGTATCGTCGCCGTGCCCGAACGAGCGGATGCCCGCGACGCGCTGTGCACCGCGGACGGCCGCGCGCTCGCCGAGCTTCCGCCGAACGCGCGCGTCGGAACCGGCTCACCGCGTCGAGCCGCGGCACTGCTACGGCTGCGGCCCGACCTTGTCATCGAACCGATCCGCGGCAACGTCGACACCCGGTTGCGGCGCCTGGACGACGACCTGGATGCCGTCGTGCTCGCGGCCGCGGGCCTTGCCCGTCTCGGCCGCCTCGACGCGGTCGGCCAGTTCTTCGATGTCGACGACGTCATGCCCGCGCCCGCGCAGGGCGCGCTCGCGCTCGAAGCGCGCGAGGAGGTCTCTCCCGAACTCGAGGCGGCGCTGGGCGAACTCGATCACCCCGAGACGCACGCCGCGGCGCGTGCCGAACGCGCCGTGCTCGCCGAACTCGAGGCCGGCTGCTCGGCGCCGATCTCGGCCTGGGCGGAGGTGACCGGCGGAGCGCTCGTGCTGCGTTCTCGTGTCATCAGCCCCGACGGCGCGGCGCTCGCCGAGGCCGCGGGAGAGATCGCGTGGCCGGACGCCGCCCGCGCCGAGCAGCGCGACGCGGCGACCGCGCTCGGCCACCGCGTGGGAGCCGAACTCCGTGACCGCATGCGCGCCGACGCGGCGCTCGTCGCGCTGGTGGCCTCATGACCGAGCAACTCGCCGGACGCCGCGTGCTCATCGCCGGTTCGCCCCAATTCGGCCAGGAACTCGCCGCCGAGCTGGAGCACCGCGGCGCGCATCCGGAGCTTGCCCCGTTCATCCGTGCGGTGCCCGCGGCGGCGCAGCCCTGGCGGGATGCCGTGACCCAGCTGACCTCGGGCGGCTTCGACTGGCTGATCGTGACGAGTCAGGCGACCGTGCGCGCGCTCGCCGCCCTCGACCTCGACATTCCCGAGAGCACGCGCGTCGCCGCCGTCGGCCCCGCCACGGCGCGGGCGCTGACCACGAACGGGGTGACGGTGTCGCTCGTGCCGGCCGAGCATTCGGCGCGCGGGCTGTTGGCCGACCCGAGCTTCGCGACCACCACCGGGCAGCGCATCCTGGTGCCGCAGTCCGAACTCGCCGCCCCGCTGCTCGCCGACGGGCTGACCGACTACGGCCACGACGTGACCGCGCTCGTCGCGTACCGGATCGAGCCGGTGCCGGCCCCACCGCGGCTCGTGGAACGCGTCGCCGCGGGCGAATTCGACGCCCTCGTGATCAGTTCCGGCAGTGTCGGGCACGAGGTGCAGCGACAGTGCACGCCGCTGCCCGACACGACCAGGATCGTGGCGATGGGCCCGGCGACCGCCGAAGCCACGCGCGACGTGGGTCTGCGTGTCGACGGCTTCGCACTCGATCGCACGCCCGCGGCACTCGCCGACGCGGTCGAACAGGTGCTCGAGGGCCGGTGGGCCCCGCCGGCGGCCAGTGAGCGGCGACCAGCCCACGACCGAGAGGACGACTCCGCATGAGCGGCCCCACGATCCGTCCGCGCCGACTGCGCCGCAGCGGTGCCGTGCGCGCGCTCGCACGCGAGACCCATCTCGCGCCCTCGCAGCTCGTGCTGCCCGTGTTTGTGCGCGAGGGCATCACCGAGGCCCAGCCGATCCTGTCGATGCCGGGCGTGGTTCAGCATCCGCTTGCCGAGGTCGGTCGACTGACCGCTCGCGTGGCGGAGGCGGGGCTCGGCGGTGTCATGTTCTTCGGTGTTCCAGAGACGCGCGACGCGACCGGGTCCGGGATCCTCGATCCCGAGGGCATCCTCAACCGGGCGATCCGGGCCGCCGTCGCGGAGGTCGGCGACGCGACCGTGATTCAGGCCGATCTCTGCCTCGACGAGTTCACCAACCACGGTCACTGCGGCGTGCTCGACGTGCGCGGCGAGGTCGACAACGACGCCACCCTCGAGCTCTACGCGCGGGCGGCCGTCGCGCAGGCCGAGGCGGGCGCTCACCTTCTGGGGCTCTCCGGAATGATGGATGGCCAGACCGCCGTCGCCCGTCACGCGCTCGATGCGGCCGGTCACACCGAGGTGGGGTTGCTGGCCTATTCGGCGAAGTACGCCTCCGCGCTCTACGGCCCGTTCCGCGAGGCCGTCGACTCGCCGTTGCGCGGCGATCGCCGCAGCTACCAGCTCGACCCTGCGAACGGGCGCGAGGGGCTCCGCGAGGCGGCGCTCGACGTCGCCGAGGGCGCCGACATCGTCATGGTGAAACCGGCGAGCTTCTACCTCGATGTGCTCGCCGAGGTCGCGGCCGAGAGCCCGGTTCCGGTGTGGGCCTACCAGGTCTCGGGGGAGTACGCGATGATCGAGGCCGCCGCCGCAAACGGATGGATCGATCGCCGGCGCGCGATCGACGAGTCGGTGATCTCGATCCGCCGGGCGGGGGCGGATGCGATCCTGACCTACTGGGCGCTCGAGTTGGCGGAGTGGTCGCGATGACGGCCGCCGCCACGCCGCGCTCCGATGCGCTGTTCGACCGCGCGCGCCGCATCCTGCCCGGCGGGGTCGACTCGCCCGTGCGCGCCTTCGGCTCGGTCGGCGGCACCCCGCGCTTTCTCGCCTCGGCGCGTGGCGCCTACGTCGTGGATGCCGACGGCACCGAACTCGTGGACCTCGTCGGGTCCTGGGGGCCGGCGCTGCTCGGGCACGCGCATCCGGAGGTCGTCGACGCCGTACAGCGGGCCGCGTCGCGCGCGCTCTCCTTCGGCGCGCCCACCGAGGGCGAGGTCGAGCTCGCCGAGCTGATCGCGGCAAGGTTTGTGCGCACCGGCCCGGACGGGGTACGACGGGCCCCGATCGAACGGCTGCGACTCGTGTCGACGGGAACCGAGGCCACGATGACGGCGATCCGGCTCGTGCGCGGTGCGACCGGTCGCGACCTCATCATCAAGTTCGCCGGTCACTACCACGGGCACTCCGACGGGCTGCTCGCCGAAGCGGGCTCGGGGCTCGCGACGCAGGCGCTGCCCGGCTCGGCGGGTGTCACCGCCGCCACGGCGAGCCAGACGATCGTGCTGCCGTACAACGATCTCGAGGCCGTGCGCGCCGCCTTCGCGCAGCATCCGGGCGCGATCGCGGGTGTCATCGTGGAGTCGGCGGGCGCCAACATGGGTGTCGTCGCGCCGGTGCCGGGATTCACGCGTGCGCTGCGGGAGCTGTGTCACGAACACGGCAGCCTGCTGATCGTCGACGAGGTGCTGACCGGGTTTCGTTCGGGTCCGGCCGGCTACTGGGGCATCGAGGTCGACGCGGGCGAGGGCTACCTCCCTGATCTGGTGTGCTTCGGCAAGGTCATCGGCGGCGGGCTGCCGGTCGCGGCGCTCGGCGGCCGCGCCGAGCTGCTGGACCTGCTCGCTCCGCTCGGCCCCGTCTATCAAGCCGGCACGCTGAGCGGCAACCCGGTCGCGGTGGCCGCGGGCCTGACGACACTCCGGCTCGCCGACGACGCGGCCTACGCACGGCTCGCGCGCGCCGCGGATGCCGTCGCCACCGGAGTGTCGGCGGCGCTTGCCGCGGAGGGCGTCGAACACGTCGTGGCGCGCGCGGGGACGCTGTTCTCGTTCGCGTTCGCGGGCGAGCTTCCGCGCGACTACCTCTCGGTGAAAGCGCAGCGCGCCGAGCGCTACCCCGCCCTGTTTCACGCGTTTCTGGATCAGGGCGTCATGCCCCCGCCGAGCGTGTTCGAGGCCTGGTTTGTCTCGGCCGCGCACGACGATGCGGCGATTGGCTCTATTCTCGATTCGGCCCCGGTCGCAGCGCGCGCGGCGGCATCCGTCTGATCGTGTCTCGACGCGGTCTCAACCGCGCCGAGGTGACGCATTACCGAGCAAGGCTCACAAACCGCGTACGCTAGCGGCGTGATGACGGAGAAGCCCGATCGCGTCTGCGTCGGGGTGCAGATGGGGTTGCAGCACGCCAGCTTCGCGCAGGTGCGCGACGCCGTGCTGCGCTTTGAAGAACTCGGCGTCGACTCGGTCTTCGTCTCCGACCATTTCTTCCCCGTCGGGCCGTCCTCCGAGGGTGCCCAGTTCGAGGCCTGGATGACGCTCGCCTCGATCGCGGAACGCACCCACCGGGTCGAATTTGGGCCGCTCGTCTCCGCCACGGCCTACCGCAACCCCGACCTGCAGGCCGATATGGCGCGAACGATCGACCACATCAGCGCGCACGCGACCGGCGTCGGGCGTTTTATCTTCGGAACCGGCTCGGGCGGCCAGGAGCGCGACTTCCGCGCCTACGGCTACCCCTACGACGGCCCCGCCGCCCGCGCCGAACGACTCGCGCGCGATGTCGAACGGGTGCGCCAACGCTGGGCGAAGCTGACCCCGCCGCCGACCCGCCGCATCCCGCTGCTCATCGGCGGACACGGCGAGAACACGACCTTGCGCACCGTCGCCGAGCACGCCGACATCTGGCACTCCTTCAGCGACCCCGACACCTTCGTGCGTCGACTGGGCGTCGTCCGCCACTGGTGCGCGGAGTTCGGTCGGGACCCGAACGAGATCTGCCTCGCCACCGGAACGAGCCTCGCCGGCGCCGGAACGCTCGATGCGGCGTCACTGCGGGCCTACCACGCGCTCGGGGTGCGGCTGTTCGTCCCGGCGCTCGACGGGCCCGACTTCGATGAGACCCCCGTGCGCCGGCTGCTCGCCTGGCGCGAAACGCTCGAGAGCTGACCGATCCCGCGCGGTCGCTGAGACCGCGACGGCCTAGCCTGAACTCGTGACTGAGACCGCCGCGGCGCCGCCGATCCGCAACCTCGCCGTGCTCGGCGCGATCGTGGTCACGCTGCTGGCCTGGGCGAGCGCGTTCGTCGTCATCCGCGATGTCGCTCCCGAAATCGGGGGCGGTGCGCTCGCGCTCGGCCGACTCCTCGTCGGAGCGCTCGCCCTCGGGGTGCTCGTGGCGGTGCGCCGCACCTGGGTGCGGCCGACGCGGCGCGAGTGGCTGCTGCTGGTGCTCTATGGGCTCGCGTGGTTCGGCGCTTACAACGTCGCCCTCAACATCGCCGAGGACACGCTCGACGCCGGCACGACCGCGATGATCGTCAACATCGGGCCGATCCTGATCGCGCTCGGGGCGGGCGCGTTTCTGGGGGAAGGAATCCCGCGCTGGCTCGTGATCGGAGCGCTCGTCGCGTTCTCCGGTGTGGTCGTCATCGGGTTCGCCTCCAGCCTCGCCGTGCCCGGCCGCGAGGTCGACATCGCCGGGATGCTCTGGGCGCTGGTCGCCGCCGTCACCTACGCCGCGGGGGTGCTCGCGCAAAAGCCCGTCTCGCGCCGGATCCCGGCCATCCAGACGACCTTCGTCGGATGCGTCGTCGGCGCCGTCGCGACCCTCCCATTCCTCGGGCAGCTGGTGATCCAGGCGCAGGCGGCGAGTGCGTCCGCGCTTCTCGGAGTCATCTACCTCGGGGTCGTGCCCACGGCGCTCGCCTTCACGACCTGGGGCTTCGCCCTGGCCCGCATGCCCGCCGGGCGGCTTGGCGTCTCGACCTACATCGTTCCTCCGCTCGTGATCGTGCTGGCCTGGATCGTCCTCGGCGAGGTGCCCGCCGTGCTCGCGGTGCTCGGGGGAGCGATCTGCCTGACCGGAGTCGCCCTCAGCCGGCGGAGATCGGGCGGTCCCGCCGCGACTCCCGCCGCGCCCGCGTCGGCGCCGCCCGCCTCCACCTGAGTCGCGGCGCGCGGTGCCGCCCGCATCCCGCGCAAATCTGCGCATGCGCTGGGCTGTTCACAGTCGGCGGCGAAATCTGCCAGAATAGTTCTTTGGGTCCCCGCTACCCGACCCTCTATCCGGTCGCGGACGATCCCCCTTTAGAACTTTCCTGCCGAGTGTGCCCCACGCGCACGGGAGCAGTTCGACCTTCATTCAACGTTTCAGGAGAATCGTGGCTGTCAAGATCCGCCTCAAGCGCCTCGGAAAGATCCGTGCGCCGTACTACCGAATCGTCGTTGCCGACTCGCGCACCAAGCGCGACGGTCGCGTCATCGAAGAGATCGGGAAGTACCACCCGACCGAGGAGCCCTCGTTCATCGAGATCGACTCCGAGCGTGCCCAGTACTGGCTGAAGGTCGGCGCGCAGCCGACCGAGCAGGTCGCGGCGCTCCTCAAGCTCTCGGGCGACTGGGGCATCTTCAAGGGCGAGAAGGGTGCCAAGAGCACCATCAAGACCAAGGAAGCGCCCGTCGCGTTCACGATCGACGAGAAGAAGAAGCCGGTTCTCAAGCCCAAGGCTGAGAAGAAGGCCGAGGCCAAGGCTGAGGCTGCCGCCGACGAGGCTCCCGCCGAGGCTCCGGCCGACGAGACGCCCGCCGAGGCTCCGGCCGACGCCGACCAGGCGTAGTCACCATGCTGGCATCCGCTTTGAAGCATCTCGTCACGGGGATCGTCGAGCACCCCGATGATGTTCAGGTGGATTCCTCGAGCTCTGCTCGTGGGGAGGTCCTCGAGGTGCGGGTGCACCCCGAGGACCTCGGCCGCGTGATCGGCCGAGCCGGTCGCACCGCCAAAGCACTGCGCACGCTCGTGAACGCCCTCGCCGACGGTCGACGCGTTCGCGTCGACGTCGTCGACACCGACGAGGCGTGAGCCCCACAACTCCCCGACCCGGCGGAGGGTCCGGTCCGCGTACCGGTGTCACCCAGCTCCGCGTGGGGCGGCTGACCAAGGCCCACGGCCTCAAGGGCGCCCTCAAGATCGAGCTGTACACCGACGATCCGGATCGGCGTTTCGCGCCCGGGTCGAGCTTCTCGCTCCAGGTTCCGACTTCGTCGCCGTGGCACGGCAAGACGCTCGAGCTCATCGAGTTGCGCTGGTACAACGCGCAACCCGTGGGCTTCTTCGTCGGGGTGAACGACCGCACCGCGGCTGAGACGCTCGTCAAGGCGATCCTCTGGGTCGACCAGGAGACCGCGGAGATTCCGGAAGAGAAAGACGCCTGGTACGACCACCAGCTGATCGGGCTCAAGGCCTTCCGCGATGGTGTCGAAATCGGCCGCATCGTGCGCGTCGACCACTTCCCGGCGCAGGACCTGCTCGTCGTCCGCACCGAGGAGCGCGAGGTGCTCGTCCCGTTCGTCGCGGCGATCGTCCCCGAGGTCGATGTCGCCGCCGGGCGCGTGACGCTGACACCGCCCGCCGGTCTCTTCGAAGACCTGCCCGACGAGCCCGAGCCCGCTGCCGACGAGTAGCCGCTCCGCCGTTACTCTCCGCCACCCCGTTACTCTCCGCCACCCCGCCTTTCCGCCACCCCGCCGCAAAGTCGGAGATTCGGCCACCTCGTCCACGAGACGTGGACGACCCCGGCTGGTTGCCGATGTTGTGCGCGGTTGTGCGCCCGAACGTGTGCCGCCGTTCCTCCCCAAAGTCGGAGATCCGAGCATGTCGTCCACGAGTCGTGGACGTCGGCGGGAGATCACCGAGCTTGCGCTCGCCGATAGGTCCGCGGTGTGTGGCCGCGATCCGTGTCGCCCGCGCGCCACAGGTGCTCGCGCCGTCGCACCATGCTGAGGATGAGCGCTTCGCATTCGGCCCATCGTTCGATCACCTGGCGGTAGCTGAGCCGGATCACGACGTAGCCGCGTGCGGTGAGGGCGAGATCGCGCGCGCGGTCCTGTTCGAAACGCTCTCCGCTGTGCCACTGCTCACCGTCGAGTTCGAGCACGAGTCGGTCGCCGATGAGCAGGTCGACGATGCCGACTCCATCGATCCGGACCTGCGTGCGCACGCCGACTCGCCGACGCCGAAGCGCCAGGCGCGCCAGCGATTCGAGTCCGGACTGGCTCGATCCGTCGGCGTGCCGCGCGGCTTGGCGTCCGATCTCCGTCGTGGACAGCGTGCGGAGCACCTCGCTCTGGGTGGCAAGGCCGAGATTCACCACGGAGTCGGCGGCGACGACGATCTCCGCGAGGGTGCCGCACCGGCTCAGCTGCGCGAGCGCCTCGAGCGGGGAGGCGAGCGGGACTCCTCCCTGGAGCGGAGTCCCGTGCCAGTGAAGGCAGGTGCCCGCCACACGGCGCCCGCGCGCTCCCGGCCACACCGCGACGTGCGCGCTCGCCGGGCGAAGCACCCACGCCCCGCGGAGCGCCAGCGCGCTCGCGCAGGTGAGTCGCCCGCCGCACTGCGCCGCTCTCACCACGTCGGCCGGCGCGACACGGGTTGCGTACCAGCCGCGGGCGATGCGGCGGATGCTCCCGTCCGAGAGCGCCCGGTTGATCTCGGCCCGGGAGATCCTGGCCTCACGCAGCGTGCGGGTCGACGCGACGCCGGAGCTCTGTTCCATCACCTGCAGGATTCGCATCGGCTGAGTGTGGCGTGCGGGCCGCGGAGAGAGCCCCGTGTCGGCGTCGCCGGGGGAGAAACCCGCGTCGACCCCGGGGTGAAGGGCGCGAAACTCGGATGCGCGGCGCTCTCGTCCACGAGCCGTGGACACGCCGGCCCCGTTTCCGAGTTTCGGCCCAGCGGGGGTCGGGGATGCGCAGAGACGAGCGGCGAGGGCCGACGCGGATCGGGGATGAGCAGAGAAGAGCGGCGCGGGCAGACTCGGAGCGGCGCGGGCCGACGAGGAGCAGAGACGAGCGGCGAGGGCCGACGCGGAGTACGTCCGCGCCGCGGTGACTAGGCTCAACGGGTGCGCATCGACATCGTCACGATCTTCCCTGAGTTCTTCTCCGTGCTCGACGTCTCCTTGCTCGGCAAGGCGCGGGCGACGGGTCTGATCGACGTCCGCGTGCACGACCTGCGCGAGTTCACCCACGACCGGCACCGCACGGTCGATGACACCCCCGCGGGCGGTGGCGCCGGCATGGTCATGAAGCCGGAGCCGTGGGGCGAAGCACTCGACGCCGTCCTCGACGGCGCGACGGATGCCGTCCTCATCTTCCCGAGCCCCGCCGGCTCGCTCTTCACCCAGCCCGCTGCACGCGAGCTGAGCCACCTCGGCCACCTGGTGTTCTGTTGCGGGCGCTACGAGGGCATCGACCAGCGCGTGATCGAGCACGCGCGGACGCGTCCCGAGGTTGCCGAGGTGCGTGAGGTCAGCCTCGGCGACTACGTGCTGAACGGCGGCGAGGTCGCCGTGATGGCGATGGTCGAAGCGATCGGCCGTCTCGTGCCGGGCGTCGTCGGCAATCCGGAGAGCCTCGTCGAGGAGAGCCACGAGGACGGCCTGCTCGAATACCCGAGCTACACGAAGCCCGCCGTGTGGCGCGGTCTCGAAACCCCCGCGGTGCTGCTCAGCGGCAACCACGCCGCGATCGCCGCCTGGCGTCGCGAGCAGCAGGTGGAGCGCACACGCCGCGTCCGCCCGGAGCTGCTCCCGCCGAGCGACGAGGTCTAGCTCGAGCGCTGCGTCAGGATGATCGGCCCGTCGTCGGTGATGGCGACCGTGTGCTCGGCGTGCGCCCCGCGGGAGCCGTCGCGCGATCGCAGGGTCCAGCCGTCGGCATCCGTGTAGATCTTGTTGGTGGTGTGCAGGAACCACGGCTCGATCGCGAACACGAGTCCGGCGCGCAGTGGCAGGCCGCGCCCGCGGCGCCCATCGTTTGGAATGTGCGGATCGCCGTGCATGATGCGGCCGACGCCGTGGCCGCCGAAGTCGAGATTGACCTTCAGGCGGTTGGCCTTGGCGACCTCGCCGATGGCTCCCGAGATGTCGCCGACCTTGTTGCCGACGACGGCAGCGGCGATCCCGGCTTCGAGCGCCTTCTCGGTGATCTCGATGAGGCGCAGGTCCTCCTCGCGCGGCGTGCCGACGGCGACCGTCAGCGCGGAGTCGGAGGCCCACCCGTTCACGATCGCGGCGAAGTCGAGCGTGAGCAGGTCGCCGTCCTGGAGCGCGTAGTCGTGCGGCAGGCCGTGCAGCACGCCGTCGTTCACGGAGGTGCAGATCACCTTGCCGAACGGTGATCCGCCGAAGGAGGGGTGATAGTCGATGTAGCAGGACTCGGCGCCCGCCGTGCGGATCATGTCGTGGGCGAGAGCGTCGAGTTCGAGCAGGTTGACGCCGACGGCGGCGGCGTCGCGGGTGGCCTCGAGAACGCTCGCCACGAACGCGCCCGCCGCGCGCATTTCTTCGATTTCGGCCGGGGTGCGCAATTCAATCACCGCACGAGCCTAGCTACTCCGGGTGCCGCACACCCGTTCAGGCGGCGGCGGGTTTCTCGCACCGGCCCGAATGTGGCAGAATAAGCGTTTGTGCCCGGCGCGTCTCTGCCATAGGGGAGCCGCGGTTCTGCCGAACAGCACAACTTTTCTTCTTCATCACCGATACCCCGCGTCCCGACCTGTGGCGAACGCAGAGAGCGAACTGACATGCACATTCTCGACACCGTCGACGCAGCCAACCTGCGCAGCGACATCCCCGACTTCCGTCCGGGCGACACCGTGAAGGTGCACGTCAACATCATCGAAGGTTCGCGCTCGCGTATCCAGGTCTTCCAGGGCGTCGTCATCGGCCGCTCGAACGAGGGCATCCGCGAGACCTTCACGGTCCGCAAGATCAGCTTCCAGGTGGGCGTCGAGCGCACCTTCCCGGTGCACTCCCCGGTGATCGATCACATCGAGATCGTCACCCGCGGTGACGTGCGCCGCGCCAAGCTCTACTACCTCCGCAACCTGCGCGGCAAGAAGGCGAAGATCAAGGAGAAGCGCGAGAGCTGAGTCTCCGCGACGTCCCGTTCGAATCCCGGCCCGGTTTTTCCGGCGCCGGGATTCGTCGTTTCCGGGCGCCTCGGCATCAACGGCTCGACACACGTGAGGGGCTCTACCGCCGTGTCCGAGCGGATGCGACCTATGCTTGCTTCGAGCCAACCGAGGTGCAATGTATTCCGAACCCACGAGATCCGAGCGATCCCTTCCGCTGGCGCCTCACTCCCGGGCGTCCGAGCCTGAGCGCCCGCGCCGCGGGTCCTCCGTGCTGCGTTTCCTGCGCGACGTGCTCATCATCCTCGCCGCCGCCGTGGTCATCTCCTTCCTCATCAAGACCTTCCTGATCCGGTCGTTCTACATCCCCTCGGAGTCGATGGAGTCGACGCTGTTGGTCAACGATCGCATCATCGTCAACGAGCTCGTCCCCGCGGTGATGCCGATCTCGCGTGGCGACATCGTCGTGTTCCAAGACCCCGGCGGGTGGCTCGTGCCGCAGCCGACGGTCGAGCAGGAGCCGATCGTGGCGGCCGTCGAATGGGTGCTGTCCTTCGTGGGCCTCACCGCACCGGACAGCAACGACCACCTGATCAAGCGGGTCATCGGTCTGCCGGGTGACGTGGTCACCTGCTGCGACGAGTACGGCCGGCTGTCGATCAATGGGATTCCGATCGACGAGCCGTACGTCAAGCTCCCGGAGGGCGTGACCAAGGTTTCGCGTGACGACTTCAGCGTCACCGTGCCGGAGGGCTCGCTCTGGGTGATGGGCGACAACCGCTACGAGTCCGCCGACTCGCGGTACAACCGCGACAAGCCCGGCAACGGATTCGTGCCCTTCGACAACGTCGTGGGGCGCGCCATCCTGATCTCGTGGCCGGTGGATCGCTGGACCTGGCTCGACAACCACGAGTTCGTGTTCTCCGGCGTCGACGACTCGGTCGCCACGCCCGCGGGCGACGACGAGACCGACGAGAGCGGAACGCCGAGCCCGCAGGCGACGACCGGCGGCGAGTGATCGGGCGCGATGGCCGTCGCTGAACCGACCCTGGAGCGGGAGCGTGCGCTCTTCGCCGACGGGGCCGCCCTCGTCATCGGATGCGATGAGGTCGGCCGGGGTGCGATCGCCGGCCCCGTCGCCGTGGGGGTGTCGGCGGCTTCGCTCGACGAGATTGAGGCCGAGCGCGTCCCGGTCGGTCTTCGCGACTCGAAGCTTCTGAGCGAGAAGCGTCGGGATGCGCTCGAGCCGCTTGCCCGCGCCTGGCTGCCGCGATCGGCGGTGGGCCTTGCCACCCCCGCCGAGGTGGAGGCGCGCGGGATCATTGCGGCCCTCGGGCTCGCAGCCAGCCGCGCGCTCGGCGAGCTGCACGCATCCGGGGTCGACTTCCGGGGCGCCGTCGTGCTGCTGGATGGTTCGCACGACTGGCTCACGGCCGCCCTGCCGCGGCGCAGCGTGCTGCCGCGCGTGATCACCCAGGTCAAGGCCGACCGTGACTGCGCCGTGGTGGCGGCCGCGTCGGTCTTGGCGAAGGTACACCGCGACCGCCTGATGATCGCGGCGCACGAGGAGGCTCCCGAATTCGGCTGGGCGAGCAATAAGGGGTACGCCAGCGCGGCGCACTACGCGGCGGTGGAGGTGCGGGGTCCGCATCCCCTGCACCGTCGGTCGTGGTTGCGAGAGCCCACCCTGGATGTCGCCGTCGAGTCGCCCGGCGCGTGACGAACTAGACTCTCAGCCGTGGATGACGACGAGTTTGAGGACTATGACCGTGAGGTCGAATTGGCCCTCTATCGCGAGTACCGCGACGTGGTGGGGCAGTTCAAGTACGTGGTCGAGACGGAGCGCCGCTTCTATCTGGCGAACGAGGTGTCGCTCGACCGCAAGGACACCGAGCACGACTTCTACTTCGAACTGACGATGAACGACGTCTGGGTGTGGGATGTCTACCGCGCCGACCGCTTTGTGAAGAGCGTGCGGGTGCTCACCTTCAAAGACGTCAACGTCGAGGTGCGCGGCGACAAGGATCTGGAGCTCCCCAAGGAGCTCGCGCTCGACGAGTAGCGGTCACATGGAAACCTACCTCGCCGTTGTGCTGACGGTGGTTGTCGTGCTCGTCGGTCTGATGATCGGCATCACCTGGGCGCTGACCCGGGCGGCGCAGCGCCGCCGGCGCGAGCTCGAAGACTCCGGAGACCTCAACCCTCCTGAATGATCTCGGCTTGCGCGATCCAGGCGCGCAGGACGCGCTCAAGTTCGTCGGCGAGTTCGGCGATCTCGGCTTCGCTCGCGAGCGTGGCCACAAGCCGATCCGGTCCCTTTCGCTCGAAGATGCCGCGCCCGTCGTCGACCACGATCGGGTGCGGGTTCGCGCGCTTCTCCGCTCCGGTGTGCAACACGAGGCGCACGCTGCCGTCGCGATTGACGCCCGTCGTCGCGAGGTGATCGGTGAGCGCGAAGCTGGGGGCGTTCCACTTGATCTCGTCGCGCAAGCGCGGATCAGCGGCGCGAATCACCGCACACAGGGCGGCGAGGGTCGCGCGAGTCGGCTCGGGAACGGTCGCCAAATAGGTCTCGGTCTCGGCGGTGCCCATACGTCGAGGGTACGACTCGACTCCTCCGCAGGGTCGAGCCGGGCCCGGAGTGCACCGATCTCGCGGTGCCTGGGGTGCTGCCCGCCCCGGCCGCGCATCCTCGAGTCATGGCGGCAAAAGACGAACTCGGCCGGCGCGGTGAGCGCATCGCCGAACAGCACCTCATCGAACGCGGGCTCGTCGTGCTCGACCGCAACTGGCGATGCCAGAGCGGCGAGATCGATCTCGTGCTGCGTGACGGTGATGAGACCGTGTTCGTCGAGGTGAAGACCCGGACGGGGCTCGGCTACGGGCATCCGCTCGAGGCGATCACGATGGTCAAGCTGGCGCGTCTTCGTCGACTCGCGGGGGAGTGGTGCGAGCATCGCCGGGCGGCTGGACTTCCGGTCGGCAGGATCCGGATCGACGCCGTCGGGGTGATCGCGCCGGTCGACGCGCCCGCCCGCATCGACCACCTCGAGGGCGTGTTCTGATGCCCGTCGGGCGCGCCCACGCGATCGCGTTGCTCGGCATCGACGGCGCCGTGGTCGAGATCGAGGCCGACATCTCTCAGCAGCTGCCGGCGTTCGTGTTGATCGGACTTCCCGATGCCGCGCTCGGCGAGGCACGCGATCGGGTGCGGGCGGCCGCGCAGAACTCCGGGGTCCCGCTTCCCTCGCGCAAACTCACCATCAATCTGTCGCCCGCGGCGCTGCCCAAGCACGGTTCCGGGTTCGATCTGGCGATCGCGATGGCGGCGTTTGCCGCCGAGGGAGCGGTCTCGGCCGAGTCGGTGGCGCGGGTCGTGCACCTGGGCGAGCTGGGGCTCGACGGGCGGCTCCGGCCGCTACCGGGCGTGCTGCCGGCGGTGCTGGCGGCGCGGCGGGCCGGCTTCGGGACGGTGCTGGTTCCCGCGGGCAACGCGGCCGAAGCGGCGCTCGTGCCCGAGATCCGTGTCGTGTCGATCACGAGCCTGCGCGACGCGGCGATCTGGCACGGTGCCGAGCTCGAGCCCGTCGAGGTCGAACCGCTCGCGCTGGCCCCGGTCGCGCGCGACGGCACCGCGGAGCACGCGGGCGACCTCTCCGAGATCCTGGGCAATCGTGACGCCGTCGAGGCGCTGCAGGTCGCGGCCGCGGGTGGGCACCACATGTTCCTGCTCGGGCCGCCGGGCGCGGGCAAGACGATGCTCGCGGCGCGGCTACCCGGGATTCTGCCCGACCTGGAGCCGACCGCCGCGCTCGAGGTCTCGTGCATCCGCTCGCTCGCGGGGCTCCCGGTCGCGGGAGAACTGCCGCGGCGCCCGCCGCTCGAGGCGCCGCACCACACCGCGAGCGCGGCCGCGATCGTCGGGGGCGGCAGCACCCTCATCCGGCCGGGCGCCGCGGCGCGGGCAGCTCACGGCGTGCTCTTCCTCGACGAGGCCCCCGAGTTCGCGCCCGGCGCGCTCGATGCGCTGCGGCAACCGCTTGAGTCGGGGGTCATCCGCATCGCCCGCGCGAACGCGACGGCCCAGTTCCCGGCGCGGTTTCAGCTCCTGCTCGCGGCGAATCCGTGTCCCTGCGGCAACGCGGGCGCCCGTGACCTGGTGTGCACCTGCACGGCGATGGCGCGACGCCGCTACCTCGGGCGACTCAGCGGCCCGCTGTTGGATCGTGTCGACATTCAGTTGCGCGTTCCGCGGATGACCGCGGCGCAACTGCGACTGCACGGCTCGGAGGCGACCGACTCGGCGCGGGCGCGCGAGCGCGTCGCCGAGGCGCGCGAGCGGGCTCGACGGCGACTGCGTGACACGCCGTGGCGCCTGAACGCGCACGTGCCCGGCTCCTGGCTCCGCACCGAGGCGGGCAGGCCGTCGACGGGCGCCACGGGCGTACTCGATCGCGCGCTCGAGCGCGGAGCGATCACGATGCGGGGTTTTGACCGCATCGTGCGCGTCGCGTGGACGCTCGCCGACCTCGACGGCGTCGAGAGACCCGGCTCCGACCAGGTGGGTCGGGCACTTCTGCTTCGAAAGGCGGCGGCATGAGCATTTCAGGTGTAGACGACGACGTGGCGGGACCGCTCGTGCGGGCGGTGAGCCCCACAGGCCTCGACGACGAAGCGATCGCCGAGCGGTTCGCGCGCGCCGCGTGGAGCCATCTCACCGAACCCGGGGATGCGGTCGGCGGCCTCCTGGTGCAGACCTTCGGAGCACCGGGCGCCCTCGACCGCGTGGTGAAGCTCGGTGACGACGAGGTGCGCGCGGCGCGCGAGCTCTTCGCCGAGATGACGGAGGTGCTGGGGGATTCGCCGAGCCTCGAACTCCTGCGCGACGCGGTGCTGCGCTGGAAGCCGCGTCGAGCCGCCACCCAGGTGATGCGAGCGCTCAGCCAGGCGCGGCGCTTCGGTGTGCAGCTCGTCGTGCCGAGCGATCCCGAGTGGCCGACACTGCTCGGCGATCTCGGAAGCCACGCCCCCCACGCGTTGTGGGTGCGCGGGCGGCGCGAGGCGCTGCTCACCCTCGAGCACTCGATGGCGATCGTCGGGGCGAGGGCGGCGACCGGGTACGGCGAGCATGTCGCGGTCGAATTGGCGAGCGGTCTCGTCGACCGCGGCTTCGCGATCGTCTCGGGCGCGGCCTACGGCATCGACGGCATCGCGCACCGCTCGGCGCTCGCGAGTTCGGGCGACACGATCGCCGTGTTGGCGGGCGGACTCGATCGGTTCTACCCGAGCGGACACGAGGCGCTCTTGACCCGGGTCACCGAACGCGGTGCCGCGATCGCCGAAGTTCCGTGCGGCACGGCGCCCACGCGGTGGAGGTTTCTGCAACGGAACAGGCTCATCGCCGCCGCGAGCTGCGCCACCGTCGTCGTCGAGGCGGGCTGGCGCTCCGGCTCGCTCAACACCGCGCACCACGCGCTCGCGCTCGGACGCCCGGTCGGGGTCGTGCCGGGGCCGGTCACGAGTTCGGCGTCGGCGGGCTGCCACCGCTTGCTGCGCGAGGCGCCCGTCGTCTGCGTCACGAGCCCCGCGGAGGCGGCCGGACTGGTCGTGAGCGGGGGCGAGGACTCGGGCACCGACACCGCGGCGTACGCCGACGCCGCGGGGCGGTCCGACGCGAACGGGGTCGAGTCGCGCGTGCTCGACGCGCTGAGTGAACGAAGCCCTCGTTCCGTCGACAACGTGGCCTCGGCTGCGGGGCTCAGCGCGGATCAGGTGCGCGCGACCCTCGGGCTGCTCGACGTCGATGGCCGGGTGCGCCAGCGTCCCAGCGGGTGGGTCAAGGTCGCGGCGCCGCGCTAGGAGGTCGCCCGCGCCGACTAGAGTTCCCCCGAGTGCACGCAACGGTGGGAGGCAGCATGGCCGCATCGCAGGTCCCGGGCTTCGTTCAGATCGGCCACCACCCGCCGCCGCGACACACGCTCGTCCACGTGAGCGACACGCATTTCCTCGCCGGGCACGCGCCGCTCTACGGCGCCGTCGACACCGATCTCGCGCTCGGGCACGCCTTCGAGCAGTTGGAACGCTCCGGGGTCCGCCCCTCGGGCATCGTGATCACCGGTGACCTCGCCGACCTCGGCGAACCGGATGCCTACCGGCGTCTGCGCGACCTGGTCGAACCCGCGGCGAAACGCCTCGGCGCCGAAATCATCTGGGTGATGGGCAACCACGACGAACGCGCCCCCTTCGCGGCGGAGCTGCTCGACGAAGCCAACGCCGGCGAGCCGCTCGACCGCGTCTACGAGCTCGACGGGCTCCGTGTCGTCGCGCTCGACTCCACCGTGCCGGGGTTCCATCACGGCGATGTCACCGAGGAGCAACTCGACTGGCTGCGCGGCGTGCTCGCGACCCCGGCGCCCGACGGCACGGTCCTTGCACTGCATCACCCGCCGCTTCCGAGCCCGGTCGAGCTGATGGCGATCCTCGAACTCGACAACCAGCCGCGCCTTGCGGATGTGCTGCGCGGCAGCGATGTGCGTGCGATCCTCGCCGGTCACCTGCACTACTCGACGCACGGGACGTTCGCGGGCATCCCCGTCTCGGTCGCCGCCGCCACCTGCTACACGATCGACGTGAGCGCGCCGCGGGGAACCCTCCGCGGGATCGACGCCGCGCAGTCGGTCAACGTCGTCAACGTCTACGACTCCGGCGTCGTGCACTCGATCGTGCCCATCAACGATGCGGCCCAGGTCGCCGGCTTCTCCGACGCGGTGCTCGATCGCCTCGCGGCGATGAGCCCGGACGAGCGGCGGGCCGCATTCTCCGACAAGTCGTCGTCGTTCAACGTCGCCGACGCGGAGGCCTCGGGCGGCCCGGGCGCGTCCTAGGCCGCAGTCGCGGTGCGCGCCGGCCGCCGTGCCCGCCCGCTCGGCGGGCCCGCCCGAATCCGACGCCACCGACGCGTGCCCGCCACCGACGCGTGCCCGCCACCGACGCGTGCCCGCTACCGACGCGTGCCCGCTACCGACGCGTGCCCGCTACCGACGCGTGCCCGCTACCGACGCGTGCCCGCTACCGACGCGTGCCCGCTACCGACGC
>NZ_CAJQNT010000010.1 GCF_905479755.1 uncultured Schumannella sp. | reverse complement strand
GTCCGGGTCGACGGTCTCGACGGCGACGACCTCGGGGCGGCCGCGGGTGAGTGTGCCGGTCTTGTCGAAGGCGAGGAGCTTGATGGTGCCGAGCTGCTCGAAGGCCTCGCCGGACTTGATGACGACGCCGAATCTGCTGGCGGCGCCGATCGCGGAGATGACCGTGACCGGGACGGCGATCGCCAGCGCGCAGGGCGAGGCGGCGACCAGGACCACGAGTGCGCGTTCGGTCCAGGTGAGCGGGTCACCGACGATGAAGCCGAACACGACCACCAGGCCGGCGAGGATCAGCACGGTCGGCACGAGCGGCTTGGCGATCCGGTGCGCGAGGCGGGCGCGCTCGCCCTTGCGGGCGTTGGCCTGCTCGACGAGCTCGACGATCTTGGTGAGCGAGTTGTCTCGGCCGTCCGCGGTGGCCTCGAGCTGCAGGGAGCCGGTGCCGTTGATCGACCCGGCGGGCACCGTGTCGCCGGGGCCGACCTCGAGCGGGATTGACTCTCCGGTGATCGCGGAGGTGTCGATGCTGCTTCGCCCGCTGACCACGATCCCGTCCGTGGCAACCCGGTCGCCGGGGCGGATGACGAGGATGTCAAGCTCGCGAAGCTCGCTCGCGGGGATAGTGACCTCGCCGGAGAGCCGCGAGAGGGTGGCGGTCTCCGGGATCAGCGACAGCAGCGCGCGCAGCCCGGAGCGGGCGCGGTCCATCGCGCGGTCCTCGAGGGCTTCGGCGATCGAGAACAGGAACGCCAGCGCGGCCGCTTCTCCGACGTGGCCCAGGAGCACCGCGCCGAGGGCGGCGATCGTCATGAGCAGGCCAACGCCCAGGCGGCGGCGCAGCAGCCGCCTGATCGCGCCTGGGACGAAGGTGGCGGCGCCGGCGAGGAGGCTGCCGGCCAGGACGATCGTCGCCGGCAGTTCGATCCCGGACCATTCCAGGCCGTAGCCGACCGCGAGGAGCAGGCCGGAGGCGATCGGCAGGAGCAGGTGCCGGTCGCGCCACCACGGCACCAGCTCGTCGCTGTCGCCACCGTGGTCGTGCTCGTCGTCCTCGTCGTGGTCGTGCGCGTCGTGACCGTGCGCGTCGGCCGCGGCGTGCTCGTCGACATGGCCGGCCGGACCGGCGGTGGTCGCGTCCCGGCGGGTCAGGGTGAGCCGCTGGGGCTCCACACCGTCCTCGGGGCCACAGCACTCGCGGCTCATGCCGGCACCCCGCAGCACAGCGGCACGTCGCAGTTCTCATCCGTGCAGGCCACGCCGTCGTCGACGGCGAGCACGGTGTCGACCAGCGCGGACAGGGTGCGGGTGACGTGCGGGTCCGCGATTTCGTAGCGGGTCTGCCGCCCCTCCGGGGTGGCGACCACGATCCCGCAGCCGCGCAGACACGCCAGATGGTTCGACACGTTCGAGCGGGTCAGCTCGAGGTCGCGGGAGAGCTCGGCCGGGTATCCGGGGCGTTCGAGCAGGCTGAGCAGGATGCGGGAGCGGGTGGGATCGGCCATTGCGCGGCCGAGGCGGTTCATCACGTCGATGCGCGAGGCTATGGTCAGCATGTAATGACCATACAGTGATCGCTGTATAGCCGCGAGGTCTTTGTCATCACGGGGCTCGACGTCGGTCAGACCTCGCGCAACTCCTCCGCCCTGACGCCCAACAGGGTGGCGATGCTACTTGCGGGCAGTCTTCTCGCGAATGAATAGGGATGTCGCCGCCCATGCGATCATGCCGCAGACGGTGAGAATGTCGCCGACGTTGAAGATGGCGAACCAGTCCACAGCGATGAAGTCGACAACGGTCCCGGATAGCGGCAGGCCCTCGGCTCGACTCACGCGGTCGTACATGTTTCCCCAGCCGCCTGCGGCTACCGCGGCGAGCAGTAGCACACGCCGCCGCGGTCGGCCGCTCACGATGGCCCAAGAGATCCACGACGTGAGGGCGAGAAGGATGACGAGGATTGCGATTGCGACCACCGGCCCGAGATTCGCCCCGAGGCCGAAGGCCACACCGGGATTGAATGCGAGACGAAGGCTGACGGTAGGCAGAAGCGGGATCGCTGCGCCATCGGCCAAAGCTGAGAGCGCCCACGACTTCGTGAGTTGGTCGGCGGCGATTCCTGCCGCGAAAATGAGCAGCGCGGCCGCTCCCAGCCTCAATCGAGCGGTGGCGGCCGCGCTCCCGCCCATTGCTCGGCCGCCGACGGAAGGAGCCAGGCGGTCGGTGTCATCGTCCATGGGCAGGTGCTCCAATCGCGGCGGATGCCGCTGTCGCGGAAGGGCGGCGCCAGGGAAGTGCGGCGAGCAGGGCGCCCACGCCGAGGCCGGCCAGCAGCCACTCGAGCCTCTGACCGATGAGGGAGGCCGGGGTGAGAGTTTCGACAAGATCGACGTCGCTGACGATGCTGCCCGCGGTGTGCCAGGGCAGCTGCTCCACGATGCGGCCGTCCGGGGCGATGACGGCGGTGAGTCCAACCGTCGATACGTTGACGACGGTGCGCCCGAGCTCGAGGGCGCGGACTCGGGCGATCGCGAGCTGCTGCGCGCTCTGATCGGTGCGGCCGAAGTCCGCATTGTTGGAGGCGGCGACGATCAGCTGCGCGCCCTGCAGCACCGAGTCGCGGAGCACCTGATCCTCGACGATATCGAAGCAGATGTTCACGCCCACCGGGACGCCGCCGATGCCGAAGATGGGGTCGGTGGTGCCCGGTGTGTAGTCGCGTTGCACCAGGTCGATCAGCTCCGGGGCGAAGGGACGCCAGAAGGCGCGGGCGGGCACGTACTCGCCGAAGGGAACGGGGCGCTTCTTGTCGTAGAGGTCGACCGCACCCTGCCCGGCCTGCCACAGGATCTGCGTGTTGTAGGTGAGCCCGCCCCGCTCGGTAATCGCCCATCCGACCAGCGGAGCATCCGCTTCACCGGAGATCCGGTCGAAGACGGCCGCCGTGTAGATGTCCTCGAGTGGGCTGCGGTCGGTGGAGCCTTCCGGCCAAAGCACGGCGTCGAGGTCGGGATCGAGTATGGGGAGGGTGGCGGCGAGCTGCGCGGCGAGGAGGTCGCCGGGACTGCGGTCGTCGAAGTACCCGGCGGGGCCGTTGCCCTGGATGGCGGCGATCCGCAGCGTGCCGACGGGCTCGAGGGACCAGCCCGGCACCGCGACCAGGATCGTTGCGACGATCACGGGCGCTGACAGGCGGCGCAACGGGTCCACCGCGGATAGCCGTAAGGCGTCGATGATGAGCGCGACGAGAAAGACCATGAGGAAACTCACGCCGGCGATGCCAACCCACGGGAACAGTTCCTTGATCGGGCTGTCCGACTGGGACATCGCGACCCGTCCCCAGGAGAACCCCCCGTAGGGCCAAGTGCTCGAGATCGCCTCGCGGAGGGTCCAGAGTCCAGCGATCGTGGCCGCCGGCAGCAGAAGCCGGCCGGCGGGCCAGGCCCGAGGCACCCATCGCCACGCGAGGGTGATCGTCACGCAGCCGAGAGCGAAGAATAGAGCCTGCAGGACCACGAGCGCGGACATCGGCAGAGGGCCGAGGAATAGCGACGCCCACTGAATCTGGGCCAGGTAGAACGAGCCGCCGCCGACGAATCCGACGAGCAGAGCACTAGCAGCCCTGCGGCCGATAAGCGCGACCAGGATGAGGCCGATGCCGACGAATGCCAAGGGCCAGATGTCGCGATCCGGGAAACCGGCGTCAAGGACGACGCCGGCCATCGCAGCAACCGGCAGAGCGGCCCATAGCGGCAGAAGGACTGGGCGGTGGACCATCCGGCCGGGCGGGTTCGGGTTCTGAATCTCAGCTACTTCCATGCGCGGCGCGGGCGCTCGGCGTCGGCCGAGGTCGGCACCTTGACGAAGATGCCGATGATGATGAACCCGAGCGCAGCGATGTACTGGCCGGCCAACCACCACGGCCCTGTGAACTCGAACGGGACGACCGGATTCCAGACCACGGCGATCGCCAACAGAATCGGCAGCCACCACCATTGCCGCGCCTGGAAGGTGAACCAGGCGATGACGAGCGCCATGATCGCGAGGACGTACCGGATAATCACGAAGGAGTCGCTATCGACGAGCGCGACTCCCACAACCGCCACGATGCCCGCCAGCAAGCCGGGGGCGAGCGCCGTGCGGTGGAATGATGACCGTCCATAGCGGGCCTGTTGTTGTGTCATTCGGGTTGCTTCCCCCGGCTGGCCTCTCGGCGACGCTGGCTCCGCGCCCCGAGCACGGCGACCAGGATCGCGGAGGCGACCAGGAAGGCGACGAGTCCGCCGCCAAAGACCCAGAGCCCGGTCACGGTGCGGCTCTCATCCGCATCCCCGGAGGCACCTTCCTCAGCGGTGCTGTCGTCCTCGCTGCCAGTTCCGCACGGAGCACTCGTGGCGCCAGGGGCGGCGACCGCGCCGGTCGGCTTCTCATAGACGAAATCGAAGGTGTCGGAGGTGATGTGAGCGTCTGAGGAAGCCACTTGCCAGCGAATCTCGTAGGTCCCCGACTCCCCAAGTGCCACCGCCGTTGACGCCGTTGGGCCGTCCCGCTGCACGCAGTCGAGGTTGTAGTAGAGATCGTCCTGCCCTACCACCTGGATCGCGAACGCCCCGTTGGAGTCCCCGATGTCCAGCAGCTCATCGCTGAAGGTCAACGAGACCGTCTCGATCTCAGACGTCGCTGTGCTGCCGGCGGCCGGCGAGCTGGACACGAGGCCGTCATGTGCAGCTGCCGGGGATGGGACCGCGACGAGCAGGGCGATCGCCGCGCCGGCGATCACGATGGCGGCGGCGGGACGGAGGGAGTACGTGTTCACAGGGGCTCCATATTTCTCGTAGTGGTCGTGCTACTCGTTCTCAGCTGCTTCGGCGGACTCAGGTGTAGCCGCAGCGCGGCGAGTGCGCTCCTCGACCTCGATCTGCGCATAGGCGCGGCGCTCGGCCCGATCGGCCCGAACGATCACTCGGATGATGAACCAGAACACCAGACCCAGCAGGATGGTCGGCGAGACCGACCACAGGGCGTTGAGCCACCAGTTCTCGATGGGAAGCATGGCGTTGGCGGACTCTCCTCGTGATCTTCTCGGCTGGTCCGGGTGCGCTCATTACGGCGCCTCCCGTGGTGGACGCTTCTCCTCGCGCCGGTGGAGCTGCGCGAGATACTCGTTGTAGGCATCGAGGTCAGGGTCGCCGTAGCGAGAGGCCCGAATGTCCGCCGCCGCTGCCTTGGATGTGTCGTCGCGGAACCATCGCTGAAGGATGTAGAGCAGCATGAGAACGTTGGGGCCCTCGCCGTATGACCAGGCGAGACCGCCCGCGATCCCTTGGTCTGCAAGGGGATCGACACCCAGCGATGGCGGCGGGCTTGCGAAGGAGTCGAGGAGGAGGTAGGGGCTCATCATCAGGAACACGCCGAAGAAGGCGTGTAGTGCAACCTCGACGGTGAGGTCGATGGCGCGTGCGGGATAGGACATCCTGATCGGAAGCGGGTCGTTGCTGAGGATGGGGAGCGTGAAGAACATTCCGGCGACCAAGAAGCCGAGCTCCAGGCCGAGATGGCCGAAGGGAAGGGCGAGGATCGGGTCGGCGAGATTCATGAGGTACAGCCCATAGAAGGACAGCAGGAACAGGGGGACGGTGAAGGCGGGGTGCAACAGCCAGCGTGCGACTCGGCTGCGGAGGCCGTGGAACGCGACACGTAGAACGATGCGGCCCCACCCGCGATGCGGGGTCGCACGCAGAAGCAACGTGCCGGGGGAGCCCAGGACCAGCAGCGCCGGGACGAGCATCATCAGGGTGAGCTGCTGGAACATGAACACCGAGAGCATGACGTAGCCGTAGCCCTCGACCCCGAGGCCGGTGACGAGCACGATAGTCAGGCATCCGAGCAGGAAGGTGATGGTTCTGCCGACCGACCAGGGCCGTCCGGTCGCCCAGAGTCGGATGGCACCCAGCAGATAGAGTCCCGCCAGTATGAGGCCGATGAGGGGGAGGAGCGGTAGCGGCTGCAGATTCGGGGCGAGGAACTGCCCGATGTCCGGCGGGGCATCGGGGATGTTCACCCAGTCGTCGTTCACCGCTGACAGAGCTCACTCATCCTGCGTTCGCGCTGAGCCAGGCGAACGGGTCGACCTTCTGGCCGTCGACGTCGATTTCGAGATGCAAGTGCGCGCCGGTGACCTGCCCGGTAGCACCGACGAGCCCAACGAACTCCCCGACCTTCACCACCTGGCCCGCTACCAGCGGGCTCGAGCCGCGCTGCATGTGCGCGTAGCTGCTCACCACCGTCTGCCCGTTGATCCGGTGCTCGAGGACGACGTAGTTCCCCCACGACCCGTACCCGTCGACGGACTCCTTGACCACCCCTTCGGCGATGGCATAGATCGGCTGCCCGGCACCAGGGTCGAAGTCGACGGCGGTGTGGTAGCTCGAACACCCGCTGCAGGGTGGGGGACGGTATCCGAAGTCGGACGAGATCCGCACGGGGGTGGGGAAGGGCCATCGGATCGGACCCGACCATGTGGTCGTGTAGGTCAGGGTGTACTGCTGGCGGAGGAGTTCGGCGCGGGTCGTGACCCCGTAGGCATCACGGGACACGGGGCCGTTCGAAGCTTCGCTGAGATTGACGAACGCCTGCGCGGGCAGCTCGGCGGCGGGCGCCGACACGACGGCAGACGCGGAAAGACCGCTCGCGGCCGGCAGCGCCGCGGCGAGCAGCAAGAGGGAGACGAACCCGAACGACGCCGCGCTCATCACCTGCGCTCCGAGCGACCGACGGGCGCCAGCCTTCCCACCGCGGCCGGGTTGGGCACGATGACGCCCCGCCCGACGAGGACGTAGCGCCGACAGACGGATGCCAAGGCGTCTCATCGTCCTCACGATCGCGTTTCCCCTTGATCGCTTGAGAGGCCGGCCTGCGGGAACCGGGCGAGCGTCACCTGGTGGGAACTCGAGAGCTCGCGAGCGATCTGACGGCCGGTGTTGCCGGCGCCGACGATCAGCACCGATCCGTCGGGAAGCTGCTTCGGATGGGTGTAGTCGTCGCTGTGCAGATTCCGTCCCGGCACCCGGACTCGGCCGGCGAACTCGGGGAACCGAGGCTCCGCGAACGGGCCGGTCGCGGCCACGACGTTACGGGCCTCGACCTCGCCGACGTTCGTTATGAGGGTCAGCCGATGCCCGTGCGGGTCGACCTGGACGCCATGAACCCTGGTATTCCACATGGGGAGGAGGCCGAGCTGGGCGGCGTAGTTCTCCAGATAGTCGGCTACTTCGTCGGTTCTCGGGTAGTGAGATCGGGGGCCAGGGAAGGGAATGCCGGGCAGCGAGGAATGCCTGGCCGGGGTGAACAGCCGGAGGGAGTGCCATCGTCGAATCCACGCACGATCGCCTGCGGCGCTGGCGTCGACGATCATGAAGTCGACCTGTGGCTTCAGCCCGGTGCGGGCCAAGGCGTGTCCCATCGCGAGCCCGGCCTGACCGGCGCCCACCACGATTACCCGCTTCAGCCGGAGGTCCTCCAGCGGCGACGTCAACGCCCTAGTTCCGCTTCAATCGCCTCTCGAAGGTCATCGAACGAGGTCAGCTGTACCATCCGGTCGTTGACGAAGAAGGTTGGGGTGGAACCGACGCCGAGCGCCACGCCATCATCGAAGTCTGATTGCACCCGCTCGGCTGTGGCCGGATCGGCCACAGCGGCGTCGTACTCCGCTAGGTCCAGACCGAGCTCCTCGGCGAACTGACGGAACAGCGCCGCCCGCGACTCTTGCGCTTCACCCCACTCGGCCTGGGTTTCGAACATCCGCTTGTACATCGCCTCGAGCTGACCCTGCTGAAAGGCGGCTTCCACGGCTATCGCGGCGTTCTTCGAGTTGAAGTGACCGGGCAGCGGGAAGTAGCGGATGGCGAAGGTGATCTGCCCGGAGAACTCTGCGCGCAGATCCTCCACCACCGGGTAGAAGGCTCCGCACGCCTCGCACTCGAAGTCGAGGAACTCGACCACGGTCACGGCGCCGGCGCCACCGTCATCCAGAATGTGGCTGTCCTCTCGGATGGCAGAGGCGGCAGGGGGCGCGGGGCTGCCTTCTGTTTCGGGACTGGGCGGTTGGGCTTGCAGGATCGCGACGACGATGAAGGCAATCACGATGAGAACTATCGCGCCGGAGAAGACGAGGGCGACTTTAACGTTGGTGTTCATTCGGGCTCTCTCCAAGGCTTATGGGACACATCAGGTAGAGCGCGCCGGGAAGCGGGCGGGCGCGCAGAGAACGACGGCACGAGCAAAGGGCGCACAGCGCCGCAAGCTTTGGTGCCGGTTCGGGCCTACGTGCGGCTGATGGAGAGAGCGATCAGGCTGGGTCGTGGAACGCCGGCGACACCCGGTGCCGCGTCGATGATGGTCGCGGGAAGAGATCGTGCGGCTGCGATGAGCCTTCTGAACAGGTCCGCCCGCCACGCCCGCGCGGCCATGAGGGCCAGGCCCAGCGCACAGCAGGCGATCAGTACGATGCAGCCCGTGGCCAGCCCGACAGCGATGTCCCCGACGATGAAGTCGGGCGGTGCGTGACCTTCTGCCGACACCGGCTGATGAGCGGTCTTGAGCTCCACCACAACCGCGTGGCCGGGCGCGCTTTGAGCGGTCTGGGCATGATGCGCAGCCATCACGCCCAGACCGATCATCATGAGCGCCAGAACGACCGTGATGAGCCGCGTCATCGCCGCAGGCCCCGGCGGGGCCTGCAAGCAAAGGGAGGGTGTAAGGCTCATCGAAATAATACTACTGTGCCTTCTCCACGGTCGAGTGCGAGGTCGGGCGAGGAGCGCGACGCGGGTCGAAAGGACAGCGTCCGTAGGCTTGAGACCTGACGGCACCGAGTGATGGAGGAATATGGCCATGACACCCAGCGATGCTCGGCGTCCTCGGCCGGCGCTAGGGCTAGCGGTCGTCCTGCTTGTTACGGGCTCGATCGGCTGGATCGGCTCCGCGGCATTGCTCATCGAGCGTATTCGGAGCCTGCAGAACCCAGGCACGGCTCTGAGTTGTGACATCAGCCCCTTCGTGTCCTGCGGTGCCCTGTTCGACAGATGGCAGGCATCGCTGTTCGGCTTCCCCAACCCGCTCCTGGGAGTCGCCGGCTTCGTCGCGCCGATTGCCGTCGCGGCCGGCCTCCTTACAGGCGCGCGGTTCGGCTCCTGGTACTGGCGACTGTTCACCCTCGGCGTGTTCTCGGCGTGGGTCTTCGTCACCTGGCTCTACACCCAGAGCGTCTACGTCATCGGCGTGCTCTGCCCGTACTGCATGGTCGTCTGGGCCGCCACGATCCCGATGTGGTGGTACTTGCTCGCCTGGGGGCTCAAGCACGGCACCATTTTCGGGGACCGCACGCGGCGGGTGGGTCGGCAGATTTTCCCGTTCGCTTGGGTGGCGGTGCTCGCCAACTACGCGGTGATCGTGCTCACGATCCTCGTGCAGTTCCCTTCTGTCCTCTCGTTGTAGGGCGGGCTGGCCTAGGTGAACGAGGCCCTGGCTTCGAGCTAGCTGCCCGTACTCGGGCCGGGCATCCCTGGGCGGTCCTCGTGGACGATGCCACGGTGCTCGCCGTCCTTCTCGAAGCGCAGCAGCCGTAGAGCGTTCAGCACCACGATGATCGTCGAGCCCTCATGCACGAGCACGATAGGTCCCATCTCGAGTCCGATGAGGCTGGCGGGCACGAGGAATGCGACGATCGCCAGAGCCGCGATGAGGTTCTGGCGGATGATGCGTGCTGTAGCCCGGCTGAGCCGGCGGATGAACGGCACTCGGCCCAGGTCGTCGGACATCAGGGCGATGTCCGCAGTTTCGAGCGCGACGGTGGAACCCGCCGCCCCCATCGCTATGCCGATGGTCGCGTTCGCCATCGCGGGGGCGTCGTTAACGCCGTCGCCGACCATGCACGTCAGTCGGCCGCCTCTTCCCAGCTCGCGGATGGCGGCGACCTTATCCTCGGGGAGCAGCTCACCCATAGCCCGGTCGATCCCGACGGCCTCCCCGACGGCGGTGGCCACCTGCTGGTTGTCGCCCGACATCATCACGAGCTCGCTCACTCCGTCGCGGCGCAGGGCCTCGAGCGTGTCCCTCGACTCCAGTCGGGGCTGGTCCATGACCCCGATGACGCCGAGAAAACGGCCCCCGCGAGAAATGACCATCGTGGTGCGGCCTAGTCCCTGCAAACGGTCGACATCCGCGGCGACGTCGGGCGGAAGCGTGAGGCCGGCATCCGTCATCATTCGGAGGTTGCCGACGAGGATCTCATCGCCTCCGATCATCGCGCGGACTCCCCGGCCGGTCACGCCTTCGAGGTCCTTGGCGACCAGCGCGTCGCCGGCGGCGACGCGCGCCGAGAGGTCGCGGACGATCGCTCCCGCCAGCGGGTGATCGCTGAGCGACTCAACCGCGACTGCCACCGCCCGCAGCTCGTCGACGCGCGTCCCAGGAGCGGGAGCGAGGTCCGTGACGGACGGGTGGCCCCAGGTGAGCGTCCCGGTCTTGTCGAAGGCGATCGCCCGCACCTTCGCGAGATTCTCCAATGGGCCTCCGCCCTTGGTGAGCACCCCCGCCCGCGCCGAGCGGGCAAGCCCCGCCAGAACTGCTGCAGGGGTAGCGATCGCCAAGGCGCACGGGCTCGCCGCGACGAGCACGACCATCGCGCGATAGAACGCGTCGGCGAAAGGTTCGCTGAGGACGACAAGACCGAACGCCAGAACCGCGAGGACGCCAAGTATGACCGCAGGGACATAGATTCGCTGGAACCTGTCGATGAACCGCTGTGTGGGGGACTGGGTAGTGTCGGCCTCCCGGACCAGGGCGACCACCCGTGCGAGTGTGCTGTCGCTGGCTGCGGCGGTGACCACCATGTCGAAGGCGCCAGGTCCGTTCACCGTGCCGGCGAACACCCGCGACTCGAGGGCGACGCCTTCCGGGCGCGCGAGCGCGGCGGTGGAATCCGGCACCGCCGCCTTCTCCACCGGGATGGACTCGCCAGTGACCGCAGACTGGTCGATTGCGGTGTCACCGACGCTGACGAATCCGTCTGCGGGAACTCGAGAGTTCGGTCGTACCACCACGACGTCACCGAGCACGAGGGCTTCCACCGGGCGTTCTTCGACGACTCCTCCGACGCGCACGGCCGCGGTGCGAGGGGCGAGCGCCGCAAGCGCCTCGATCGACTTCGTTGCCCGAGACATGGCGTACTCCTCGAGCGCGTGGCCGAGGCTGAACAGGAACAGCAGCACCGCACCTTCGCCGAACTGCCCGACGGCCGCCGCACCGACTGCGGCGACGATCATCAGGAAGTCGACCTCGAAGCGCCCGCGTCGCACGGCACTGAACGCTTCGATCACTGTGAAGTAGCCGCCGAAGAAGTACGTCGCGAGGAACAGCGGGATGTACACCGCCCCCGGCGCCCCCACGGCATATTCGGCGATGAGGCCAGAGGCGTAGGTGACGCCTGCCGCGATGGCGAAATAGAGCTCCCAGGGGCGGCCGGTGCGGGCGCTGTCCTGCGAGCTGGTACTTGCATCCACGGGTTCTGCCTTAGTCATCCCCATAACATATCACTACTGATAAATATCAGCATGATATGATCTTAGGAATCGTTATCGTGAGGGAGGGAAGGAGCGTGATGCAACTCGACGCTGACGAGGCCGAGCACATCGCCGAGGTTATGAGCGCGCTGGCCACCCCGGCACGGGTGCGTATCCTCGCCCGGCTGCTCGACGAGCCGGCAACTGTCGGTGAACTCGTCGAGGAACTCGGGCTCGGACAGGCGTCGGTATCCAATCACTTGCGCATTCTCCGCCACCTGAATCTCGTGGTCGGAGATCGCGATGGGCGGCATGTGATCTACCGACTCCAGGATGACCACGTGCGGGCGATGATCCAGCAGATGCTTAGCCACACTCGTCACCCCTAGCGCGGAAAGCATCAACCGAACACCACTCCTTGATTCCGCAGGAAGGAGAGTGGGTCGATCGGCGTGCCGTTCTGACGGAGGATCAGATGAAGGTGACAGCCGGTGGATAATCCCGTCGTACCAGCATTTCCGATGTTCTGTCCCGGACCTACCGATTCGCCCATCCGCACCCCGATTCCGCCGTTCTGTAGGTGGGCGTAGCCGGTGACATACCCGTTGCCGTGGTCGATCTGGATGTAGTTGCCCAGGCCGCCGTTCGGGCCTGCATAGGTCACGCGGCCCCCGGCGGCCGCGTAGATCGGGGTTCCGCAGTAGTTGCCGCCGGAGATGTCCAGCGCGCCGTGGAAGCTGCTTGCCCCCGCGATCGGAGGCGGTCGCCAGCCGAAACCTGACGTGATGTACCCGCGCGCCGGTAGAGCCCATCCGCTTGCGGTTACGATCCCCGCAGCGCCGGCACCCCATCGCTCCTGTATGCCCTTGTTGTAGTCGGCCTCGGTAGCCCGGCGGTTCTCGCTCAACACCGCGAGCTGCGCGGTCAGCCTGGCTTCGTTCTCCTCCTGCTCGATGAGGATGGCTTCCGCCTCCAGGGCCGCCGCTTGAGCGGCCTCGAACGCAGCGAGCGCCTCATCCTGAAGCTTCTCGAGCTCGGTTTGCGCGACGACGGCCTGATCCTCGAGTGCCCTGGCCGTGTTCATCAGCTGGGCAGCGCGATCGTAGAGCTGGGAGTTGGCCTCCACCAGTTTCGCGACGAGACCGAGCCCGTAGAGCAGCGATTCGGGGTCCGGGGAAGAGAACAGCAACGTGGCGGTCAGATCAAGGCCGCCGGATCGCTGTGTGGTCCTGATGAGAGCGGCGATCTGAGTTCGCGCGGTAGACATCTCCGCGGCCGCGGCGTCGGCCTGGGCCCGCAGCCCCTCCGCGACAAAAGCCTGCTCATCTGCGGCCTCTTGCGCACTCGACCAGCGGGCGCCCTGCTCGGCCGCGATCTGCTGTGTGCGCGTCGCTTCCTCTCGCAGCCCGGCGAGCTGTGCCTGGATGCTTGTGATCAGGGTCTTCGTCGACGCCTCGGCCGACTGCGCTGCCCGCACGTCGTCCCAGGAGGGATAGTGGTTGTCCGCGCGAGCGGACGCTGTACCTGGCCCGAGGACGGCAGCCAGAAGGAAGGAGGCCACGCAGGTCGCGCGTAGCGCGATCTGGAGGGCTCGGCTCCACGATCTCCGGGCCCGAATGCTGCTTGACCCCTTCGCGTGCGTTCCGGCGCGGGCGTCATTGTGCCTGACCCTGCTGTTACTCAAGGATGCGTCTCCACGGCTTCAGCGCCCACGTTGGATGGGCGGGCTCGAACGTTGGTAGGAGGCTCGGCGCTTCGCTATTCCCGAATCGGTAGCGAAAGGCGCCGGAGCGTCACGTCCGGCTGATGGAGAGGGCGAGGAGCGAGATGGCCGGCCTCGATTGCGAGATCCTCGGCGATCGGGGAACCGACGTCGTGCGGGGCCGCGCGAGACGCGCTGACACGATCTGCGAGAACGATCGTCTGGCCACGAGCATGGCGCAGCAGATGATGATGAACACACAGCCGGCGATCAGGAGGGACTCGAGCCCTCCTGATGCGATCGGGCTCTCCCAAACGGCCGTGGCCGGATCGGGGGATGCGGCAATAGGGCCTGGTGCCCCGACCTCAAGGATCGTGGTCGACGGTGCCGACGGCGAACTCGCATGGTGTACGGCGCCCCCGACCACGAAGGCGAGCGCCAGCGAAACGAACGTTGCCAGCACGAAGGCCCGCGCCACTCGCATCAGTGGCGACGAGCCCTGTCCCGATCCGCCGTGCGTCATCGACTCCACGGTAACTGGCACACGCACACGAGTCGCAGCCGTGCGCGGCGCGTCCCGAGACTCAGGGGGTATCGCGGGGCTGGCTCGAACTGACATAATGAAGATTATCGGATGCGAGCCACAGGGGCCGAACGGGGCCCATCTGCACGGGTCAGGCGCGGCTTGTCGCCTGGTGGTGTCCGGGTTGCGCAGCGCAGCGACGGCGATTCGGGCGCCAACAATGACGAGCGGGACCCGTCGATGCCGCTGTCGGCGCACACGAGGGCGCTCGGAGCGCCCCGGTGCCGCGTCAGGCGGACGGTGTGAGCAATCCCGGTGTCACGGTGCTCCGAGATTCCACCGTCGTAGCTGACATAACGAAGGCGCCCCCGTCAGCCAGCGAGTCGCGCGAGCCCCGTGCGCACGAGATCCGCCAGACGGGCGGGCTCCAGCTCGAACCCGTCGACTTCGCCGCCGTCGAGTTCCGCCAGCGGGATCCAGCGCCACTCGACGATGTCGACGCGCTCCTCGTCGGTCCACTCCTCGCGGGACGGCTCGAACTCGGTGACCCGCTCCAGATACCAGGCCCAATGACCGGTCTGGTACGGATGCCAGCGCTGATCGGGGTCGAAATCCTCGTCGAGGAACGGGGCCCCGACCGTCTTCAGGCGCAGCCCGGTCTCTTCGTAGACCTCGCGCTTCGCGGCGTCGTCGTGCGTCTCCCCCGGGTCCACTCCCCCGCCGGGGGTGATCCAGCGCGGCGGGACGTCCCGCGTCTTGCCGTACTGCAGGAACATGAGCACGCGATCGTGCTCGTCAACGAGCAGGACGCGCGAGAGCGCCCGGTGCGCCATCTCAGGCCTGCTGGAAGCCGCTCACGTCGCCGACGTAGCGCGTGTTGTCGGCGGGAATCGGGTCGATCGCCGCGTGGGCGACCTCGGCCGCGAACTCGGAGACGGTGAACAGCTTGCCCGCCTCCTCGCGACGCGCTTCGATGGCGCCGGGGCGCGCCCGGTCGAGCAGCGTCGCGGTGATGGTGCCTTCGATCATGTCGCCCGACACGACGACGAACTCGATGCCCTTCTCGGCAAGCATCGGCAGTCGCTCGCGCAGTGCATCCTCGCCCGCGCGCTTGCTGCGGGCGACCGGCTCGTACTCGGGCATCGTCGAAACCGTGTTGATGAAGTGCGCCTGGTGGCTCGTGACGAACACGACGCGACCGCCGGCCTTCATGAGCGGCAGCGCCGACTCGAGCACGTTGACCTGGGCGTCGCGGTTCAGGCGCAGCGCGTAGTCCTCGCCCATGCCGCTCTCCATGCCGCCGGAGGCATTCAGCACGAGCAGGTCCAGTCCGCCCCAGGCCTCCTCGATGGTTCCCATCATGGTCGCGACCGACTCCGGCGAGGTGAGATCGGCGCCGATGGCGAGCGCCTCTCCCCCGGCGTTGACGATGCTCGCGACGACCTTGTCGGCGCGCGGCGCCTTGGCTCGGAAGTTGATGACGACCTTGGCGCCGGCGGCGGCGAGATAGCCCGCCGTGTCGGCGCCGATCCCACGAGAGGATCCGGTGACGAGGGCGCGAACGCCGTCGAGAGAGGCGGGAGGGAGGACGGTCGAGTCTGCGGCGCTGTTCACGAGTCTCGACTGTAGCAATCCCGAGGCCGCAACTCGTCCCCGCCCGCTGTGCCCGGGGGTGATAGCGTCGAGCCAACGTCGGAAAGCGCCGACGGAGCACGAAGGGTGAACGCGCCGATGTGGCTCGATCTGACGCAGTATCTGTGGATCATCTGGCTGGTGTTCGTCTTCCTGTTCATCGTCGTCGAACTGCTCACCCTCGAGTTCACGTTCCTCATGATCGCCGCAGGCAGTCTGCTCGGCGGGCTCGGCACGAACCTTCTGGGCGGCCCGTGGTGGCTGCAGATCGGCCTCGCCGCGGTCATCTCCGGGCTGCTGATCTTCACGATCCGTCCGCTGCTGCTGAAGGCGCTCAAGAAGAGCGCCGACCCGGCGAAGAGCAACGTGGATGCGCTTTTCGACCTGGGAGGCCGCGTCACGACGCGCTTCGTCGAGGACGCGGGAATCGTCAAACTCGACAACGGCGAGACCTGGACGGCCCGGCTCGCTCGTCAGGCTCCCGATGCCGCGCTGGACGAGGGCGACCGCGTCGTCGTCACGCGCGTCGACGGCGCCAGCGTCGAGGTCGCCCCCGAAGGCTCTGCCGAAGCGCCCGGCTCCCCCGGCGTCTGAGTTCACCCGCGAAAGGATCTCTCATGGAATTCGGTGACATCATCGGGCAGCTGTTCATCATCGCCCTGCTGGTGGTGCTCGGCGTCTTCGTGCTCACCACGCTGTTCCGCGCGATCCGGATCATCCCGCAGGCCTACGCCGGTGTCGTGGAACGGCTCGGGAAGTACCACAAGACCCTCTCCCCCGGCCTCAACATCCTGGTGCCGTTCATCGACCGGGTCCGTCCGCTCGTCGACATGCGCGAGCAGGTCGTCTCATTCCCGCCGCAGCCGGTGATCACCGAGGACAACCTCGTGGTCTCGATCGACACGGTCGTGTACTTCCAGGTGATCGACGCGCGCGCGGCCACCTACGAGATCGCCAACTACCTCGGCGCTGTCGAGCAGCTCACGACCACGACGCTCCGCAACGTCGTCGGCGGCCTCAACCTCGAAGAGGCGCTCACGAGCCGCGACAACATCAACGGGCAGCTGCGCATCGTGCTGGATGAGGCGACCGGCAAGTGGGGCATCCGCGTCGGCCGCGTCGAACTGAAGGCGATCGACCCGCCGCACTCGATCCAGGACTCGATGGAGAAGCAGATGCGCGCCGAGCGCGACCGTCGCGCCGCGATCCTGACGGCCGAGGGCACGAAGCAGTCGGCCATTCTCGAGGCGGAGGGTGCGCGTCAGGCGGCGATCCTGCAGGCCGAGGGTGACGCCAAGGCCGCGGTGCTGCGTGCCGAGGGTGAAGCGGAGGCGATTCGCACCGTGTTCGAGGCGATCCACAAGGGCAACCCCGACGAGAAGCTCCTCGCCTACGAGTACCTGCAGATCCTCCCCAAGCTCGCCAACGGCGACTCGAACAAGCTCTGGATCATTCCGAGCGAGCTCACCGAGGCGATCAAGGGCATCGGCAACGGTTTCCTCCGCGGGGCGACCCCGCCGTCGAAGTAGGTGGTCGCCGAATCGGGGCCGTCGGTCTTCTTCGACGCCCCAACGCCGCGCGTCCTCGCCCATCGCGGTCTGGCCGTCGACGCGCCGGAGAACACCCTGCTCGCCTTCGCGCGTGCGGTGGCGCTCGGCGTCACCCACATCGAAACCGATGTGCATGTCTCGGCGGACGGCGTCGCGATCGTCAGCCACGACGCCGACCTGACGCGGGTCGCCGGTCGTGATGCCACCGTCGCGCAGCTGACGGCAGCGGAGCTCGCGGAGGTGCCGCTCGGCGAGGGGCAGGGGTTCGTGACCCTCGCCGAGGCTCTGGATGCCTTCCCCGACACCTGCTTCAACATCGACATCAAGACGGCGGGCGCCGCTCTTCCTGCCGCGGCCGCGATCCGAGACCTCCGCGCGACGCGCCGGGTGCTGGTGTCCTCCTTCAGCGAGTCCCGTCGCCGTGCGGCCGTGGACGCACTCCCGGGGGTGGCGACCTCGCTCTCGGCAAGCCGCGCGATTCCCGCCGTGCTCGCGGCCCGAGCAGGCGCCATCGCACCGCTGCGAGGCATCCTGGGCGGCGTCGATGCCGTGCAGTTCCCGTTGCGGATGGCGGGGATCCCGGCGATCACGTCACGCTCGGTCGAGAGCTTCCACTCCGCGGGCATCGAGGTGCACGTGTGGACGATCAACGACGCCCCGACGATGGTGCGGCTGCTCGAGATCGGCGTCGATGGTCTCGTCTCGGACCGCTCCGACACGGCTCTCGCCGTGGTGCGCGAGCGTGCATCCTGAGCGACGCTCGGGGGAATCTCGCAATCCGTCACGAGGCGGCTGTGAAAGGACTGTAAACAGACCCGTCGAGGCATGTTCCTCGCCACGCTGACGTTATACATGAGTGCCGGATCGGCGAGCGTGCGGCAATCCGCCAGCGCTCGCTTCGATCGGGAGAGCGCAGAGGAGGCCACACGATGGCAGATCGTAGTTTGCGCGGCATGCGACTTGGTTCACAGAGTCTCCAGACGGAGGACGGTGTCGAGTTCTCGCCGCGAAAGAAGAGCATTTACCGAACCGACGACGGCAAGACCTTCGAGGTCACCTTCTCGTCCGACGCCGAGGTGCCGGAGACGTGGGAGTCGCCGCGCACCGGTCTCGAGGGACGGCTCGTCGCGGAGGACGGCACACTCGTGCAGTCCGACGAAGCCGAGACCAAGGCTCCGCGCACTCACTGGGACATGCTGCTCGAGCGCCGCACGCGCCCCGAGCTGGAGGAGCTCCTGCAGGAGCGCCTCGAATACCTCCGCGCGCGCCGCGGAGCTTCGAAGACCGGTCGCAAGACGGCATAGGTCTCCCGCCGAACGACGGGTCTTCGCAGGGCCGCTGTCCTTTCGGGCAGCGGCCCTTTCGTGCGCTCAGCGGCGCGTGACGCGCCGACCGGCGAACGCGGCGAGCAGAAGCCCGATGAGTCCGAGCGCGGAGACACCCCACTCGATCTGACGTCCCAGAAGCACGGCCGGAGTGGTCGAGGTCCCGAGCGGAACATCGACCACCATCGCGTCGGCGGTGTACCAGGTCAGCTCGTCCAGGATCGTCCCGTCGGGGGCGATGATCGCGCTCGTGCCGACCGTCGAGATGCTGACGACGGAACGGCCCAACTCGATCGCGCGGATGTGCGCGATCGCGAGCTGCTGGAGGCTCTCGTCGGTGCGCCCGAAATCGGCGTTGTTGGTGGGCGCGAAGACCAGATCCGCACCCTCGCGCACGGTGTCGGTCATGACCTGGTCGTCGACGATGTCGAAGCAGATCGCGACACCCGCCAGCAGGCCGTCATCGAGTTCGAGCACCGTGTCGGTGGTTCCCGGGGTGTACTCGCGCCCGATCAGATCGATCAGGTCGGGGGCGAACTGGCGCCAGAAGTCACGATCCGGAACGTACTCGCCGAAGGGCACCGGGTGCTTCTTGTCGTAGTAGTCGCCGGCGCCCTGCCCGTCGCGCCAGACGACCGCGGTGTTGAAGTACTCCGTGTCGGTCTCGGGGTCTCCCCCTTCGGGCAGTCGTGCCGTGATGATGCCGGAGACGAGCGGAGCCCCGGCGCGCTGCGACACCTCATCGAAGATCCGCGCCGCCGAGGCGCTGCGGAGCGGGTCGAGGTCGCTGCCGCCCTCGGGCCAGACCACGACGTCGACGTCGTCGCCGTAGGTCGGTTCGGTTGCGGCCACCTGGGCGAGCAGGTTGTCTCCCGTGCGTTCAGGCGGATCGAAGTAGCTCGTCTTGCCATTGCCCTGCACCGCGGCGACGCGGATGGTGCCGTCGGCGGCGGAGGGGAACGCCGGAAACACGAGTGCCACGAGCACGAGCGCGACGTAGGCCGTTCCGAGCCGCAGAGCGGCGACGCGCGTCCCGGTGGTGACCACCTCGAGTCTGCGCCCTGCGGCGACCACGTGCCAGGCCTCCTGTGCGAAGGCGAGCCCGGCAGCGGCGAGAAAGACGAGGACGAAGCTCACCCCCGAGACGCCGAGCCACGCGAACAGCGGCGCCACCGGGCTCTCCGACTGCGAGAACGCGACACGTCCCCAGGAGAACCCGCCGTAGGGCCACACGCTGGCGATGGCCTCCCGGGCGGTCCAGAGTCCCGCCACGATCGCGGGGACGAGCAGCAACCGCCCGGCCGGGCCCGACCAGACACGCGGCGCCCAGCGGTAGACCAGGCTGATCGCGGCGGTGCCGAGCATCACCCAGAGTGCCATCAGCGTCGACAGTGCCGACCACGGGATCGGCCCCAAGAACAGCGTGGCCCACTCGATGTGCGGGAAGTAGAACGCGGCCCCGAAGACGAGCCCGACGAGCAGCGCGGCGCCGGGGCGCCGACCCTGGGCGGCGAGCAGCGCGAGTGCGACGGCCGGAATCGCGAGCGGCCACCAGCCCCGATCGGGGAACGAGGCATCCAGGATCGGTCCCGCGGCCGCGGCGACGATGAGCGCGACTCCCAGGGGAAGCGGCGCGCGGGTGGTGTCGGGCGTCATTCAGGCGACTCCGGAGTACGCGACGATGCCACGACGGATCCCGTCGATGGCGTGGCGGGCGGTGCGGCCGAGCTCGCCATCGGCCACGAGCGAGAGCTGGTCGAGCAGGTCGACAGCCTGCTTCATCCAGCGGATGAAGTCGCCGGCGGCAAGATCGGCGTCGCGGAGAACCGCGTCGAGCGATGCGCCCTGGGCCCAGCGATAGGTCGCCAGCGACAGGCCATGCGACAGTGGTCCGGAGCTCGGCAAGCGCCGATCCTCTTCCATGATCGACAGCTCTGCCCAGATCGTCTCGGTGGCCTCTTTCGCGGCGCGGAACGGACCGCGCGGGAGGTCGCGGTCCTGGATGTCGCGTTCTTCTCGTCTCGGCTCGAAGACGAGGGAACTCGCGAGCGCGGCGAGGGCGGGAGCATCGAGCCCCGCCCAGGCTCCGCGCCGCAGACACTCCGCCACCAGCAGGTCGCGCTCCCCGTAGATGCGGCGAAGTGCGCGACCGGGGGCCGTCGCGCCCCAGACGCCGTCGGTGTGCTCGAGATAGCCGAGATCCAGCAGGAGGTCGCTGATCCGATCGAACACGACCGACACGGCACCGGTGCGACCGCGGATCTGGGAGCTCAGCTGGTCGTTCTCGCGCTTGAGGCGCCACCAGCGCTCGGCCCAGCGGGAGTG
This sequence comes from uncultured Schumannella sp., assembly GCF_905479755.1. Lineage (GTDB taxonomy): Bacteria > Actinomycetota > Actinomycetes > Actinomycetales > Microbacteriaceae > DCRR01. Next base: position 152,811 of record NZ_CAJQNT010000010.1, on the reverse strand, counting down.
CGCCTCGCGATCGTTGCAGCTGTGGCAAGGGTGCTGTTTCATGCGGCGACGCAGGTCGGCGATCTGGCGCTGACGCCGGTCGCGCACTCCGCGGCTCTCGCCGCCGATCTCGGAGCCGCGTTTGCCGCCGCGGCCCTCGCTCCGTGCGTTCTTGCGCTCGAGGTCGCTGAGTTCGCGGCGCAGCTTCGAGTACTCGGGGAAGTCGCCGAGGTGGCAGGTCATCGCCTCGGCGTAGCCGCGCAAGGCCTCCTCTTGCTTGCGCACCCGGCGCGCGAGATCGACGACGGCCCGGTCGGCCTGGAACTGGGCGAAGGAGCTCTCGAGGATCTCGCGCGTGCGCTCCCGACCGAACTGTTCGATCAGGTTCACGGCCATGTTGTAGGTCGGGCGGAAACTGGAGTTCAGCGGGTAGGTCCGCCGCGAGGCGAGCGAGGCGACGGCCTGCGGATCGAGTCCGGCGGCCCACTGGATGACCGCATGCCCCTGGGTATCGATCCCGCGCCGCCCGGCGCGGCCGGTCAACTGGGTGTACTCCCCCGGTGTGATCGGAACACGCGCCTCGCCATTGAACTTCTCGAGCTTTTCGAGCACCACGGTGCGCGCCGGCATGTTGACCCCGAGCGCGAGCGTTTCGGTCGCGAACACCGCCTTGAGGAGCTTGCGCTGGAAGAGCTCTTCCACGATCTCTTTGAAGGCGGGGAGCATGCCGGCATGGTGGGCCGCGACGCCGCGCTGTAGCCCGTCGAGCCACTCCCAATAGCCGAGCACGCTGAGGTCGGGATCGGGAATCGGGCGGGTGCGCTCCTCGACGATGGCGCGGATCTCGTCGCGCTCCCACTTCTCCGTGAGCCGGATTCCCGATCCGACGACCTGTTTGACGGCCGAATCGCATCCGATTCGGCTGAAGATGAAGAAGATCGCCGGCAGCAGTTCTTGCGATTCGAGGATCTTGATCAGCTCGGGACGTCCGATCCGATCTCCTCCGCGATCACGGAAACCGCCGCCGGAGCTGCGCCGGTAGCGGTCGCGTCCGGGATGCTGGCGCGGATACGGTGCGCGGCCGCCGCTGGAGGCGAGACGCACGAGTTCGGGGTTCACCCGGAGAGCCGTCGAGTCGGCCGTGCCATCGAACAGGTCATGCAGCTTGCCGCGCACGAGGACGTGCTGTTCGAGCGGAACCGGCCGCTCCTCCGAGACGATCACCTCGGTGTGGCCGCGCACCGCCTGAAGCCAGTCGCCGAACTCCTCGGCGTTCGACACGGTCGCGCTCAGCGAGACGAGACGCACCGCGGGCGGGAGGTGGATGATGACCTCCTCCCAGACGGCCCCGCGGAACCGGTCAGCGAGATAGTGCACCTCGTCCATCACGACGAAGGCGAGGTCGGTGAGCAGCGCCGAGTCGGCGTACAGCATGTTGCGCAGCACCTCGGTCGTCATCACGACGACGCGAGCGCCCGAATTGATGTTGCTGTCGCCGGTGAGCAGCCCCACCTGCGCGGCCCCGTGCTCGGCAGCCAACTCGCTGTACTTCTGATTGCTGAGCGCCTTCATCGGCGTCGTGTAGAAGACCTTGGCGCGCGGATCGCGCAGGGCGAGGTGGACGGCGAACTCGGCGACAATCGTCTTTCCCGCGCCCGTGGGAGCGGCGACCAGGACGCTGTTGCCCGCTTCAAGCGAGGCGCAGGCATCGCGCTGGAACGGATCCAGGTCGAACTCTTGACGCGCGCGGAACCGCTCGACCTCGGGACTGCCCTGGCGGGCCTTCGCCCGGGCGTAGCGCTCGGCGGGTGTCAGGCTCACGCTCTCACGCTATCCCTCGCCGACGAACGCCGCTTGGCGCTTCGCGACGCGTCGGTCGTGGAGCAACGCGATGCCGACCGCGATGAAGTAGAGCAGGATCATCGGGATCGCCAGCAGGAACATCGAGATGACGTCCGCCGCGGGAGTCACAATGGCGGTGAAAATGGTGATGGCCAGGATCGCCCACCGCCATCCCGCGAGAATGGCGCGGCCGGAGAGCACCCCGACGAAGTTCAGCAGTACCAGGAACACCGGAAGCACGAACGCGATGCCCGCCGCGATCACCAGTTTCAACACGAAGTCGAGATACGTGCGGGCGTCGAACAGCGAGGTCGACTCGGCAGGGATGAAGCTCGCCATCAGCTCGACGATGTGGGGCAGGATGAACCACCCCGTCGCGCAACCGCCGAAGAACAGCGGGACGGCCGAAAAGAAGAAGCCGAAAGTGTAGCGCTTCTCCTTGCGCGTGAGACCCGGGACGAGGAATGCGAAGATCTGGTAAAGCCACACCGGGCTCGAAATGACGAGCCCGACGACGAGCGCGATCTGCAGGTGCTGTTCGAAGCCCCCGGTGATCGTGCCGTAATTGAGGTTGACCTCCGCGGTGTCGATCCCGCGCGCGGCGGCGATGCGCACGATCGGGTCGTAGAGCGCGGCCCACACCGGGTCGTAGAGGAACCACCCGCCGATCGCGCCGAGCACGATCGACAGGGCGGCGCGCATGAGCCGCTTGCGAAGCTCAATGAGATGTTCGCCGAGCGACATCCGGCCTTCGGCCGTGCGACCGCGCCGCGTTCGAGCGGCCACGAGCTACTTCGAGTCGGACGACTTCTGGTCGTCGTCATCCGCGGCCTTGGAGGCCTCGGGGGTGGTCGTGTCGTCGCTCTTGATCTCGTTGCGGAAGATCTTCATCGACTGGCCGACGCTGCGGGCCAAGGCGGGGAGCTTGGTGGCGCCGAACAGGAGCAGCACGACCACGAGCACAATGAGGAAGTGCCAGCCGGAGAGGTTGCCGAGCATGGACGATGTCCTTCCGTTCGGAGGGTCGCCGTGGGATCCGACGTCCGTCAAGTTCTCAGGCCATTCTAGGCCCGTCAGCGGTAGCGGGCCGCGCCCTCCGCCGCCCACGCGCGAACAGCCTCGCGGGCCTCCGGCGGCGAGACGACGACGACCATGCCGGGAAGGCCCGCGACGAGGCGCTTCAGACCGTGGAAGTGCGAGACGCGGAGGGTGGCGCGCATCCGATCGCCGTGCGCCTCGACGGCTGCATCGTCGTGGAGGTAGTCGTCGAGCAGCGGCATCGCGGCGCTCGCGACCTCGATTCTGACGTCGAGGTCGGTCAGCGAGGCGTCGAACAGCGTCTCGGGAACCTGAATCTGTCCGGCGTGATGCTCGATCGGTTCGTCGGTGACGACGGCGCTCGCGATGCGATCGACGCGGAACGTCCGGACGGCGCGGCGCAGGTGGCACCACCCGCGTACATACCAATCGGCATCCGCAGATTCGACGCGCAGCGGGTCGATCCGTCGACGTTCGCGTTCGCCGCGCGCGTTGAGGTAGTCGAACTCCAGTTGCACCCCGCGCTCGACCGAGGCGCGCACGAGGCTGAGGGTCGCATCCGAGTGCATTGACGCGTCGACGCCGAGCGGGCTCGGGGCCGACGACGCGCTGCGTGAGAGTTTCCCCAGCAGTGAGGTGAGCGCGGCACGGTCGGCATTCTCGGGAACGGCGGAAAGATACTGCAGGCCCGCGATCACGGCCGCGGCCTCGCGCGCCGAGAACCGCGGCGAGCCGTCGATCGCGACGCGGTGAGTCAGCACGATCTCGTCGTCGTCCTCAAACGAGTCCCAGGAGATGTCGAACAGATCGCCGTGCTGGTACTGCGCGGTGTCGCCGGGCACGCCACTCATCGCGATCAGTCGAACAGCTTCGCGGATCTGCTCGGGCGTCATTCCGAAGTGCTCGGCAGCTTCGGTCACCGACACGCGCTCATGGTCGACGAGCCACGGGACGAACGACAGCAGGAAGGTGAGCTTGTCGCGAGCGAGCAGCGGCGGGTTCTTGCGCGCCTCAGCCATGGAGCTCCGCCGTTCGTTCGAGTCGTTCGCGCACGGCCTCGCGCAGTTCGGGGGGTGACAGCACGAGAACCTCGGGACCGAATCCGCTGAGCTCATCGGCCAGAATCGCGCGATCGACGAAGTGCAGTCGCAGTCGGTTCGGGCCGATGTCTTCGGCCGTGGTCCGACGCGCGAGGCGCAACGCGGCGTCGGAGCCGGGAACGACCTCGACGTCGGCGAACTGCGTCGTCGCGAGCGCGTCGAGTCGCGCGACGGCCTCGGCGACGTGATCGCCCGGCGGGATGTCGACCGGCTGTCCGGACGTGACCTTGCCCACGATGCGGCGCAGCAAAAACATCTTGGGCGTACCGCTGTCGAGTTCGCGCGCCGACAGGTGCCAGCGCCCCTCGTAGTTCACGAGCGCCAGCGGCAGAACGGCGCGCGTGCGCGCCGCGTGCTCCCCCGGCTTGAGGTAGTCGAAGCGCACGCTGACACCGCGGTCGATCGCGGCGGTCAGAGGTTCGAAGGCCAGGTCCCCCAGGCGCACACGCGGTGCGAAGCCGATCACCGGCTCCGTCGTGGCCGCGCCGAGCGAACGCAGCTTGGTGAGCGCGCGGCGCGATTCGGCGGAGAGTGAGCCTTCTCGCCACACCCGGGCCGCCAGGGTGAGCAGCGTCGACTCTTCCGGGGTGAAGGTGATGTCCTCGGGAAGCTCGTAGCGTCCGCGCGGGATGCGGTAGCGCTTCAACTGGTTGTTGCCGGGATCGCTCGGCGAGTCGATGGTCTCAAGCGGAACCCCGAGCTCACGGATGTCTTCCTTGTCGCGCTCGAACTGGCGCTCCAGGTTGGCGTTATCGTGACCGTCGCGATACTTCTGGCTGTAGCCGTGCACCGTCTTGAGGATGTCGTTCTTCATCAGACCGACATCCGTCGCTAGCAGGGCGAGAACGAGGCTGAAGAGCCGTTCCTCGACCGGGACGCGAGCAGGTGGGGTCGACACGGATGTCATCCTAGAGCGCGCGGCAGGCGGGGTGAGCGCTACTCGACGATTCCGAGCACGTCGATCACCATGATCGTGTTCGCGGAGCCCTCGGTCGCCGGCGGGGAGACCATGAGCAGCTGTGAGCCGACCGTGGCGCCGGTCACGGCGGCGAGGAAGCCCTCGGGAAGCTCGTCCGAGCTCACGGTGAAGGTCGCCGCGGTGCCTTCCGACCAGGACGAGGACGAGGCGGTTGCCTCGCCGCCCGCCGCGGGCCAGTTCCAGACGGAATAGTGCGCGACGATCACGTCGCCCTCGGCGACGGTCGCGCCGCCGCCGAGCTTGATCGTGGCGGTCTGGAGCTCCGCCGGCGGCGCCGAGCTCGGCACGCTGATGCCCGGCGTTCCATCGACCGCCGTGACGACGATGGGCATGCCGTCGACCGGGAGCTGGTTGACTCCGTCGGCCTTGCCGAGGTAGATCGCGGAGACGTCGAAGACGAAGACGAGCGTGTCATCGTCGGCGATTCCGTTCGCCTCGAGCGTTCCCGCGCCATAGCCCTGCTCCGCGGTCATGGTGAGCGCGAAACGTTCGCCGGCCTGTGCGCAAATCAGCGCGGCCTGCACCGCGGAGTCGGTCACCGCCGAGATGAGGGTCGGGCTGGTCGTGTCGTAGGCGGTTCCGCCGAGCGGGGTGACCGCGCTGCCCGCGTAGATCGTGAAGTCGGCCGCCACCTGCGAGCCCTCGGCCGCCGGAGTGCCCTCACCGGCCTCGAGGGTGGCGCGCTGGGCACCGTCCGTCACGAGCGGCGTCGGAAAGTCGACATCCGGCGCCGAACCGAGCGCACCCGTCGCCGTCACGAGCCGCGCGGAGTCACCGGCGTCGTAGGCGGGCGTGCAGCCGTCGATCGCCGCGGGACCGGAGGCGGTGCACGCCGACAGGGTCGCGACGAGAGCAGTGGCGGCGAAGAGTGCGGGAATCTTGCGCACGGAGAGATCCTGCTTTCTGGGTGCTAAATCGGTGGGCTGCCGTGGGGCTGAACCGCCACCACTCTAGCCGTTGCCCTGTGTCTCCTCGGTCGCCGCGCGCGCCTCGGCGATCGCCCCGGCCTCGCGCACGACCTTCCGCAGTCGCTTGTCGCTCTTGACGCGGTCGCCGACGGCTCCCGGGGTCCAGAGCTCGACATCCTCGTCGCCGTACTCGCTCTTGGACGCGCGACGTGCGACGGGCGGCAGCACCGCGCCGGGCGCGAGTCGCCGCGCTGTCAGCAGGAACGCGGTGTGCCCGACCATGCGGTGATCCGGACGGACGGCCAGGCCCTCGACATGCCATCCGCGCACGATCGTCTCGCTGGATTGCGGATCGGTGAACGCGCGGGTGGCGCGGATCGCTTCGGCAACGCGCGAGAGCTGCGTGACGGTCGCGATGTAGCACAACAGCACGCCACCCGGAGCAAGAGCCTCGAGGGCGACGTCGAGGCACTCCCAGGGGGCGAGCATGTCGAGAATGACGCGGTCGACGGAGGCCGGTTCCACCACGCGGGGCAGGGCCTCGACGAGATCGCCGATCTCGATGCTCCAGTTGCCGGGGGTCTCCCCCGTGTGCGCCGTCACATTGGCGCGCGCGACATCGGCGAACTCCGCGCGGCGTTCGAAGGAGATCAGCTCACCGTGATCGCCGATGGCGCGCAGCAGCCACATCGACAGTGCCCCCGAACCGACCCCCGCCTCGACGACGCGCGCGCCCGGGAAGATGTCGGCCAGAGCGAGGATCTGGGCGGCGTCCTTCGGATAGATGATCGCGGCGCCGCGCGGCATCGACATGACGAAGTCGGACAGCAACGGGCGCAGGGCGAGGTACTGGTCACCGTTGCTCGCGCTGACGACCGAGCCGTCGGGCGCGCCGATCAAGGAGTCGTGATCGAGCATGCCCCGATGGGTATGGAACACGCCGCCGGGGGTCAGCGAAATCGTGTGCAGGCGGCCCTTCGGTCCGGTGAGCTGCACGCGCTCGCCGGTGCGGAACGGGCCCGAAAAGCGCGTCATCGTCGCGCGCCGCTCTGGTGGGCCGCGAGGACCGCGTTCAGATCACTCGGCACGCGGTCGCCCAGGCCGTCGGGCCACAGCGTGTAGGCGGTGCTCTCCGGCAGCGAGATGTGCAGCGGCACCGCGATCGTCGCCACATCCGCGGCGACGGCCGAGGCGACGCCCGGTTCGGAGTCCTCGAATGCGATGCAGGCGCTCGGCTCGACGCCGAGCAGTTCGGCGGCGCGGAGGTACGGCTCCGGATGTGGCTTGGGCTCCTCGACCTCGTCGCCCGCGACGATCACATCGAAGCCCTCGAACCCAATCGCCTCGGCGACGAGACGCGCCATCCGGCCGATCGACATGGTCACGAGCGCCGTCGGGATTCTCGCATCGCGCAGCGCGAGCAAGAACTCGCGCGAACCCGGACGCCACGGCACCTCGGCGCGGATCTGCTCCGTGACGCGGTCGGTCATCGTCTGGATGATCTCCTCGACCGAGAGCGCGACGCCGCGGGATCGCAGGATCAGGGCCGAGTGCTCGAGGCCCTGGCCGACGAGTTGAACGGCATCCTCATGGGTCCACACGCCGCCGTAGGCCTCGACGAGGTCGTGCTCGGCGCGCATCCAGTAGGGCTCGGAATCGATCAGGGTGCCGTCCATGTCCCAGAGGACGGCGGCGGGCGAGGTGTCGGTCACGAGCACTCAGTCTAGGCGCGGCCTATTCTGGTGGGGACGCGAGCAGACCGGCCCGCGGGAGGATGTGAGAGTGACTGACGCATCGGGTTTCGACGACGGCTCCGTGCTGATCGTCGCCTTCGAAGGCTGGAACGATGCGGGCGAGGCGGCCAGCGGCGCCGCCCGTGCGGTGCGCGATCAACTCGAGCTCGTTCCCCTCGTCGAGGTGGAGCCCGAGGACTACTTCGACTTCCAGTTCAATCGGCCGACCGTCTCGTTCGACGACTCGGGCGAACGCATTCTGGAGTGGCCGACCGTGACGCTGTACGGCCCGCCCGGAGGCGGACCGGGCCTGCATGTGCTGCTCGGCACCGAGCCGTCGCGGGGCTGGAAGACCTTCGCGAGCGAGGTGATCGACGCGCTCACCACCGCCGACATCTCCGGGATCGTGTTCCTCGGCGCCATGCTCGCCGACGTTCCCCACACGCGTCCCATCTCGATCTTCGTCAGCAGCGAAAGCTCCGAGTTGCGCGCGGACTTCGAGCTCGAGCGCAGCACCTACGAGGGGCCGGTGGGCATCATCTCGGTGCTGTCGATGGCGGCTCAGGCCGCCGGCATCCCCAGCATGTCGATCTGGGCCTCGGTGCCGCACTACGTGCACAACGCGCCCTCGCCGAAGGCGCAACTGGCGCTGATCTCGCGGCTCGAAGACTTCGTGCCGATCGTCGTTGCGCGCGGCAACCTCGTCGAGGAGTCGGCGGCCTGGGAGAGCGGGATCGATGCGCTCGCCGGTGATGACGACGACATGGCCGCCTACATCTCGCAGCTCGAGCAGGCACGCGACACCGTCGACTCGCCGGAAGCCAGCGGCGACGCGATCGCCGAAGAGTTCGAGCGCTATCTGCGCAAGCGTGACGGCAAGGCCGGCGGCGAGGACCGCCCCGGCGGGCCGTAGCCTCCGCGGTTCGCTAGTACGCCTGGATGACGCCGAGCGACAGCAGCACCAGGAGCGCGACGCCGAGCACGAGTCGGTAAATCACGAACGGCAGGAACGACCGGGTCTTGATGTAGCGCATCAAGAAGGCGATGATCGCCAGCCCGACCCCGAACGCCACGACCGTCGCGAGAATCGTCTCCGGCCAGCCGTAGGGCGATTCGTCGGGTTCGCGCAGCGCCGTGACGAGCTCGTAGAGCCCGCTCCCGAACACCGCGGGCACGGCGAGCAGGAACGAGAACTCGGCCGCCGCGGTGCGGGTGTAGCCGAGCGCCAGCCCCGCACTCGTCGACGCGCCGGATCGCGAAACCCCGGGGATGAGCGCGAGCATCTGGGCGAAACCGATCGCGATGCCGTGGCCGTAGCCGAGATCCTCGAGGTGACGGGTGCGGCGTCCCAGCCAGTCGGCGACCCCGAGCAGGATGCCGAAGACGATCAACACGATCGCGACGAGCCACAGTGAGCGGAAGGCTCCGCGGATGTACTCCTGACCGAAGTACCCGACGATCACGATCGGAATCGTGCCGAGGATGATCAGCCAGCCGAGCCGCACATCCGCATCGCCCTTCAGGATCCCCGCCGAGTGCGAGCCGCCGCGGGCTCCGAAAGAACGGAACCACTTGGAGAGGATGCGTCCGATCTGCTTGCGGAAGAAGATCAGGACCGCCAATTCGGTCCCGAGCTGCGTGATCGCGGTGAAGGTCGCGCCGGGGTCGGTGGCGTTCGGCAGGAACTCCCCCACGATGCGCAGGTGAGCGCTCGAGGAGATCGGAAGGAACTCGGTCAGACCCTGCACCAGGCCGAGGATCAACGCCTCTAAATAGCTCACGATCGTCGATTGTGTCAGGAGGAAGGCTCAGATCAACAATCGAGGAGGAAGTCGCGCAAGACGGCGTGGCCGAACGACAACGCGTCGAGCGGAACCCTCTCGTCGACCCCGTGGAACATTGCCGGGAAGTCGAGGTCGGCGCTCAGTTTCAGGGGCGCGAAACCGTAGCCGTCGATGCCCAATTTGGCGAGCGCCTTGTTGTCGGTTCCGCCGCTCATCAGGTACGGCAGGATGGGCGCGCCCGGGTCGTGGCGGTGCAGTGCCGCGACCATCCGGTCGACGATGTCGCCCTCGAAGGGATTCTCCAGCCCCACGTCGTGGTGCACGATCTCGATCTCGATCTCCGGGCCGATCAGTTCGCGGATCTGCGCGAGCACCTCGTCCTCCTGCCCGGCGAAGGGGCGGACGTCGATGAGCGCCTCGGCGCGATCCGGGATCACGTTGTGCTTGTATCCCGCGTTCAGCAGTGTGGGGTTGCTCGTCACCCGGAGTGTGCCAAGCAGAAAGCCGGCCGCCGAGCCGCTGCGCTCCACGAGGTCGACCGGATCGGTGTCGGCGGGTGCGCCGTGCATGCGGGCGAGTTCGGCCAGCAGGGCGGAGGTCGTCGTCGTGAGGTGCAGCGGCCACTCGCGCTCCCCCAGCTTCGTCACGGCCCGGGCGAGTTTCGTCACGGCGTTGTCGTGGATCACCCGCGAGCCGTGTGCGGCGACGCCGTGCGCGGTCAACCGGATCCAGAGGAGCGCCTTCTCGCCGGTCTGCAACAGGTAGGCGCGTTGCCCGGCGACGTGCACCGAGTAGCCGCCGACCTCGCTGACCGCCTCCGTCGCCCCGGCGAAGAGCTCGGGCTTGGAGTCGACGAGGTAGTGCGAGCCGAAGTCGCCGCCGTTCTCCTCATCGGCGAAGAAGGCCACGATCAGCTCCCGGGCGGGCAGCTGGCCGCTGCTCAGGATCTCGTCGAGAGAGGTCAGGATCATGGCATCCATGTCCTTCATGTCGACCGCGCCCCTGCCCCAGAGCATGCCGTCGCGGACCTCGCCGCCGAAGGGATCGACGCTCCAGTTCGCCGGATCGGCGGGAACGACGTCGAGGTGGCCGTGGAGCACCAACGCGGGCCGCTCGCTGTCGCGCCCGGGAACTCGGGCGACCACGCTTGTGCGCCCGGGGGCCGCGTCAAAGAGCTGCGGCTCGAGGCCCAGACGGCGGAGCTCGGCCTCGACGTACTCGGCGGCGACCGTCTCGCCGGCGGACTTCCCCTCGCCCCAGTTCGTGGTGTCAATCCGGATCAGATCGCGCGCGATCCGAGCGGTGGCATCGAGCTCCGTGTCGGCGGTCATGGCACCACGCTAGCCCGCCGAGGGCGTCACGCAGTACGTCGTCGTCGTGCTAATCTCGTTCCTCGGTGCTCCTCGCGGGGCGCCGAACAGAAAACACTCGCGCGGGTGGCGGAATGGCAGACGCGCTAGCTTGAGGTGCTAGTGCCCGAAAGGGCGTGGGGGTTCAAGTCCCCCTCCGCGCACGAGAGTTGTTGAAGGCCCCGGATCGAAAGATCCGGGGCCTTCGCTGTTTCTAGCGTCGTCCGTCAGTCGCCCCAGCGCCAGTCGGCCACCTCGGGGATGTCGACGCCGTGCTCGCGCGTGTAGGCGTGGGCGCGCTGCCGCGCATCCTGCATCGCTTGGCGAACGTCGGGATGCCGCTCGGCGAGCCCCGGCACCCGATCGATCACATCCATCACCAGGTGATAGCGGTCGAGGTCGTTCAGCATCACCATGTCGAACGGAGTCGTGGTGGTGCCCTTCTCCTTATAGCCGCGCACGTGCAGGTTGGCGTGGCCGCGCCGCCGGTAGGCGAGGCGGTGGATGAGCCAGGGGTAGCCGTGGAAGGCGAAGATGATCGGCGTGTCGCTGGTGAACACGGCGTCGAAGTCGGCGTCGCTCAGGCCGTGCGGATGCTCGCCCTCGGACTGCAAGCGCATCAGGTCGACGACGTTGACCACGCGCACCCGCAACCCGGGCAGCACCTCGCGCAGGAGCTTGGCCGCCGCGAGCGTCTCGAGGGTGGGCACGTCGCCCGCGCAGGCGAGCACCACGTCGGGTTCCTCCCCCGCGACCTCGGTTCCGGCCCACGGCAGAACGCCGAGCCCGCGCGTGCAGTGCTCGATCGCCTCCTCCATGCCGAGCCATTGCGGTTCGGGCTGCTTGCCGGCGACGACCACGTTGACGTAGTCGACCGAGCGGAGGCAGTGATCCATCGTCGACAACAGGGTGTTGGCGTCGAAGGGCAGGTACACCCGCACCACGTCGGCGCTCTTGTTGACGACGACGTCGAGGAAGCCCGGATCCTGGTGCGTGAAGCCGTTGTGGTCCTGCCGCCAGACGTGGCTCGAGAGCAGATAGTTGAGGCTCGCGATCGGGGCGCGCCAGGGGATCTTCTTGCTCGCGTCGAGCCACTTGGCGTGCTGGTTGAACATCGAATCGACGATGTGGATGAACGCTTCGTAGCTCGTGAAGAGCCCGTGGCGCCCGGTCAACAGGTAGCCCTCGAGCCAACCCTGGCACTGGTTCTCGCTCAGCATCTCCATCACCCGCCCCGCGCGGGCCAGGTGCTCGTCGCTCGGGTGAAATTCGGCGTTCCACTGCTTCGCGGTGACGTCGTAGACGGCGGGGGCGAGGCGATTGGAGGCGACCTCGTCGGGTCCGAACAAGCGGAAGTTGTCGGGGTTGCGGCGGATCACCTCGGCGAGCCAGGTGCCGAGGGTTCCGGTCGCCGAAACGGTCTCTGCCCCCGGTTCGGTGACGTCGATCCGGAACTCGCGGAAGTCGGGGAGGTCGAGGTCGCGCCGCAGGAGTCCGGCGTTCGCGACCGGGTTGGCGCTCATCCGTCGGCCTCCGGCCGGAGCGAGCTCGACCGTCTCGGGGAGCGGAGCGCCGGAGACGTCGAAGAGCTCCTCCGGGCGGTAGGAGCGCATCCACTCCTCCAGCAGCGCGCGGTGCTCGGCGTTGTCGCGCACCCCCGACAACGGCACCTGGTGCGAACGGTAGTTGCCCTCGACCGGATCCCCGTCGACCTCGCGCGGGCAGGTCCAGCCTTTGGGGGTGCGCAGAATGATCATCGGCCAGCGGGGGCGTTCGGTGCTCCCAGCGGCGGCATCCGCGCGGATCTGCCGGATGCGGTCGAGCACCGTGTCGAGCGTCGTCGCGAAACGCTCGTGCACCGCCATCGGGTCCTCGCCGTCGAAGCCGCCGGAGACCAGGAACGGCTCGTGGCCGTAGCCGCGCATCAGGTCGAACAGCTCCTCCTCGGGGATGCGGGCCAGCACGGTCGGGTTGGCGATCTTGTAGCCGTTGAGGTGCAGGATCGGCAGCACCGTGCCGTCGTGCTGCGGGTCGAGGAATTTGTTCGAGTGCCACGCCGTCGCGAGCGCCCCCGTCTCGGCCTCCCCGTCGCCGATCACGCACGCCACCAGTAGCTCCGGGTTGTCGAAGGCGGCGCCGTAGGCGTGGCTGAGCGCGTAGCCGAGCTCGCCGCCCTCGTGGATCGAGCCGGGAGTGTCGGGGGCGGCGTGGCTCGGGATGCCGCCGGGGAAGGAGAACTGGCGGAACAGCTTCCGCATCCCCTCCTCGTCACGGGTGATGTCGGTGTAGAGCTCGCTGTAGGTGCCGTCGAGATAGGCATTGGCGACCATCCCGGGGCCGCCGTGGCCGGGGCCGGTGAGGTAAAGGGTGTCGAGGTCGCGCTCGCGGATGGCGCGGTTGAGGTGCGCGTAGAGGAAGTTGAGTCCCGGGGTCGTGCCCCAATGCCCGAGCAGGCGCCGCTTGAGGTGCTCGGGGGCGAGAGGCTGCGACAGCAGCGGATTGTCGAGCAGGTAGATCTGGCCGATGCTGAGGTAGTTGGCGGCGCGCCACCAGGCGTCGATGCGGGCAAGAGTCTGAGGATTCAGTGCTTTCTGCTCCATGGGCGCGACGCTACGCGCGGCGCCTCCAACTCGCCTGAGTCCTTGGTCCTGCAGGCGATACGCTGGCGAAATGACAAAGAGTCAGCGTCGACTCTCGGGTGAACTCGTGGGCTGGAACGAGGACCGGGGATTCGGCTTCATTCGACCGAACGACGGCAGTGCGGACGTCTTCGCCCACGTGCACGCGTTCATCGACACGACGCGCCGGCCCGCCCTCGGCGACGAGGTCACCTTCGACATCGAGCAGGCTCCCGACGGTCGCATCCGTGCGATCGCGGTGGCGCCGCGGGATCGCCGGGTCCCGGTGACAGCTCGCAAGGCTCGCCGAGGCGGGCGTGCGGTGGGAATCCTGGTCGCGCTCGTGCTGGTTGTTGCGTTCCTCGCCTTCGCCGCGCTGATCGAGACCCTGTGGCCGGTGCCGGTCTGGATTCCGTCCTTCTACACCGTGGTGAGCGTAATGACCGCGGTCTTCTACGCGCTCGACAAGCGGGCCGCGCGCCAAGGTGCGTGGCGCATCTCCGAGTCGACGCTGCACGTGCTTTCGCTGCTCGGCGGCTGGCCGGGGGCGTTTCTGGCGCAGGCGTTGCTGCGGCACAAGAGCACGAAACTGTCGTTCCGACTGGGCTTCTGGATGACCGTGGTGGCGAACGTTCTCCTCTTTGTCGCCACGTGCGTGGTGCTTGCGGCCGCGACCCCCGCGTAGCTGCCGGCGTCGCGAGACCCGACCCGATGAGGGTCGCCGGGGTGTGGCACAGTGTTGGGCATGATCGTCGAGTTCGAATCGGAGCTGTGGATCTGGGATGCCGACGGCAAAGGCTCCTGGACCTTCGTCACCGTCCCTGCCGAGCTGAGCGCCGAGATCGCCGAGTTCCAGGACGGCCCCCGGCGCGGATTCGGGTCGGTGCGGGTGCGCCCCCGGGTCGGACAGACCGAGTGGGCGACCTCGATCTTTCCGTCGAAAACCGAGGCGGCGTACATCCTGCCGGTCAAGAAGGCGGTGCGCGACGCCGAGCGCCTCTCCCCCGGTGACATGGTCACCGTCCGGCTCGAGGTGGTCGACAGTTGAGCGCGGCGCCCGAACCATTCGTGGTCGCCGACGTCGCCGCGTGGCGCGCCTGGCTCGACGCGAACGAAGAGAGCACGGACGGCGTGTGGCTCATGCTCGCCAAGAAGGGCACCACCTCGCCGACGACCCTGAGCTACGCCGAAGCCCTCGACGAGGCACTCTGCAGCGGCTGGATCGACGGTCAGAAGCGCGGCTTCGACGACGCGACCTTCCTGCAGCGCTTCACCCCGCGTCGGGCGCGCTCGCTCTGGTCGCAACGCAATCAAGAACATGTTGCGCGGCTGATCGCCGAGGGGCGGATGCGTGAGCGTGGCCAGATGGAGATCGACCGTGCGAAGTCCGACGGTCGGTGGGAACGGGCCTACGCGGGCTCCGCGACGGCCCTGGTGCCGGATGACCTGATCATGGCGCTGCGGGTGGTGCCGACGGCTCGAGAGCGTTTCGAGGCGCTCAACGCGTCCGAACGGTACTCGGTGCTGCATCCGCTCATGACGGCGCCCAACGAGCTCACCCGTCAGCGGCGGTTGGCGAAGATCGTCACCCAACTGTCGCGCGAGGACGGTTAGCCGCAGCGGCGTCGGTCGCCATTGACACACTCGAACACATGTTCGAGACTGGAGGAATGAACGCCTCCCCCGCCGTCGCGCTGCGGGCGGAGCCGATCGAGGCCGAGGCTCCGGACCGCGACGAAGTGGTGCGCGCCCTGCAGGAGCGGATTCGCGGCATGCAGCGCACGCGCCTGGATTCGCGCGCGCTCCCCACGCACGACGCGCTCGCCGGGCTGATTCCCGGGGGTGCGCTCGCCGCGGGCGGCAGCTACGCGGTCGAAGGCTCGACGACCCTCGCGCTCGGGCTCGCCCAAGGGCCGAGCGCGGCCGGGGCATGGTGCGCGATTGTGGGGATGCCTGATCTCGGCATCGAAGCGGTCGCCGGTCTCGGGCTCGACCTGGAGCGGGTGGTGCTGGTGCCGCACCCGGGCGAACAGTGGTTGTCGGTCGTGTCGGCGCTCGTCGACGTGGTCACCGTGGTGGTGGTGAGGCCTCCACGTCGGGCGTCGGGGGCGGCGAAGCTGAGCGACTCGGCCGCGAGCAAGCTCTCGGCCCGACTGCGGCAGCGCGAAGGGGCGCTCGTGAGCATCGGCGACTGGCCGGGCGCCGATGCGCGCCTGGCCATCACGGCGAGCAGCTGGGCGGGTCTCGGGTCCGGGTTCGGGCATCTGCAGGCGCGGCAGGTCAGCGTGAGTTCGAGTTCGAAGTCCTGGGCCGGTCGGCCGCGTTCTCGGCGGCTCTGGCTCCCCGGTGCTGAGCAGCAGGTCGCGGCGGTGGAGCCGCGCCGGGAGCGCGCGGAACGGGTCAGCGCGGTCGGGTAGGGCCACCGGCGTGAGTGTCGGTCGCGTTTGACACACTCGAACACATGTTCGAAACTAGATTGTGGAACGCGAGATGAACGCCGCCGACGCACGGATGGCCGTGCTGTGGTGCCCCGACTGGCCCGTCGTCGCCCACGCGCGCGCCGAGCGACTCAGAAACAGCGAGCCGATCATCCTGATCGACAAGGGCGTGGTGTTCGCCGCCAACCAGCCAGCACGCGCCGAGGGGGTTCGGCGCGGCATGCGGCAGCGTGAGGCGCAGTCGCGCTGCGCCGCCGTGCACGTGCTCGCCTACGATCGCTCCCTCGACGCGCGGGCCTTCGAGCCGGTGCTGACCGCGCTCGAGCATTCGGTGCCGGGCTGGCATCCGCTGCGTCCCGGACTCGTGGCGGTGCGCGCCCGCGGGGTGGCGCGCTACTACGGCGGGGAGCGCGCGGCGGCGAAGACCCTGCTGACGATCGCCGAAGGTCTCGACCTGCCGGCGGCGGTCGGCATCGCCGACGGGCTGTTCGCTGCCGAGCTGGCGGCGCGGCGCACCCCGATCGATGAGCGCACCCGCATCGTGGCCGCGGGTGACGCGGCGGCGTTCCTCGCCCCGCTGCCGATTACCCTGATCGACGACCCCGAACTGGTCTCGCTGCTGCCGCGGCTCGGTATCCGCACGCTCGGCGCCTTCGCCGAACTGACCGCCTTCGATGTCGCCGCGCGCTTCGGCGAGAACGGGGCCCGCTGGCACGCCCTCGCCCGCGGGCGGGATGCGCGCGCCGCCACCCCGCGCATCCCCCCGCGCGATCTTGACGCCGTCGTCGATTTCGAACCACCCCTGGAGCGCATCGACCAGATCGCCTTCGGCATGCGCGTGGCGGCCGACGACTTCGTGGCGGCGCTGCTGGCCGACAACCTCGTCTGCACGGCGCTGCGCGTCGAATTCACGGGCGAGAACGGCGAGGCCAGCGATCGGGTCTGGTTGCACCCGAGGTCGTTCGCTCCCGCCGAGGTGGTGGATCGCATCCGCTGGTCGCTCGAAGCCCAGACCGGATCGGATCGCGATCACGGCCTGCGCTCCCCCGTCGCCCGCGTGCGGCTCGCCCCCGAATCCGTCGACCCGGTGGGCGCGCACGAGCGGGGGCTCTGGGGTTCGGGGCCCGAAGAGCAGGTGCACTCGGTGCTGTCGCGCGTGCAGGGCATGGTCGGGCACGAGGGCGTGGTGACCGCGACCCGGGAGGGCGGGCGCTCCCCGGCCGAGCGGCAGACGCTCGTGCCGTGGGGCGATCGGCCCGTCGTGCGGCGCGATGCGCGGCGCCCCTGGCCGGGCTCCGTGCCGCCGCCCGCCCCGGCCACGGTCTACGAGGTGCCGCGCCCGCTGCGGGTCGAAGACGCTCGCGGGCGTCCGGTTGCGGTGGATGCGCGCGGCGCGCTCAGCGCCTCCCCCGCGGTGCTCGTGTCGCAGACCGGCGCGCGACGCGACCTGACCGCCTGGGCGGGCCCCTGGCCGCTCGACGAGCGCTGGTGGGACCCGGCGACCGCCCGCCGCGCCCAGCGCTTCCAGGCGGTCGACACGGCCGGGGAGGCGTGGCTGCTCGAGCTCGACGAGGCCGGCGAATGGTGGGCGGCGGGCCGCTATGACTGAGCTGAATTCTGAGCCGATCCGGGTGCGCTGATGGGCTGGCAGAACCCACCGATTCAGTGGAGTGAACTGGAGCGCACCCTCTCGGGTTCGCGTCCCGTCGCCGCGCTCGACACCCCGCTCTCGCGCAAGCGCGGGCCCTACGTCGCGCCGCCGGAACGCGTCCGCGATACGGCCGCCGTGCCCTACGCAGAACTGCATGCGCACTCCAGCTTCAGCTTTCTCGACGGCGCCTCCAGCCCCGAGGCGCTGCTGGAAGAGGCGGAGCGGTTGGGGCTCCGCGCGCTCGCCATCACCGACCACGACGGCTTCTACGGCATCGTGCGGTTCGCCGAGGCGGCCGAAACCGCACAGGTCGAGACCGTTTTTGGTGCCGAGCTCTCGCTCGAACTCTCCGGTCCGCAAAACGGCGAGGCCGACCCCGAGGGCACCCACCTGCTGGTGCTCGCGCGTGGGATCGAGGGCTATCACCGGCTCGCGGCCGCCATCACCGAGGCGCAGCTGCGCGGGGCCGAGAAGGGGCGCCCCGTCTACGACCTCGACGAGCTGGCCGCCCACGCCGACGGGCACTGGGCGATCCTCACCGGGTGTCGCAAGGGCGCGGTGCGCCAGGCCCTCGTGGGTGATGTCGAGACGCATCCGATGACCGAGATCGACCGGCTGGTGGCGCTGTTTGGGCGAGACAACGTCAACGTCGAACTCATCGACCACGGCCTGCCGCTCGACAGCGCCCACAACGACGTCCTGGCCGCCCTCGCCGCCGAGCGCGGGCTGCCGGTCGTGGCGACCGGCAACGTGCACTACGCCCGCCCGGAGGAGCATCGCCTGGCGACCGCGATTGCTGCGGTGCGCGCGCAACGCAGTCTGGACGAGCTCGACGGCTGGCTTCCGCCCGCGGGCAGCGCGCATCTGCGCTCGGGGGGCGAGATGCAGGCCCGGTTCGCGCGCTACCCCGGCGCCGTCGCGCGCAGCGTCGAACTCGCGGCCGAACTCGCCTTCCCGCTGCGGCGCGCCAAGCCCGCCCTCCCGAAGCAGCAGGTCCCCGAGGGGCACACCCCGATGTCGTGGCTGCGCGAACTGGTCTGGCGCGCCGTGCCGCGCAAGTATCCCGATCTGTCGGAGGCCGACCGAGCGCGCATCGAGAACGAGCTTGCGGTGATCGAGAAGAAAGACTTCCCCGGTTACTTCCTCATCGTGCACGACATCGTCGCCTTCGCGCGCAGCCGCGGCATTCTCTGCCAGGGGCGCGGCTCGGCCGCCAACTCCGCCGTCTGCTTCCTGCTCGACATCACCGCGGTCGACTCGATCTACTACCGCCTGCCGTTCGAACGCTTCCTGTCGAGCCTGCGCGATGAGGAGCCCGACATCGACGTCGACTTCGACTCCGATCGCCGTGAGGAGGTCATCCAGTGGGTGTTCGAGAAGTACGGGCGCCGCAACGCCGCGCAGGTGGCGAACGTGATCCAATACCGCCCCAAGAACGCCCTGCGCGACATGGCGAAGGCGCTCGGCTACTCCACCGGGCAGCAGGATGCCTGGAGCAAGCAGGTGGAGGGTGGCGCGCTGGAGCTGGGAGCGGAGGCCATTTCTGGCCTCCGCCGCGACGCCAGCGCTGACGGCCGTCTCGGCCGTCAGACTGACTCGAGTGCGCACACGATCCCCGAGAATGTCGTCGAGCTCGCCACCGAGCTGCTGAAGGCGCCGCGTCACCTCGGCATCCACTCCGGCGGCATGGTGCTCACCGATCGCCCCGTCGGCGAGGTGGTGCCGATCGAGCATGCGCGCAAGGAGAAGCGCACCGTCGTGCAGTGGGACAAGGACGACTGCGCCTGGATGGGCCTGGTCAAGTTCGACCTGCTGGGCCTCGGGATGCTCTCGGCGCTGCAGCACTCCTTCGACCTGATTCGCGGCTCGACCGGCGAAGAGTGGGAGCTGTCGACGATCCCGAAAGAAGATCCCGAGGTCTACGACATGCTCTGCGCGGCCGACTCGATCGGGGTGTTCCAGGTGGAGTCGCGCGCCCAGATGGGCCTGCTGCCGAGGCTTCGGCCGCGCCGCTTCTACGACCTCGTGGTGCAGATCGCGATGATCCGCCCCGGGCCGATTCAGGGCGGGGCGGTTCACCCCTTCGTACGACGTCGGCTCGGCCAAGAACCGATCACCTACCTGCACCCGAAGCTCGAGCCGGTGCTCGAACGCACCCTCGGCGTGCCGGTGTTTCAAGAGCAGCTGATGCAGATGGCGATGGCGGTCGGCGACTGCACGGGGGAAGATGCCGATCTGTTGCGGCGCGCGATGGGATCCAAGCGGGGCCTGGAGCGCATCGACAGCCTGCGCGAGAAGCTCTACGCGGGGATGGCGCGCAACGGGCTGAGTCTCGAGGATTCGGACACGATCTACCGGCAGATTCAGGCCTTCGCCAACTTCGGTTTCGCCGAGAGCCATTCGCTGAGCTTCGCGCTGCTCGTGTACGCGAGCTCGTGGGTCAAACTGCGCTACCCGGCGGCGTTTCTGGCGGGGCTGCTGCGTTCTCAGCCGATGGGCTTCTACTCCCCGGCCACCCTCGTGGCGGATGCCCGCCGACACGGCGTCGAGGTCCGCCGCCCCGACGTGCAGCTCTCCGCAGCCCACGCCACCCTCGAGGAACCGAACGCGGTGCGACTCGGGCTCGCCGGAGTCACCCGGATCGGCGCCAAGCTCGCCGAGCGCATCGTCGCCGAACGCACCGAACACGGCCCCTTCGCCTCGATGGAAGACCTCGTGCATCGCACCGGGCTGAACACCGCCCAACTCGAAGCGCTCGCCAGCGCGGGTGCCTTCGAGACCCTGGGGCTCGGCCGTCGAGACGCGCTCTGGCGCGCCGGTAGCGCATCCCAGCATCGGGCCGAATACCTCCCCGATAGCGCGGTGACGGTGCAGCCGCCGCTGTTCCCCGACCCGAGCTCCTTCGAGGTGCTCGCCTCCGACCTGTGGGCAACCGGGCTCTCGGTTGACGATCACCCGCTCGCCCACTTCCGCGATGGGCTCAGTGAGCGCGGGGTGCTGACCGCGGCATCGATGCGCACCGCCGAGGACGGCCGCCGGGTCGAACTCGCCGGGGTCGTCACCCACCGGCAGCGCCCCTCGACCGCGAGCGGCATCACCTTCCTCAACCTCGAAGACGAGACCGGGGTGATGAACGTGGTTTGCTCGATGGGCGTCTGGGGGCGCTACCGCCGCGTCTGGCGCGAAGAGCCCGCCCTCATCGTGCGCGGCATCCTGGAGCGCTCCCCCGAAGGCGTCGTGAACCTGCTCGCCGACCGGGCCGAACCCTTGCAGCTCGGGGTGCGGCACGCCTCCCGTGACTTCCGCTGAGCGTGAGCGGGGGTGCGTAGCGCCGCAGGCGCGGTGAGCCGGTTGAGTAGCGCTGAAAGCGCGTATCGAAACCGCGTGAGCGGGTTGAGTAGCGCCGCAGGCGGCTACTCAACCCGCAGAGCCTTGCGGTTTCGATACGCCGCCGCAGGCGGCTACTCAACCCGCGGAGCCTTGCGGTTTCGATACGCCGCCGCAGGCGGCTACTCAACCCGCGGCTACTCACCCCGCGGGTCGAGGCGCGGGCGCCGGGCTGAGAGGATTGGACGGTGAACTCCCCCGCTCTTGGACTCCTGCTCGACGTCGACGGCCCCATCGCGAGCCCCGTCACCCGCACGATCGCGATCGACTCGATCGCGCGCGACCTGGTGGCGCTCGCGAACGCCGGCAACCCGGTGATCTTCAACACCGGACGATCGGATGCGTTCATCCGCGACGTCGTCCTCGACGTGATGGTGACCGCGGGTCTCAAGCCCGGAACCCCCGTGCACGCGATCTGCGAGAAAGGCGCCACCTGGTTCTCGATCACCGACGGCGTCGCCGGAAAGACGCAGGTCGACCCGGAGCTTCAGGTGCCCGCCGACCTCGGCGCCTTCGTGCACGACCTCGTCGACGACCGCTTCGGCGACACGATGTTCTGGGACGACACCAAGCTCACCATGATCTCGGTCGAGCAGCGCGTCGAGGTGCCGAGCGCGACCTATCACGCGGCGCAGGCCGAGTTCAACGAGATCGTCGCGAACCGGATGCGCGAGCAGGGCCTCGACGGCCGGCTCCGGCTCGACCCGTCGATCATCTCGACGGACGTCGAAGATGCCCGCGTCGGCAAAGACATGGGCGCCCGGCGCGCGATCGAACTGCTCCAGGCATCCGGCGTACCCCGCGTGTGGCGCACGGCGGGCGACTCCCGCAGCGACTACGCGATGGCCGATTGGCTGCACGAGGCCGGCTACGACGTGGAGCACCTCGATGTGCGCCCCGCCGACGGCGTCCCCGAAACGCCGTACGCGGTGCGCATGCACGACTCGCTGATCCACGACGAGGCGGCGGCCGTCTTCCTGACCGAGTGGCGCGGCGAGTTCACTTCCCCGCGTTGAGGCGGCCGCGGATCCAGTCGATGCGAGCCTGAAGCTGCGCGACGGTCGCCCGCGCCACCTCCGGCCCGCCGCACGCGCGGCGCACCTCGGCATGCACCATCGCATGGGTCTGGCCGGTGCCGCGAGCGCGAATCGACACGAGTGAGTTCAGCAGCTTGCGCTGCTCGGCGAGCGTGCGGTGCAGGGGCTGCGGCGCGGGGGCGGGCGCCGCGGATTCGTGGCCGCCCTCGCCGTGGAAGGCGGAGCGCCGAGCCTGGCGCGCCTGGCGGTGCTTCAGCAGCTCGCTCACCTGTTCGGGCTCCAGGATTCCGGGAAGACCGATGAAATCCCACTCCTCGTCGCTGCCCGGTTGGGCGAGCGCACCGTACTCCTCGCCGTCGTAGAGCACCTTCTCGAAGGTCGCCTCCGAGCCGGGCGCCGTCCACTCGTACTCGTCGAGCAGCGCATCCGAGGCCGTGTCGCTCTGTTCGGCGCGCTCCAGGAGCGAGTCGTCGAGCAGGTCGTCGCCGGAGGATTCGCGATCGAGCGCGTGATCGCGTTCGCGCTCCAGCTCGCTCGCCAGCCGCAGCAGCACCGGAACACTTGGCACGAAGATCGAGGCGAGTTCACCGCGGCGCCGCGCGCGCACGAATCGCCCGATCGCCTGCGCGAAGAACAGCGGGGTGGAGGCGCTCGTCGCGTACACACCGACCGCAAGCCTCGGAACGTCGACGCCTTCGGACACCATGCGGACCGCCACCATCCATCGGTGGGTGTTTCCGGAGAACTCCGAGATCCGATCGCTCGAGGCCTTCTCGTCGCTCAGCACGACGACGGGGGCCTCCCCGGTGAGGTTCTCGAGGATCGTGGCGTAGGCGCGCGCGGTGGTCTGATCTGTCGCGATCACGAGCCCGCCCGCGTCGGGAACCGACTGCCGTACTTCGCTCAGGCGCTTATCGGCGGCGGTGAGCACCGCGGGCATCCAGTCGCCGTCGGGGTCGAGGGCGGCGCGCCAGGCCTGCGCGGTGACGTCTTTGGTGTCGTCCTGGCCGAGCGTCGCCTCCCACTCCTCGCCTTGCCGGGTGCGCCAGCGCATCGACCCCGCGTAGCTCAAGAACACGACCGGACGCACGACCCCGTCGCGCAGCGCGCGCCCGTAGCCGTAGGCGAAGTCGGTCTGCGAGAGGCGCACCCCGCGCTCGTCGCGCAGGTAGCGCACGAACGGGATCGGGGCGGTGTCGGAGCGGAACGGGGTTCCGGTCAGCGACAGCCGGCGCTCAGCCGTCTCGAAGGCCTCCCGGATCGCGTCACCCCAGCTGAGTGCGTCGCCGCCGTGGTGGATCTCGTCGAGGATGACGAGTGTGCGTGATGACTCGGTGAGCTGGCGGTGTAGTCCCGCGCGCACGGCCACCTGTGCGTAGGTGACGACGACGCCGTGATACTGCCGGGACTCGCGGGAGTGGCGGTTGCTGAAACGCGGATCGAGGCGGATGCCGGCCCGGTGCGCCGCATCCGCCCACTGGGTCTTGAGGTGCTCGGTGGGCGCCACCACGGTGACGCGATCCACGACGTGGCGCTGAAGGAGTTCGCTCGCGAGCCGGAGTGCGAAGGTGGTCTTGCCGGCGCCCGGGGTGGCAGAGACGAGGAAGTCGCGCGGGCCGGTTCCGCCCCCGCGTCCGTCTTCCGCGTCGAAGTAGGCGGTGAGCGCTTCTTCTTGCCAGGCGCGCAGGCGGCCCGCGGTCCCCCAGGGCGCGCGCTGCGGGTAGCTCGGAGGCAGATGCTCGGCCGCGGCGGCCGCACGGAACGTGCTCCCGGAGTCGCCGGACGCGCGCGCGGCGGCGTCGATTTCGGCGGGAGTGTTCACTTGAAAAGACGATACCGCCCGCCACCGACCTCGTCAGTCGCCGTGCCCGAAACGCCGTGTTCGGGTGCCGCGCAACAGGGCGGCCGAGCGCACACTGCCGTCGCCGAAGCGCGCATTCAATTCGTCGACCGTCGTCTCGGCGTCGCGCCACGCCTCGTCGTCGTCCCACAGGCTCAGCCGGGCCAGGTCGCCGGTGAGCTGCTCCGCGCGCACGCCCACCAGTCGCACGGGTCGCCGTGCCGTGTTGGCGGCGTCGTAGAGTGCGCGCACCTCTTCCGAGAGCCGCCGTCCGACGTCGGTGGCATCGGCGAGGGTGCGCGACCGCGTGATGGTGGTGAAGTCGGAGAAGCGGAGCTTGAGGCTCACCGTGCGGGCGCGAACGCCCGAACGCCGCAGGCGCACGCCGACGCCATCGGCGAGTTGCAGCAGAGTGCGGTGGATCACCGACGGATCCACGACATCCGTCTCGAAGGTGGTCTCGTGCCCGACCGACTTCTCGTCGCGACCCGGGGCGATCACCCGCGGGTCTCGGCCCCACGCCAGTTCGTGCAGGCGTGCGGCGCCCGCGTCGCCGATGCTGTGCCGCAGGGTGTCGATCGGCAGTTGCGCGAGATCGCCGATCGTGCGCAGGCCCAGCCGAGCGAGCTGCTCCTCGGTCTTCGCGCCGACCCCCCAGAGCGCCGAGATCGGCTGCGGGTGCAAGAACGCGAGGGTGTCGTCGGCGGGCACCACGAGTTGGCCGTTGGGCTTGGCGCGGCCGGAGGCGAGTTTCGCGACGTATTTGGTGCTGGCGGCGCCGACCGAGGCGCGCAACCCGGTCGCGTCGAACACGTCGGCGCGCAGCCGCGTCGCGATCTGCCACGGGGTGCCGAACAGCCGACGCGCGCCGGCGATGTCGACGAACGCCTCGTCGATCCCGAGAGGTTCAACGAGGGGTGAGATCTCGCCAAGCGCAGTCATGAACAACGCCGAGTAGTGCTGGTAGCGCTCGAAGTGCGGCTCGAGCACGATCGCCTGGGGGCAGCGCTGAAGGGCGAGCGCCATCGACATCGCCGAGTTGACGCCGAACTGGCGCGCCTCGTAGTTGGCGGCGGTGACCACCGACCGCGCGCTCGCGTGCCCGACGATGACTGGCCGTCCGACGAGTTCGGGACGTTCGAGGAGTTCGACCGAGGCGTAGAACGCGTCGAGGTCGACGTGCAGGATCGTCGCCGTCTCGTCGGCGACGGGTGCGTCGCTGACGAGCCGATTGCGGCCATCCTGCTTGCTCATCTGGCTATCTTGTCACCGCCCGCCGACGCCAGCGCGGCGCGAAAAAGAGGCCCCGACGTCGTTGTCGAGGCCCCGGTACGCAAGAACGGGAGCACCCCACCGGCGACGGACGACGCACGGCTGAGGGCGGTCCCAAAACGGGAACCGCCCTCAGTTAAGCAGTGTGGGACGCGGGCGACAAGGCCGCGCGTCCCCGTCGATGCGCTAGGCCCGTCGCGAGCCGCGCGTCACGAGCCCCCAGATCAGTAGCACGATGATCGAACCGCCGATGGCGAGAAGCCAGGTTTGGAGCGAGAAGAACTCCTCCAGGCCTTCCCCGAAGATCAGTCCGCCCAGCCAGCCGCCGAGCAGTGCTCCCACAACGCCGAGCAACAGAGTCGCGAGCCAACCGCCCGCCTGTCGTCCCGGCAGAATGAGCTTCGCGATGGCTCCGGCGATCAGCCCAAGCAAAAGGAATCCCAAGAACCCCATGTCAACCTCCCAGTCGATCGAGGAATCACTCCGGGTCTCGAAGTGACGTCTCTACGATCCCCGCCCCCCGAACGAGGGTCAAGCCCGAATCCCCTGGCCGTTCGGTGGGTTCTAGCTGAGTGTTTATCGTGCACTGCATGAGAGGGTGTATCGCCCGCGCCCGGGCGTACTTGCCGAATGGAGAATCCGGATGCACGATAAAGACATGAGTGCTCGACACCCCTGGTCTCGCTACGTCGCGATCGGCGATTCTTTCACGGAAGGCATCGGAGATCCGGAGGAGAGAAGCCCGGGCGGCCACCGCGGCTGGGCCGATCGCGTCGCTGAGGTTCTGAGCGAACAGACCGAAGACTTCGCCTATGCGAACCTCGCGATCCGCGGTCGACTTCTGCAGCAGATCCTCGACGAGCAGGTGGATGCGGCGCTGGCGCTGCGTCCCGACCTCATCACCATCTCGGCCGGAGGCAACGACATCATCCGCCCGCGCACCGACCCGGACGACGTCGCCGCGCGCATCGAGGAGGGCATCGTGCGTCTGCGCCGCGATCACGCGACCGTGGTGATGTTCAACGGACCCGACATCGGCGGCACCCCCGTCCTCGGCCGCATTCGCGGCAAGGTCGCCATCTACAACGAGAACCTTCGCACGATCGCGCAGAAGCACGACTGCATCGTGGCCGACATGTGGTCGTTGCGCGAACTCACCGATCCGCGCATGTGGGCCCCCGATCGGTTGCACTTCTCGCCCATCGGGCACCAGTCG
Organism: uncultured Schumannella sp.; assembly: GCF_905479755.1. Classification (GTDB taxonomy): domain Bacteria; phylum Actinomycetota; class Actinomycetes; order Actinomycetales; family Microbacteriaceae; genus DCRR01. The sequence goes on along the minus strand of NZ_CAJQNT010000010.1, from coordinate 126,640 downwards.
ATCGCTCGCATGGTGCTCTCGGCGCTCAACGTCGAGAACGACCTCGAACCGTTCGAGGCCGAGCCCTTGCCGCCGCAGTCGTGGCGGCAGGCCCGGATCGACGACATCGGCTGGGCGCGCGAGCATCTCGCGCCGTGGATCCTGCGGCGCATCCGGCACCAGTCCTCGGGGGACTTCATCGAACCCAAGCGACCGACCGCGGGGCGCGTCGGCGACAGCTGAGCTCCGACGCGGTTTCGGGGCTAGAGATCCCCCGTGATGAGGGCCGGATGCGACAGTCGCCACCACGGTCCGGGGTCGGTCAGCGCGGCGGTCGTCTGTAGCGCAACCCGAAGTTCGGGTGCCGCGCTCTCGCCGTCGACCTGGAAGGCGAGCGACCCCACGCGTTCACCCGCGCCGACGAGCATGACGTCCTCGACCTCGACGCGCGCCGTGATGACCGCGTCCCCCCAGATGAGCGCCTCCGCCGCCTCCGCCGCGACGATGGCCGACTCGGCCTCCCACGGCGTGGAGAACGCGCCGAGCTCGACGCCCGGTTCAATGAGGGTGACGGCGGTGAGGTTCGCGAAGGCGGAGTCGAGCAGGTCTTCAACGTCGCCGTTGAGCACATCGTGGTCGGGCGCCCCGAGGATCACACCGATCACCGTCACCGGCTCGGCACGACCCTCGATGGCCCGGTCGGCCGAAAAGAGCAGGTTCGCGCCGAACGAGAACAGGGTGCCGGTCTTGATTCCGTCCACCCCGTCGTTGCCGAGCAGCGCGTTCGTATTCTCGATCGTTCCCCGGTTGCTCACGGTTTCGCTCGCGCTGCCCACGATCTCGGCCACGAGCGGGTCGGCGAGGGCGAGACGACCCAGTTCGACGACATCGGTGACGCTGCCGACGTTCGCGTCGTCGATTCCGGTCGGTTCGACCACCCTGATCGAGTCGAGCCCGTGCTCGGCGAGCCACGCGGCCGCGGCGGTGCGAAACGCCTCCTCCGAGCCGAAGGCCCACACCGCGAGGGTCGTCGAGAAGTTGTTCGCCGACTTGATCAAGGTGAGCTCGAGGAGGTCGCGCTGCGTGTATCGCTCCCCCGCGGCGACGGCGGTCACGCTCCCGTTCTGGGCGAGCTGGCTCGTGTAGTAGCCGAGGTCCGCAGGCGTCATGGTGACGGCAGGGCCGTCCTCGCCGAGGGCGAGCGGATGCGCATCGAGCACCGTCAGTGCCGTGACGACTTTGGTGATGCTCGCGAGCGGCAGTGCCTTCTCGGAGCCGTCGTGCGCGCGCACCTCCGGCAGCTCGACAACACCGAGGGCGCTCGCGCCGTAGTTCGGCCAGTCGAGATCCGGGGCGTCGATCGCGACGGCGGCCGGAACGGAGGTCTCGGCCGCAGTCGCGGGCAACGGCGCCAGGAGCGTCATCGGCACGTAGAAGCCGACGGCGAGCGTCATGAGGACGATGACTGCGGCGACGAAACGTCGGCGTCGATACACCGACGTCGGATGCCGCTGTCGCGGAGTCGTCGCGGTCCGGCTCACCCGGCCATGCTAAGCGACGCGCAGCGCCCAGAGCGCCACCGCGGACGCGGCGGCGACGTTGAGCGAGTCCACTCCGCCTGACATGGGAATGGTCACGGTGACATCCGCCGAGCTGAGCGCACGGCGGCTCAGGCCGTCGCCCTCCGTGCCCAACAGGAGGGCGACGCGCTCCGGCGGGTTCGCGGCGAACTCGTCGAGCCCCCGCGCGCGTTCGTCGAGGGCGAGCGCCGCGACCGTGAATCCGGCGGTACGAAGCTCGTCGAGTGCTCTGGGCCAGGAATCGAGCCGAGCCCAAGGCACCTGCAGCACCGTGCCCATGCTGACGCGCACGGAGCGCCGGTAGAGCGGATCGGCGCAGCCGGGACTGATCAGGACCGCGTCGGCGCCGAGGCCCGCCACCGCGCGGAAGACGGCGCCGACGTTCGTGTGATCGACGATGTCCTCGAGCACCACGACGCGCCGCGCGGTCGCGAGCAGGGCGGGGACGTCGAGGGGCTCCGGGCGGTGGAAGGAGGCGAGCGCGCCGCGATGCATCGCGAAGCCGGTGAGCTGTTCGAGGACGCCCGACTCGGCGAGATACACCGGCACATCGTGATCGCGCAGCAGCGGTTCGATGTCGGGGAGCCACTTCTCTTGCAACAGCACCGAACGCGGCCGATGACCCGCCGCGAGAGCTCGCATGATCACCTTGCTCGACTCGGCCAGGTACAGGCCCCCGGCGGGCTCGAGCAGGCGCCGCAGTTTGCCATCGGTGAGGTCGCGATAATCGCGAAGGCGTTCGTCGGCGGCGTCGCTGATGGGCACGATTCGCATGACGCACCTCACCTTCCGCTCGCCGGGCTGACAGCCCCCGGAAACATATCGGAAAACTCGTGGCCGTAGGCTGGAGTCACCGGCAGTGGAGGTGTGCGTGACGACGATTCCCGTGGCGATGACCGCATCCGCCGACGGCTCGCGCGAGCTCGAGGAGGACATCGAGCGGGTTCTCGATGTGCTTGCGGGCCGTCGAATCTCGATCCTGACCGGCGCGGGCGTGAGCACCGACTCCGGCATCCCGGACTACCGCGGCACGGGCGCTCCGGTGCGCTCGCCGATGACCTTTCAGACCTTCATCGCCGATCCGCGAGCGCGCCAGCGCTATTGGGCGGGCAGCCACCTCGGCTGGCAGCGCTTCGCCTCGGCGGCACCGAACCCCGGTCACCGCGCACTCGCCGAGCTCGAGAGTCGCGGCATCGTGAACGGCATCGTCACGCAGAACGTGGACGGACTCCACCTGCGCGCCGGATCGCGGCGGGTCGTCGATCTTCATGGATCGCTCGATCGGGTGCGCTGCCTGACCTGTGGGCAGAGCTTCGACCGTGGCAGCATCGCCGAGCGAATGGGGGCCGCCAACCCGTGGCTGGCGGAGCCGGGCGCGCTCGAACTGAATCCCGATGGCGACGTCAGCGTCGAGCACGTCGACGAGATGGTGGTGCCCGACTGCACCGTGTGCGGCGGGGTGCTGAAGCCGGAGGTCGTGTTCTTCGGCGAGTTTGTGCCGACCGAGAAGTACACCGAGGCGCGGGCCCTCGTCCGCTCCTCCGACGCCTTTCTCATCGCCGGCTCGTCTCTCGTCGTCAACTCGGGGATCCGCCTGCTCGATCAGGCCATCAAGAAGCGCGTGCCGGTCGTCATCATCAACCGCGGTCAGACGAAGGGTGACGCCCGCGCAACCCTTAAGATCGAGGCGGGCACCTCCGAGATCCTGACCGCGTTGCGGGACCGACTCGCGGGCTGAGCGAGATTCGCCACCCGGCTGCCCGGGAGGCCTTCTGTGACCGAGCTGTTTCTTGTCCGCCATGGCGAAACCGAGTGGAATCGCGAACGACGGATCCAGGGTCGCACCGACATCCCGCTGAACGAGACGGGGCGCGCACAGGCGCGCGCGACCGGCGCGCTGCTGGCTCGTCGTCGCTGGGATGCGGTGCTCGCCAGCCCGCTCTCGCGCGCCCGCGAAACCGCCAGCCTGATCGCACTCGAACTTGGCCTGCCCGGGCCCGAACTCATCGACGGCGTGATCGAGCGCAACTACGGCGCAGCGGAGGGACTCAACTTCCACGAGGTCGACGAACGTTTCCCCGAGGGCACGGAGGTTCCCGGTCGGGAATCCCGCGAGGAGGTGGCCGAACGGGTCGTTCCGGCACTCGTCGAGTTGGCACGCCAGCGTCTCGGGCAGTCGCTCGTGATCGTCAGTCACGGCGGCGCCATTCGCGCCGCGCTCTCGGTCGCCGAACCGGGCGTCTCACACGGCATGATCACCAACGGCTCGGTGCACAGCTTCCGCGTGATCGACGGAACACTGCGTCTGATCGCGTTCGACGACCCGATCGAGTTCGAGTCGATCGGGGACGACACGGGCGCCCTGAGCGTGCAGAACGCCGTCGAGGCGCGTGATCGGGAGCTCACGTGAACGCGGCGACGGAGCGGTTCGTCACGGCGGTCGCGCCGCGTGGCCTGCACCCCGAGATTCGCTTCTTCGACGAGACGACGCACACGGCTGCGCAGGCCGCCGCAGCAATCGGGTGCGATGTCGCCGCGATCGTCAAGAGCCTCGTCTTCGTGGCCGACGATCAGCCGCTGCTGGTGCTCGTGTCGGGTCCGCGCCGAGTCGACACCGACGCGCTCGGCGCGCGCCTCGGAGCGACCATCGGCAAGGCCGACGCGGCGATGGTGAAGTCGGCGACCGGCTTCAGCATCGGCGGCGTGCCGCCGTTCGGGCATCCGAAACCGTTGCGGACGGTCGTCGACGAGGGACTTCTCGAACTCGACGAGCTGTGGGCGGCGGCCGGCAGTGCGAACTCGGTGTTCCCGATCACGCCGACTCGGCTCGTCGAACTCAGCGCGGCACAGGTGCTGCGCGTCGACTGACGACGCGTTCGAGAAGCTCCAGCAGATCTGCGGCGCTGCGATCCCAGTCGAACGTCGCCGCCTGCTCGCGTGAGGCTCGCGACGCGCGAATCCACGTCTCGGCGTCCCCGAGTTCCCGCACCGCGGCGGCCACGGCGGAGGCATCCGTCGGCGGCACGAAGCGCGCCGCCGTCCCCCCGATCTCGCGGAAGATCGGGATGTCGCTGACGACGACGGGTGTGCCGAGCGACATCGCTTCGACCAGGGGAATACCGAAGCCCTCATCGAGCGAGGTGCTGAGCAGCGCTGTCGCGCGCGACAGCACGGCGTGGTACTCCTCATCGCTCGCACCGTCATGGACGACGAGGGCGCCCTCGGGGGCGAGCGCGGTGAGCCGGGCGCGGTCCGCGTCACCGATTCTGCTCATCAGGTGCAGACGATGCCCCGGAAGTTCGTGCAGGGCGCGCGCGAGGGTCTCGACGTTCTTGTACGGCATGAACGAGCCCATGTAGACGAGCTCGCGCATCCCGTCGGCCGACGGAGCCGAAGGCGGCGTGTCGGGCGCCGGGTCGGCGGCGTTCCGCACGACCGTGATCGGTCGACGGGTGAGCGCGTGCTGCTGGATGAGCGACTTGCTCGTCTCCGAGACGGTCGCCACCTCGTCGGCACGATTGAGCAGCAGCCGCTGCGGCCACCAGGCGAGATGGTAGAGCCGCCACAGCAGGCGGATCACGGCGGGCAGGTCGCGCGGAGGCGTGCGGTTCCGGTAGTAGATCAGGTCGTGCAGGGTGAGCACCAGGCCGTACCTGCGCCCCAGCGACCCCATCGTCTGCATCGGCGTGAAGACGACGTCCGGCGCGAGCCGGTTGACTTGGCGCGCCACGAACAGCTCGCGCACGCTCGTGGGCGAGGAGATCTTGACCCACGGCAGGTCGGGGAGCATCTCGAGTTGTCGCTCGTCGCTGATCAGCATCGTCACCGGATGCCGTCGAGCCACCGCCTCGGTGATGCGGGCCGCGTATCGGCTGATTCCGTCGTGGTGGCCGAGACGCGTGTACCGGCAGTCGATCACGAGCTTCATCGACTCACGCCCGCTCGTGCAGTTCGTTCAAGAACTGCTGGATCGCCTCCGCGGCCTCCGCGCGTGCCTCGTAGTGGATCAGATGCCCGACGTCCGGAAGCACGATGAGTCGCGCATCCGGGAACTTGGTCACCGTGACGCGTTGCCCCGCGACCGGCGTGATGCGGTCCACTCCCCCGGCGATCATCAGCGTCGGCACGGTGACGCCGGGCGCGGCCTCGCCGACCTGGGTGCTGAGCGACGCATCGAAGGCCTCGGCGACCGTTTCCGGGTCCGAGAAGCCGCTGAAGTAACGGTGGTGCTCTTCGTGGATCCACCGCCGCAGGCGGCGGTCCGACGTGGTCACGAGCGACATGCTCATGAACTGCACGATGAACCAACTGCCCAGCAGCGCCCGGCCGAGGCGAACCGGAAGCCTCCGGGCGACGTCGTAGTAGAACTTCGTCAGCTTGGTGATCCCCGCACCGGCACCCGTGAGCGGGTCGCTCGAGATCGGGTTGACGAGGATGAGCGCCGGCGTCTCCAGGCCCGCGGCGACCACGTGACTGGTCACCATCGTGCCGAACGAGTGCCCCAGCACGATCGCGGTGCCGCGCAGACCCAGTGCGTCCACGAACGCGGCATACCAGTCGCCGTAGCCGGCGATGTCGTGGGCGCGTTCGGTCATCGGGGTCGAGGCGCCGAATCCGGGCAGATCGGGGCTGATGACGCGCACCCCCGGCAAGAGGGCGATGACGGGTTCCAGACCGTGGTGGTCGCCGCGGTAGCCGTGCGCGATCACGATCGTGTCGCGCGCATCGGCGGGCCCGTACTCCCAGTAGCGCGTTGTGCTCCCGAGCACCTCGACGGTGTTCTCGCGGACGGGAATTCTGGCCAACTCGTCGGCGTGCGGGGCGGGGACAGTCATCATTGCCATCCTAGGTGCGAGCACTCGTAGACTCGGACGGTGTCTTTCACCGCACCCCACACCCTGCCCGGTCTCACTCTCGACCCGCATTGGTACCGTCGCGCGGTCTTCTACGAGGTCATGGTCCGCTCTTTCGTCGACTCCAACGGCGACGGTTCGGGCGACCTCGGCGGCCTGATCTCCAAACTCGACTACCTGCAGTGGCTGGGTGTCGACGCGCTCTGGATTCCGCCGATCTTCGATTCGCCGCTGCGCGATGGCGGCTACGACGTCTCCGATTACCACTCGATCCTGCCGGAGTTCGGCACGATCGAGGAGTTCCGCGAACTCGTCACCAAGGCTCACGAGCGCAACATGCGCGTCATCATCGACTTGCCGTTGAACCACACCTCGGATCAGCACGAGTGGTTCCAGCAGTCGCGCAGCGACCCGGAGGGGCCGTACGGCGACTTCTACGTCTGGAGCGACACCGACGAGAAGTTCGACAACATCCGCATCATCTTCACCGACTACGAAGAGTCGAACTGGGCCTTCGACTCGGAGCGGCGCCAGTTCTACTTCCACCGCTTCTTCTCGCACCAGCCGGACCTGAACTACCACAACCCCGCCGTGCACGAGGCGGTGTTCGAGGTGATCCGGTTCTGGATGGATCTCGGCGTCGACGGCTTCCGCCTCGATGCGATCCCCTACCTCTACGAGTCGGAGGGCGGCACCGGCGAGAGCGAGCCGGAGACGCACGAGTTCATCCGCGCCGTCCGCCACATGATGGACACCGAATACCCCGGCCGCGTGATGATCGCCGAGGCGAACCAGTGGCCGTCGGAGGTCGTCGAGTACATGGGCACCAACGAGGAGCCCGAGTGTCACATGGCGTTCGACTTCCCCGCGATGCCGCGCATCTTCTACTCGCTGCGCTCACAATCGGCTCAGGAGCTGACGCGCGTGCTGTCGGAGACCACCGAGGTGCCCGAGGGCGCCGGCTGGGGCGTGTTCTTGCGCAATCACGACGAGCTGACGCTCGAGATGGTGAGCGAGGAATACCGCCAGGCCATGTACGGCTGGTACGCCTACGACCCGCGGATGCGCGTCAACGTCGGCATCCGCCGGCGCCTCGCCACCCTGCTCGACAACTCGCGCGCCGAGCTCGAACTCGCTCACGCGCTGCTGTTCTCGCTCCCCGGGTCTCCGTTCCTGTACTACGGCGACGAGATCGGGATGGGCGACAACATCTGGCTGCCGGACCGCGACGCCTCGCGGACGCCGATGCAGTGGACGCCGGACCGGAACGCCGGGTTCTCCACCGCCGACCCCGGCAAGCTCTTCCTGCCGGTCGTGCAGTCGCTCGTCTACAACTACACGCTCGTCAACGTCGAGTCGCAGCTCGCCCAGTCGCGTTCGCTGCTGCACTGGGTGCGCAACGTGATCCACGTGCGCAAGAGCCACCCGACGTTCGGGCTCGGCACGATGCAGGTGCTGCGCACCAATCACGAGTCGGTGCTGGCTTTCGTGCGTGAGTACTCGGGTTCGGGGAGTCAGTTCGGCGATGCTCCCGAACGCATCGTGTGCGTGTTCTCCTTCGCCCACAACCCGGTCGCCGTGCGGATCGAGGTCGGCGAGGAGTTCGCGGGCCAGCCGCTCTACGACCTGTTCGGCGGCGCCGAGTTCCCCGCCGTGGGGGACGACGGCGTGGCGACGCTCACGATGGGATCGCAGGGCTTCTTCTGGCTGCACCTCGGCGAGGCCCGGTTCCAGGGCGGTGCTCGGTGAGCAGTGCTGTCCGCGGCACCCCCTAGCCTGGAGCCATGAACAACTGGGGCGGCCGACTCGGAGTCTTCGATCTGGAAACCACGGGCGTCGATGTGCGCACGGCACGCATCGTCTCGGCGTGCGTTGCCGTGCTCGACGCCGACGGCACGGTGATCGAACGCCGCGACTGGCTTGCCGACCCCGGCGTCGAGATTCCCGAGCAGGCGTCCGCCGTGCACGGCATCACGACCGAGCGCGCGCGGCGGGAAGGTCGCCCGGCGGTCGAGGTCGTGGCCGAGATCACGTCCGCATTGCGCGAACTCTTCGCGGGGGGCACCCCGGTCACCGTCTACAACGCGCCGTACGATCTGACGCTGCTCGCGCACGAGTGCGTGCGCTACTCGCTCGAGGTGCTCGCGCACCCCGGCCCGGTGATCGATCCGCTCGTTCTCGACAAGGCGGTGGATCGCTACCGGCGTGGCAAGCGCACACTCGAGATCACCGCCCAGCACTACCGCGTGGCTCTTGACGACGCTCACGACGCCGGCGCCGACGCGATCGCGGCCGGTCGCGTGGCCCAGGCCCTCGCGAAGGCCTTCCCGGCCGAGCTCGACCTCGACCCCCGTGAACTCCACACCCGCCAGGCGAGCTGGTTCGCCGAGCAGGCGGCAAGCTTCGAGGAGTACATGCGCCGCGTCAAGGACCCGTCGTTCGTCGCGGCACGCGGCTGGCCGGTCCGGTGAGTTCCACCGTGCTGCGGATCGCGGCCGCGGTCATCGAGAACGAGGCCGGGCAGCTGCTGTTCGTGCGCAAGCACGGCACGTCCGCCTTCATGCAGCCGGGCGGAAAGATCGAGCCCGGCGAGTCTCCGGCTGAGTGCCTCGTCCGGGAGCTCGAGGAAGAGCTCGGCCTCGTGCTCTCCCCCGCCGAGCTCACCGAGATCGGCCGCTTCGACGCGGATGCGGCCAACGAGCCCGGGATGACGCTCGATGCCTGGTGCTTTCGCGCGCCGCTCACCGGCGTGCCCGCCATCGCTGCGGAGATCGCGGAGGCGATCTGGTGGGATCCGACGACGTCGTTGCCCGCGATGGCGCCGCTCAGCCGCGACTTCCTCGTTCCGTTCGTCCTCGCGGCGCGCTGACGACAACGACGAAGGCCCCCGCCGGAGCGGGGGCCTTCGGGTGGCGACTTACTTGGAGCCGCCGAAGCTCTTGAAGCGCTGGTTGAACTTCTCGACGCGACCGGCCGAGTCCATGATGCGCTGCTTGCCCGTGTAGAACGGGTGCGAGGCCGACGAGATTTCGACGTCGATGACCGGGTAGGTCTGGCCGTCGAGCTCGATCGTCTTGTCGCTCGTGACCGTCGAACGCGTGAGGAACGTCTCACCGCTCGCGAGGTCGCGGAACACGATGGGCGCGTACGCCGGGTGAATTTCGGACTTCATGGGAAACCTCGGAAGTAAATGGAAGCTTGAATGGCCAGAGCGGACCAAGGGACGACTATACCAGGTGGCGAGCCGATTCAGACCGCGCGCGCCGCGAAACGGCCCGAGTCGCTCGTCGAGACCTCGAGTCGCAGCCCGAAGGCATCCGACAGGTTTTCGGCCGTGATGACCTCGGCAATCGGTCCGGCGGACTGGATGCGTCCCCCGGCAAGCAGCATCGCGTGCGTGAAGCCCACGGGAATCTCCTCCACGTGGTGCGTCACCATCACCATGGCGGGCGACTCCGGATTCCGCGCGAATGCGCCCAGGAGACCGACGAGCTCTTCGCGCGAGCCGAGGTCGAGGCTTGCGGCGGGCTCATCGAGCAGCAGCAGTTCGGGGTCGGTCATGACGGCGCGCGCGATCTGGGTGCGCTTCTGCTCTCCGTCGCTCAGCGTGCCGAACCGGCGATCCTTGAGGTGGTCGAGCTTCCACTCGGCGAGCACGCGTGTGGCGCGCTTGCTGTCGACGAGGTCGTAGTTCTCGTTCCACCGGCCGGTGACCGCGTAGGCCGCCGTCATCACGACGTCGAGCACGGTCTCATCGGCCGGAATGCGACGGGCGAAGGCGGTCGACGCGAAGCCGATGCGCGGGCGCAGCTCGAAGACGTCCGTCTTGCCGAGCCGCTCGTCGAGCAGCACCGCGGTGCCCTCCGTCGGGTGGACGTTCGCCGAGGCGATCGACAGCAGCGTGGTCTTGCCGGCGCCGTTGGGGCCCAGAATCACCCACCGCTCCTCGGGATTGACGACCCAGTTGACGGCGTCGAGAATGCGATTGCCGTCGCGGACGACGGCGAGGTCGGAGAGCGTAAGCACCGCAGACATGATGCTCCTAGCCTACGGCAGGAGCGACTCGTAGATTCGCCGCGTGCGCTCGGCGATCGACGTCCACGAGAAGTGCTCCTCGGCGCGCTGACGGCCCGCCTCCCCCATGCGTCGCGCCGTCTCCGGATCGCTCGTGACCTCGGTGAGCACCTCCGCGAGATCGGCGATGAAGCGCTCGGGATCGAGAGGGGTGCCGGTGCCGTCGTCGACCTGTTCGATCGGCACCAGTCGGCCGGTGATCCCGTTGCTGACGACCTCCGGGATGCCCCCGGTCGCGGTTCCGACGACCGCGGCCCCGCAGGCCATCGCCTCGAGGTTCACGATGCCGAGCGGTTCGTACACGGACGGGCAGACGAAGGTGGTGGCGTTCGACAGGATCGCCGACAGCTCGTGGCGCGGGAGCAGCTGTTCGATCCAGACGACGCCGCTGCGCTCGCGTTGCAATTCGGCGACGCCCGCCTGGACTTCGGCGAGGATCTCGGGAGTATCGGGAGCGCCCGCGCACAGCACGAGCTGCACCTCCGGCGGCAGCAGGCGTGCCGCGGCCAGCAGGTACGGCAGGCCCTTCTGGCGGGTGATGCGTCCGACGAACACGATGCTCGGGCGGGCGGGATCGATGCCGAAGCGCTCGAGCGTCGCCGGATCGTCGTGGCGGTGCCAGCGCTCGAGGTCGATGCCGTTGTGCACCACATGGACGCGCGCCGGGTCGATGGCGGGATAGCTGCGCAGGATGTCGGCGCGCATCCCGTCGCTGACGGCGATCACGGCGTCGGCCGCCTCGTAGGCGCTCTGCTCCACCCAACTCGAGATGCGGTACCCGCCGCCGAGCTGTTCGGCCTTCCACGGGCGCAGCGGCTCGAGGCTGTGCGCGCTGACGACGTGCGGAATGCCCTGGAGCAGCTTGGCGAGGTGGCCCGCGGCGTTGGCGTACCAGGTGTGCGAGTGCACGAGATCCGCGCCCGCGACGTCGCCCGCGATCAGCAGATCGGTGCCGAGGGTCGTGAGTGCGGGGTTCGCCCCGACGAGTTCTGCGGGAACGCCGTAGGCGTGAACGCCGGCTTCGTCGCGCGGCGCGCCGAAGCAGCGCACGCGGACATCGACGTCCGCGCGAAGCGCCGCCACGAGCTCCGCGACATGCACTCCTGCCCCGCCGTACACTTCTGGCGGATATTCCCGGGTAATCACATCGACTCGCACGTCTTGACGCTAGTACAGGCGCGGTGGCTGACCTACTGTAAGGACATGGTAGCGAAGAAGGTGTTCGGGATCGTTCTCGCCGGGGGCGAGGGGAAGCGGCTGATGCCGCTGACGGCAGACCGAGCAAAACCGGCAGTCCCGTTCGCGGGAGCGTATCGATTGATCGACTTCGCGCTGTCGAACCTGATCAATTCGGGGCTGCGCCAGATCGTCGTGCTGACGCAGTACAAGTCCCACTCCCTCGACCGCCACGTCTCGCAGACCTGGCGGCTGTCGGGACTGCTCGGCAGCTACGTCGCCTCGGTGCCTGCGCAGCAGCGACTCGGCAAGCGCTGGTTCAGCGGTTCGGCGGATGCGATCTTCCAGAGTCTCAATCTGATCCGCGACGAAAAGCCCGACATCGTGGTCGTGGTCGGCGCGGATCACGTGTACCGCATGGACTTCAATCAGATGGTCGAGGCGCACATCGCCTCGGGTCTGCCGGCGACGGTGGCGGCGATCCGCCAGCCGCTCGGTCTCTCCGACCAGTTCGGGGTGATCGAGGTCGATCCGACGAATCCCGGTCTCATCTCGGCGTTCCTTGAGAAGCCGAAGAACGCCGCCGGGCTCGCCGATTCGCCGAACGAGTTCTTGGCATCGATGGGCAACTATGTCTTCGACGCCGACGCCCTCATGGCCGCCGTCGAGCGCGACAGCGAACTCGTCGGCTCGAGCCACGACATGGGCGGCGACCTGATCCCGGACTTCGTCTCGCGCGGCGAGGCGGGGGTCTATGACCTCATCCAGAACGAGGTGCCGGGATCGACCGAGCGCGATCGCTTCTACTGGCGCGACGTGGGAACGATCGATTCGTTCTTCGACGCGCACATGGATCTCGTGTCGGCGCTGCCGGTCTTCAACCTCTACAACCGCGATTGGCCGATCTTCAGCCAACAACTGAATTCGCCGCCCGCGAAGTTCGTCCGCGACGAGAAGAACGCCGTCGGCACGATGATCGACTCGATCGTGTCGCTCGGCTGCGTCGTCTCGGGCGGGCACATCGAACGCAGCGTGCTCGGACCGTGGGCCAGCGTCGAGTCAGGCGCGAAGGTCGTCGACTCGGTCGTCTTCGAGCGGGTGACGGTCGGCGCGGGGGCCGTCGTGCAGCGCGCTATTCTCGACAAGGACGTGGTGGTCGAAGCCGGCGCGACGGTGGGTGTCGATCACGATGCGGATCGCGCGCGAGGCTTCACCGTGACCGAGAGCGGAATCACCGTGGTCGGGAAGGGACTCCGCGTCGGCTGATTCTCCCCGACCGGATGCCGCATCCGGCGCTGCACCCGGAAGGCTCCCCCGCATGGCACGCTTCCTCGTCGTGCTCGACGTCGATTCCACGCTCATCGAGCAGGAGGTGATCGAACTGCTCGCTGAAGAGGCGGGTGTGCTCGATGAGGTCGCCGAGATCACCTTCCGCGCGATGAACGGCGAGCTCGACTTCGAGCAGAGTCTGCGCTCGCGGGTCGCGACTCTTGACGGGCTCTCGACCGACGCGATCGCCCGCGTGCGCGAGCGCGTCACGGTGACGCGGGGTGTTCCCGAGCTCGTGGCCGCGGTGCAGGCGGCGGGGGGTGCGGTCGCGGTCGTCTCGGGCGGATTCCACGAGGTCATCGACCCGATCGCCGCCGGGCTCGGTCTCGACGAGTGGCGTGCCAACCGGCTGGAGGTCGTCAACGGACGGCTCACCGGCACGGTGATCCCTCCCGTCATCGACGCCGGGGCGAAGGCCCTGGCGCTCGAGGAGTGGGCGAGCGCGCGCGACATCCCGCTGTCGCAGACCGTCGCGATCGGCGACGGCGCCAACGACCTCGAGATGATGGCGCGCTGCGGTCTGGCGATCGGATTCGATGCCAAGGCGCCCGTGCGCGACGAGGCGCACGTGATCCTCGACGAGCGCGACCTGGCGCTCGTGCTTCCCCTGTTGGGGTTCGCCCGGGCTTAGTGACCCATGCCGAGTCCGCCATCCACCGGGATGACGGCGCCGGAGATGTAGCCGGCGTCATCGGAGGCGAGCCACGCGATCACCTTGGCGACTTCGGTGGGCTGGGCGAAACGGCCCGCCGGAATCGACTTCTTGTACTCCGCCTGCTGCGCCTCGGGCAGCTCCGCCGTCATGTCGGTCTCGATGAACCCCGGCGCGACCACGTTCGCCGTGATGCCGCGGCCGCCGAGCTCGCGCGTGATGGATCGCGCCATCCCCACGAGACCCGCCTTGGACGAGGAGTAGTTCACCTGCCCGGCGCCGCCGAACAGACCGACAACGCTCGACACGAGAATGATCCGGCCGAAGCGGGCCTTCAGCATTCCCTTGCTCGCGCGCTTCACGACGCGGAAGGCCCCGCCGAGGTTCGTGTCGACGACCTGTTCGAAGTCTTCGTCACTCATCCGCATGAGGAGTGTGTCGCGCGTGATGCCGGCGTTCGCGACGACGACCTCGACCGGTCCGAGCTTCTCCTCGACCTCGGTGAAGGCGGCGTCCAGCGCGGCACTGTCGGTGACGTCGGCGCGCACCGTGAGCGTGCCTTCCGGGCCCTCGCCGGATCGTGCGGTCACCGCGACGCGGTGGCCCTGGGCGACGAATTCTTCCGCAATCGAGCGGCCGATGCCGCGATTGCCGCCGGTCACGAGGATGGTGCGCGTAGTCATATCTGGGAGCCTACCGAGCCAACGCGGATGCCACGACGCGCGTAGTCTGGACAGACCCATGAGAACCACATCCGCCTCGATCACGTCGCTCCCGCCGTCGCCCGATGACGAGCGGCGCGGACGCATGATCAAGTACCTGATCGCCATGGCGATTCGCGTGGTGTGCATCATCCTCTGCATCGTGGTGCCAGGCTGGTGGGTGCTGATTCCGGTGCTCGGTGCGGTCTTCTTGCCCTATTTCGCGGTGTTGATCGCCAACTCGACCACCTCGAAGGCGGGCTCGATCGAATCCCCCGGCGGCGTCGTCGTTCGCGTGACGCCCGCCCCGACGGGCGAGTCGGCGTGATCGGGTTCGGCGAGACGACGGTCCGCTGCTCCGCGTCGGGATGCACGGAGGCCGCGCAGTGGCGGGTCAACTGGCGGAACCCCCGCATCCATGCCGCCGACCGGGTCAAGGTCTGGTTGGCGTGCGACGCGCACCGGGGCACGCTCGACGAGTATCTGACGACGCGGGGCTTTCCGACGCTGGTGACCGCGCGCGATGACGTGCCCGAGCTCGTGCCGGACCGCGCGTGAGCGAGGTTTCGCAGCCCTCGGCCCCCACGGGAGTCCAGCGCTGGGGAGGTTACGTGGCGTTCGTCGTCCTCTTCGCGATCGCGTGCGGTCTGCTGTCCTGGTGGCAGTGGTCGCGGCGTGACGAGGCGGTCAGTGAGATCGTCCGCGTCGAGACCAACTACGACGCTCCCGCCGAGCCTCTCGCCGCCGTGCTCCCCCACCTCGACGAGGCCGACCAGGAGCTCGAGTGGACGCCGGTCGTGCTGCGCGGCGAGTATCTGAGCGAGCACCAGCTGCTCGTGCGGAACCGCGTTCAGGATGGTCTGCCCGGCTTCGAGGTTCTCGTGCCGTTCCAACTCGAGGACGGTCGCGTGTTCGTCGTCGACCGCGGCTGGGTGCCGCTCGCGGCCACCGGCTCGCTCCCCGAGTTCGTCCCGGATGCGCCGAGCGGTCAGGTCGAGGTCGTCGCGCGCCTTCAGCTCGGCGAGCCGGAGATCCCCGGCCGAAGTGCCCCCGAGGGTCAGATCGCGACGATCCAGCTGCCGACCATCGACGAGCTGGTGCCGGCCTCGGTGTACACCGGGATGTACGGTCTGCTGGCGAGCGAAGACCCGGCGCCCGCGGAGCGCCCGGCGGCCGCGGTCAAGCCGGAGGCGGACGAGGGTCCGCACGCCTCGTACGCCCTGCAGTGGATTCTGTTCGCCGTCATCGCGGTGGTCGGGCTGGTCTGGGCCTATCGGCGCGAACGCCGCATCGCCGCGCTCCCGCTCGAGGAGCAGGCCGCGGCGCGCGCGGCGCGTCCGCGTGAGCTCGATGCGGAAGAAGAAGACGCGATCCTGGACCGTCAGTAGCCGAGCGTCAGCTCGGCATGATCAGGCCAGCGAGATCAAGTCGGCGTAGTCGGGCGTCCAGTGGTCTTCGACGCCGTCGGGCAGGATCAGCACGCGCTCCGGGTTGAGCGCCTCGACCGCCCCCTCGTCGTGGCTGACGAGCACGACCGCGCCGGTGTAGCCCGCCAGGGCACCGAGAATCTCCTCGCGGCTGGCCGGATCGAGGTTGTTGGTCGGCTCGTCCAGCAGGAGCACGTTCGCCCCGCTCACCACGATCATCGCCAACGCGAGCCGGGTCTTCTCGCCACCGGAGAGCACGCCCGCGAGCTTGTGCCCGTCGTCGCCCGTGAACAGGAACGAGCCGAGCACCTTGCGCGCCTCGGTCTCGGTCAGGTTGGGGCTTGCGGCGACCATATTCTGCAACACGGTGCGCTTGACGTCGATCGTCTCGTGCTCTTGCGCGTAGTACCCGATCCGGAGTCCGTGCCCGGGCTCGACCTGGCCGGTATCGGGTTGATCGACGCCCGCCAGGATGCGCAGCAGGGTGGTCTTGCCGGCGCCGTTGAGCCCCAGCACCACGACCTTCGAGCCGCGGTCGATCGCGAGATCGACGGCCGTGAAGATCTCGAGTGAGCCGTAGCTCTTGCTGAGGCCACTCGCCGAGATCGGAGTCTTGCCGCACGCGGCCGGATCGGGAAAACGCAGCTTGGCGACTCGATCCGCGGCGCGGACCTCCTCGAGCCCGGAGAGCATCTTCTCGGCGCGCGCGACCATCTGGTGCGCGGCCGCGGCCTTGGAGGCCTTGGCGCCGAACTTGGCGGCCTGCAGCTGCAGCGCGGTCGCCTTCTTCTCCACGTTGACGCGTTCCTTCTTGCGGCGGTCCTCGTCGGCTTCGCGTTGGCGCAGGTAGTGCTTCCAGCCCATGTTGTAGACGTCGATCACCTGGCGGTTGGCATCCAGATAGAAGACCTTGTTGACGACCTCTTCGACGAGGTCGACATCGTGGCTGATGACGATCACGCCGCCCTGGTACTGCTTGAGGAATTCGCGCAGCCAGACGACGCTATCGGCGTCGAGGTGGTTCGTGGGCTCATCGAGGATCATCGTGTCGGCGCCCGAGAACAGAATCCGTGCGAGCTCGATGCGGCGGCGCTGGCCGCCGGAGAGGGTCTTCAGTGGCTGGTCGAGGATGCGGTCCGGAAGCGCGAGGTTCGACGCGATCGCCGCGGCCTCCGCCTCGGCGGCGTAGCCCCCGAGCGCGAGGAAGCGATCTTCGAGCTTCGCGTAGCGGGACATGGCGGCCTCGCTGATGGCGGCATCCGGGCTCGCCATGTCCATCGTGGCCTGCTGGATGCCGATCACGAGGCTGCCGAGACCGCGGGCATCGAGGATGCGCGTGCGGGCCAGCTGCTCCGGATCGCCGGAGCGCGGGTCCTGCGGCAGGTAGCCGATCTCACCGTGGCGATCGATCTTGCCGCCGCTCGGCGCGGTCTCCCCCGCGAGGGTCTTCGTCAAGGTCGTCTTGCCCGCACCGTTGCGGCCGACAAGCCCGATCTTGTCGCCCTTGTCGACTCGGAAGGACACCTCTTCCATGAGGAGGCGAGCCCCCACGCGGATTTCGAGGTCTTGCACGGCGAGCACTGTGACGTTCCGTTTCTTCGGGAGGTTTACGACAAGAGGCTGGAAGAGCCAGCCCGCTAGTCTAACCAGTGAGGCGCCCGCCTCATTCCCCCCGACGAACGCCAAGGATTCCGATATGACGTCTCTCGCACCTGCTGCCCCGCGCCTCGTCCTCGCGGACCGCCTCGTTTCGCGCACGCTCGCCACCGATGTGGTGCTGGTCGCCGCGGGCGCGGCACTGACCGCGATCCTCGCCCAGGTGTCGATCCCGATGTTCCCGGTGCCGATCACGGGACAGACGCTCGCGGTCCTGCTCGTCGGCGCCACGCTCGGCGCCGTCCGCGGAGCATCCTCGCTCGCGCTCTACGCGGTGCTCGGCCTCGTCGGGCTTCCGGTCTACGCGCCGCAGGCCGATGGCACTCACCTGACCGGATTCCTCGCCCTGGCCGCCCCGAGCTTCGGCTACATCATCGGGTTCGTGGTCGCCGCGGCGATCGTCGGCTGGCTCTCGGAGCGCACCTGGGACCGCAAGTTCCTGAAAGCGCTCGCGACCTTCGTCGGTGGATCGCTGGTGGTGTTCGCCTTCGGCCTTCCGTGGCTTGCCTTCGTCACGGGTGCCGACCTCGCCCAGACCTTCGCGTGGGGCTTCACGCCGTTCATCATCGGCGGCGTCATCAAGGCCGCGATCGCTGCGGCGCTGCTGCCCGCCGCCTGGTGGGGAGCCGAGAAGCTCGCCGAGCGTCGCGCGAACGACGCCGCGTAGCCACCGCACGCACGCGAAAGGCCCCGGAGAAATCCGGGGCCTTTCGCATGGCTGTCAGCTGCTGAAGCCGATCCGCCTGTCGGCGGCGCGATCGGCACTGACAGCCCACCGGGCTCTCAGATGCTGAAGCCGATCGCGCGCATCATGTCGCGGCCGTCGTCGGTGATCCGCTCGGGACCCCACGGCGGCATCCACACCCAGTTGATGCGGAAGCGCTCGACGATGCCGTCGAGCGACTGGCCGATCTGCTCTTCGATGACGTCGGTCAGCGGGCAGCCGGCCGAGGTGAGGGTCATCGAGATCACGAGAGCGTCGTTCTCGTCGTCCCACGCCAGATCGTAGATCAGGCCGAGGTCGACGATGTTGACGCCGAGCTCGGGATCGATGACGTCCTTGAGTCCCTCTTCGACCTGGTCGAAGAGCTTCGGTTCGAGGGCGGTAGGCATGCGCTTAGGCTACGCGCTTCGTCGGGAAAACGCCGAGAGTCACCTGATCACGCCTCGACGAGGTAGCGGTCGTAGCCTTCGTCCTCGAGACGCTCGGCGAGTTCCGGTCCGCCCTCTTCGGCGACCTTGCCGTCGACGAAGACGTGCACGAAGTCCGGCTTGATGTAGCGCAGGATCCGCGTGTAGTGCGTGATCAACAGGATGCCGAGGCCCGTCGTCTCGTGGGCGCGGTTGACGCCCTCGGACACGATCTTGAGCGCGTCGACGTCGAGACCGGAGTCGGTTTCGTCGAGCACCGCGAACTTGGGCTTCAGAAGCTCGAGCTGCAGGATCTCGTGGCGCTTCTTCTCGCCGCCGGAGAAACCTTCGTTGACGTTGCGTGCGGCGAAGTCGCCGTCCATGCGGAGGTTCTTCATCGACTCGCGCACGGTCGTGGTCCAGCCGCGGATCGCGGGGGCTTCGCCGTCGAGGGCGGTCTTGGCGGTGCGGAGGAAGTTGGAGACCGTCACGCCGGGGATCTCGACCGGGTACTGCATCGCGAGGAACAGCCCGACGCGAGCGCGCTCATCGACGCTCATCGCGAGGACGTCCTCGCCGTCGAAGGTGATCGTGCCGCCGTCGACGTTGTAGCGCGGGTGTCCCGCGATCGTGTACGCGAGCGTGGACTTGCCGGAGCCGTTCGGGCCCATGACCGCGTGGATCTCACCCGAGTTGATGGTGAGGTCGACGCCCTTGAGGATGGGCTTCTTGCCGGTGTCGGTGTCGATGCTGACCTGAAGGTCGCGAATCTCGAGAGTGCTCATGTGTGTGCGTTCCTTGCTTCAGACCGCGAGCCGCTGGCTCGCGTCGATGTAGACGTCACCGTCGATGATCTCGACGGCGAAAACGGGAACCGGCTCGTAGGCCGGGAGGGTGAGGGGCTTGCCGGTGGTCAGTTCGAACTTCGAGCCGTGCGCCCAGCATTCGAGCGTGTCGTCCTCGACGAAACCCTCGGACAGCGAGATGTCGCCGTGCGTGCAGGTGTCGCCGAGCGCGTGGACGGCACCGGCGGAGTCCATGACGACGGCGATGGGCACGCCGTCGACCACGACCTTCTTGGCGGTGCTCGGCGACAGTTCGCTCACCGGGCAGACCTTCGTTGCGCTCACGCGGCGCCCTCCAACTCGTTCTCGAGAGCCTCGATGAGTCGCGCCTCGAGCGCGGGCTCTCCGATCCTCTGCACGACCTCGACGAGGAAGCCGAGGACGACGAGTCGACGCGCCTCCTTCTCGGTGATGCCGCGCGACTGAAGGTAGAACAGATGCTCGTCGTCGAAGCGGCCGGTCGCGCTCGCGTGGCCCGCACCGGCGATATCTCCGGTTTCGATCTCGAGGTTCGGGATCGAGTCGGCGCGCGTGCCCTCGGAGAGCACCAGGTTGCGGTTCTGCTCGTAGCTGTCGGTGCCTGTGGCGTCGCGGCCGATCAAGACGTCGCCGATCCACACGGTCCGCGCTCCCGCGCCGTTGAGCGCGCCCTTGTAGGTCACGCGGCTCACCGTGTGCGGGGCGATGTGGTGCACGAAAACCTGCTGCTCGAGGTGCTGGCCGGCGTCGGCGAAGTAAACCCCGAGGGCCTCCACGTCGGCCCCTTCGTCGGCGAGAGCGGTGCTGGGGTTGACCCGCACGACTCCCCCGCCGAGCGAGACGACGATGTGCTTGAGCTTGGCGTTCCGCCCGACCGTGGCGAACTGGCTCGAGAGGTGAATCGCCTCGTCGTTCCACTCCTGCAGGCTCACGACGGTGAGCTGTGCGTCGTCGCCGACGATGATCTCGACGTTCTCGGAGAGCTGTGCGGCACCTTGACTGTCGAGGACGACGAGGCCGGAGCTCTGCGCGGCGGCCTCGATCAGAACGTGCGCGGCACGCGGAGTCTCATCGAGGGCGTTGCGCGTGACCGTGAGCACGTCGCCCTCGCCGGTGACCGAGATGTGCAGCGCGTGCTCGAAGCTCGCCCAGGCGTTCGCGGCCGCCTTATCTTCCGGTGTTCCGGCAGATCCGATGCGCGCATCGTCGCGACCGATCCACTCGACCGAGATGCCCTCGACCTCGGGGTACATGACCGCGTAGGGGCTGCCATCGAGTTCGCCGTCGATGAGCGGCCGGAGCCGCTCGACGGGTGAGAGCTTCCACTCGGCCTCGCGGCCGGTGACCTCAGGGAAGGCGGACGGGTCGGTCGAGGCGAAGCGCTCGGAGCGCGTCTGGACCGGGGCCGTGCCGGGGCCGTGCGAATGCTGCGCCAGGCCGTGCTGATTCGGCGCGACGGCCTGATCGGTGGTCGTCGTGGGAACTGCGGACATCTAGCCGACGCTGCCTTCCATGCTCATCTCGATGAGCTTGTTGAGCTCGAGTGCGTATTCCATCGGGAGTTCGCGCGCGATGGGCTCAATGAACCCGCGCACGATCATCGCCATCGCTTCGTCCTCGGGGAGACCGCGCGATTGGAGGTAGAAGAGCTGCTCTTCGCTCACCCGCGACACGGTCGCCTCGTGACCGAGCTGAACGTCATCGACGCGGATGTCGATCGCCGGGTAGGTGTCCGAACGCGACATCGTGTCGACCAGCAGCGCATCGCACCGGACAGTGTTGGCCGAGTGGTGCGCGTTCTCCGCGACGCGAACCTCGCCGCGGTATCCGGCGCGTCCGCCGCCGCGGGCGATGGACTTGGAGACGATCGACGACGTCGTGTACGGCGCCATGTGAATCATCTTGGCGCCCGCATCCTGGTGCTGACCGGGGCCCGCGAAGGCCACCGAGAGCGTCTCGCCCTTGGCGTGCTCGCCGACGAGGAAGATGCTCGGGTACTTCATCGTGACCTTGGAGCCGATGTTGCCGTCGATCCACTCCATCGTCGCGCCCTCGTGCGCGACCGCGCGCTTGGTGACGAGGTTGTAGACGTTGTTCGACCAGTTCTGGATCGTCGTGTAGCGAACGCGGGCGTTCTTCTTCACGATGATCTCGACAACGGCCGAGTGCAGCGAGTCGGACTTGTAGATCGGGGCGGTGCAGCCCTCGATGTAGTGCACGTACGAGCCTTCGTCGGCGATGATGAGCGTCCGCTCGAACTGGCCCATGTTCTCGGTGTTGATCCGGAAGTAGGCCTGCAGCGGGATCTCGACGTGGACGCCCGGCGGAACGTAGACGAAGGAGCCACCCGACCAGACGGCCGTGTTGAGGGCGGCGAACTTGTTGTCGCCTGACGGGATGACGGTGCCGAAGTACTCTTCGAAGAACTCCGGGTGCTCGCGCAGCGCCGTGTCGGTGTCCATGAAGATGACGCCCTGCGCCTCGAGGTCTTCGCGGATCTGGTGGTAGACCACCTCCGACTCGTACTGCGCGGCGACACCGGCGACGAGTCGCGAACGCTCCGCCTCCGGGATTCCGAGCTTCTCGTAGGTGTTGCGGATGTCCTCGGGGAGGTCTTCCCAGGACTGCGCCTGCTTCTCGGTCGAGCGCACGAAGTACTTGATGTTGTCGAAGTCGATGCCCGTGAGGTCGGCACCCCAGGTCGGCATCGGCTTCATCCCGAAGATCTTGTGCGCCTTGAGGCGCATCTTGAGCATCCACTCGGGTTCGTTCTTGAGCTTCGAAATCCCGGCGACCACGTCTTCCGAGAGTCCGCGCTTGGCCACCGAGCCAGCGGCATCGGAATCCGACCACCCGAACTCGTATTGACCGAGGCTCGCAAGCTCTGGTCGGTCGATGAGCACGTCTGACATGCGTTACCTCTCTCCTGCCGAAGCGGACTGTTCTGCCCGTGTCGGTGTGTTGGTCCAGGCTCGCGCGCGGAAGTTCCGGCGACCGAGCGCAGCGCCGCGGTGCGCCTGAACTACTCGATCTTACAGGCACGGCCTGGGCTTCCGCAGAGGGCGGCGGCGTGGTCGCGCGCGGGAAGCGCGGATCGCGCCGACCTAGACTCGTTGTGGCGCCGGGCTCTGGCGCACGCATCTCGGATTCGAAAGGCTCCTCGCCCGTGACACTCGGCAACTCGTCCACCCTGAAGCCTTCGAGCCGCGGTCGCGGATGGTTGCCGACGAGCGTGGACGACACGCGCCTGCGCGTTGCCGCCTGGGCCTCGTTCGTGGCCGAGGTGCTCATCATCGCGACCGGGGGTGCGGTGCGTCTCACCGGCTCCGGGCTCGGCTGCCCGACCTGGCCGACGTGCACCGCGGAGTCGCTGGTGTCGACGCCGGAGATGGGCATCCACGGCGTGATCGAGTTCGGCAACCGCACGCTCACCGGACTTGTCGGCATCCTCGCGCTCGCGGTGGTGGTGCTGGTGTGGCGGATGCGTCGCGAACGCCGCGACCTGTTCGTCCTCGCCCTCGTGGTGCTCGGCGGCGTCGTGGCGCAGGCGATCGTCGGCGGAATCACCGTGCTCACCGGGCTGAACCCCTTCATCGTGGGGTTCCACTACATCGCCTCGGTCGCGCTCGTCGCGGTGGCGGCCGCGTTCCTCGCGCGTCGCAACCAGACGCCCGGCCCGCGCGAACTCGCCGTGCCGCGCTGGTACGCGATGGTGTCGCGGCTGACAGGGCTGGCGCTCGCCGTCACGATCTTCGTCGGCGTGCTCACGACCGGCGCCGGACCGCACTCGGGCGATTCCGAGGCGGGACGCAACGGCTTCGACGCGGAGCTGCTCTCGCACTTCCACTCGTGGCCGGGGTACACCCTGCTCGCGCTCACGCTCGTGCTCGTGGTGGCCGCGTGGCGCGGCCGCTTGGCGCCGCTGCGCTGGATGCTCGTCCTTCTTGCCGTCGAGGTTGTCCAGATCGCGGTGGGGCTGTATCAGGCCCGCACGGGACTTCCGGAACTCGCCGTCGGCGCCCACATGGTGCTCGCGGCGCTCGCGGCGGCCGCCTTCACGGTCGCCAGCACGCGGTTGCGTCGCCCGCGCGGGTGACGTCCGCCGGTCGGGGGCTCAGAAGACCGGCAGGAAGAGCAGCGGGTCGAGCCCCACGGCGAGGAAGACCACCGTCAGGTAGGTGATCGAGGCGTGGAAGACGCGCATCGGCTGCACCTCTCCGTCGCGGATCGCCCGCGAGTAGAGACGGTGCGACTCGAGCACGAACCAGGCACCGGCGAGCGTGGCCGCTACGGCGTACAGGGCGCCCATCGGGGCGATCGGGATGAGCAGGAGCGAGCAGGCGACGGTGGCCCACGCGTAGAGCACGATCTGGAGTCCGACCACGGTGCGTCCGCGCACCACGGCGAGCATCGGAACCGAGACGGATGCGTAGTCGGCGCGGTAGCGCATCGACAGCGGCCAGTAGTGCGGCGGCGTCCACAGGAAGACGATGCCGAACAGGATCACGGGAGCCCAGTCGAGGGAGCCGGTTACCGCCGCCCAGCCGATCAGCACGGGCATGCATCCGGCTGCGCCGCCCCAGACGATGTTCTGCGGCGTGCGGCGCTTGAGCACGAGCGTGTAGACGAGGACGTAGAACAGGATCGCCGCGAGCGAGAGCACGGCGGCGAGCCAGGTGGTGAACACCCAGAGCCAGGCGATCGAGACGACGCCCGTGACCCAGGCGAAGACGAGCGCCTCGCGATCGCTCAACTCGCCCGTCACCAGGGGACGCTTCTGGGTGCGCTTCATCACCCGGTCGATGTCGCGGTCAAGGTAGCAGTTGAACGCGTTCGCGCTGCCGGCAGAGAGCGAGCCGCCGACGAGCGTGGCGAGCACGAGCCACAGGTTCGGGATGCCTTGGGCGGCCAGCACCATCACGGGCGCCGTCGTCACGAGCAGCAGCTCGATGACGCGCGGCTTGGTCAGCGCGACGTACGCCTTGATCTTCTGCACGACCCCGATGCGCCGCGGGTCAGCGGTCCGCTCGGCGTTCACAGCGGACGTGTCGACGGCTCCGGACATAGCTCCTCGGATGGTGGTTCGGCCGGTTCAGTCTAAGCGACGCCGCGGTGACCGTCCGACCCGGCGGCGAAGCTTCGGCGCCGGGCGCGCTCCCACCCGGTCCCGACGCGTCGACCAGGGCGATTCCCTATACTCGTAGCGTTCCCTGGCCGCGAGCCGGACTCCCCACACATCGTGACCGTGGGTGCCGGTTGCCGCGGTGCGCCAACGATGTCGGTCGGTGGAACCTGCACTGCAGGAGCTTCTGCCTCCTGCCCGGTTATCGAAAGGTCTACACCTCGTGGCACCACTCTCCTGGGATGAACTCGACGCGAAGGCCGTCGACACCGCTCGGATCCTCGCCGCCGACGCGGTCGAGAAGGTCGGCAACGGCCACCCGGGTACGGCGATGAGCCTCGCGCCGGCTGCGTACCTGCTCTTCCAGAAGGTGATGCGCCGCGACCCGAAGGACCACAGCTGGCTCGGCCGCGACCGGTTCATCCTGTCGGCGGGTCATTCCTCGCTCACCCAGTACGTCCAGCTCTACCTGGGCGGCGAGGGCCTCGAGCTCGACGATCTCAAGGCGCTGCGCACCTGGGGCTCGAAGACTCCCGGTCACCCGGAGTACGGACACACCGACGGCGTCGAGATCACCACCGGTCCGCTCGGCCAGGGCCTCGCCTCCGCCGTCGGCTTCGCCTACGCGGCGCGCTACGAGCGCGGTCTATTCGACCCGGAGGCGGCGGCGGGTACCAGCCCGTTCGACCACTTCGTCTACGTGGTCGCCGGCGACGGCGATATCCAGGAGGGTGTGACCGCCGAGTCGGCACCGCTCGCCGGGCACCAAAAGCTCGGCAACCTGATCGCGATCTACGACTCGAACCAGATCTCGATCGAGGACGACACGCAGATCGCGTTTAGCGAGGACGTGGCGAAACGCTACGAGGCCTACGGCTGGCAGGTGCTCACGGTTGATTGGAAGAAGACCGGCGAGTACGTCGAGGACGTGCACGCGCTCTACGCGGCAATCGAGGAAGCGAAGGCTGAGACCGACAAGCCGTCGCTCATCATCCTGAAGACCATCATCGGCTGGCCGAGCCCCAAGAAGCAGAACACCGGCAAGATCCACGGTTCGGCGCTCGGTGCCGACGAGCTCGCCGCCGTCAAGCAGGTACTCGGCTTCGACCCCGAGAAGACCTTCGAGGTCTCGGATGAGGTCATCGCCCACACGCGCAAGCTCGCCGAACGCGGGGCAGCTGCCCACGCCGAATGGCAGCGCGGGTTCGACGCCTGGGCCGCCGCCAACCCCGAGCGCAAGGCTCTGCTGGAGCGCCTTGAGCGTGGCGAACTGCCCGAGGGCGTCGCCGAGGCACTGCCGAGCTTCGAGGCCGGCACCGAGGTCTCGACCCGCGCCGCGAGCGGCAAGGTCATCACGGCGCTCGGCGCCGTCGTTCCCGAGCTGTGGGGCGGCTCCGCCGACCTCGCCGAGTCGAACAACACGACGATCGGTGGGGCGAAGTCGTTCGTGCCCGCCGAGCACTCGACGCACGAATGGACGGGTGACCCCTACGGCCGTGTGCTGCACTTCGGAATTCGTGAGCACGCGATGGGCTCGATCCTGAACGGCATCGTGCTCCACGGCAAGACGCGCGCCTTCGGCGGAACGTTCCTGATCTTCAGCGACTACATGCGTCCGGCGGTTCGTCTCGCCGCGCTCATGCAGGTGCCGTCGATCTTCGTCTGGACCCACGACTCGGTCGCCCTCGGCGAGGACGGCCCGACGCACCAGCCGGTCGAGCAGCTCACGACGCTGCGCGCCATTCCCGGTCTCGACGTGGTTCGCCCCGCCGACGCCAACGAGGTCGGCATCGCCTGGACGACGATCCTGGAGCGTCGCAACGCGCCGGCCGGCATCGTGCTCAGCCGCCAGAACCTGCCGGTCTTCGAGCGTGGCGAGGGTGCGGCCTCGGGCGAGAGTTTCGCCTCGGCAGCGCTTGTCAGCAAGGGCGCCTACGTGCTCGCGGAGGCGCCGAACGGCACCCCCGACGTCATCCTCCTCGCCTCCGGATCCGAGGTTCAGTTCGCGGTCGAGGCTCGCGCCGCGCTCGCCGAGGACGGCATCCAGGCTCGGGTCGTTTCGGTGCCGTGCCAGGAGTGGTTCGAAGAGCAGAGTGCGGAGTACCGCGAGTCGGTGCTGCCGGCCAGCGTCCAGGCCCGCGTGTCGGTCGAGGCGGGCCTCGCGCTCACCTGGGCACCGTACCTCGGCGACGCCGGACGCTCGGTCTCGATCGAGCACTTCGGCGCCTCGGCCGACTACAAGACGCTCTACCGAGAGTTCGGCATCACCACCGAGGCGACCATCGCGGCCGCCAAGGAGTCGCTCGCGGCCGCGAGCAACTGACACCGTTCCGGTCCACCACTTTTTCACCACACACGGAAGATCACGCTCATGGCAGTCAACACCTCCCCCACCGCTCAGCTCTCCGAGGTCGGCGTCAGCATCTGGCTCGACGACCTCTCGCGCGAACGCATCTCGACCGGCGGCCTGCAGAAGCTCATGGCCGAGCGCAACGTCGTCGGGGTCACCACGAACCCGACGATCTTCGCCGCGGCCCTCGCCAAGGGTGAGGCCTACGACGCGCAGGTCGCCAGCCTCGCGGCGGCGGGCGCGAGCGTGTCGGAGGCGGTCTTCGAGATCACCACGGATGACGTGCAAGCGGCATCCGACATCTTCCGTCCGGTCTACGACGCCACGAACGGCGTCGACGGCCGCGTGTCGATCGAGGTGGCACCGGATCTCGCCCACGACGCCGCGGGGACGATCGCCGAGGCGAAGCGGCTGTGGGCCAAGGTCGACCGCCCCAACGCGATGATCAAGATCCCCGCCACGATCGCCGGTCTCGAGGCCATCACGGAGGTCATCGGCGCGGGCATCAGCGTCAACGTGACGCTGATCTTCAGCCTCGCGCGTCACCAGGCCGTCATCGAGGCGTACCTCGCCGGTCTCGAGAAGGCGAAGGCGGCGGGCATCGACCTGTCGACGATCGAGTCGGTCGCCTCGTTCTTCGTGTCGCGCGTCGACACCGAGATCGACTCGCGGCTTGAGGCGATCGGCACTCCCGAGGCGATCGCGCTGAAGAGCAAGGCGGGTGTGGCCAACGCGCAGCTTGCCTACCAGCTCTTCGAGCAGCAGTTCGCGACCGAGCGCGCCCAGGCGCTGCTCGCGGCCGGGGCCAATAAGCAGCGTCCGCTCTGGGCCTCGACCGGCGTCAAGAGCCCCGAACTCCCGGACACGCTCTACGTCACCGAGCTCGCAGTGGCTGGCGTCGTGAACACGATGCCGGAGAAGACGCTCGAGGCGACCTTCGACCACGGCGTCATCGAGGGCGACCGGGTGACCGTCTCGTACGGCGAGGCGCAGCAGGTCCTCGACCAGCTGGCCGCCGTCGGCGTCGACTATGACGACGTCACGGCGCTGCTCGAGAAGGAGGGCGTCGAGAAGTTCATCGTCTCCTGGAACGAACTCCTCGACACCGTCACGGCGGCGCTGGAGGCCTCGAAGTGACCGTCACGGTCCACGCCACGGGCGCGGCGGCCGAAGCTGTTGCGCGCGTTGTGCCGCAGCTCGTCGCGGACGGGGTCGCGAGCGGAATCACCTCGCTTGATGCGACGCTCTGGGGCCCCGAGGCCGAGGCCGAGGCCGCGATCCGGTTGGGGTGGACCGAAGCGGTCGCGCTTTCGACGCCGCTTGTCGATGACATCCTCGCCCTGCGCGACTCGCTGCGTGCGAACGGCATCGACCACATCGTGCTCGGCGGAATGGGCGGCTCGTCGCTCGCACCCGAGGTCATTACCAAGACCTACGGCGTCGCCCTCACCGTGCTCGACTCGACCGACCCGGCGCAGGTGCGCGCGGCGATCAGCGATCGTCTGGCACGCACCGCCGTCGTGATCTCGTCGAAGTCGGGCTCGACCGTCGAGACCGACAGCCAGCGCCGCGCCTACGAGCAGGCGTTCCGCGACGCCGGGATCGACCCGATCTCGCGCATCGTGATCGTGACCGACCCGGGTTCGCCGCTCGATGTCTCGGCCCGCGAGACGGGCTACCGCGTCTTCAACGCCGACCCGAACGTCGGCGGTCGGTTCTCGGCCCTCACCGCGTTCGGTCTCGTTCCGAGCGGCCTGGCCGGCGTCGACATCCAGCAGCTGCTGGATGAAGCGGAGGCGGTCTCGCTCGAGCTCGCCCTCGACTCCGCGAGCAACCCGGGACTCGTCCTGGGGGCCGCGATCGCGGGAACGCGCCCGCTCAAGAACAAGCTGGGCATCGTCGCCGACGGCACCCACATCGTCGGATTCGCGGACTGGGCCGAGCAGCTCATCGCCGAGTCGACGGGCAAGAGCGGCACCGGCCTGTTGCCGGTTGTGCTCGAGACGGATGCTCCCGAGCTGTCGATGGACCTCCCCGACCTCCAGATCGTGCGTCTCGTCGCCGATGCGCGCGCCACGCGCGAGGTGCTCGAGGGCGAGATCGAGATCTCGGGCAGTCTCGGCGGCCAGATTCTGGTCTGGGAGTACGCCACCGCGGTTGCCGGTCGGCTGCTCGCGATCGATCCCTTCAACCAGCCCGACGTCGAGTCGGCGAAGGTCGCCGCCCGCGCATTGCTCGACGCGCGTCCCGAACCGACCGAGCCGGCCTTCGTCGTGGACGGCATCGAGGTGCGCACCTCCGGCCCGCTCGCGATCGAGGGAACGACGCTCTCCGGGGCGATCGACGCGCTCCTCGCGTCGCTCCCGGCGGACGGCTACCTCTCGATTCAGGCGTACCTCGACCGCATCGCCTATCCGGAGCTCGAAGAGCTGCGGGCGCTGCTCGCCGCACGCGCCGGTCGCCCCGTGACCTTCGGCTGGGGACCGCGGTTCCTGCACTCCACCGGCCAGTTCCACAAGGGCGGACCCGCGATCGGCGTGTTCTTGCAGATCGTCGGCACGACCGCGACCGACCTTGAGATCCCGGATCGCCCGTTCACCTTCGGCCAGCTCATTCAGGCGCAGGCGGTCGGTGACGCGAGCGTTCTGGCCGAGCACGGTCGGCCGGTGCTGTCGCTCACGATCGACGACGTGGCGAGTGCGGCCGTGGCGCTGCGCGCCGCGATCGGCTGACCCCTCCCCGACCGAACGTCAAGGAACACGCATGCCTGTCGAGATCACGCCGGACTTCAACCCACTCCGGTTGGCGTCGGATCGCCGCCTCAATCGAATCGCCGGTCCGAGCGGACTGGTCATCTTCGGTGTCACGGGAGACCTGTCACGCAAGAAGTTGATGCCCGCCGTCTACGATCTCGCCAACCGAGGGCTCTTGCCGCCGGGCTTCGCGCTCGTCGGTTTCGCTCGGCGCGAGTGGGCGGACGAGGACTTCGAGAAAGAGGTCCACGACGCGGTCAAGCAGTACGCGCGGACGCCCTTCGATGAGGACGTCTGGCGCCAGCTCAGCCAGGGCATCCGCTTCGTCCAGGGTGACTTCGACGACGATGCGGCCTTCGACCGGCTCAAGGCGACGATCGAAGACCTCGATGCGCACCGCGGCACGATGGGCAACCACGCCTTCTACCTGTCGATTCCGCCGAAGTCGTTCCCCCTCGTCACCGAGCAGTTGCGCCGTTCAGGCCTCGCCGAGCAGGTCGACGGGCAGTGGCGTCGCGTCGTCATCGAGAAGCCGTTCGGGTCCGACCTGACGACGGCGCGCGAGTTGAACGACGTCGTCGAGTCGGTCTTCCCGCCCGACAGCGTGTTCCGCATCGACCACTACCTCGGCAAGGAGACCGTCCAGAACATCCTGGCGCTGCGATTTGCCAACCAGCTCTACGAACCGATCTGGAATGCGAACTACGTCGACCACGTGCAGATCACGATGGCCGAGGACATCGGGGTCGGCGGTCGAGCCGGCTACTACGACGGCATCGGTGCCGCTCGCGATGTGATCCAGAACCACTTGCTGCAGTTGCTCGCCCTGACCGCAATGGAGGAGCCGGTGTCCTTCGACGCCGCCGACCTGCGCGCGGAGAAGGAGAAGGTGCTGTCGGCGGTTCGTCTGCCGAAGGACCTCGGGGCGGCGACGGCACGTGGTCAGTATTCGAGCGGGTGGCAGGGCGGCGAACGCGTGCCGGGCTTCCTCGACGAGGACGGCATGAACCCCGACTCGGTCACCGAGACCTTTGCGGCGATGCGCCTCGACATCAACACGCGCCGGTGGGCGGGGGTGCCGTTCTATTTGCGCGCCGGGAAGCGACTGGGCCGTCGGGTCACCGAGATCGCCGTCGTGTTCAAGCGCGCGCCGCAGTACCTGTTTGCAGAGAGCCAGACGAGCGCACTCGGCCAGAACGCGCTCGTGATCCGCGTCCAGCCGGACGAGGGCGTGACGATTCGCTTCGGCTCCAAGGTCCCCGGCGCGGGGATGCAGGTGCGCGACGTCACGATGGACTTCGGCTACGGCCATGCCTTCACCGAGGCGAGCCCGGAAGCCTACGAACGCCTCATTCTCGACGTGCTGCTGGGTGACCCGCCGTTGTTCCCGCGCCACGAAGAAGTTGAACTCAGCTGGAAGATTCTCGACCCGATCGAGGAGTACTGGGCCACCCAGGGGCAACCGGAGCAGTACCGGCCGGGAACCTGGGGCCCGTCTTCGGCGGATGAGCTATTGGCCCGCGACGGCCGAGTCTGGAGACGCCCGTGATCGTCGATCTGCCCGCCACGACCACCAGCCAGGTGTCGAAGGCTCTCGTCAAGATCCGTGAAGAGGGCGGCGCCGTCGCCCTGGGCCGCGTTCTCACGCTCGTCATCGCGGCCGTCCACGGCGCGGAGGAGGAAGCGATCGAGGCGGCGAACGACGCCTCCCGTGAGCATCCGATGCGTGTCATCGTGCTGTCGCGCAGCGAGAACCCGGACGACGAAGAAGCCCGCCTCGACGGCCAGATTCGCGTGGGCGGCGACGCCGGGGCGAGCGAGGTCGTCGTGCTGCGCGCCTACGGCGCGGTCGGCGGCGACGAGGAGGGACTCGTAACGAGCCTCCTGCTGCCGGACGCCCCCGTCGTCGTCTGGTGGCCCACCGCGCACCCCGAGAACCCCGCGAAGTCTCCCCTCGGACGGATCGCCCAGCGGCGCATCACCGACTCCGCGGCGGCAGGCAGTCCGCTCGAGTCGATGACGATGCTCGCTCGCAACTACGGTCCCGGCGACACCGACTTCGCCTGGACCCGTCTCACGCTCTGGCGCGCCCAGCTGGCCGCGGTGCTCGACCAACCGCCCTACGAGCCGGTCACGGCCGTCTCGGTGAGCGGCGCGGCGGACTCGGCGTCGACATCCCTGCTCGCTGCATGGCTGGGGCTTCAGCTCAAGGTCGATGTCGCGCTCGAGATGAGCAACCACTCACACGGATCCAGCGGCATCCACGGCGTCACGTTGGAGCGCGCATCCGGAGACGTCGTGCTCGAGCGCGGACAGCCGAACGTCGCCACGCTCAGTCAGCCGAACCAGCCGACTCACGACATTTCGCTGCCGCGCCGCAACCTGCGCGATTGCCTCGCCGAGGAATTGCGTAGGCTCGACCCCGATGACCTCTACGGAGAGGTCCTCACGCAAGGAATCGGACACATGGACGCGATCGCGCACGACGCGACGTCGTCCCGTGGCAAGTGAGGCAGACTCTATGACCAACGAACGGCGAGTTCTCGTCCACCCCGACAAGTCGTCACTTGCGGGCAGTGTGGCGGCGCGCTTCATCACCAAGATCATCGACGTGATCGAAGAGCAGGAGTTCGCCCACGTCTGCCTCACGGGCGGCACGATGGGAGCCGCGGTTCTCGCGGCGATCAACTCGTCCCCCGCGCGCGACAGTGTCGACTGGAGTCGGATCACGTTCTGGTGGGGCGACGAGCGCTACCTTCCGCGCGGCGATGCCGAGCGCAACGAGACCCAGTCGCGCGACGCGCTCCTGGACCACCTGCCCCTCGACGAGTCGCAGATCAAGAGCTTTCCGGCACCGGGCGAACACGACGACATCCACGCGGCCGCGGAGTACTTCGAGACGGTGCTTGCGGAGGCGGCGCCCGAGGGGCGGCGTTTCCCGCGGTTCGATGTCACCTTCCTCGGCGTGGGCCCGGACGGTCACATCGCCTCGCTGTTTCCCGATCACGCGGCGGTGCACGACACCGACCGCGTCGTCCTCGCCGAGACCGACTCCCCCAAGCCGCCGTCGGAGCGGCTCACGCTCACCCTGCCCGTGCTCAACGCCTCGGACCGCATTTGGCTGGTGCTCGCCGGCGCCGACAAGGCCGGTGCTCTGGGCTTGACGCTCGCGGGCGCGAGCATCAACGATGTTCCGGCAGCCGGCGCCGAAGGGCGAAAGCGCACCGTGTTCTTCGTCGACCGGGACGCGGCGGCGGAGGTCCCGGAGGCGCTCATCGCGCCGAACTCTTACTGGACCGCGGCGCACGACCTGCCCGCGAACTGAGACGGCGCCGCAGCGAACGCTGCGACGCCGAGGTGGCTCAGTTCAGGATGCGGCGGCGGTTCCGCGGCGCTCGCGCAACTGCTGCACCGCGTCGTCGAGAATCTGCTTCGCCTCGTCCTCGCTGCGACGCTCCTTGACGTAGGCCAGGTGAGTCTTGTACGGCTCCATCTTGGAGACCGCGGGCGGGTTCGCCTTGTCGCGACCGGCCGGCAGTCCCGATGCGGGGCAGTCGATCGTCTCGGGGATCTCTTCATCGGGGAGATTCGCCGCGAAGTGCCGCACCGTCTCGTTGCCGAGAGCATCCCAGTACGAGATCGCGACGCGGTCCGCGTGATACCCGCGGTCCTGCTCGCCCATCGGACCGGATCCGACGCGGGATCCTCGAATCGCGCTACCGCCAGATGCCATGATGCCTCCGTTGTGAAGTGAGTGGTCGGGCCCGGTGACTCAGGCGCCGGTGTCGAACTTGATGATGAGGCCGAGCACGACGATGCTCGCGACCCAGACCAGCGCGAGGATGACCGTGATGCGGTTGAGGTTGCGCTCGGCGACACCCGATGAGCCGAGGTTCGACGTCACGCCGCCTCCGAACATGTCGGAGAGGCCGCCACCGCGACCGCGGTGCAACAGGATCAGGAGCGTCAAGAGCAGGCTGGTGATACCCAGCACGACCTGCACGGCGACTGTCAGAAATTCCACGCGAAACCTTTCGATGCCGAAACTCGGCCGGGGGTCAGTATATCGGCTGGTCTACAGGCCGACGTGCTTCTGGAAGCGCACGATGCTCGCGAACTCCTCGAGCTGAAGGCTCGCCCCGCCGACGAGAGCGCCGTCCACGTCGGCCTCGCGCATGAAGCCAGCGATGTTTCCCGACTTGACGGAGCCGCCGTAGAGGATGCGCGTCGCCTGCGCGACCTCGTCTCCCAGCTCTTCAGCGAGCGCGACCCGCAAGGCGGCGCACACTTGCTGGGCCTGGTCACTGGTCGCGGCCTGGCCGGAGCCGATCGCCCAGACGGGCTCGTAGGCGATGACGATCTCCTTGCCCTTCGCGGCGCCGGCGAGAGCCGCGCGCATCTGGGCCACGGGAACGGCGCTCGGTCCGTGCTGCTCCAGGTCTTCGGCGGTCTCGCCCACGCACAGGATCGGAACGAGCCCGTGACGGTGCGCCGCGGCGACCTTCTCGGCGAGTTGTTCGTCGGTCTCGCCGTGGTACTGGCGGCGCTCGGAGTGTCCGACGATCACGTACTCGGCATCGAGGGCCGCGAGGAACGCACCGGAGATCTCGCCGGTGTACGCACCGTTGTCGAACCGCGACAGGTCCTGGCCGCCGAACTTGATCGGCAGGTCGTCGGCACCGATCAGGGTCTGCACCGAACGCAGGTCGGTGAACGGCGGGAACACCGCCACCTCGACCGCGCCGAAGTCGTGGCCCGCATCCTTGAGCGTCCAGGCGAGCTTCTGGACGAACGCGATCGACTGCAGGTGATCGAGGTTCATCTTCCAGTTGCCCGCGATGAGCGGGGTACGGCTAGCCATCAGTGCTGCTCCCATCCGAGAACTTCCAGGCCCGGGAGCTGCTTGCCCTCCAGGAATTCAAGACTTGCGCCTCCGCCGGTCGACACGTGACCGAACTGCTCGTCACGGAACCCGAGTTGGCGGATGGCGGCCGCGGAGTCTCCCCCGCCGACGACGCTCAGTCCGTCGACCGCGGTCAACGACTCGCCGACCGCGCGGGTGCCGGCCGCGAACGGCGCCAACTCGAACACGCCCATCGGGCCGTTCCAGAAGACCGTCTTCGAGCCCGCGATGATCTCCGCGAACTTCGCAGCGGTCTCCGGGCCGATGTCCAGGCCCAATCCGCTCGCGCCGAAGGGCGTGTCCTCGATCCCGTCGGCGGGAGCCACGACGTGCTCCGCGTCGGCGCCGAACGTCGAGGCGACCACGACATCCGTCGGAAGGACGATCTCCACACCGCGCTTCTCGGCTTCGGCGAGGTAGCCGCGCACGGTCTCGATCTGATCGGCTTCCAGCAGGCTCGAGCCGACCTTGTGGCCAAGCGCTGCGAGGAAGGTGAACAGCATGCCGCCGCCGATCAGCAGCGTGTCCACGCGCGGCAGGAGGTGACCGATGACACCGAGCTTGTCGGACACCTTGGAGCCGCCCAGAACGACCGCGTAGGGCCGCTCCGGCTTGCTCGTGAGGCGCTCCAGCACATCCAGCTCGGCCGCGATCAGCGTTCCCGCGGCACTCGGAAGCTGCTCGGCGAGCTCGAACACGCTCGCCTGCTTGCGGTGCACGACTCCGAAACCGTCTTCGACGACGACATCGCCGAGCGCCGCGAGCTTGGCCGCGAACTCCGCGCGCTCCGCCGCGTCCTTGCTCGTCTCCCCCGCGTGGAAGCGGAGGTTCTCCAGCAGAACGACGCCGGGCTCGCTGAGGCTCGAGATCGCCTCGACCGCACCCGGCCCGAAGGTGTCGCCCGAGAAGACCACGGGGCAACCCAACAACTCGCTCATGCGCTGCGCGACGGGCGCCAGGCTGTACGCGGGATTCGGTTCGCCGTCCGGCCGTCCGAGGTGCGACATCGCGACGACCGTCGCACCGGAGTGCAGCAGCGCGTTGATGGTCGGCAACGACGCGCGGATGCGCCCGTCGTCGCCGATCACACCGTCTGTGAGAGGAACGTTGAGGTCGCAGCGAAGCAGAACGACCTTGCCGGAGAGCTCACCGAGGCTCTCGATGGTGCGGAGCGCCATGGTGTCGTGTCCTTGTGTCTTAGAGACGCGCGGCGACGAACTCGGTGACGTCGACGAGTCGGTTCGAGTAGCCCCACTCGTTGTCGTACCACGACGCGACCTTGACCTGGTCGCCGATCACCTTGGTGAGGCCGGCGTCGAAGATCGAGGAGTGCGGGTCGCCGACGATGTCGCTGGAGACGATCTCGTCCTCGGTGTACTTGAGGATGCCCTTGAGCGGACCCTCGGCGGCCGCCTTGTACGCGGCGTTGATCTCCTCGACCGTGACCGACTTCGTCGCCGTGAGCGTGAGGTCGGTGATCGATCCGGTGATCACTGGGACGCGCAGCGCGTAGCCGTCGAGCTTGCCGACGAGCTCCGGGATGACCAGGCCGAGCGCCTTCGCGGCACCGGTCGAGGTCGGGATGATGTTCGCGGCCGCGGCGCGCGCACGGCGGAGGTCGCCGTGGGGGCCGTCCTGAAGGTTCTGGTCGGCCGTGTAGGCGTGCACCGTGGTCATCAGGCCGCGCTCGATGCCGAAGTTGTCCATGAACACCTTGGCGAGCGGCGCGAGGCAGTTCGTCGTGCAGGACGCGTTCGAGATGATCGTGTGCACGGCGGGGTCGTAGCTGTCCTCGTTGACGCCGAGCACGAGCGTGGCGACGTCGTCGCCCGAGGCCGGGGCCGACACGATGACCTTCTTGGCGCCGGCGGCAACGTGCTTCGCGGCATCCGACGACTTGGTGAAGCGGCCGGTCGACTCGATCACGATGTCGACGCCGAGCTCGCCCCAGGGCAGGTTCGCGGGGTCACGCTCTTCGAAGACCTTGATGGCCTTGCCGTTCACGATGATCTGCGTCTCGTCGTACTCCACCGTGGCGTCCAGACGGCCGGTGATGGTGTCGTACTTGAGGAGGTGGGCAAGCGACTTGTTGTCGGTGAGGTCGTTGACGGCGACGATCTCGATGTCGCTGCCCTTGGCGAGGGCGGCGCGGAAGAAGTTGCGGCCGATGCGGCCGAATCCGTTGATACCGATCTTGACGGACACTGGGTCTCCTAGCTGCAGCGCGCGCACGCGCATCCGGTTTTGTGGTGGTTGTGGTGGGGTAAATCGGGTGCGTGCGGGGGGCCGGAACTCCCCGCACGGGACCTCTACGACAGTAGCAGGAGCCCGTCGCCGGTCTTGCGCGCGCTTTCGAAGCGTGCGCCCGCGTCGGCCCAGTTGGCGATGTTCCAGAAGGCCTTCACGTAGTCCGCCTTGACGTTGACGTAGTCGAGGTAGAAGGCGTGCTCCCACATATCGAGCTGGAGGATCGGAATGACGCCGAGCGGGGTGTTGCCCTGCTGGTCGAAGAGCTGGTGGATCAGGAGGCGCGAGCCCACCGGATCCCAGGCGAGGACGGCCCAACCGGAGCCCTGCAGGCTCATCGCCGCGGCCGTGAAGTGCGCGACGAACTTGTCGAACGAGCCGAAGAACTCGTCGATCGCTGCCGCCAGCTCACCGGTCGGCTTGTCGCCGCCGTTCGGCGACAGGTTCTTCCAGAAGATGGAGTGGTTGATGTGGCCGCCGAGGTGGAAGGCGAGGTCCTTTTCGAGCTTCGGGATCGAAC
The DNA here is from genome assembly GCF_905479755.1 of uncultured Schumannella sp. Taxonomy (GTDB): domain Bacteria; phylum Actinomycetota; class Actinomycetes; order Actinomycetales; family Microbacteriaceae; genus DCRR01. Next base: position 89,363 of record NZ_CAJQNT010000010.1, on the reverse strand, counting down.
CGAAGTTGCCCGAGTCGCGGGCCTCGGCGAGCTGCTCGAGCGCCGTGTTCGCGCCGGCCACATACGCGGCGTGGTGCTTGTCGTGGTGAAGCTCCATGATGCGCGCGCTGATGTGCGGCTCCAGGGCTGCGTAGTCGTAGGGAAGTTCGGGAAGCGTGTACACGGCCATCGGTTGTCTCTCCTCGCGTTCGGTCTCCGGGGGCGCAGATTCCGCGCCCGAGTGACGATTCCAGTCTAGGGTTGCGCGCCGGTGGGCGCAGGTCAGCGCCGCAACGTTCGGCGCCGGTGGCTCAGTCGGCGAGCTCGGCCGGGACGCCAAATTCGGTGCCCGGGATGCCCCGGTCGCTCGCCGACTTATCGGCCATCGCCAAGAGGCGTCGGATGCGTCCAGCGACGGCGTCCTTCGTCATCGGCGGATCGGCGTGGTGGCCGAGCTCGTCGAGGCTCGCGTCGCGGTGGTTCAGTCGCAGTTCGCCCGCGTAGCGCAGGTGCTCCGGCACGTCGTCGCCGAGGATCTCGAGCGCGCGCTCCACGCGGGCGCAGGCGGCGACGGCTGCCTGGGCGGAGCGGCGCAGGTTGGCGTCGTCGAAGTTGACGAGCCGGTTGGCGGTCGCCCGCACTTCGCGTCGCTGTCGCAGCGCCTCCCAGTCCCCCAGCGTCTTCTCGGCGCCGATCGCGCGCAGCATTTCGGCGATCGCTTCGGTCTCGCGCACGATGACGCGGTGCACGCCGCGCACCTCGCGCGCCTTGGCGGAGATCCCGAGTCGGCCCGCGGCACCGACGAGCGCCATGGCCGACTCGTTGCCCGGGCACGAGATCTCGAGGGCGGCCGACCGCCCCGGGTCGGACAGCGAACCTGCCGCGAGGAACGCACCACGCCAGATCGCCGCGAGTTCTTCGCGCGAGCCGGTGGTGAGCCGGTTGGGGAGGCCGCGCACGGGACGACGACGCGCGTCGAGAAGGCCGGTCTGGCGGGCGAGCGTGTCGCCGCCCTCCATGACGCGGACGAGATAGCTGTTGGATCGCCGCGCGTTGCTGCCGGAGATCACCGAGACGTCGCTGCGGATCCCGTAGAGCTCGGCGAGATCTTTGCGGATGCGTCGCGCGATCTGCGGGGAGTCGACTTCGGCCTCGACCGCGATGCGGTTGGAGATGATGTGCAGGCCGCCGGCAAAGCGCAGCAGTGCCGTCAGCTCGGCGGCTCGAACGGTCGTCTTGCCGAGTTCGACGGCCGTGAGTTCTTCTTTCACGTCGGAGGTCAGTGCCACCGGATGCCCTTCGTCTTCTATTCGCGACCGAGGTCGCGGTGCTTCACGCTGACCGCAACGCCGGGCAGGGCGTTCATGCGTCGAGCGAGTTCTTCAGCGACGGCCACCGAGCGGTGCTTTCCACCGGTACAGCCGATGGCGATCGTCGCGTGTCTTTTGTTCTCCTTACGGTACCCCGTGAGCACGGGGCCCAACGCCGTCAGATATGCCGAGATGAATGTATCCGCATCGGGCTGGCCGAGGACGTAGTTTCGCACCTCGGCGTCTTGGCCGGTGTGCGGACGCAACTCCGGGATCCAGAACGGGTTCGGCAGGAAGCGGCAGTCGGCCACCAGGTCGGCGTCGGGCGGGAGCCCGTACTTGTAGCCGAAGCTCATGATGGTCACGCGCGTCTCTTTGCTGGCGGCGTCGCCGAAGTGATCGTTGACCACGCGAGACAGCTCGTGGATGTTGAGGTCCGAGGTGTCGATGATCAGGTCGCTCGCCGCGCGCAGCGCCTGCACTCGGCGACGCTCTTCGGCGATCCCGTCGAGGAGCGTCCCCTGCCCTTGGAGCGGATGCGGACGGCGAACCTGCTCGAAGCGGCGCACGAGCACCGCGTCGGTGGCATCGAGGAAGACGACACGGACCGCCGCCGAGCCGCGCAGGAGCTCCAGCGCCGCTTCGACGTCGGCGAAGAGCTTGCCGCCGCGAATGTCGACGACCGCCGCCACCCGGGGAATCGCCTCCCCGGTGTGCTCGGCGAGCTCGACGAGCGGGCGCAGCATCTGCGGCGGCAGGTTGTCTACGACGTACCAGCCGAGGTCTTCCAGTGCGTTGCCGACCGTGGACCTGCCCGCGCCGGACATGCCGGTGACGAGAAGGATCTCGCGCTCGGCTCGGGTATCGGTCATGCGCTGGGCTGCTTTCCCTCGGGTGGGTTCAGCCTAGCGACGATCGACGCGGCCAGGGCGGGTCCGATTCCGCGGACCTCGGCGACCTCGTCGGCGCTGGCGCCGCGCAGCCGGGAGACGGAGCCGAAGTGCGCGAGCAGCTCCTTCACCCGCGCCGGGCCGAGTCCGGGGATGTCGGTGAGCGTCGACGACACGCTGGCTTTCCGCTTCTGGCGCTGGAACGTGATGGCGAATCGGTGCGCCTCGTCCCGGAGTCGCTGCACCAGGAACAGCGCCTCGCTGTTGCGCGGCAGGATCACCGGGAAGTCGCTCCCGGGCTGCCAGAGCTCTTCGAGGCGCTTGGCGATGCCGACCACCGGGATGTCATCGATTCCGAGTTCGTCGAGCACGCGCGCGACCGCCGCGACCTGCGGCTGTCCGCCGTCGACCAGCAGGAGTCCGGGACGGTAGGCGAATCGGCGTCGCGGCGACTCCCCCTCGGTCTCGACGCCGGAGGGGTCATCGTCGAGCCGGGCCAGTCGGCGGCGCATCACCTGGGCGAGTGCGGCGGTGTCGTCCGCGTACTCGGCGATCGAGAACTTGCGGTAGTCGCTCTTTTTGGGCAGTCCGTCCTCGAACACCACCATGGACGCGACGATCCCGGTGCCACCCAGGTGCGACACGTCGTAGCACTCGATCCGCAGCGGAGCCTCGGCGAGCCCGAGCGCCTCCGCCAGCTCGTTGAGCGCGGTGGTGCGGGCCACGTAGTCGGCGCTGCGGCGCGACTTGTACAGCGCGAGCGCCTGGCGCGCGTTGAGGGTCGCTGTCTCGAGCACGGCGGCCCGATCGCCGCGCTGCGCCGTGCGCACCGACACGCGGCCTTTCGCACGCCGGCCGGTGAGCCAGGTCTCCAGGGCGGGCGCGTCGACGGGGAGCGCGGGCACCACGACCTCCTTGGGCGGCTCGTCGCGGTCGTAGGCGCGCTCGAGCACCGACTCGACGAGCTCATCGAGCGGCACGTCGAGCTCCTTGTCGACGACCCACGAGCGCACGCCGCGCACGCGCCCACCCCGGATCATGAACTGCTGCACGGCGGCGGCGAGTTCATCGTGGTCGATGCCGAACACGTCCGCGTCGGGCGCTCCCGGCAGCACGACGGCGCTCTTTTCGAGAACGTTCTGGAGTGCGTGGATGCGGTCGCGCAGCACCGCGGCGTGCTCGAAGTCGAGTTCCGCCGAGGCGGCCGCCATCTGCTTCTCCAGCTCGGCGATGAACCGTCGATCGTGGCTGGACATGAACGCGATGAACTGGTCGACGATCTTCCGGTGCTCGGCCACCGTCACGCGCTGCGAGCACGGTCCCCCGCAGCGGCCGATCTGGCCGGGAAAACACGAGCGACCGGTCTGCATGGCTCGCTTGTAGCTCGCATCCGAACAGGTCCGAATCGGGAAGGCCCGCACCATCTCGTCGATCGTCTCGCGCACCGCCCACACCTTCGGGTACGGACCGAAGTACTTGGCGCCGGGGATCCGATCGTTGCGGGTGACCATGACGCGCGGTGCCTCGTCGGCGAGCGTGATCGCCATCAGCGGGTAGGTCTTGTCGTCGCGGAACTTGATGTTGAACGGCGGCGCATACTCCTTGATCCAGCTGTACTCGAGCTGGAGCGCCTCGACGTCGCTTCCGACGCTGGTCCATTCGACGCTCGCGGCCGAGAGCACCATGTGCCGGGTGCGCTCGTGAAGGCTCTTGAGCGGTTGAAAGTAGTTGGCGAGGCGGGCGCGGAGGTTGATCGCCTTACCGACATAGAGCACGCGTCCCGTGCCGTCCCGAAAACGGTAGACGCCGGGGCCGGTGGGGATCTCGCTCGGCTTGGGTCGCCAGGCGAGGGTGTCGGCGCGCGGCGGTCGCGAAACCGGGGCGGCCATCAGCCGGCCTTCCGGCCACCCGCCCCGCGTTCGGCCTCGAAGAGCTCGCGCAGGAAGAGTCCGGTGTGGCTCTCGTCGACGGTGGCGAGGTGTTCGGGCGTCCCGACGGCGAGCACGCCGCCGCCGCCCGCGCCGCCCTCGGGTCCCAGGTCGATCAGCCAATCGGCGCTCTTGATCACGTCCAGATTGTGTTCGATCACGATGACCGTGTTGCCCTTGTCGACGAGCCCGTCGAGCACGAGCAAGAGCTTGCGCACATCTTCGAAGTGCAACCCGGTCGTCGGCTCGTCGAGCACGTAGACGCTGCGCCCGTTGGACCGCTTCTGCAGCTCGGTCGCGAGCTTGACGCGCTGCGCCTCGCCGCCGGAGAGCGTCGTGGCGCTCTGGCCGAGTCGCACGTAGCCGAGCCCGACGTCGACGAGTGTCTTCAGATAGCGGTGGATGGCGGTGATCGGCTCGAAGAACTCGGCCGCTTCGCTGATCGGCATCTCGAGCACTTCGGCGATGTTCTTGCCCTTGTAGTGCACCTGCAGGGTGTCGCGGTTGTACCGTGCGCCCTCGCAGACCTCGCACGCCACATAGACGTCGGGGAGGAAGTTCATCTCGATCTTGATGGTGCCGTCGCCGGAGCAGTTCTCGCAGCGCCCGCCCTTGACGTTGAAACTGAATCGGCCCTGTTGATAGCCGCGGGCCTTCGCCTCGATCGTCTCGGCGAACAGCGCGCGGATGCGGTCGAAGACGCCCGTGTAGGTGGCCGGGTTCGAGCGCGGCGTGCGCCCGATCGGCGCCTGGTCGACGTGCACGACCTTGTCGAGTTGGTCGAGCCCGAGCACACGCTTGTGCTTGCCGGGCACCTGCTTGGCGCCGTTCAACTGGTTCGCGAGCACCTTGTAGAGGATGTCGTTGACCAGGCTCGACTTGCCGGAGCCCGAGACGCCGGTCACGGCGACGAAGACGCCGAGCGGGAACTCGACCGTCACATCCTTGAGATTGTTGGCGCGTGCGCCTTCGACCGTGATGACGCGTGCCGGGTCGATCGTGCGACGCTCGACGGGCACCGCGATCGACCGGCGGCCGGCGACGTAGTCGCCCGTGATCGAGCGACGGTTGGCGAGCAGCTCGTCGTAGCCGCCGGAGTGCACCACCTCGCCGCCGTGCTCCCCCGCGCCCGGACCGATGTCGACGATCCAGTCGGCGGTACGGATCGTGTCTTCGTCGTGCTCGACGACGATCAGCGTGTTGCCGAGGTTCTTGAGTTTGACGAGGGTGTCGATCAGTCGTCGGTTGTCGCGCTGGTGCAGGCCGATGCTCGGTTCGTCGAGCACGTAGAGCACGCCGGTGAGCCCGGATCCGATCTGGGTCGCGAGCCGGATGCGCTGCGCCTCACCGCCGGAGAGGCTGCCGGCCGCGCGGGCCATCGTCAGATAGCCGAGACCGACCTCGAGCAGGAACTCCAGGCGCACGCGGATCTCGCGCAGCACCTGGGCGGCGATGCGCGCCTCCCGCTCGGTGAGCGAGAGCTCGGCCATGAACTCGTACGACTCCTGAAGGCTCAACTCGGCGACGTCGGAGATGCTGCTGCCGGCCACCTGCACCGCAAGGATCTCGGGCTTCAGCCGCTTGCCGTCGCAGACCGGGCACGGGATCTCGCGCAGGTACTCCCCGTAGCGCTGCTGTGACCAGTCGGACTCGGCCTCGTGGTACTTGCGTTCGATGTAGGGCATGACGCCTTCGAAACCGGTCGAATACTTCATGGTGCGGCCGAAGCGGTTGCGCCACTGCACCGAGACTTCGAAGTCGTTGCCGCGCAGGATCGCGGTTTGCACCTCCTCGCTCAACTCGCCCCAGGGCGTGTCCAGCGAGAAGTCGAGATCGCGGGCCAGGCCCTCCAGGAGGCGTTGGAAGTAGCTGTAGAGGCCCTTTCCGCCCTGGTTCCACGGCAGGATGACGCCCTCGTTGAGCGTCAGCTCGGGGTCGCCGATGAGCAGTTCGGAGTCGACGCTCATCTTGGTGCCGAGGCCCGAGCATTCGGGGCAGGCGCCGAAGGGCGCGTTGAAGGAGAAGGTGCGCGGTTCGATCTCGGTCAGCTGGATCGGGTGCTGATTGGGGCAGGAGAGCTTCTCGCTGAAGGTGCGAATGCCTCCCGCGCCTTCGACGTCGACGAAATCGATCATCACGATCCCGTCGGTCAGCCGGAGTGCCGTCTCGAGCGAATCGGTCAGCCGCGTCAGCAGCTCATCGGAGGCGACGAGCCGGTCGACGACGACCGAGATGTCGTGCTTGTACGACTTCTTGAGCGTCGGCGGTTCAGTGAGCTGGACCATGTCGCCGTCGACGACGGCGCGCGAGTACCCGCTCGCCGCCAGTTCGGCGAACAGGTCGACGAATTCGCCCTTCTTCTGGCTGACCACCGGCGCGAGCACCTGGTAGCGCGTGCCGGTTTCGAGCTCCATCAGCTGGTCGGCGATCTGCTGCACCGTCTGCCGCTGGATGCGCTCCCCGCACTCGGGACAGTGCGGAATGCCGATGCGCGCCCAGAGCAGGCGCATGTAGTCGTAGATCTCGGTGATGGTGCCGACGGTGGACCGCGGGTTGCGGTTGGTCGACTTCTGGTCGATCGAGACGGCCGGGCTCAAGCCTTCGATGAAGTCGACGTCGGGCCGATCGACCTGGCCGAGGAACTGCCGGGCATACGAGGAGAGCGACTCGACGTAGCGGCGCTGCCCCTCGGCGAAGATGGTGTCGAAGGCGAGGCTGGACTTGCCGGAACCGGAGAGCCCCGTGAAGACCACGAGGGAATCGCGCGGAATCTCCAGGTCGACGTTCTTCAGATTGTGGACTCGCGCACCTCGAACGCTCAGAACGGAGTTCTGGGAGGCTTTTGCGGGCACGGCAGAAATCGACACCCCGCGAGTCTACGGAGCGCTGCCGTCATTGCGCTCGTCGTGGGCGCACGCCCACGGCGAAACCGCCTTGTCGTCGGCACCGAGCGGGGGCGCTCATCGCACGTGCCCCGCCGCCTCCATCTGCCGCAGCTCCTTCTTGAGGTCGCCGAGTTCGTCGCGCAGCCGCGCGGCGAGCTCGAACTTCAGCTCGGCGGCGGCCTGCAGCATCTGGTCGTTGAGATCGGAGATGATCGACTCGAGCTCGGCGGCGCCGGCGGCGCCCACGCCTTCGCGGCGCAGGTTCGGGGTGGGGGAACGCTTCTTTCCGCCGCGCTCGGCGAGCAGCTTCGCCGTGTCGGCGCCCTCGCGCGCGAGCACCGCGGTGATGTCGGCAATCTTCTTCCGCAGCGGCTGCGGGTCGATCCCGTGCTCAAGGTTGTAGGCGACCTGCTTCTCGCGACGCCGGTCGGTTTCCTCGAGCGCCCGCTTCATCGAATCGGTCAGGTTGTCGGCGTACATGTGCACCTGCCCGCCCACGTTGCGCGCCGCGCGCCCGATGGTCTGGATGAGCGAGGTCGAGGAGCGCAGGAATCCCTCCTTGTCGGCGTCGAGAATCGCGACGAGCGAGACCTCCGGCAGGTCGAGCCCCTCACGCAGGAGGTTGATGCCGACGAGCACGTCGTAAACGCCCGCTCGAAGCTCGGTCAGCAGCTCGACGCGACGCAGCGTATCGACGTCGGAGTGCAGGTAGCGCACGCGGACACCGTGCTCGTCGAGGAAGGCGGTGAGTTCTTCGGCCATCTTCTTGGTCAAGGTCGTGACGAGCACGCGCTCGTCGCGCTCGGCCCGCACCTGGATCTCTTCCAGCAGATCGTCGATCTGGCCGGCGCTCGGCTTGACCACGATCTCGGGATCGACCAGACCGGTGGGTCGAATGATCTGCTCGACGACGCCGTCGGCCACGCCCAGCTCATACCGGCCGGGCGTCGCGGAGAGGTAGACCTTCTGCCCGACGCGCTCGAGGAACTCCTCCCAGCGCAGCGGCCGGTTGTCGAGGGCGCTCGGCAGTCGGAAGCCGTGGTCGACGAGGGTGCGCTTGCGGCTCGCGTCTCCCTCATACATCGCGCCGATCTGCGGCACGGTCTGGTGCGACTCATCGATCACGACGAGAAAGTCGTCGGGGAAGTAGTCGAGCAACGTGTTCGGCGGCTGGCCCGGCTGCCGGCCGTCGATGTGGCGCGAGTAGTTCTCGATGCCGTTGCAGAAGCCGATCTGCTCCATCATCTCGAGGTCGAAGCTCGTGCGCATGCGGATGCGCTGCGCCTCGAGCAGCTTCCCCTGCTTTTCGAACTCGTCGAGACGCTCGGCGAGTTCCTCGCGGATCGTTCCGATGGCGCGTTGCATCGCCTCGGTGCTCGCCGCGTAGTGGGTCGCTGGGAAGACGGAGACCGCATCCATCTTCTGCAGCACCTCGCCGGTCAGCGGGTGCAGGGCGTAGAGCGCCTCGATCTCATCGCCGAACATCTCGATGCGCACGGCATGCTCTTCGTAGACGGGAATGATCTCGATCGTGTCGCCGCGCACGCGGAACTTGCCGCGGCTGAAGTCGATGTCGTTGCGCTCGTACTGCATGTTGATGAAACGGCGCACCAGGCGATCACGCGAGATGTGTTCTCCAACCTGTAGCGCCGTCATCGCGCCCAGGTACTCTTCGGCGGCGCCGAGCCCGTAGATGCACGACACCGTCGAGACGACGACGACATCGCGACGGCTCAGCAGCGAGTTCGTCGTCGAGTGCCGCAGTCGCTCGACCTCGGCGTTGATCGACGAGTCCTTTTCGATGAAGGTGTCGGACTGCGGAACGTAGGCCTCGGGCTGGTAGTAGTCGTAGTAGCTGACGAAGTATTCGACCGCGTTGTTCGGCATGAGTTCGCGGAACTCGTTCGCGAGCTGCGCCGCGAGCGTCTTGTTGTGCGCGAGCACGAGCGTGGGGCGCTGGACTTGCTCGATGAGCCAGGCCGTCGTCGCCGACTTGCCGGTTCCGGTGGCGCCGAGCAGCACGATATCGCTCTCGCCCGCCGTCACCCGGTGCGCGAGTTCGGCGATCGCGGCCGGCTGATCGCCGCTCGGCTGATACTCGCTGACGACCTCGAACGGTCGAACAGCACGCGTGGGCTCCATGGCTCCAGCCTAGGCGCGACCACCGTCAGACTGCCGGGCTCGCAGCGAGCTCCACAGCGCCTCGGCCTGCGCGCGGGTGTCGGCGAGTGTGCCGTTGGCGTCGATCACGACGTCGGCGATCGCAAGCCGCTCGGCGTCACTGGCCTGCGAGTTGATCCGGTGCCGCGCCTCCTCCCGGGTCATGCCGCGCAGTTCGACCAGCCGCTGAATCCGGGTGTCGCTGTCGGCGTGCACGACCACGACGAGGTCGAACTCCCCGAGCCGCGCACCGCTCTCGGCCAGGAGCGGGACGTCGTAGACGACGATCGCGTTCGCATCCTGGGCTGCGGCCTCGGCGAAACGCGCCTGCGAGAGCGCGCCGACGGCCGGATGCGTGATCTCGTTCAGGGCGAGGCGCTTCTCGGGATCGCGGAACACGAGGGAGGCGAGGGCCGCCCGATCGAGAGTTCCATCCGCCGCGATGACGCCCGCGCCGAACACCTCGGCGATGCGCTCGAGCGCCGGCTCCCCCGGTGCGACGACGTCACGCGCCAGCTGGTCCGCGTCGACCACGACGGCGCCGAGCTCGCCGAGCCGGCTCGCGACGGACGACTTGCCGGAGGCGATCCCCCCGGTGACGGCGACGAGCAGCATCCCGTCATGCTAGTGGCGATCGCCCGGAGTGCGGGCGGGTGCTAGCCTCACCGCATGCTGGAGTTCCTGACCGGAACGGGTCTCGCGGCGGCCGCCGGCCTCAACGCGTACATCCCGATGCTCGTGCTCGGCCTCTCGAGTCGGCTGTTCGACGTCGTCAACCTGCCGGCCGGGTGGGCATGGCTGGAGAACGAGTGGGTGCTCGGAATTCTCGCGGTGCTGCTGCTGCTCGAGATCGTGGCCGACAAGATTCCGGCGGTCGACACCATCAACGACTGGATCCAGACGGTGGTGCGTCCCGCGTCGGGCGGAATCGTGTTCGGCTCCGGCACCGCCGCCGAGACGGCCACGGTGACGGATCCGGCGGCGTTCTTCGCCAGCAACCAGTGGGTTCCGATCGTCATCGGGATCGTCCTGGCCCTGACCGTCCACGCGGGCAAGATGGCGGCGCGGCCGATCGCCAACGCGGCGACCGCCGGGGTCGCGGCGCCCGTCCTCAGCACGGTCGAAGACCTGTCGGCGCTGGTTCTCAGCGCCCTGGCGATCGTGCTGCCCGTGCTTGTCATCGCCGGACTCGCGAGCCTCATCGTCGGCTTCGTGCTGCTGCGGCGCCGCATGCGCCGCCGCGCTGCTGCCCGGCGCACCGCGCGGGACGGTGGAACGATTCCCCCGATCCCGCACCGCGGCGGCACCGCGTAGGCAAACTCGCCGCGGTCGGGGTGGCGCGCCTGGCCGGAAACGACCAGCGGGTCGGCTGCCCGAAGGCAGCCGACCCGCTGAGAAGCTGACTTAGTTGCTGCTCGACAGCTTCTCGCGAAGCGCGGCGAGCGACTCGTCGTCGGCGAGGGTTCCCGCCGAGCTCGACTCGCTCGAGAACCCGCCCGATGCCGAACCCGAGGACGCCGCACGCGGCGCGCTCTCGGCAGCCGCATCCGCGGCCTCGGCGGCGATGATCTGCGCCTTGTGGGCCTCCCAGCGGGTCTGGGCGGCCGCGTACTCGGCCTCCCACGCCTCGCGCTGGGTGTCGAAGCCCTCGAGCCACTCGCCGCTCGTCGCGTCGAAGCCCTCGGGGAACTTGTAGTTGCCCTGCTCGTCGTACTCGGTGACCATGCCGTAGAGCGCGGCGAGGCCGGAGTCGAACTCCGAGCTGTTCGGGTCGATGCCCTCGTTGGCCTGCTTGAGGCTCAGCGAGATGCGGCGACGGTCGAGGTCGATGTCGATGACCTTGACGAAGACGTCCTCGCCGACCGACACGACCTGCTCGGCGAGCTCGACGTGCTTGCCGCTGAGCTCCGAGATGTGAACCAGGCCCTCGATGCCGTCCGCGACGCGCACGAAGGCGCCGAACGGAACGAGCTTGGTGACCTTACCCGGAGCGATCTGACCGATCGCGTGGGTCCGGGCGAACACCTGCCACGGGTCTTCCTGCGTCGCCTTGAGCGAGAGCGACACGCGCTCGCGGTCGAGGTCGACCTCGAGGATCTCGACGGTGACCTCCTGGCCCACCTCGACGACCTCGCTGGCGTGCTCGATGTGCTTCCACGAGAGCTCGGAGACGTGCACGAGGCCGTCCACGCCACCCAGGTCGACGAACGCACCGAAGTTGACGATCGAGGACACGACGCCCTTGCGGACCTGGCCCTTCTGGAGGTTGTTGAGGAAGGTCGAACGCGACTCGCTCTGCGTCTGCTCGAGCAGCGCGCGGCGGCTCAGGACGACGTTGTTGCGGTTCTTGTCGAGCTCGAGGATCTTCGCCTCGATCTCCTGGCCGAGGTACGGCGTGAGGTCGCGCACGCGGCGCAGCTCGATGAGCGAGGCCGGGAGGAAGCCGCGGAGGCCGATGTCGACGATGAGCCCACCCTTGACGACCTCGATGACCTGACCGGTCACGACGCCATCGGTGTCCTTGATCTTTTCGACGTCGCCCCACGCACGCTCGTACTGAGCACGCTTCTTGGAGAGGATCAGCCGGCCTTCCTTGTCCTCCTTCTGGAGAACGAGGGCCTCGACGCTGTCGCCGACGTTGACGACCTCGCTGGGGTCGACGTCGTGCTTGATCGAAAGTTCGCGAGAGGGGATGACACCCTCAGTCTTGTAGCCGACGTCGAGGAGAACCTCGTCACGGTCGATCTTGACGACGGTGCCTTCGATGAGGTCTCCGTCGTTGAAGAACTTCAGGGTCTTTTCGACCGCGGCCAGGAAGTCTTCAGCAGATCCGATGTCGTTGATGGCGACCTGCTTGGGGGCCGTGGCGGTCGTTGCGGTGGTCATGTAGTAGATGCTCCGAATGGGGACAAAATAGGGCCTGAGACGGGTGTTGCGGGTTGCGGTCGCCGCAGGCATGCGGACAGAACGTTGCGAAAGCAACACTCGAGTCTAGCGATTCTTGGCCCTCGAGTCCACGACCTGCCGCAGTGCGCCGTCGATTTCGGGGTATTCGAACGCGTACCCAGCCTCGAGCAGCCGCGTCGGGACCACCCACCGACTCTTCAGCACGAGCTCGGTCTCGGTGCGGATCACCCACGCGCCGGGTTCGAGCATCCAACGATGCATCGGCAGACCGACGGGCACGCGCAGCACCCGACGGAGCGCCGCCATGAAGGTCCGGTCGTCGACGGGATTCGGCGACGACAGGTTGATCGGCCCGTCGAGCTCCGGGTGAGTCTCGAGAAAGCGAATCACACGCACCACATCCGCGAGGTGCACCCAGGAGAAGCGCTGGCGACCGCCCGGCGTGCCAAAGCGGTGCTCGGTGCCGAACCGGCGTCGACGCGCGCTCGGAAGCCACGGAGCGTCGTAGTGGGCGCCGCCCAGACCGAGACGGACGAGTCGGATGAGCGGGGTCAGCACGCCACCGTCGCCCAGCACGATCGCGGTGCGCAACGCCACCCGGCGAGTTCCCGCGAGTGGTCGCTCGAAGAACGACGCCTCCCACGCTTTCGCGACCTCGACCGAGAACCCGGTCCCGAGCTCCCCCGCGCCCTCGTCCTGCGGGCGATCGTCGGCGTGCCGGTAGATCGTCGCGGTCGAGGAGTTGATCCACAGCGGCGGCGGCGCCATCGCGACACCGATCGCGTCCGCCAACGTGCGGGTCGTGTCGACGCGCGAGTCCACGATCTCGGCCCGGTTGCGCGCCGTGTAACGGCAATTGACGGTGCGACCAGCGAGATTGATCACGAGCGCGCACCCGTCGATTGCCGCTCGGATGCCCTCCGCATCCGACCAGCGAACATCGCTTCCGGACCCGCGCCCGATGGTGATGACGCGGTCGCCCGCGGCACGGAACTCGTCGGCCAGGTGCCGACCCATGAAGCCGGATGCTCCGGCGACGACGACGGTGCGAGTCACGCCAGCAGCGCCGACCGCAGGGTGTCGAGGCCGACACCGCCGAGGTCGAGCGCTTGCTTGTGGAAGTCCTTGAACGAGAAGTTCGCACCCGCCTGCTGCTGGGCCGCCGAACGGATCTCCTCCCAGATGCGCTGCCCCACCTTGTAGGAGGGCGCCTGTCCGGGCCAGCCGAGGTAGCGGTTCACCTCGAAGCGCACGAAGGCGTCGTTCATGTTGACGTTCTGGCGCATGAAGTCGAGCGCGTACTGGTGATCCCAGACGCCGGAGCCGTCGAGGCGCGGCTTGCCGAGGTGCACACCGATGTCGAGCACGACGCGAGCCGCGCGCATCCGCTGGCCGTCGAGCATGCCGAGGCGGTCGGCGGGGTCATCGAGGTAGCCGAGTTCCTCCATCAGACGCTCGGCATACAGCGCCCAGCCCTCGGCGTGACCGCTCGTGCCGGCGAGCTGGCGCCGCCAGGTGTTGAGCGTGCCGCGGTTGTAGGTCGCCTGCCCGATCTGCAGGTGGTGACCGGGGATCCCCTCGTGATAGACGGTGGTGAGTTCGCGCCAGGTGTCGAACTCGGTGACGCCCTCCGGAACGCTCCACCACATCCGGCCGGGGCGCGAGAAGTCGTCGCTCGGGCCGGTGTAGTAGATGCCGCCCTCCTGGGTCGGCGCGATCATGCACTCCAGTCGGCGGATCGCATCCGGGATCTCGAAGTGGGTCTTGGCGAGCTCGGCGACGGCACGGTCCGAGGTCTCCTGCATCCACTCCTGCAGCGCCTTCGTGCCGTGCAGCTTCCGCGACGGGTCGCCTTCGAGAACGGCGATCGCCTCCTCGACACTGGCTCCCGCCATGATCTCCCCCGCGGTGCGGGTCTGCTCCTCGATCATGCGCGCGAGTTCGGCGATGCCCCACTCGTAGGTCTCGTCGAGGTCGATCTCGGCGCCGAGGAACGAGCGGGAGTGGAGCGCGTACATGTCGCGCCCTACGCCGTCCTGCTCGCCGGCGACCGGGGCGAGCTCAGTCTCAAGGAACTCGGCGAGTTCGCCGTAGGCGGTGGCCGCCGTCGCGGCACCGGCGCGCAGCGACGCGTGCAGCGAGGCGGGCAACGGCGTCTCACCGTCCGCCGCGGCTCCCTCGGCAAACTCCCCGAAGAACCCGGACGGGTTGGCGTGCTTCCGCGCCTGCTGCGCCACCTCGGTGACCTGCCGCCGCGCGGGCACGACCCCGCGTGCGATGCCCTCGCGCAGGGTCTGGATGTAGCCGCCGACCGCGCCGGGCACGTTCGACATGCGCTCGGCGATGCGCGCCCAGTTCTCTTCCGTTGCCGTGGGCATGAGGTCGAAGGAGTCGCGGATGCCCTGCGCGGGAGAGGCGATGACGTTCAGATCGCGGTAGTGGAGCCCGAGTTCGGCGCTTTCGATGTCGAGGTTCAGTTGCGCGAGCAGATCGGTCTTGGTCACCTCGTCGACTGCGTCGACCGGCGCAGCCGCCGTCAGCCTCGCCGCCGCGACGCGCGCCGCCGCGATCCGCTCCTCGTGACCCGCCGGGGAGAGATCGCCGTACTCCCCGGTGCGGCCCTCGACGCCGATCCAGATCGCGTAGTCGGGGTCCAGATCAACGAGAGTGGTGACCCACTCCTCCGCGATCTCATCGATCGCGCTGGGCGTGCGGACAGGAGGAGTCGAAGCTTCCGTCATGGTGCCAGCGTAGTTCGCCGACGCCGGAAAGCTAGTGCGCCGCAGCGTCCCAGTTCGGCCCGGTGCCGAGCTGCACGTCGAGGGGAACCTTGAGCTCTGCCGCGGTCGACATCCGCTCGGTGACGATGCGCGTCATCGTCTCGAGCTCACCTTCGCCGACCTCGAAGACCAGCTCGTCGTGCACCTGGAGCAGCATGCGTGAGGCGAGCCCGTGTTCACGGATGTCGGCGTCGATGTGCAGCATCGCGCGCTTGATGATGTCGGCCGCGGAGCCCTGGATCGGCGAGTTGAGCGCCTGACGCTCCGCGTTGTCACGCAGCACCCGGTTCGACGAGGACAGCTCCGGGAATGGCCGACGACGTCCGAAGATCGTCGTCGTGTAGCCATCGACGCGGGCCTGCTCGACGACGCCGCGGAGGTAGTCGCGCACTCCCCCGAACCGGGCGAAGTAGTCGGTCATCAGCGCCTTCGCCTCGGACTGCTCGATGCGCAGCTGCTTGCTGAGTCCGAAGGCCGACAGCCCGTAGGCCAGACCGTACGACATCGCCTTCACCTTGGTGCGCATCGTCGGCGTCACCTCGGAGGGGTCAACGCCGAAGACGCGCGAGCCGACGAAACGGTGCAGGTCCTCCCCCGACTGGAAGGCCTCGATGAGTCCCTCGTCGTCGGAGAGGTGCGCCATGATCCGCATCTCAATCTGCGAGTAATCGGCGGTGAGCAGGGTCTCGAACCCGGCGCCGGACTGGAACGCGGCGCGCACCTCGCGACCCACCTCGGTCTTGATCGGGATGTTCTGCAGGTTGGGGTCGTTCGAGCTGATCCGCCCGGTCGCGGAGCCGGTCTGCTCGTAGGTGGTGTGGATGCGCTCGTCGTCGCCGATGCTCTTCTCGAGCGTCTCGACGATCTGGCGGATCTTCGTCGCGTCGCGGTGCTGGAGCACCAGCTCCAGGAATGGATGCGGGTGCTGGTCTTGCAGGTCGGCGAGGGCGGCCGCGTCGGTCGAGAATCCGGTCTTGGTGGCGCGGGTCTTCGGCATCCCGAGCTGCTCGAAGAGCACCTCCTGCAACTGTTTGGGCGAGCCGAGGTTGACCTCGCGGTCAATGGTCGCGAAGGCCGCGGTCTCCACCTCGGCAGCGCGCGCCGCCAGGCGCGAGTTCAAGCCGGCGAGCAGCTCGCGCGAGACGGTGATGCCTTGGCGTTCCATGCGCACGAGCACGGAGATCAGCGGGATTTCGATGTCGGTGAGCACGCCGAGTGAACCCTCGTCGAGTTGCTCGGTGTATTCGTCGACCAGTCGTCGCACGTACCACGCCTCCGTGGCGGGGCTGAGCGGCTCGGTCTCGGGAACGAGTTGGCGCGGATCGGGCTCGGGGAGCGTTTCGCCGAGCTGGGCGTAGACGAGACTCGCCAGGCTCTCGAACTTCGAGGAGGGCTTCAACAGCCACGCCGCCAGGCTGACGTCGAAGGCGATCCCGCCGAGCTCGAGCCCGGCCGCTGCCAGCGCCGTGACCTGCCCCTTGCCGTCGTACACGTACTTGGGTGCGTCGCTCGCGAGCCATGCTTCGAGAGCCACATAGTCCGGGCGACCGGGCGCCCACGGCACCCAAGCCGAGTCGGTGGCGCTCGCGATGCCGAAACCGGTGATCTCACCGTCGACGGCGGCGACGCGCAACCCGAGTGGCTCGGTGCCCTTCTTCGAGGCGTCGTCGAGCCACTTCGCGAGTTCTTCGTCCACCATCGTTCGGATCGCCGGCACCGCGGTGGCATCCGCCTCGGGGGCCGGCTCTCCGGAATCGGTGATGCCCTCCAGCTTGAAGACGCGATCGAGCAGCGTGCGGAACTGCAGTCGGCCGAAGATTTCGCGAATCGCGGCGGCATCCGGCTCTCCGCGCTTCAGCTCGGCGGGACCCATCGGCAACTCGATGTCGGGAAGCAGGCGGTTCAGCTTGCGGTTGCGCACCACGCGATCCATCTGGTCGCGCAGATTCTGTCCGACGACACCGGTGATCTCCTCGGCGTGCGCCATCACCTCATCGAGGGATCCGTACTTCTGAATCCACTTGACGGCGGTCTTCTCGCCGACCTTGTCGACACCGATCAGGTTGTCGCTGGTCTCGCCGACGAGGGCGGCGATGTCGGGGTATTGCTGCGGCTCGATGCCGTAGCGCTCGCGCACGGCCTCGGGGTCGTAGACCTTGAGCTCGGAGACGCCGCGGACGTTCGGGTAGAGCAGCGTGACCTCGTCGGTGACGAGCTGGATCGTGTCGCGGTCGCCCGAGACCACGAAGACCTTGAACCCATCGGCGCTCCCCCGCGCCGCGAGCGTGGCGAGGATGTCGTCGGCCTCGAAATCCTCCTTGCTCAGGGTCTGGATGCCCATCGCCGTGAGCGCCTCCTCCAGCAGGGGAATCTGACCCTTGAACTCCGGCGGGGTCTCGGCGCGCGTGCCCTTGTACTCCGGGTATTCGCGCGTGCGGAACGAGAACCGCGAGATGTCGAAGGCGACCGCGAGGTGGGTCGGTTTGTAGGCCTGCAGCAGGTTCAGCAGCATCGAGATGAAGCCGTGAATCGCATTCGTGTGCTGCCCGTCGCGGGTGACGAAGCTGTCCACCGGGAGCGCGTAGAACGCTCGGAAGGCCAACGAGTGGCCGTCAATGATCAGAAGGGTAGGCTTTTCGACGCTGTCCGGCACGGAGTCAGCCTAGTCGCGGCTCCCGACACCTCAAGGAACGGAAGTTCATGACGAAGCTCCCCGCCGATCTGGATCCCGAACTCATCGAACGGCTCACCGGCACCGGGGGCGGCGCGCTCGCGCAGAAGATGAACATCGACTTCCTGGAGCTCTCGGCGGAGTACTCGGTCGCGACCATGCCGGTGGAGGGCAACACCCAGGTGGTCGGACTGCTGCACGGCGGTGCGCACGTCGTGCTCGGCGAGTCGCTCGGCTCGATCTCGTCCGCGATCCACGCCGGCCCGGGTCGCTACGCGGTCGGCATCGAGATCAACGCCACGCACTCGCGGTCGGTCACCGAAGGCCTTGTCACCGGCACCTGCCGATCGCTCGTTCTCGGCCGGACGCTTTGCACCCACGAGATCGTGATGACCGACGAGCAGGGTCGCCGGCTCTCCACGGTGCGGATGACCAACTTCCTCCGCGACCGGTAGACGCTACTTCTTCGCCGACAGCTGCTCGATGATCGCCTGCGCGACATCGTGCATGGTGAGGCGACGATCCATCGACGCCTTCTGGATCCAGCGGAACGCATCCGGCTCGCTGAGGCCCATCTTCTCGTTGAGAAGGCCCTTGGCGCGGTCGACGAGCTTGCGGGTCTCGAAGCGCTCGACCATGTCGGCGACCTCGGACTCGAGCGCAACGATCTGCTGGTAGCGGCTCAGCGCGATCTCGATCGCCGGCAGCAGGTCGCTCGGGGTGAACGGCTTGACGACGTAGGCGAGAGCGCCCGCTTCGCTCGCGCGCTCGACGAGTTCCTTCTGACTGAACGCCGTGAGCAGAACAACGGGCGCGATGTGGTTCTTGGAGAGCCGTTCGGCGGCCGAGATCCCGTCGAGCTGAGGCATCTTGACGTCCATCACGACGAGGTCCGGCTTCAGTTCGGTCGCGAGGGCGACGGCGGTTTCCCCGTCGCCCGCTTCACCGACGACCTCGAAACCGTTGTCACGAAGGATCTCAACAATGTCGAGTCGGATGAGCGACTCATCCTCGGCAACGACGACGCGTCGCGGAGCGGTGGTGGTGGTTTCCTGCGGGTCTGTCACGCGTTCAGCCTACGGTATCGTTTGGGATGCTGTGCTTCGCCGGAAGGCGGGCGGCACAGGCCGGATTGGCGGAATGGCAGACGCGACCGACTCAAAATCGGTTGTCCGTGAGGACGTGTGGGTTCAAGTCCCACATCCGGCACCGTTTACGGCGTCGCGTGCATCCAGACGATCTTCTCGCCGGCGCCCTCGACGCGCGCGACGATCGCGAGCTTCTCGCCCGAGGCCAGCATCGCGGTGCAGCTGAATTCGGTGTCCGCGGTGCGCTCGGTCAGGTCGGGACATTCGACCGACTCGACGTCGACCTCGTCGGCCTCGGCGATGCTCGTCACGAGAAGATTCTCGACATCGTTGGCGTAGGAGTTCTGGCTGGCCGAGACGTCGGCCAGCGTCTCGAGCGCCCCGGTGCCGATGGCCACGCTGGCGCTGCCCACAAGAGCGATCAGGACGCCTGCACCCACGAGGGCGGCGGCCCACGGGCGTCGACGTCGGACCTCCGGCATCCGTTCGCGCGGAGGAAGAGCCGCGTGCGGTGCGACGCGCGGGATCTCCGCGGTGCGCGTCGCCTCGGCGACTTCGGCCATGCGGCGGAAGTGGTCGTCGGACGCAGCCTGCGGAGCGCTCGACTGTCGCTCGACGACCACCTCCGGTTCGACCCGATACGTCTGCTCGGCCTTCGGTGGCGGGGGCGCCCCCGGCTGCGAATGCTCCGACCACGCGGAACCGTTCCACCAGCGCGAGAATCCCGCTCTCCAGGGGTCCGGATACCAGCCAGGGGCCGCGGGGCCAGCTGTCATCCGATTCATTCCACTTCCTGGGGGCCGAGCACGTCGTCTCTACTCTGCCGGAGACGACGCGCTCGGTCGAGGGGATCTTCGTGAGGGGTGCTCAGTCGGCGTGTGCGCCGCTCTGCCAGGCGGGTGCTGCGGCATTGACCGCATCCCCGACAACGTGCACGCGCAGGTCGTTCGTCGACCCCGCGATTCCGGGAGGGGAACCCGAGATCACCACGACCTTGTCTCCGACCTCGGCGAGTCCGCGTGCGAGCAGCGTCTCGTCGACCTGGCGATACATCGCGTCGGTGTGATCGACGCGCTCGACGAGGAACGACTCGATGCCCCAGGTGAGGTTCATGCGACGGCGAATCGCTTCGTCCGGCGTGAACGCCTTCATCGGAATGCGGAAGCGCAGTCGCGACATTCGGCGCGCCGAATCGCCCGACTCGGTGAACACGCACACGAACTTCGCGTCGACGAAGTCCGCGACCTCTGCTGCGGCGAGCGTGATCGCCCCGCCCTGGGTGCGCGGCTTGGTACCGAGCTCGGGGATGCGTTCCAGGCCGTGCTCTTCCGTGGAGGCGACGATGCGCGCCATCGTCGAGACGGTGACGACGGGGTACTCCCCCACGCTCGTCTCGCCCGACAGCATGACGGCGTCCGCGCCGTCGAGGATCGCGTTGGCGACATCGGAGGTCTCGGCGCGCGTCGGCACCGGGCTCGAGATCATCGACTCGAGCATCTGCGTCGCCACGATGACGGGCTTCGCCATGCGACGGCAGAGCTCGACGGCGCGCTTCTGCACGATCGGGACGGCCTCGAGCGGCAGCTCGACGCCCAGGTCGCCGCGGGCGACCATGATCCCGTCGAAGGCGTCGATGATCTCCTCGAGGTTCTCGACGGCCTGCGGCTTTTCGATCTTCGCGATCACGGGGACGCGGCGGCCCTGCTCGGCCATGATCTCGTGCACGCGGGTGACGTCGGCGGCGTCGCGCACGAACGACAGCGCAATGTAGTCGGCGCCGAGGTCGAGGCCCCAGCGGAGGTCCGCCTCGTCCTTCTCGGAGAGCGCCGGAACGTTGACCGCGACGCCGGGGAGGTTGATCCCCTTGTTGTTGGAGACCGGTCCCGCGACGATGACCTCGGTGCGCACGCGGACACCGTCGGTGTCGAGAACCTTGACCTTGACCTTGCCGTCGTCGATCAACAGGAAGTCGCCGGGAGCGACATCGGCGGGAAGACCCTTGAAGGTCGTGCCGACGAGGTCCTTGGTTCCCAGCACATCTTCCGTGGTGATCGTGAAGATGTCACCCACGGCCAGCTCGTGCGGGCCGTTCTCGAACTTGCCGAGGCGGATCTTGGGGCCCTGGAGGTCGACGAGCACGGCGACCGGCGCATCGAGATCCGCGGCGGCCTTGCGGACGTTGGCGTAGACCTCGTTGTGAACGTCGTAGCTGCCGTGACTGAGGTTCATGCGGGCGACGTTGACGCCGGCCTCGATGATGGCTCGCACGTTTTCGTAACTCGATGTCGCGGGCCCTAGGGTGGCGACGATCTTGGCGCGTCTCATGACTTCCTTCGAATTGGTGGTGGTGGTGGGAGTCGAAGTACCGCACGGCGTTCGTGCACCGTGCGGCTACTTAGATCGTGATCCCTCGATCGCGCGGGCGAACGGGAGATGGCAACTGCGTCTCCCCTTCAAGGTAGCGGTCCACCGCGGCGGCCGCGGCACGGCCCTCGGCGATGGCCCAGACGATGAGCGACTGGCCGCGACCGGCATCTCCGGCGACAAAGACATCCGCGAGCGATGTCTGGTAGTCGTCGTCACGGACGACGTTGCCGCGGTCATCGAAGGGGATCTCGATCTGCTCGGCGAGGTACTCCTTCTCGGGACCGGTGAAACCCATCGCGATGAGGACGAGGTCGGCGGGGATCTCACGCTCGGTGCCCGACTTCGGCACACGGCGACCGTCGAGGTACTCGGTCTCGGCCACGCGCAGGGCCCGGACTTCGCCGGCGTCGTTGGTCAAGAACTCGACCGTGGAGGCGAGGAACATCCGCTCGCCGCCCTCCTCGTGCGCGCTCGAGATCTCGAAGAGCGTCGGGTCCATCGGCCACGGCTGGTGCTCGGGGCGCTCGCTCGGCGGCTGCACGCCGATGGCGAGGTTCGTCACACTCAACGCACCCTGACGGTGCGCGGTGCCGATGCAGTCGGCACCGGTATCGCCGCCGCCGATCACCACGACGTGCTTGCCTTCGGCCGTGATCTGGTTCGGCACCGTGCCGCCCGCGACGACCTTGTTCTGCTGAACCAGGTACTCCATCGCGAAGTGAACGCCGAGGGCATCACGACCGGGGATCGGCAGGTCGCGCGGAACCGTGGCCCCGGTCGCCACCACGACGGCGTCGTAGCGCGTCCGCAGGTCATCCCAGGAGATGTCGCGGCCGATCTCGACGCCCGCCCGGAAGCGGGTTCCTTCGGCCTGCATCTGAGCGAGCCGCAGCTCGATCTGGCGCTTCTCCATCTTGAAGTCCGGGATGCCGTAGCGAAGCAGTCCGCCGATGCGGTCATCGCGCTCGAACACCGCGACGGTGTGGCCGGCGCGTGTGAGCTGCTGCGCCGCGGCGAGGCCAGCGGGGCCGGAGCCGACGACGGCGACCGTCTTGCCGGTGAGGCGCTCGGGCGGATGCGGGGTCACCCATCCGTTCGAGAACGCCTGGTCGATGATCGAGACCTCGACCTGCTTGATCGTGACCGCCGGCTGGTTGATGCCGAGCACACAACTCGACTCGCACGGCGCGGGGCACAGCCGCCCGGTGAACTCCGGGAAGTTGTTGGTCGCGTGGAGGCGTTCGATCGCTTGACGCCCTTCGCCGCGCCACATCAGGTCGTTCCACTCGGGAATCAGGTTGCCGAGCGGGCAGCCGGCGTGGCAGAACGGCACACCGCAGTCCATGCAGCGACCGGCCTGCCGCCGAAGCTGCGCCGGATCCTGATTCTCGTAGACCTCTTTCCAGTCCATGATGCGGACCGGCACAGGCCGACGCTTAGGGAGCTCGCGCTCCTGGGTCTTCAAAAAGCCTTTGGGATCAGCCACCGGTCACCTCCAGAATTCGTTGCCACGTCACGTCGCCGTCGGGATCGAGTCCCTCGTCGAGCGCGGCTTGTCGTGTCTTCAGCACCGCGGCATAGTCGCGAGGAACAACCTTGACGAATTTCTCGATCGAGTGATCGATGTCATCGAGCAGTCGCGAAGCGAGTGCCGAGTCGGTCTCCTCGATGTGCTGGCGCAGCAGGTCGACGAAGATCTCCTTGTCGGCGCTGTCGAGCGGGTGCAGCTCCAACTCGCCGCTGGCGAGCGCGTCGCGGTTGACGCGTTCTCGCTTCAGGTCGTAGATGTACGCCGTCCCTCCCGACATTCCGGCGCCGAGGTTGCGGCCGGTGCTGCCGAGGATGACCGCGAGACCACCCGTCATGTACTCGAGCGCGTGGTCTCCCACGCCTTCAACCACCGCGGTCGCACCCGAGTTGCGCACCAGGAAGCGCTCACCGACGACACCGCGGATGAACATGCTGCCCTGCGTGGCGCCGTAGCCGATGACGTTGCCCGCGATGACGTTGCGTTCCGCCGCAAGAACGGCGTCGCGCGGCGGGCGCACAACGATCCGTCCGCCCGACAGCCCCTTGCCGACGTAGTCGTTGCTGTCGCCCTCGAGCCGCAACGTGATGCCGTTCGGCACGAAGGCGCCGAGCGATTGCCCGGCGGAGCCGCGCAGCAGCACCTCGATCGTGCCCTCCGGCAGTCCGTGCTCGCCGTAGCGCTTGGTCACCTCGTGGCCGAGCATCGTTCCGACGGCGCGCTCGGTGTTCTTGATCGCGTAGTCCAGTTGCACGTGCTCGCCGCGCTCGAGCGCGGCGGTGCTGTGCCGGATCAGCTCCTGGTCGAAGTGCTCCTCGAGCTCGTGGTTCTGGTTGCGACGGTGCGATCGCGGGGCGTCGTCAGCGAACACGGGACCGACGAGCACGGGCGTCAGATCGAGTCCGTCGGACTTCCAGTGCGTGACGGCGCGGTCGACGTCGAGCAGTTCGGCGTGCCCGATCGCCTCCTCCAGCGAGCGGAAGCCGAGCTCCGCGAGGTACTCGCGCACCTCTTGGGCCAGGAACTCGAAGAACGTCTCGACGAATTCGGGCTTGCCGGTGTACCGCGCGCGAAGCTCCGGGTTCTGGGTCGCGACGCCGACCGGGCAGGTGTCGAGGTGGCAGACGCGCATCAGGATGCAGCCGCTCACGACGAGCGGTGCGGTCGCGAAGCCGTACTCCTCCGCGCCCAGCAGCGCGGCGATCACCACGTCGCGACCCGTCTTCATCTGGCCGTCGACCTGCACGACGACGCGGTCGCGCATGCCGTTGAGCATGAGGGTCTGCTGGGTCTCGGCGAGGCCGATCTCCCACGGCGTGCCCGCGTGCTTGAGCGAGTTCAAGGGGCTCGCACCGGTGCCGCCGTCATGGCCCGAGACGAGCACGACGTCGGCCAGGGCCTTCGTGACGCCCGCGGCCACCGCGCCGATGCCCGACTGCGAGACCAGCTTGACGTGCACGCGCGCCTCGGGGTTGGCGCGCTTGAGGTCGAAGATCAGCTGCTTGAGATCCTCGATCGAGTAGATGTCGTGGTGCGGCGGAGGCGAGATCAGGCCGACGCCCGCGGTCGCGTGGCGTGTGCGCGCCACCCACGGGTACACCTTGGTGGGCGGCAGCTGCCCGCCCTCTCCGGGCTTCGCGCCTTGCGCCATCTTGATCTGGATGTCGGTCGCGTGCGTCAGATACATGCTCGTGACGCCGAAGCGTCCACTCGCGACCTGCTTGATCGCGCTGCGACGCTCGGGGTCGAGGAGACGTTCGACATCTTCGCCGCCCTCACCGGTGTTCGAGCGACCGCCGAGGCGGTTCATCGCGATCGCGAGGGTCTCGTGTGCCTCCTGAGAGATCGAGCCGTAGCTCATCGCGCCCGTGTTGAAGCGCGAGACAATCGAGGCGACCGACTCGACCTCGTCGAGAGGCACGGGCGGGCGGACGCCCTCCTTGAACCGGAACAGCCCGCGCAGCGTCTTCAGGCTCTCGGCCTGGTCGTCGACCATGCGCGTGTAGTCGCGGTAGATGTCGTAGCGCTTCGACCGCGTCGCGTGCTGCAGGCGGAACACCGTCTCCGGGTTGAAGAGGTGCGGCGGGCCTTCGCGACGCCACTGGTACTCGCCGCCGACCTCGAGCCGCTGGTGCGCGAGCGCGGCGGAGTCGTCCGGGTAGGCGGCCTTGTGACGCGCGGCGTTCTCGCGCGCGATCACGTCGATGCCGACGCCGCCGAGGAGCGACGTGGTTCCCGTGAAGTACTGATCGACGAACTGCTGGCTGAGCCCGACCGCCTCGAACGCCTGGGCGCCCGCGTAGGAGCCGACGACCGAGATGCCCATCTTGGACATGATCTTCAGAACGCCCTTGCCGAGCGCCTTGATCAGGTTCTTCTGCGCCTTCTCGGTGGTCAGACCTTGGATCATGCCGCTCAGCACGAGCCGCTCAGCCGTCTCCATCGCCAGATAGGGGTTGATCGCGCTCGCGCCGTAGCCGATCAGCAGCGCAATGTGGTGCACCTCGCGCACGTCGCCGGCTTCGACCACGATGCCGACCTTCATGCGGGTCTCTTGGCGAATCAGGTGGTGGTGCACGGCGGCGAGCATCAGCAACGAGGGAATCGGGGCGAGGTCGGCCGTCGAGTCGCGATCGCTCAGCACTAGGAACTGCGCGCCGGCCTCGATCGCCTCATCGGCTTCGTCGCACATCGCCTGGAGGCGCTCGGTGAGCCCCTCGGCGCCGTCGTCCACACGGTAGAGGCCGCGGATGATGTGCGCCGGACGGCGACCGCTGCGCGTCTCGAAGTGCTGGATCTTGGCGAGCTCGTCGTTGTCGATCACCGGGAAGTCCAGCACGATCTGGCGCGCGTGCTCGGGCGTGGCGTCGAGCAGGTTGCGCTCGGGACCGAGCCCCAGCTTCATCGACGTGACGACTTCTTCGCGGATCGAGTCGAGCGGCGGGTTTGTGACCTGTGCGAAGGCCTGCGTGAAGTAATCGAAGAGCAGGCGCGGGCGGTCGCTCAGCACCGCGATCGGCGTGTCGGACCCCATCGCCCCGAGCGGTTCGGCGCCGTTTTGCGCCATCGGCGTGATGAGGATCTTCACCTCTTCTTCGGTGTAGCCGAAGGTGCGCTGGCGACGGTTCACCGAGGCCGGGGTGTGCGTGATGTGCTCGCGCTCGGGGAGATCGGCGAGGTTGATCCGCCCCTCGTCGAGCCACTCCTGCCACGGACCGGAGGCGGCGAGCTCGGCCTTGATCTCATCGTCTTCGACGATGCGGCCTTCCGCCGTGTCGACCAGGAACATGCGCCCGGGGCGCAGGCGACCCTTGCGGACGATCTTGTGCGCCGGGAAGTCGAGCACGCCGATCTCACTCGCGAGGACGACGAGGCCGTCGTCGGTGACGAGGAACCGGCCGGGGCGCAGGCCGTTGCGGTCGAGCGTGGCTCCGACCAGCGAGCCGTCGGTGAAGACGAGAGCGGCCGGGCCGTCCCACGGCTCCATGAGCATCGAGTGGAACTCGTAGAACGCGCGACGCGTCGGGTCGATGTCGGCCTGGTTCTCCCACGCCTCCGGGACCATCATCATGATCGCGTGCGGGAGTGGCCGACCGGCGAGCTCGAGCAGCTCGACGGTCTCGTCGAAGGAGGCGGAGTCGCTCGCGCCCTCACTCACGATCGGGAACACGGGGCGCAGGTCGCCGAGCACCTCGGATTCGAGCTGAGACTGCCGCGCGCGCATCCAGTTGCGGTTGCCCTGCACCGTGTTGATCTCGCCGTTGTGCGCGATCATGCGGAAGGGCTGCGCGAGCGGCCAAGAGGGGAACGTGTTGGTGGAGTAGCGCGAGTGCACCAGGGCGAGCTTGGTCGCGAAGCGCTCATCCGAGAGATCCGGGTAGAACGGCTCCAGCTGCAGCGTCGTGACCATGCCCTTGTAGACGAGGGTGCGGCTGGACAGCGACGGCAGGTACGCCCCCAACTCGCGTTCGGCGCGCTTGCGCACCCGGAACGTGACGCGGTCGAGGTGGATCCCGTCGCGCGGGGTGTCCTCCGGGTCGGTGATGTCGTCGGTCAGGAACAGCTGCTCGAACGCCGGCGCCGCCTCACGGGCCAGGTTCCCGAGGTGAGTGGGGTCGGTGGGCACCTCGCGCCAGCCGAGAACCTTCAGGCCTTCGGCGCGCGCGATCGACTCGATCCCGGCCTTCTGCTCGGCGCGCTCCTGCTCATCCAGCGGCAAGAACGCCATGCCGACGGCATAGCGGCCCACGGCCGGAAGCTCGAAGGGCACGACCGCCCGCAAGAACTCGTCGGGGATCTGCGTGATGATGCCGGCCCCGTCACCCGTGCCCGCATCCGATCCCACCGCGCCGCGGTGCTCCAGGTGTCGCAGCGCATCGAGCGCGTTCTGGACGATGTCGTGCCCGGCGGTGCCGCGCAGCGTCGCCACCATCGCGAGCCCACAGGCGTCGCGTTCGCTGCGCGGGTTGTAGAGACCCTGCGCTGCGGGAACGCTGGAAAAAGAGTTAAAAGGGCTGCGTGGCGCCATGAGTACCGTCCTCACGATGGTGCTGGTGGTGGGACGTCGCTGGCCCAACAGGTGGAGGGGTGCCGGGCCGCCAGGGTGCGGAGTCCGACCTGTCGACGTGGAGCTCTGCTACGAGCGGCTGGCGCTCCCACTTGTGGCGGGTGCCTCATCCACGCCCCCAAGAGCGTCGTCGATGTCGTCGACCTCCGAGTAGGTGTCTTCGGAGTCTATCGCAGTCGACGGCGACCACTCGCGGCCCGGGGCGTAGACGCTCGGCTCGACGCCGCGGTGGTTGCGCGACTGGTAGAGCAGGATGAACAAGCCGATGACGATGCCCGCGAGCGCAGCCCAGACGTTGGATCGCACTCCGAGGAACGTCTCGCTCGGGTCGAGGCGGATCGACTCGAACCAGGTGCGGCCGATGCCGTACCAGATGAGATACAGGCCGAGGACCTTGCCCCACTGCCAGTCGGCGCGGCGTTCGAACTCCGGCAGCTTCTGGCCGGCGACGACGCGCACGCGGTTCTCGATCAACAGGATCACGGCGACACCCGCGAGGTTCCAGAGGAGTTCGTAGAGGAACGTCGGGTGGAAGAGCGCATCCTCCGGGATGCCGACCGGGATCGCCGAATTCGGGCGGTCGATCTCGAGCCCCCAGGGCAGGTCGGTGGGAAGACCGAAGAGTTCCTGGTTCATGTAGTTGCCGAGGCGTCCGATCGCCTGGGCGAGCAGGAGGCCGGGGGCGAGTGCGTCGGCGACGCTCCAGAAACGGAGTCCCGTCATTCGGCAGGCGATCGCAATGCCGATCGCGCCGCCGATCAGGGCGCCGAAGATCGCGTTTCCGCCGTCCCAGATCTGGACGATCTCCCACGGGTCCTTGCCCTCGCCGAAGTAGTCGCCGGGGTGCGTCACGACGTGATAAAGCCGCGCGAAGACGATGCCGAAGACGACGGCCCAGAGCGAGATGTCGATGATGATCCACGGCTCGCCGCCGCGCTTGGTGAGGCGGTGGTTGGTCAGCACCACGGCGGCGAAGATCCCGATCAGGATCAGGATCGCGTACGCGTGGATGCGCAGCGAGAAGCCCTCCGGCACGAATGGCAGCACGGAGGCGAGCCACGCACCGAGATCGAAGTAGCGCCAATCGGACGGCGGGCTCGGGATACTCAGCGGGAACACGGCGGACCTTTCGGCGAGGATCGAAGGCGCGAAGCGCCGGGGACGAGTCTAGTGAGCTTGCGGGCGGGCGGTGCCGGAGCGGAGGCCGGTCGCCAATTCGGCGGCGGTCGCCGCGACCCCCGCAACGCCTCGTTCGGCGAGAGCCGTCACGAGGGCCGAGCCGACGATTGCGCCGTCGGCGTACTCGAGCACCTCGGCGACCTGATCACCGCGTGAGATGCCGATGCCGACGCAGGTGTTCTCGGCACCGGCGGCGCGCAGTCGCTCGACGAGGGTTCGGGCCGAGGCGGCGACGTCGGCGCGGGCACCGGTGATGCCCATCGTCGACACGGCGTAGACGAAGCCGCGCGAGTTCTCGACGGTGAGCTTGAGACGCTCGTCGGTCGAGGACGGTGCGGCAAGAAAGACCCGATCCAACCCGGTGCGAACGCTTGTGGCGATCCAGTCCGCGGCGGAATCGGGAGTGATATCGGGAGTGATGAGACCGGCGCCGCCGGCGTCCCGAAGCTGATCGGCGAAACGGTCGGCGCCGTACTGCACGACCGGGTTCCAGTAGGTCATCACCAGCACGGGGGCATCCACCCGCGACCGAACGGCCTCGACCGCGGTGAAAACATCGCGGATGCGGAAACCGGCCGACAGCGCGACCTGCGTCGCCTGTTGGATCGCGATCCCATCCATGACGGGGTCGGAGTACGGCAACCCCAACTCGATCGCGTCGACGCCGTTCTCGACGAGCGCCACCGCCGCATCGATGCTCGTGGCCAGGTCGGGGAAGCCGACCGGAAGGTAACCGACGAGCACGCCGCGACCGTCGATGCGACGCTCGGCGATGCGGGTTCCCACCGACAACGGGGTCGCACTCACGATTGCACCGCTCCCTCGTCGAACAGATCGAACCACTCCCCCGCGGTCGCGACATCCTTATCGCCGCGGCCGGAGAGGTTTACCAGGATGATCGCGTCGGGGCCGAGTTCGCGCCCGAGCCGCAACGCGCCCGCGAGCGCGTGCGCGGACTCGATCGCCGGGATGATGCCCTCGGTGCGGCTCAGCAGGCGCAGCGCCTCCATGGCTTCGGTGTCGGTCGCCGGCAGATACTCGGCGCGGCCCGCATCCGCCAGGAAGGCGTGCTCCGGGCCGACCCCGGGGTAGTCGAGTCCGGCCGAGATCGAGTGCGACTCGATGGTCTGGCCGTCCTCGTCCTGCAGCAGATAGCTGCGGGCTCCGTGCAGGATGCCGGGGCGTCCCCGCTCGATCGACGCCGCGTGGCGTTCGGTGTCGACGCCATCGCCGGCTGCCTCGAAACCGTAGAGCTTCACGTCGGCGTCGTCGAGGAAGGCGTGGAAGATGCCGATCGCATTCGACCCGCCGCCGACGCACGCGGCAACCGCATCGGGCAGGCGGCCGGTGAGCGCGAGCACTTGCTCTCGGGCTTCTTCGCCGATGATCTTCTGGAAGTCGCGCACCATCGCCGGGAACGGGTGCGGGCCCGCCGCGGTGCCGAACACGTAGTTGGTCGTCTCGACGCTCGTCACCCACTCGCGGTAGGCCTCGTTGATCGCGTCCTTGAGCGTGCGCGACCCCGTCGTGACCGAAACCACCTCGGCGCCGAGCAGCCGCATGCGTGCCACGTTGAGCGCCTGACGCTGCGTGTCGACCTCGCCCATGAAGATCGTGCACTCGAGCCCGAAGAGCGCGGCGGCCGTGGCGGTGGCGACGCCGTGCTGGCCCGCTCCGGTCTCGGCGATCACGCGCTTCTTGCCGATGCGCCGCGTCAGCAGTGCCTGGCCCAGCACGTTGTTGATCTTGTGCGAGCCGGTGTGGTTCAAATCCTCGCGCTTCAGGATGATGCGCGCGCCGCCGGCGTGCTCGGCGAAGCGCGGCACCTCGGTGATAAGTGAGGGGCGCCCCGTGTAGGTGCGGTGCAGTTCGGCGAGCTCCGCCTGGAAGCCCGGATCTGCCTTCGCCGACTCGTAGGCGGCGGCGAGCTCGTCGATCGCCGCGATGAGCGACTCGGGCATGAAGCGCCCGCCGAAGTCTCCGAAGAAGGGGCCGGGCTGATCCCGCAGGCTCATGATTCTGCTCCGTGTGATCCGGCCGCCAGGAACGACTCGAGAGTGGAAACCGGGTCGGCCCCGCGGACGAGCGCCTCGCCGATGAGCACGACATCGGCACCCGCCGAGCGGTAATGGGTGACGTCCTCTGGGGTGAGCACGGCCGACTCCGCGATGCGAATCACGCCCGACGGGATGCGATCGGCAAGACGGCCGAACAGGTCGCGATCGAGTTCGAAGGTACTCAGATCGCGCGCGTTAACCCCGATGATCGAGGCTCCGACGTCGAGCGCTCGTTCCACCTCATCCGCCGAATGCGTCTCGACGAGAGGGGTCATGCCCAGCTGGAGGATGAGGTCGTGGAGTTCGCGCAGCACGGGCTGCTCGAGCGCGGCGACGATGAGCAGCACGAGATCGGCGCCCGCCGCACGTGCCTCGAACACCTGGTAGGGCTCGGCGATGAAGTCCTTGCGGAGGACCGGCACATCGACCGCGGCGCGCACGTTCTCGAGATCGGCGAGCGATCCCTGGAAACGCCGCCCCTCGGTCAGCACGCTGATCGCGCTGGCGCCGCCCGTCTGGTACGAGACGGCAAGGGACGCAGGATCGGCGATTTCGGCCAGCGCACCGCGCGAGGGACTCGCACGCTTGACCTCGGCGATGATCTTGACGCGATCGGCGGGAGCGAGCACCGTCATGGCGTCGAGGGCGGGCGAGCGCTCGAGCGCCGCAGCCTCGACCTCGGACAGACTGCGCGTAGCGCGCCGCTCCGAGGCGTCTGCGACGGCCCCGGCAACGAGATCGGAGAGCACTCTAGGAGTGCACCTTCTCGATGGACTCGTGAACCTTCTCGCCGAAGCCGAGCTTGTTCAGGAGACCCCAGAGGACCGCGCCGACCAGCAGCAGGCCGGCGAAGGCCCAGACGAGCCACTCCACCGCGAACCAGTACGCGATGGTGCCGCCGGTCACTGCGATGAGCATCACCACAACCGAGGTCCAGGCGGCGACCGAGTGTCCGTGTCCCGGCTCGTTTTCGTTGCTCACAGCGATGCTCCTTCAAGGTGTGTCGGCGTGACGAGTCTAGCGGTCGTCGCGCGTGGGGCCGTGCTCTTCGGTGGGATCGTCGCCGTGACTCAGAGCATCCCACTCGTCGATGGCGCTCCCGCCGTCGACGGACTGCACCGGTTCGCGCGCGAAACGGCGACCCGAGCGCGGCCAGCGCGCCGAGGTCGCGATGACGGCGACGCCGGCCAGAGCGAGCACGACGCCGACGGCGGCGGCGACCGACGGCCACGCGGTCGGCTCGATGGCGTCCACGAGTTCGGTCAGCGAGGCCAGACCCGAAATTCCCGACTGCTCACTCAGGGCGGGCGCGACCGCCAGGATCGGCTCGGCGAGCACGAACACGGTGACGAGCACGACGCTGCCGCCGACGAGGACGGTCAAGGCCCCGAGAATCACCCGGAAGACGGGGCCCGAGAGCGCGAGCGCGGCCACAACCGCAAGGGCCGTCAGGGCGAGCGCGGCGATCGCTCCGGCGGCGACGTCGCCCCCGACGGGATGCGCGGTGCCGGCCATCTCGACGACGAACCAGTCCTGCGACCAGGCGAGCAGCAACGCCAGCCCCGCCAGCGCGACGAGCGACAGCAGGAGGGACTTGGGTCGCCGCATCACGACGCGACGCGGCGGAGGGCGTTGGCGATGGCGACGGCACGCAGCGGGGCCGCGGCCTTGTTCTGGGCTTCGAGGTGCTCGCTCGCGGGGTCGGAGTCGGCGACAAGGCCGGCGCCCGCCTGAACGCGTGCCAGACCGCCGACGATCGTGGCGGTGCGAATCGCGATCGCCAGGTCCGCGTCGCCCGCGAGACCGAAGTACCCGACCACTCCGCCGTAGACGCCGCGCTGCGCGACCTCGAGCTCGTCGATGATTTCGAGAGCCCGCGGCTTGGGGGCGCCCGAGAGCGTTCCGGCGGGGAAGGTCGCGCGGAAGGCATCGATCGCGGTGGCGTCCGGTCGCAGGTCGCCCTCGACGCTCGAGACCAGGTGCATGATGTGGCTGAATCGCTCCACCTGCATGAACTCGGTGACATCGACCGAGCCGGGCACGCACACCTTCGAGAGATCGTTGCGCGCCAGGTCGACGAGCATGAGGTGCTCCGCCTGCTCCTTCGGGTCCGCGAGCAGTTCGTCGGCGAGTTCGCCGTCGTGCTCGGGCGTCTCGCCGCGCGGGCGGGATCCGGCGATCGGATGCGTGAAGGCGCGGCCGTCCTTGACCTTCACGAGCGCCTCCGGCGAGCTTCCCACGACCGAATACGCCTCCCCCGCGGGCGACTCGAGCGCCAACAGGTACATGTAAGGACTCGGATTCAGTATCCGCAGCACGCGATAGACCTCGAGCGGGGTGGCGGTGATCTCATGGTCGAACCGCTGCGAGATCACGACCTGGAACACGTCACCGTCGCGGATGTACTGCTTCGAGGTCTCGACCGCGTCGAGGAAAGCCTGCGCGGGAACCCGCGCGATCGGCGAGGGCTCGACGCTCAGATCGACTTCGCCGATCCACGCCTCCGTCGGCGCGGCGAGTCCGAGCTGGAGGGCATCGAGGCGCTGCTGTGCCGTCTCCCACAACTCATCGGCCGACTCCACCCCATCGTTCAGCGCCGTGACGATGAGCGTCGCGGTGCCGGTGCGGTGGTCGAGCACGATCAGTTCGGAGACGAAACTCAGTGCCTGACCGGGAACAACGTAATCCGCGGGAGGCTGATTCGGGAGGCGCTCGAGCTGGCGGATCGCCTCCCAGCCCACGAATCCGACGAGACCACCCGTGAGCGGCGGTTGGTCGACGACATGCGGTGTCGACCAGCGCGCGTAGAGGTGCGCCAAGGCGTCGAGGGGGGCGGTGGGGGCGTCGTCGCCGAGCGCGCGCTCGGCCGAGAGCCCGTAGTCGAGCCAGACGGCGCGGTCATCTTCTTGCGTGAGCACGCCGAGAGAGCCGACGCCGACGAAGGAATAACGCGACCAGATGCCGCCCTGCTCCGCCGATTCGAGGAGGAAGGTCCCGGGCCGCCCCTCGGCGAGCTTCCGGTAGACGCCGACCGGCGTCTCCCCATCGGCGAACAGGCTCCGCAGCACGGGAACGACGCGGTGTCCGGCCGCGATGGATCCGGCGAAGTCGTCGCGCGTGGTGGTCGTCATTCGGTCTCTCCGAGAACAGGCTCGAGCGGGTCGACGTCGAAGCAGGCGTGGGCGCCGGTGTGACACGCGGGCCCGACCTGCTCGACCTGGAGCAACAGCGTATCGCCGTCGCAATCGAGCGCCGCGCCGCGCACCAGCTGGATGTGGCCACTCGTGTCACCCTTGCGCCAATACTCCTGACGGCTGCGAGACCAGTAGGTCACGCGGCCCTCCGTGAGCGTGCGGCGCAGCGCCTCGGCGTTCATGTAGCCGAGCATGAGAACCTCGCGCGTGTCGTGCTGCTGCACGACCGCGGGAAGCAGACCCTGGGCGTCGAAGCGAGCTCGCGCCACCACCTCGCCGACCGTCGTCGCGTCGAGCGTGCTCATCGAACCACCACTCCTTCTGCCCGCAGCGCATCCTTGACCTGGCCCACCGTGAGCTCCGCGTTGTGGAACACCGAGGCGGCGAGAACCGCATCGGCGCCCGCCGCCACCGCCGGGGCGAAGTGCTCGAGCGCGCCGGCTCCGCCGCTCGCGATCACCGGGACGGTGCTTAACTCGCGCATGGCCGCGACCATCTCCAGATCGAAGCCCTGCTTGGTTCCGTCAGCGTCGATGGAGTTGACGAGCAGTTCGCCCGCGCCCCGCTCGATCGCCTCCCGCGCCCAGGCGAGCGCGTCGAGATCGGTCTCGCTCCGACCGCCGTGCGTCGTCACCACGAAACCACTCGGGGTGCGCGTCGACCGCTTCACGTCGAGCGAGAGCACCAGCACCTGCGCGCCGAAGCGGTCGGCGATCTCGCCGAGCAGGTCGGGACGCGCGATCGCGGCACTGTTGACCCCCACCTTGTCGGCGCCGAAGCCGAGCAGGCGACCGACGTCGTCGGTCGAGCGCACGCCGCCACCGACGGTGAGCGGAATGAACACCTGTTCGGCCGTCGCGGTCACTGTCTCGTACATCGTGGCGCGGTCCTCCACCGTCGCCGTGACGTCGAGGAAGGTCACCTCGTCGGCGCCCTGCTCGTAGTAGCGCTTCGCCAGCTCGACGGGATCACCGGCGTCGCGGAGGTTGAGGAAGTTCACGCCCTTTACGACGCGGCCGGCCGCCACATCCAGGCACGGGATCACCCGCGTGGCGACGCTCACCGGGTCACCGCGGGAACAGTCACAGCCACGGTCATGATCAGATCCGTGCGGCGTGAATGGAACTGACCAGGATGGCACGCGCGCCCAGGCCGTAGAGCTCGTCCATCACCTGGTTGGTCTCCGCGCGCGGCACCATGACGCGCACCGCGACCCAGCCGCTGTCGCGCAGCGGCGAGACCGTCGGGGACTCGAATCCGGGGGTGATCGCGGATGCCTGCTCGACGAGCTCGGCCGGGAGGTCGTAGTCCATGAGCACGTACTGGTGGGCGACCATGACGCCCTGGATCCGACGCCGGAGCGTCTGCAGCCCCGCGACGTCGGGCTGCGCAGCGATCAAGACGGCTTGCGACTTGAGGATCACTGGGCCGAAAATCTCCAGGCCCTGCTTCTTCAGCGTCGAACCGGTCTCGACCACGTCGGCGACCGCATCGGCGACGCCGAGACGCACCGCGGACTCCACGGCGCCATCCAACCGGACGACCTCCACCTCGACATTGTGCGAGGCGAGGAAGTCCCGGACCAGCGCGTCGTAGCTCGTGGCCACGCGCAACCCGGCGAGATCGCTCAGCTCGGTGAAGCGACCCGTCGGCCCGGCGAACCGGAATGTGGAGGCGCCGAAGTCGAGTTCATCGATCTCGACGGCCGGCGACTGCGAGTCGAGCAGCAGGTCGCGGCCGGTGACCCCGACATCCAGGGCTCCGGAGCCGACGTAGGTCGCGATGTCGCGCGGGCGCAGGTAGAAGAACTCCACGTTGTTGCGCGGATCAGCGACGATGAGCTCTTTGGGGTCGCGACGGGTGGCGTAGCCCGCCTCGCGCAGCATTTCGACGGCGGTCTCCGAGAGCGAGCCCTTATTGGGCACCGCGATTCTCAGCATGATTCTGCTTTCTGGTGGTGAACGTGACGGTCAGGGCGACGTTCACAGATGTCGGTAGACGTCCTCGAGGCTCAAGCCCTTCGCGAGCATGAGCACCTGGAGGTGGTACAGGAGCTGCGAAATCTCTTCCGCCGTCTCGGCGTCGCTCTGGTACTCGGCGGCCATCCACACTTCGGCGGCCTCCTCGACGATCTTCTTGCCGATCGCGTGGACGCCCGCGTCGAGTTCCGCGACCGTCCCCGAGCCAGCGGGACGGGTCGCGGCCTTCTCGGCGAGTTCCGAGTAGAGCGAGTCGAAAGTCTTCACGACTCCAGGGTACCGGCGCGCGGAGCCTTATCCGACGGCGAGAAGGTCGATCACGAAGACGAGCGTGCGGCCCGAGAGGCGGTGGCCTCCGCCCGCGGGACCGTAGGCGTACTGCGGCGGGCAGATCAGCTGACGGCGACCGCCGACCTTCATGCCGGGGATGCCGTCCTGCCAGCCCTTAATGAGGCCGTTGAGCGGGAACTGGATCGAGGCGCCGCGGTCCCAGCTGGCGTCGAACTGCTCGCCGGTCTCGAAGTCGACTCCGACGTAGTGGACGTCGACGTTCGCGCCGGGCGTCGCCTCGGCGCCGTCACCCACCTCGAGGTCGGTGATGACGAGGTCGGTGGGCGCATCGCCGAGGGTCGGTTCGATCTCGGGCTTCGTCTTGTTGCTCATGGCTCAAGTCAATCAGACGTGCGAATGTCCTGCCGCCGCGGCGCGCAACTCCGCGATCGCGCCGTCGATGTCGCCGGCGCCGTAGACGCTCGATCCGGCGACGAAGGTGTCGGCTCCCGCCTCCGCCGCGACCCCGATCGTGTCGGCGCTGATCCCGCCGTCGACCTGCAGCCACACCGCCGACCCCGTGCGGTCCGCTTCGGCGCGCAGCAACCGCAGCTTGGGCATCATGTCGCGCATGAAGCTCTGCCCGCCGAAGCCCGGCTCGACCGTCATCACCAGGATCTGATCGAACTCGGGCAGCAGCTCCAGGTAGGGCTCGATGGCCGTGCCGGGCTTGACTGCGAGACCGACGCGCGAGCCGATGTCACGCATCCGCCGCGCGAGGGCGACCGGATCCTGGGTCGCTTCGGCGTGGAAGGTGACCGAGAAGCACCCCAGTTCGGCGTAGCCCGGGGCCCAGCGGTCCGCGTCGGTGATCATCAGGTGCACGTCGAGCGGAAGGGCGGACACCTCCTGGATGCGCCCCACCATCTGCGGCCCGAACGTGAGGTTCGGCACGAAGTGGTTGTCCATCACGTCGACGTGGACGCCATCGGCGCGGCCGATCCGCTCGATCTCGGCCTGGAGGTTGACGAAGTCGGCCGAGAGAATGCTCGGCTGGATGCGCGCGGTCACGAGTCGAGCGTAGTCAGAAGCTGGATGAACATGGCGTCGGTCCCGTGCCGGTGCGGCCAGAGCTGGACCGCGGTTCCGTCCGGCAACTCCAGGTCGCTCGTGGCGATGCGGGAGACGACCTCTCCGGTATCGACGGTGCGCAGCGCCGGGTGCCGCGTCAGCGCAGCCTCGACCGCCTCGCGGGTCTCGGCGAGGTGCGGCGAGCACGTCACATACGCCAGGATCCCGCCCGGCGCGAGGGCGTCGATGGCGGCGTCCAGCAGCCGGCCCTGCAGAGGGGTCAACTCAGCGAGGTCGCCGGGCTGTTTGCGCCAGCGCGCCTCCGGACGGCGTCGCAGAGCTCCCAAGCCCGTGCACGGAGCGTCGAGCAGGATGCGGTCGTAGCGGCCAGGCGCTTGCGCCCCGTCGCCCGTGCCGAAGCGCGCGCCGTCGCCTTCGAGCACGACGGGCGGCGCCTCGAACACTGCGAGCGCGTTCCGGACGAGCCCCGCACGTGCCGGAATCAGCTCGTTCGCGGTGAGCTTCGCGCCACCTCGCAGCGCCTCCGCCGCGAGCAGCGCGGCCTTGCCACCGGGTCCGGCGCACAGATCGAGCCAGCGCTCCCCCGCGCGGATCGGACGTGCCCGACTGAGCGCGAGCGCGGCCAGCTGGGATCCCTCATCCTGCACCCGAACGCGCCCGCTTGCCACGAGCGGCAGCGCACGCGGGTCGCCGCCGGGCGAACGCACCGCGACCGGAGAGACGGTCCCCGCTCGACCGACATCGGCCGGCTCGGCAAGGCCCGGTAGCGCCACGAGACTGACCGCGGGCGGCACGTTGTCGGCGTGCAGGAGCTCATCGAGTTCGTCGGCACGCCCCTCGGCACTGAGCGCCGCACGGAAGGCCTCCACGATCCACCGCGGATGCGAATGCTCCATGGCGAGTCGCGCCTCGCCCGTCAGCCCCTCGACGGACTCCGCGAGCCACGTCTCGGGGGGCTTGCGCGCGATCGAGCGTAAGACCCCGTTGACGAATCCGCTCGCCGAACGACGACCGAGGGCGACCACCAACTGCACCGACTCATCCACCGCGGCATGCGGCGGGATGCGGGTCGAGAGCAGCTGGTGGACGCCGAGCCGCAAGACGTCGAGCACCTCGACATCGATCTTGTGGGTGGGGCGCCCGGCTGCGAGTTCGATCACGCGGTCGTAGCGCCCCAGGCCGCGCAGCGTGCCGTAGGTGAGCTCGGTGGCCAGGGCGGAGTCGGCGGCATCGAGGCCGGCCTCGGCCAAGCGGGCGGGAAGAAGCAGGTTGGCGTAGGCGTCGCTTTCGCGCACCGCGGCGATGATGTCGTAGGCGACGCGACGGGAGCTCGAGGCGCGGGTGGGCCGGGGGCGCTTCGCGTCGGTCCGCGTCTCGGTCACGAGGCCACCGCCTCGGCGTCGACGGGGCGCCCTCGCCACCAGTCGGCGGCGCGCATAGGCTTCTTCCCGGCCGGCTGCACGAGCACCAGCTCGATCGGGTCGGTCGCCGTCCCGGCGAGCACGGCGGCGTTCGCGCCCACCAGCTCCCCCGGAGCGATTCGTGCCGCATCGCGCGCCGGGGCGATCTCAAGAATCTTGAGGCGATCCGAGCCGAGCGTGGTGAAGGCGCCCGGCTCCGGCGTGACCCCGCGAATCCGCGCGCTCACGCGGTCGGCGGGCTGATTCCAGTCGATGCGTCCGTCCTCGAGCCCGAGCTTGGGCGCGGCGCTCGGCTCACCGGATTGTGCCACCGCGTGCGCGCGACCGGCGGCGATGTCGTCGACGACCCGCGCCAGCTGGCGAGCGCCGGACACCGCGAGGGCATCGAGCAGGTGTCCCGCGGACTGCAGCGGGGTGATCGGCACCGACTCCTGGGCGAACACCGGGCCCGCGTCGAGTTCCTCGACGAGTTGGAACACCGCGGTGCCCGTCTCGGTGTCGCCCGCCATGATCGCGCGCTGCACCGGCGCGGCGCCACGCCACTTCGGAAGCAGCGAGAAGTGCAGATTGATCCAGCCGTTCCGAGGCGCCGAGAGCAATGGCTCCCGGATCAGGCCGCCGTAGGCGACGATCACACCGAGGTCGGCGCCGAGGGCGCGCAACTCGTCACTGACCGGGGCCAGTCGATTCGCCCGGATCACCCGGATTCCCGCGCGCTCGGCGCGCTCGGCGACGGGAGTGGGCGTCAGCTGGCGCTTCCGCCCCTGTGGGGAGTCTTCTCGAGTGACGACGGCAACGACCTCGTGCGGGCCCGCGATGAGCGCCTCCAGGCTGGGAACGGCAGCCGCCGGGCTGCCGGCGAAGATGAGGCGGAGCGGGTCGGGCATTGGACCATTCTCTCAGCAACCGGGTGGGCTATTCCTCGAAGGGCTCCGGATCATCGAACCGGGCCCGCAGTGGCAAGGGCTGACGACCTCGTCGCGGACTTCCCGGGACGGGCTTGCGTCGGCGTGTCGCGTGCCGCACGATCTCGCCGCGCACGGCCTGAGCGGCCGCGGCCCCCGCGCTGTAGTCAAAGCGCAGCAGCGCACGACTGCGGCCGTCGTGTTCGGTCACCCCGAGCACGTCGACGCTCGGCGGGAGCTCCGCCACGGCGGCCGACACGACGTCGGGGAACCCGTCGAGGGTCGCCATCCGCACCGCGGGCGGGAAACGCAAGGTGCGACGATCGGCGAGCTCCGATGCCGCGAGGGAGTCGAAGCGCCAGGTGACGAGCGCCGAGGCCAGAGCGCCGCCCACGCCGACGAGCACCACGACGGCGTCGTCCGCCGCCAACGACGCGGCATCGGCCCACCACCTCGCGCAATCCTCGGCGACGCGTAGGCTCTCGCGCGCGATCATCCGGTCGCCGTCGAGCAGCAGCACCGCGCGGTAGCCCTCGGCTGCGATCGGTTCCGCACCGCGGGTCGCGATCACCAGGGCGGGCCGGTGATCGACCTCGAGAACGGTGCGGTCCCCGTCGGCGATCATGATGCGCACGCCGGGGAAGGCTCGTCCGAGCTCCTCCGCGGTGCGCCCCGCGCCGACCCCGCTGCGGCGAAGTCTCGTCGACTCGCAGGACGGACACCTCCACGACGTCTCGAGCGCGCCGCACCAGGTGCAGGAGGGCACCGCGCCCTGCGCGCGTTCGCGCAGCGGACCGGCACAGGTGCGGCATCGCGCCGCCGTGCCGCAGTCCTGACAACGGAGCCCCGGCGCATAGCCGGGCCGCGCCACCTGGACGAGCACGGGACCGTGTTCGAGCGCGGCACGCGCCTGGTTCCAGGCGAACGACGGAATCCGCGCCTGAGCGGCGAGCCCGTCGTTGGCCGCCATATTGGCCGTGGGCACGACGCGCGGGTGCCGTGGCCGCTCCGGAGCCGCCTCCCCCAGCCAGCCGACCTCGACGAGGCGCTGCACCTCGGTGGTGCGGGTGTGCCCGGCGAAGACGAGCGCGGCGCCCTGCTGTTCCTGTCGCACGAGGGCGGCATCTCGCGCGTGCACGTAGGGCGCGAGCGGCTCGCCGAGCAGCGGATCGCCGTCGTTCCAGAGGGCGATCAGCCCCAGCTTCGTCGCGGGAGCGTAGATCGCCGAGCGGCTGCCGACGATGATCGTCGGGGCCGTTTCGAGGGCGCGCAGCAGCCCGCGATACCGTTCCGGATCGCTCTGCCGGGCATCCGCACGGACGAGCGCCTCGGCGGGAACCAGCTCCGAGAGGGCGGCCACAAGCTGTTCCTGGTCGCGGTGATCGGGCGCGACCAGGATCGCCGACTCCCCCGAGGCCAGCGTGCGTGCCGCCAACTGGGCGAGCGTGCGCGCCCAGCGACCGACCCACGCTCCGTCGGCCGTGCGGGTCACCCCCGGCCGCACGGCAAGCGCCATGCGCCGTCGCTCCGCGAGCGCGGTCTCGAGCTCGCCGGGGGCGAAGTCGGTGACCACGGGGGCTTCGAAGGCCTCCAGCAGCACGTCGGAGTCGCGAGCCAGCCAGGTCTTCTCGACCCGCGCCTGGCGCTTCGGGATCGCCAGGCGAAGCACATCGTTGGCCGAGCCGGCGGCACGATCGGCGACCGCGCGCGCGAGACGCCACACCTCGGGCGCCAGCACGGGCACCGGGGAGACCAGCGCGGACACGTCGCTCAGCGGGCCCGGGTATTCGCGCTGCTGAGTGATCTCGACCACGAACCCGGTCGCGAGCCGACCCGCGCTGCGCAGGGGAACCGACACGCGTTGCCCGCGCTCGACGCCCTCCAGCTGCTCGGGAATCCGATAGTCGAGGAGTCGATCGAGTTGCGGCAGCGGCGAATCGACGAGAACCCGGGCGATTCTCACACTGCTCGCTTCCTCAGAGACCTGCTGCGGCGCGAAGGTCGTCGACGCGGTCGGTGCGCTCCCACGTGAAGTCGGGCAGTTCGCGCCCGAAGTGGCCGTAGGACGCCGTCTTCGAATAGATCGGGCGCATCAGTTGGAGGTCGCGCACGATCGCGGCGGGGCGCAGGTCGAACACCTCACGGATCGCCTCGATGATGCGCTCCTCCGGCACGTGGGCCGTCCCGAAGGATTCGACATACAGGCCGACGGGCGAGGCGGCGCCGATGGCGTAGGCAACCTGGATCTCGAGTTTGTCGGCGAGGCCGGCGGCGACGGCATTCTTGGCGACCCAGCGCATCGCGTAGGCGGCGGAGCGGTCGACCTTCGACGGGT
The DNA here is from genome assembly GCF_905479755.1 of uncultured Schumannella sp. GTDB lineage: Bacteria > Actinomycetota > Actinomycetes > Actinomycetales > Microbacteriaceae > DCRR01. The sequence continues at coordinate 47,871 of NZ_CAJQNT010000010.1, read as the reverse complement.
CTTTGCCGCTGAAGGCACCGCCACCGTGACGGGCAGCCCCGCCGTAGGTGTCAACGATGATCTTGCGACCGGTGAGCCCGGCATCGCCGTGCGGGCCGCCGATCTCGAACTTGCCGCTCGGGTTGATCAATAGTCGCGGCGTCGTGGACGGCAGATCGACCGCATCCAGCACCGGGCGGATCACGAGTTCTTCGATCTCGGCGCGCAGTGTGGCGAGCGTCACCTCGGGGGCGTGCTGCGTGGACAGAACGACCGTGTGGATCGACGCCGGAACGCCGTTGTCGTAGCCGACCGTGACCTGGGTCTTGCCGTCGGGGCGCAAGTAGTCGACGATCCCCTCGTGACGCACCTGGGCGAGCCGCTCCGACATCCGGTGGGCCAGCCAGATCGGGAGCGGCATCAGGCTCGGGGTCTCGCGCACGGCGTAGCCGAACATGATCCCCTGATCGCCCGCACCCTGCTTGTCGAGGTCGTCGACGCTCGCGTGCTCCCGGACCTCGAGGGCCGTGTTGACGCCACCCGCGATGTCAGGTGACTGCTCGCCGATCGAGATCGACACACCGCAGGAGCGGCCGTCGAACCAGACATCGGAGGAGTCGTAGCCGATGTCGGTGATCGTCTTGCGCACGATTCCCGGGATGTCGACGTAGCCGTGCGTCGACACCTCGCCGGCGACGTGGACGAGACCGGTGGTGACGAGCGTCTCGACGGCAACGCGCGCGCCGGAATCCAGGGCGAGCAGCGCATCGAGGATCGCGTCACTGATCTGGTCGCACATCTTGTCGGGGTGGCCCTCGGTCACCGATTCAGAGGTGAAGAGTCGGAGCGAAGAGGAGGAAGCAGAAGTCACGGTCGGCCTGTCGGTCGAGGGGCGGGGATCGGCGGTGATCCGGAGGTCACCGCGTGAGATCCAGAATACGGTCGGCCACCGACGCCTTGCTGCCGGAGGCCTCCGCCACTATAGACCCCGCCGAATCGAGGACGATGATCCGGTTGTCATCGCGCGAGAAACCCTCCGACCAGCCGACGGCGTTGACGACGAGGAAGTCAGCGCCCTTGCGCTGCACCTTCCGACGCCCCAACTCGAGCAGCGCCTCACGGTCGGGCTCGGTCTCGGCCGCGAAACCGATGATCGTCTGACCCGGGCGGCGCGCCTCGACCACCTCGCGCAGGATGTCGGGGTTCTTCACGAGCCGCAGTTCGAGCACGTCGCCCTGCGTCTCCTTCTTGATCTTGCGGTCCGAAACTGCCTCCGGGCGGTAGTCGGCCACCGCAGCGGCCATCACGACGACCGTCGCCTGCTTCGCGGCCCGGTGGGTCGCGTCGCGGAGCTCCCGCGCCGTCTCGACGGTCACCAGCTCGATCCCCGCGAGCCGCCCTTCGAGAACGCCCGGATCGACGTGTGCGGCGATCAGTGTGACCTCGGCCCCGCGAGCCGCGGCGGCACGTGCGATCGCCGCTCCCTGCTTGCCGCTGGAACGATTGCCGAGGAAGCGCACCGGATCCAGCGGCTCGCGCGTCCCGCCGGCGGTCACCACGATGCGCTGACCGACCAGGTCTCGCGGGCTGGCAACCGCCAGCGCCGCGGCGACGATGTCCTCGGGCTCCGACATCCGCCCGGGACCGGAATCGGCCCCCGTCAGCTGCCCGGACGCCGGTCCGACGATCGTGGCCCCTCGCTCACGCAGTATCGCGATGTTCGCGACCGTGGCGGGGTGCTGCCACATCTCGGTGTGCATCGCCGGGGCCAGTACGAGCGGGGCGGTACTGGCGAGCACGGTGTTGCCGAGCAGATCGTCGGCGAGTCCGTGCGCGAGTTTCGCGAGCGTGTTGGCGGTCGCCGGGGCGATCACGATGAGCTCGGCGCGCTGGCCGAGGGCCACGTGGCGCACCTCCGCGACGCCCTCGTAGAGCTCGCTGTGCACGGGGTTGCGACTGATCGCTTCGAGGGTCGGGCGACCCACGAAGCGCAGCGCCGCCTCCGTTGCAATGACCTGGACGTCGTGACCGGCGAGCACGAAGGCGCGCACGACATTCACCGCCTTGTACGCGGCGATGCCGCCGGTGATCCCGACGACGATCCTCATTGCGGGACCGGACTACTCCGCGGTGCGCGTGAGGACCAGCTTGTCCTCGTTGATTTCGTGCATCGCGACCGAGAGCGGCTTGTCCTCGATCGTCGAGTCGACGAGCGGGCCGACATTGTCGAACAGCGAACCCTCGTGGAGGTCGGCGTAATAGTCGTTGATCTGGCGGGCGCGCTTGGACGCGAAGATCACCAGCTGGTACTTCGAGTCGACGCGCGACAGCAGCTCGTCGATGGGCGGGTCGATGATGCCCTTGCTCTTGTCAGCCATGGGATTCCTTCCGGAGAGTTGTCGCGCCGCGGCTCAGGCGCCGGGCACTGCCAGCAATTCTACGACCTCGCGTGCCGCTTGGCCGACGTCGCGGTTGACGACGCGCACATCGAACTCGTCCTGGGCGCGCAATTCGATCTTCGCGGTCTCCAAACGGCGGGCCTGTTCGGCGGAATCCTCGGTGCCGCGCCCGACCAGCCGGCGCACGAGTTCCTCCCAACTGGGTGGCAACAGGAACACCAGAAGCGCTTCCGGCATGGCCTCTCGCACCGAACGCGCCCCCTGCAGATCGATCTCCAGCAGGACGCTGCGGCCCGTGGCCAGGGCGGCGTCGACGGGCGGACGCGGTGTTCCGTAGCGGTAGGCGTTGTGCACCGTCGCGTACTCGAGGAACTCGCCGTCGCGGATCATCCGGTCGAACTCGTCGTTGCTCACGAAGTAGTAGTGCTCGCCGTCGATCTCGCCCGGGCGCGGCGCGCGCGTCGTCGCCGACACGCTGAACATCACGTCGGGATAGTTCTCGCGGATGAACGTCGACACCGAGCCCTTGCCGACGGCCGTCGGACCGGCAAGCACGACGAGTCGACTGTGCGGGACCTCGACGCGACCCTCGCGCGTCAACAGGTAGTCGCGGAGCTTGGCGCGCTGCCGGACGCCGAGACCGCCGACCCGCTTCGAGCTCGCGATCCCGAGCTCCTCGAGCGCGCGATCGGCGCGGGTGGCACCCACGGTCGGGATGCTCATGAGCAGTTCCCGCACCCGGAGCGTCGCCTCCGGCGCGGTCGGCTCGGCGGCCCACCCGGTCTCGGCGATCTCCAGCGCCCGCTTGTCTCCCGTGGCGACGGAGTGCTTGATCGCGGCGCGCGCACGACGTGCGGCGACTGCGGCGCGGGATGCGGCAACCCGGTCAACCTCCGGCGGCGTCAGGCGCGGCATGCGGCCTCCACCTCCGAGACGGCCCGGGCGATCGCGGCGGCCACGTCGCGCGGGCCGGCCGACAGAATGCTGCGCGACGCGTTCGCGACCACCGCGCCGAGCGCCGGGCCGAACAGCGCGGGAAGTTCGGCGAAAGTCGCGCCTTGATGCCCGAAGCCGGGCGCGAGGATCGGCGTGCGCGCCAGCTCCTCGGCCGCCAGCCCGTACTGGGCGAGGTTCACCGTGGCGCCGATGACCACGCCGTAGTCGTCGAGCGGGGCGGCCAGGCTCGACGCGGTCCGTCGGGCCCGCAACTCGTCGACCGTCGCCGCCGCGACCGTGCGACCCGCCGACTCGCCGGAGCCGACGAGCGCGGTCTGCACGCCGGCGGCCTCCGGATTCGAGGTGGCCGCGAGCACGAAGACGCCCTTGCCGTGCGTCGAGGCCTGCGCGAGCACGCCGTCGAGCGAACCGACGCCCTGATAGGCGACCGCCGTCATGGCGTCCGCCTCCAGCGGCGAACCGGGGGTCAGCCAGGCCTCGCCGTAGGCGTCGACCGAGCTGCCCACGTCGCCGCGCTTGACGTCGGCGATCACCAGCAGGCCTGCCGCCCGCGCCGCGGCCAGTACCTCCTCGAGAGCGGCGAAACCGGCCGAGCCGTGGCGCTCGAAGAAGGCGACCTGAGGCTTGACGACGCCCGCGGTGTCCGAAGACGCCTCCACGACGCGCAGACCGAACTCGCGCACTCCCGCGGCGTCGTCGCTGAGCCCCCAGGCATCCAACAGGCCCCGGTGTGGGTCGATGCCGACGCAGAGCCGACCCCGCGCCTCGAACACCGCCGCGAGTCGCGAGCCGAAGCTCGCGGCCGCGGAGACCTCGGCCGGCTCGCTCACCGCGCGGCCTCCCGCACGGCGCGATCGGCCGCGTAGTCCTGGAGGCTGCGCACCCGGATGTCTCCGCGCTTGATCTCGAACGCCGCCACGGCGGCCGCGAGCTGCGCGATCGTCGTGAACAGCGGCTTGTCGGCGGCGACCGTCGCGGTGCGGATCTCGAAGCCATCGGCGCGCGCCGCGCGACCGCTCGGCGTGTTGATGACGACGTCGATTTCGCCCGCGTTGATCAGGTCGACGACCGTCGGCTCGCCGCCGTCGTCGATCTGGCCCTCGAAGTACTTGCGCACCGTCGTCGCCTCGATGCCGTTGCGGGCGAGCACCTCGGCGGTGCCTTCCGTCGCCACGATCTCGAAGCCGAGCTGGCTGAGGCGCAGGATCGGCAGCACGGTCGCGCGCTTGTCGCGGTCGGCGACCGACACGAAGACCGTGCCGCTCTCGGGCAGCCCACCGTAGGCGGCGTCCTGGCTCTTGGCGAAGGCCCGCGGGAAGTCGGCGTCGATGCCCATGACCTCGCCGGTCGAGCGCATCTCCGGGCCGAGCACCGAGTCCACGACATTGCCCTCACGCGTGCGGAAGCGCTTGAACGGCAGCACCGCCTCCTTCACCGAGACCGGCGAATCGAGCGAGACGATCGAGCCGTCGTGCTCGGGCAGCAGACCCTCGGCGACCAGGTCGCGCACCGAGCGGCCGACCATGACGAGCGAAGCCGCCTTGGCGAGCGGGATTCCGAGCGCCTTCGAGACGAACGGCACCGTGCGGCTGGCGCGCGGGTTCGCTTCGAGCACGTAGAGCACGCCCGCGCCGATCGCGAACTGCACGTTGATGAGACCCCGCACGCCGATGCCCTCGGCGATCTTGCGGGTCGCGTCGACGACCTGATCCTGAATGCCGCGCCCGAGCGTGACGGGCGGCAGGGTGCAGGCCGAGTCGCCCGAGTGAACCCCGGCCTCCTCGATGTGCTCCATGATGCCGCCGACGTAGAGCTCGGTGCCGTCATAGAGGGCATCGATGTCGATTTCGACCGCGTCATCCAGGAAGCGGTCGACGAGCAGCGGCGCGTCGGGGCCGATGATGGCGTGCTCGCGCACCCGCTCGAAGTAGTCCGCAAGACTCGGCGAGTCGTAGACGATCTCCATGCCGCGACCGCCGAGCACGTAGCTCGGGCGCACCAGCACCGGGTAGCCGATCTCTTCGGCCACGCGGATGGCGCTCGGCGCATCCGTCGCGGTGCCGTTGCGGGGGGCGACGAGGCCCGCCTCCTTGAGGATGCGCGAGAAGTGCCCGCGCTCCTCGGCGAGGTCGATCGCTTCCGGGCTCGTCCCGAGGATTGGGATGCCGGCGGCCTCCAGCCCCTTCGCGAGCCCGAGCGCGGTCTGACCGCCCAACTGCACGATGACGCCGACCAGCTCACCCGACTGCGACTCGGCGTGAATCACCTCGAGCACGTCTTCGAGGGTGAGCGGCTCGAAGTACAGTCGGTCGCTCGTGTCGTAGTCGGTCGAGACCGTCTCGGGGTTGCAGTTGATCATGATCGTCTCGTACCCGGCGGCCGAGAGCGCGAAGCTCGCGTGCACGCACGAGTAGTCGAACTCGACGCCCTGGCCGATGCGGTTCGGCCCCGAACCGAGGATGACGACCTTCTTGCCCTCCGACGGCGCCACCTCCGTCTCGGTGTCGTAGCTCGAGTAGTGGTACGGCGTGAGCGCGGGGAACTCGCCGGCACAGGTGTCCACGGTCTTGAACACCGGCCGCAGGCCCAGCTGCCAGCGCAGCTCGCGCACCTCCTGCTCGCCGAGCCCCCTCAGCTGCGCGATCTGCACGTCCGAGAAGCCGTGGTCCTTCGCGAAGGAGAGCACCTCGAGGTCGAGCTCGGCGGAGGCCGCGATCTCCTCCGCCACCTCGTTGATGAGCACGATCTGGTCGAGGAACCACGGGTCGATCCCCGTCGCCTCGAACAGCTCGTCCACGGTGGCGCCGTGGCGGAGCGCCTGCTGCACCGTCACGATGCGGCCGTCGGTGGGGGTGCGGCTGATCTCGATCAGCTCCGCCTTCGAGCGCTGCTCCTCGCCCCAGTGGAAGCTGCTCCCCCGCTTCTCCAGCGAGCGGAGCGCCTTCTGCAGCGCCGTCGCGTAGTTGCGGCCGATCGCCATCGCCTCGCCGACGCTCTTCATCGTCGTCGTGAGGGTCGCATCCGCGCTCGGGAACTTCTCGAACGCGAAGCGCGGGACCTTCACCACGATGTAGTCGAGGGTCGGCTCGAAACTCGCCGGGGTCACCTTGGTGATGTCGTTCGGGATCTCGTCGAGCCGGTAGCCGATCGCCAGCTTTGCCGCGATCTTCGCGATCGGGAACCCGGTCGCCTTCGACGCGAGGGCGCTGGAGCGCGAGACGCGCGGGTTCATCTCGATCACGATGATCCGCCCGTTGGCGGGGTCGATCGCGAACTGGATGTTGCAGCCACCGGTGTCGACACCGACCGCGCGGATGATGTCGATGCCGATGTCGCGCAGTCGCTGGTACTCGCGGTCGGTCAGGGTGAGCGCGGGCGCCACCGTGATCGAGTCACCGGTGTGCACGCCGACCGGGTCCACGTTCTCGATGGAACAGACCACCACCGTGTTGTCGGCGGTGTCGCGCATGAGCTCGAGCTCGTACTCCTTCCAGCCGAGAATCGACTCCTCCAGGAGCACCTCGGTGGTCGGCGACTGGTGCAGACCGTCGGTCACCATCCGCACCAGCTCGGCGCGGTCGTGCGCGAAGCCCGAGCCGAGACCGCCCATCGTGAACGAGGGACGCACCACGAGCGGGTAGCCGAGCTCCTCGGCCGCCTCCACCGCCGCCGGCACCGTCTTGACGACGTAGCTGCGCGCGACGTCCGCACCCGCCTCGATCACCAGGTCCTTGAAGATCTGGCGGTCTTCGCCCTTGTTGATCGCCTCGACCTTGGCGCCGATCAGCTCGACGCCGTACTTCTCGAGGATGCCGGCGGCGTCCAGCGCGATCGCGGCATTCAGCGCGGTCTGGCCGCCCAGGGTGGGCAGGATCGCATCCGGCTTCTCGTGGGCGATGATCGCCTCCAACGCCTCGGCGTTGATCGGCTCAATGTAGGTTGCGTCGGCGAAGTCCGGGTCGGTCATGATCGTCGCCGGGTTCGGGTTCACCAGGATTACGCGGACGCCCTCCTCGCGGAGCACGCGACAAGCCTGCGTGCCGGAGTAGTCGAACTCGGCCGCCTGCCCGATGACGATCGGGCCGGAGCCGATGACGAGGACGGAGTTGATGTCGGGGCGCTTGGGCACTAGTTCTTTGCCTTCTTGCTCTGGTGGGCCACGACCATGTCGCGGAATTTGTCGAAGAGGTAGTTGGCGTCGTGGGGTCCGGCCGCCGCCTCCGGGTGGTACTGGACCGAGAACGCGGGGATGTCGAGCGCATTGAGGCCCTCGACCACCTGGTCGTTGAGGCCGATGTGGCTCACCTCGACCTTGCCGTAGCCGTTCGGGCTCTCGCTCGGGGCGTCGAGCGGCGCGTCGACCGCGAAGCCGTGGTTGTGCGCGGTGATCTCGACCTTGCCGGTCGCCTTGTCGAGCACCGGCTGGTTGATGCCGCGGTGACCGAAGGGAAGCTTGTAGGTGCCGTAGCCGAGCGCGCGTCCGAGCAGCTGGTTGCCGAAGCAGATGCCGAAAAACGGCAGGCCCGCGTCGAGCACGCCGCGAAGCAGCTCGACGTGGCCGTCGCTCGCCGCCGGGTCGCCCGGGCCGTTCGAGTAGAACGCGGCGACCGGGTCGATCGCGAGCACCTCGTCGAGCGAGACCGACTGCGGCAGCACGTGCACCTCGAAGCCGCGGGCGGCCAGGTTGTCGACGGTGGACTGCTTGATGCCGAGGTCCAGCACGGCGAGGTTGCCGAGACGCTCGCCCTGGGCGGGCGTCACGGCCGCGGCCTCGACCGAGACCTCGGCCGAGAGGTTCTGCCCGGCCATCTTCGGAGCTTCGCGGACGATCGCGAGCTGCGCATCGGCATCCAGTTCGGCGTCGACCCCGGAGAAGATCGCGGCGCGCATCGAACCCGCGTCGCGCAAGCGGCGCGTGAGGGCGCGGGTGTCGATCCCGCTGATGCCGACGATCCCCGTGTCGACGAGTTCGTCATCCAAGGAGCGCTTCGCACGGAAGTTGCTGACCACGCGCGACGGGTCGCGCACGACGTAGCCCGCCACCCAGATGCGGCGCGACTCGGGGTCTTCGTCGTTCATGCCGGTGTTGCCGATGTGCGGCGCGGTCTGCACGACAATCTGTCCCGCGTAGCTCGGGTCGGTGAGGGTCTCCTGGTAGCCGGTCATGCCGGTGGCAAACACCGCCTCGCCCAGGGTGCGGCCGCGCGCGCCGTAGGCGTGGCCCGGGTAGCGCGTGCCATCCTCCAGGACGAGGACGGCGGGGTCGTGACGGATCATGAGGCGTCGCTTTCGGTTGAAACAGGAACGAGAGAAAGGAGGGCGTCGGCGAGGCGTGCGGGATCGGCGGCGCGGAAGGTGGAGTCGACCGCGAGCTCGCCGTCGCCCGGGTCGCCGTCGCCCAGGCGCCAGCGGACGAAGACCAGACGGTCGCCGCCCGAGGCGCGGTCGATCGTCCAATTGGCGCGGCCGGCGCCGAGCATCCGCTCGCGTGGGATGAACGCGGGGCCGGAGCGCCCGCCGAGGTCGAGTTCGAGACCAGCCTCGTGGATGCGCAGCGTCGCGTTTGACCGAAACCCGAGGCCGGGCAGCGCGATCCGCTCCAGGGGCTTCTCGGCGTGCGTCGTGGCGAGGTAGAGCACGTCGAAACTGTCGCGCGCCTCCCCCAGCCCGGCGGGAAGCGTCTCGACCTGGCCGAGTGCCGCGTGCCGGCGCGCGCGGGCGCGCCAGGCGACCGCGAGGGAACCGAAGACCAGCGCAAGAACCGCGACGACGATCAGGGTCGGCAGCACCTTATCCACGCGCCACCTCCTCGGCGGGCCGCAGTTCCCCGTCCAGCACGGTCGGCACACCGCCGTGGAGGGTCGCGACGACGCGGCCGGGAAGCGAACGCCCGAGGTAGGGCGAGTTGATGCCCTTGCCGCGGAGTCGCTCGATGCCGAAGTCGGAGCGGGCGCTCGGGTCGTAGAGGGTGACGTGTGCGGGGCTGCCCACCTCGAAGGCGGCGGCGTAGCCCTCGAGCAGGCCGATCTGCGCCGGGGCACTCGAGAGCACGCGGGCCACATCGCTCCAGTCGAGCTGGCCGCTGTCGACGACGGACTCCTGCACGACACTCAGCGCGCTTTCGAGGCCGACCATGCCGAAGCTGGCCTCCGCCCAGGCGCACTCCTTCGACTCGACCGGATGCGGGGCGTGGTCGGTGGCCACGATGTCGATCGTGCCGTCGGCCAGCGCCGCGCGGAGCGCGTGCACGTCCTCATCGCGGCGCAGCGGCGGGTTGACCTTGAAACGCGGGTCGTAGCTTTCGACCAGCTGCTCCGTCAGCAGCAGGTGGTGCGGGGTGACCTCCGCCGTGACCCGGATGCCGCGCGCCTTCGCCCAGCGGACCACCTCGACGCTGCCCGCGGTCGAAAGGTGACAGATGTGCAGGCGCTCGCCGACGTGTTCGGCGAGCAGCACGTCGCGGGCGATGATCGACTCCTCGGCGACGGCGGGCCAGCCCGCAAGCCCCAGGCGGCTGGAAAGCTCGCCCTCGTTCATCTGCGCGTTCTCGGTCAGGCGCGGTTCCTGCGCGTGCTGGGCGACCACTCCGCCGAAGGTCGAGACGTACTCGAGCGCGCGCCGCATCAGCAGCGGGTCGTGTACACACATCCCGTCGTCGCTGAACACGCGCACCTGGGCGCGGGACTGGGCCATCGCGCCGATCTCGCTGAGGCGCTCCCCCGCAAGTCCGACGGTGACCGCGCCGATCGGGCGCACCGTGACGTAGCCGTGCTGGGCGCCGAGTGACGCGACCTGCTCGACGACGCCCGCGGTGTCACCCACCGGGAAGGTGTTCGCCATCGCGTGCACGGCCGTGAAGCCGCCGGCCGCCGCCGCGCGCGAACCGGTCAGCACCGTCTCGCTCTGCTCGAAGCCGGGCTCCCGCAGGTGGGTGTGCAGGTCGACGAGGCCGGGCAGAGCCTGGAGACCGCTCGCGTCGATGACCTGCGCGCCGGCGGAGGTGATCCCGGTTCCGCGTTCGGCGATCACGCCGCCCTCGACGAGCAGATCGGTCGTCTCACCGGTCGGGAGCGTCGCGCCCTGGATCAGGATGGTCATGCGCGAAGGCCTCCGGTCGTGGTGGGTGCGGTCGTCGAGGTTCCCGAGAGCACGAGGTAGAGCACCGCCATTCGAATCGACACCCCGTTGGTGACCTGATCCAGCACGCGCGACTGCGGCGAATCGGCGGCCGCCGCCGAGATCTCGAGACCGCGATTCATCGGTCCGGGGTGCATCACTATCGTATGCGGCGAAAGCTGGGCGAATCGGGCGTCGTCGAGCCCCCACTGGCGGGCGTACTCACGCTCGTGCGGGAAGAACGCGGCATGCATCCGCTCCTGCTGGATGCGCAGCATCATCAGCACATCGGGCTTCGCCGCAATCGCCTCGTCGAGGCTCGAACCGGTCGTCACCGGCCACGATCCGACCCCGGTCGGCAGCAGAGTTTCCGGCGCGACGAGGTGAACCCGCGCGCCGAGCGTCGTCAGCAACCAGACGTTGCTGCGGGCGACACGCGAATGAAGCACGTCGCCGACGATCGTGACGGTGAGGCCGGTGAGATCCTTGCCGCGCGAGGCGGCGCCGTGACGCGACTTGCGCATGGTGAACGCATCCAGGAGGCCCTGGGTGGGGTGCTCGTGGGTGCCGTCGCCCGCGTTGACGACGGCGGCGTCGATCCAGCCGCTCGTGGCGAGGGTGTGGGCGGCGCCCGAGGCGCCGTGGCGGATCACCACTGCGTCGATGCCCATCGCGGCGATCGTCTGGGCGGTGTCCTTCAGGCTCTCGCCCTTCGACACGCTCGACCCCTTGGCGCTGAAGGTGATCACGTCGGCCGAGAGCTTCTTCGCCGCCGACTCGAAGCTCAGGCGCGTGCGGGTCGAATCCTCGAAGAACAGGTTGGCGACGGTGCGACCGCGCAGCGTCGGGAGCTTCGGCACGGCGCGCGTGGCGACTTCGGCCATGTCTTCGGCGATGTCGAGAATGGCGATCGCGGTACCGCGATCGAGGTCGTGCGCGCTCAGCAGGTGACGGAGTTCGGTCATGCCGCATCCCCCGCATCCGGCGTCGCGATCGCGATCAGATCGTCGCCGTCGGTCTCGGCGAGGTGCACGTTGATGCGCTCGGTGGTCGAGGTGGGGAGGTTCTTGCCGACGTAGTCGGCGCGGATCGGCAGCTCGCGGTGGCCGCGATCGACGAGGACCGCCAGGCGCACCGCGCGAGGACGGCCGTGGTCGTTGAGCGCGTCGAGTGCGGCACGAATGGTGCGGCCCGAGTAGAGCACGTCATCGACGAGCACGACGGTCTTGCCGTCGATCCCGCCGGTGGGGATGCGCGTTGGGCTCGGCGTGCGCGTCGGCTGGGCGGCGAGATCGTCGCGGTACATGGTGACGTCGAGCGCGCCGACGGTGGCGGAGCCGGGCTCGAGCTGTTCCAGCGTCGTGGCGAGGCGCTCGGCGAGGAGCACTCCCCGGGTCGGGATGCCCAGGAGCACGAGATCGGACGCTCCGCGATTGGCTTCGAGGATCTCGTGCGCGATGCGGGTGAGAGCCCTCTGGATGTCGTCCTGTTGCAGCACGGTTCGCGTGCGCATCTGGACCTCCTTCCCCGCCTCCCGGACGGACTTAAAGGTGGTCAAACTCCGCTCACACTAGCACTTCCCTTTTCAGGAGTTTGTGTGACGGATGTGGCGTGCGTCACGTCGATGGGACGCTTCTCCCACATCCGTCACACTTCCTCCTGAAAACGGTGGGGCCGGGGCTAGCCCCAGCGGGTGAGAAGGGCTCGCTCGAGGAGGCCGATGAGGGCGTCGGAGAGCTTGCCGAGGATGGCGAGGACGATGATCGCGAGGAACAGGCGATCGATGCGGCCGTTGTTCTGCGATTCGATCAGCAGGAAGCCGAGTCCCATCGTCGAGCCGAGGAGCTCGGCGGCGACGAGGAACAGCCACGCCTGCGCGAGCGCGAGGCGCAGACCCGACACGATCGCCGGGATGACGGCGGGCAGCTGCACCGTGAAGAGCAGGCGGACGCCGTGGAAGCCGTAGGCCCGACCCAGCTCGACGAGGTGCGGATCGACATGCCGCAACGCGCCCGCCACGGTCGTGTAGACGGGGAACACGGCGCCGATGGCGACCAGCGTCACCTTCGAGTCTTCGCCGAATCCCAGGTAGAGGATCAGCAGCGGCACCCAGGCCAGCGACGGTACGGCACGCGCCGCGCCGATCGTCGCGGCGAGGAACCCGTCGGCGAGACGCGAGAGTCCGACGAGCGAGCCGAGCGCAAGCCCAACCACGGCGCCGATCGCGAAACCGAGGAAGACGCGTTGGGTGGAGATGCCGATGTGCTCCCAGAGCAGCCCGCGCTGGGCGAGGTCGATCGCCGCAACGACGAGCGACTCGGGAGTCGGCAGTTTGAAGGCGGGAACCCACCCGAGGTGGGACGCCGCCCACCACAACGCGAGCAGCGCGAGCGGGATGATCGCGCCGAGCACCGCGCGCGACCCGGCGCGACGGCCGGCGCGCGGACGCCCGCCCGCGACGAGCGAGGCGGCCTCCCCCGTCACCTGCGGGTCGGCGGAGGGCCCGGCGTTGCCGCCGCGCACGACCGTGTCGCCGGTCAGGTATTCGGGGGAAGCCGCCATGATGCTCAGCCCACCCGGCTCGGGTCGGCGGCGTCGGCGAACGTCGTGTTGAACAACGTCTCGAGCGCCGCGTCGGCCTGGTCCTGAGAGGGGATGTCGCCATTGGCGACCTGGATCGGGCCGACCACCTCGAGCACCGAGTACTGCGCGGCGCCCGGGGCGAACGGAAGGTCGATGACGGTGCGCTCCAGGAGCACGACGGAGGCGACCTCGAGGTCGAGACCCGACACGTCAGCCAGCAGCTGCGCGGTCTCGTCCGGGTTCTCGAGCGCCCAGGCGCGGGCCTTCTCGTAGGCGTCGGCGACGACCTGAGCCAGATCCGCGTTGTTCTGGATGAACTCCTCGGTGGCGTTGAGGAAGCCGTAGGTGTTGAACTCGACGTGGCGGTAGAACAGCTCCACGCCGTCGTTCAACTCGTGCGCGGCCATCATCGGGTCAAGACCCGACCAGGCGTCGACGCTGCCGTTGACGAGCGCCACGCCGCCGTCCGCGTGCTGCAGGTTCTGGATGTCGACCTCGCTCGGGTCGACGCCCGCCTCGTCGAGCGCCTGCAGCAGGAAGAAGTACGGGTCGGTTCCGATAGTGACGGCGACCGTCTTGCCGCGCAGGTCGGCGACGGTCTCGATGCCGCTGCCGGGCAGCGTGACGAGCGCCGACCACTCGGGCTGGGTGTAGATCCCGATGGTCTGGATGGGCGAGCCGTTGGCGCGCGCCAGCAGCGCCGCCGAACCGGCCGTCGATCCGACATCGAGGGCACCGGCGCGCAGGCCCTCATTCGCCTTGTTGGACCCGAGCGACTGGGTCCAGGTCACGGCGACGTCGTCACCGAGCGTGTCCTCGATCCAGCCCTGTTCCTTGATGATGAGGCTGAGCGGGTTGTAGGTGGCGAAGTCGAGGCTCAGCGTCGACTTGCTCCACTCACCGCCGGTGCCGGCGTCGGGCGTCGCGTTCTCGCCGGCGCAGCCCGTGAGGGCAAGCGAGGCGATGACCGCGGTCGCCGCGGCGGCCAGGAGGGTCTTCTTCATGGGATGTCCTTTGTGCTGTGTGGGGATTCGGGTGGAGGTGCGATCAAGAGCCGCGTTGCGCGCGCTGCGCCTTGATCGCCTTGGTGATGTAGTTCTCGGGGTGGTGCGTCTCGACTCCGAGAAGGTCGAGAAGTTCGGCGCGGAGGATCGCGATTCCGGGGTCGGCGCGATCGCGCGGGCGGGGCTTGCCCACCTCGAGGATGCGCCGGATCGACGGTCCGGGGTGATCCTCTTGCGTGCCCAGGAGCACGATGCGGTCGGCGAGCTGGAGCGCCTCGTCGACGTCGTGCGTGACGAGCACGATCGTCGCGGGCTCGGCCGCGTGGATGTTGAGCAGCAGATCCTGCATCGTCAGCCGGGTGAGCGCGTCGAGCGCACCGAAGGGCTCGTCGAGCAGGAGCACGCCGGGGCCTCGAGCGAGCGCCCGGGCAAGCGAGGCGCGCTGCGCCATGCCGCCCGAGATCTGGCGCGGGCGAAGCTGCGCCGCGTGGTCGAGCTGCACGAGCGAGAGCAGCTCGTTGACGCGCGCGCTCCCCTCGGCGCGGTCGGTGCCGCGCGGGAGTCCGAGTTCGACGTTCTTCTCCAAGGAGCGCCACGGCAGCAGCCTCGGCTCCTGGAACGCGACCGCGCAGCGCTGGTCGACGGACGCGACCGGCGCACCGTCGATCTGCAGCTCCCCCGCGCCCGGCTGGTCCAGTCCGCTGATCAGGCGCAGCAGCGTCGACTTGCCACAGCCGGAGGGACCGAGCAGGGCGACGATCTCGCCGGGCCGGACATCGAGGTCGACGTCCTGCAGGATGACACGCGACGTCCCCGTGTCGGTCGGGAAACTGCGACCGACACCACGCAGACCCACGCGAAGCGCGGGCGCGGTGGCGACGGAGGTGACGGAAGGCATGGCTGTGAAGTTACGGACATCTCTGCCGCACCTCAACGCGGGCCGTCATGGAACGAAATCTTGCGTCACACTTCGACGCAGACGCGGTTACACGACGGCGCCGGCGGCCTTCGTGGGGGCGCCCGCGATGATGCGATGGCGCACCGCGCCGGAGATGGCGTCGACGATCATCGTCACGAGGATGATCACGATGAGCGCGATCCCGATGCGATCCCAGTCGCGCTGGTCGAAGACCCGCGACAGCAGCGACCCGATTCCGCCCGCCCCGACGACGCCGAGAATGGCCCCGGCGCGGATGTTGACCTCGAAGCGATACAGCCAGAACGCGATGACCTCCGGCATGATCTGCGGGATGACCGCCCACCGCAGCACCTGCAGCGGGGTGGCGCCGGAGGAGCGCACCGAGTCGACCGGGCCGGTCTGGATTCCTTCGATCACTTCGCTGGTGAGTTTGCCGAGCGTGCCGATCGATCCGACCCCGAGCGCCAGCGCTCCCGGCAGCGGCCCCAGGCCGAAGATCGGCACCATGATGACGATCGCGAAGATGACGTCGGGCACCGTGCGGATGGCGTTGAGCACCTGGCGCGTCGGGAGCACGATCCAGCGCGGGGCGGTGTTGGATGCCGCCAGGAATCCGATCGGGAACGACAGCAGCGCGCCGATCACCGTTCCGACCCACGCCATGGCGAGGGACTGCCCCATGAATTCGAGCGAGGTCAGCCAGTACTCGGTGTACGGCGCCTCGAGCGGGTTGTTGAGCGCGCCGCGGAGCATGAGCCCGGTGTAGGTGACGAAGTTTTCGGGGAACTGCGCGAGACGCTCCCACTTGATCTCGATCGCCGAGAGGCACAGCAGCACGATCGCGAGCGCGAGGAGCTCGATCGTGATGACGCGCCATTTCCTCGGCGGCGTGGGGCGCGTGACCGTGGTCACCGGGACGGGTGCGGTCGAGGTCATCGGGCGAGCCTCCGTCGGAGGTAGCTGGAGGACTGATCGATCAGGAACACCACCACGAACAGCAACACGATGATCGCCGAGAGGTTGTCGTAGTTGAATCTCGCGAGCTGCACGGCGATCTGGGTTCCGATGCCGCCGGCCCCCACGAAGCCGAGCACGACGGAGGCGCGCACGTTGAGCTCGAAGACGTACATCGAGTACGACACGTAGTTGGGCAGGATCTGCGGCAGGACGGCGACGCGCGAGCGCTGGACGACGTTCGCCCCGGATGCGTCGGCGGCCTCGAGCGGACCCGGATCTACGGCGTCGATCGTTTCGGCGGTGAGCTTGGCGATGATGCCGATGTTGAACATGACGAGGGCCAGCACGCCCGCGAGGGCACCGATGCCGACAAACGCGACGAACAGCAGACCCCAGACGACGTCGGGCAGCGAACGGCCGACCGACAGCACCAGTTTCGCCGCGCGGTACACCAACGCGTTGGGGTTCGACACCGTCGACGCGAGGAACGACACGACGAGCGCGATGCCCGTCCCGATGACGGTCGCGACGACGGCCGTGGCGAGGGTGACCGACATCGGTTGGATCGTCTGGACCAGGAAGCTCCAGTCGGGAGCGAAGAACTGACTGACGATGAACCAACCGCGCCCGGTGTCGGTGAACAGCGGGAGGATCGTGAAGTCGATCGAACTGCCGGCGACGATCGTGATCACGACCGCGATCGCGAGGAGCGACCAGGCGCCGAGCGGCGGCGCGGGACGCGCAGGTCGGGCGACAGCGGCCGGGGGTGTTGGGGTGCTCACCGACGTCATTCGGTCAGGCCCGGGGCCGTCGTGGCCGGCGCCTCGACGTCCGGCAGGAGGTCCTCGGCGGTCAGCGAGCGACCGTAGATCTCGGCGAACACGGCGTCGTCGGCGTCTTCGGGTGGCCCGTCGAACACGATCTTGCCGGCGCGCATCCCGATGATCCGCTGCGCGTAGGTGCGAGCGAGGTCGAGGAAGTGCAGGTTAACGACGGTGGTGATGCCGAGTTCGCGGTTGATCCGGCGCAGGTCGCGCATCACGAGGTTGGCGGTGGGCGGGTCGAGCGAGGCGACCGGCTCATCGGCGAGGATCACGTCGGGTTGTTGCGCGAGCACGCGCGCGATGGCAACGCGCTGCTGTTGCCCGCCCGAGAGCTGCGAGGCGCGCGTGTAGGCCTTTTCGACGATGCCGACGCGCTCCAGCGACTGGAAGGCGATCTCGACGTCGGCCTTGCGATACCAGCCGAGAATCGCGCGCCAGGTGGGCGTCGCGTGCAACCGGCCGACGAGAACGTTGTTGAGCACGCTCGTGCGGGTGACCAGGTTGAAGGACTGGAAGACCATGCCGACCTTGGCACGCAGTCGCCGCAGAGCACCCTTCTTGGATGCGTCAACTCGCTGGCCCGACACCTCGAGCTCGCCCCCGGTCGTGGCGACGAGCCCGTTGATCGAGCGGACGAGCGTTGACTTGCCGGCACCGGAGAGCCCGACGACGACGACGAACTGCCCGTCTGGGATCTCCAGATCGATCTCGTCGAGACCGACGGTCCCGTTCGGGTAGCGCACCGAGACCTTCGAAAACCGGATCACTCTGACATCCTCTCCCATCGCCCGGCGACGGGTCCAACCAACGACCCGGGGGCGACGCTTTCGCGCCGCCCCCGAGCCACGGAACTGCTTCGGTTACTCGCCGAAGTTGGCCTCGACCTGACGCGCGGCGTCAAGCGCCTCGAGGTCGGCCGGCACGAGTCCGTCGATGTTGTAGATGGCGTTGAGGATGGCGATGCCGTCCTCGGTGTCCGCGATCGCGAGGAAGGCCGCCGTGATGGCCTCCTTCAGGTCCTCGGGCAGGTCGCCGCCGACGGCGATGCCGTCGTTCGGGATGTTGGTCGACCAGGCGAAGACCGTCACGTCGGAGCCGACGGTCGGGATCTCTTCGACGACGTTGGAACGCGCATCGTTGTAGCTGGTTCCGACGGTGGCCTCACCGCGCGCCACGGCGCTGACCGCGTTCGGGTGTCCCCCGGCGAAGAACGCGCCGCTCAGGTTGAACGGGTCGAGTCCGACCTCCTGGAGCTGCGTGGCCGGGTAGTAGTACCCCGAGGCCGAACCCTCGTCGACGAAGGCGATGATCTCGTCTTCGGTGATGTTCGCGAGAGCCTCCTGGCCGACCGGGCCGCCGTCGGCGGAGTCGGTGCCGTTGCAGAAGGTGTAGCCGTCCTCGTCGGTCACGATGTCGGTCGTGCAGAAGCGGTCGGTGTCGTTGGTGAACCACTGCGTCACGTAGGTGCTCGAGCCGAAGCGCACCGACTGGAGAACTGCCTCGGCGCCGGCCTGGTCGACGGCCTGGACGAGCGCGATGGGGCCGAACATGCCGACATGGGCCTGGCCGGCCTGCATCGCGACGACGAGGGCGTTGTAGCTGTCGGTCACGATGACCTCGACGGGCATGTCGAGCTGCTCTCCGAGGAGGCCCGCGAGCTCTTCACCGTCGAGGACGAGCTGGTCGACGTCCTGCGAGGGCACCAGGCCGACGACGAGCGTCTCGGGTGCTTCGGGCGCCGCATCTTCGGCGGGCGTGCAGCCCGCAAGTGCAAGACCCGCGACCGCAAGGGTCGCCAGGGTCAGGAACGATTTCTTCACGTTGTCCTCCATGCCTCAATCGCCGCCGAGGTGCGGCGCTGGAATCGCGACCCCTCAGACAGGGCCACCGCTCCACGTTAAGCGTGCCTCGATTCGGTGGAGGACACCAGATGTGAGAGTTTCCCCAACGTTTACATTGCAAGCGGCGCGGCCCAGGCGCGAATCTCCGGGTAGAGGTCTTCGGCACGCACGGCGCGCCGCGTGGGAAGACCGTCACCTCGGGCGTGCCGATCGATCAAAAACGTCGTGCCGCCCCGCGCCTGGATCTCGGCATGATCGTTCACCCAGATGTCACCCAGGCTCGCCAATGCCGGCCCGTCGATCTGCACCCCGGCGGCCTCGAGCGCGGATGCCATCCCCGAGGGTTTGCCGGCGTCGGTGACGATGACGTCGAGAACGTCACGGATGCCGAGGCCCTCGATCACCTGGTCGAGTCCGCCCGCGGGCGAGTTGGTGATGAGAACGCGCGTCACGTGGCCGATCTCGGCGAGAAGATCCCGCATGCCAGCCGGGGCGTGCACCTCGTCGATCCAACTCGCGATGTCGGCACGACTGCGTTGGAACGCCGCTTCGAGTACCGCACGGGGCACGTCCACCTCGCGCGCCAGCGCCGCAACCGCCTGGTACCCATCGCGCGCCGAGTCGATCCCGTCGCCCCGCTCCAGGAACGCGTCCAGGCGCGCCAACCGTGTCGGGCCGTCCGAGACGCTCTCGAACGCGTGCCGCGCGAACTCCCGCACGGGCGCGTCACCGACGCACAGGGTGCCGTCGAAATCGAGAATCAGCGCGCCGCGCATGTCGCTACTCCTGGCTGCGTGCGACCCCGCCGAGCAGGCCGTTGAGGAAGCCCGCGGAGTCGTCCGTGCTCATGATCGTCGCGGCCTCGACGGCCTCGGAGATCGCGACCGGGTTCGGCACCTCGGGGTTGAAGAGGATCTCCCACGTCGCCAGCCGGGCGAGCGCGCGGTCGAGGGCGGGCATCCGATCGAGCTTCCAGCCCTGTGCGTGCTCCACGATGGCCGCGTCGATCTCGTCGAGGTGCTCCTGCACGCCGGCGACGATTTCGCGCGCGTAGAGCCAGGACGACTCGCGCTGCGGCTGCGAGGCAGCCCGCACCGACTCATCGGCGAGCAGGTCGGCGATCGGGATGCCGCGCACGTCGGCTCCGAACAGGATGTCGAGGGCGCGCTTGCGGGCCTTGGTCCGTGCGCTCACTAGTCGGTCACGCGGCCGAGGTACGACCCGTCGCGGGTGTCGACCTTGACCCGGGTGTTCTGCTCGAGGAAGAGCGGAACCTGGATCTCGTAGCCGGTCTCGAGCGTCGCGGCCTTGGTGCCGGCGCTCGAACGGTCGCCCTGCAGGCCCGGCTCGGTGTAGGTGACCTCGAGGATCACCGAGGCGGGCAGCTCGACGTAGAGCGCCTCGCCCTCGTGCGTCGCGATCGTCGCGATCTGGTTCTCGAGCATGAAGTTGGCGGCATCGCCGACGACCGCGGCCGGAACGGTCCGCTGGTCGTAGTCGCTCATGTCCATGAACACGAAGTCTTCGCCGTCCTTGTACAGGTACTGGAAGTCGCGACGATCCACCGTGGCGAAGTCGATCTTGGTGCCTGCGTTGAAGGTGCGGTCGACGGTCTTGCCGCTCATCACGCTCTTGAGCTTGGTGCGAACGAACGCGCCACCCTTGCCGGGCTTGACGTGCTGGAACTCGATCACGTTCCAAAGCTGCCCGTCGATCGACAGCACACTGCCGTTCTTGATGTCGTTGGTGGTCGCCATGTTTGCCTCCTGGAGCGGGTCGGGTAGCCGTGAAGCGGCGTATCGAGACCCCGCAGTGCCGCAGTCGAGTGTAGACGAGCGCTAGTTCGCGCGACGAACCGCCACGAGGGCGAGCACGTAGGAGTCGAAGCCGAACCCGGCGATGACGCCCGAGGCGACCCCCGAGATGACGCTCGTGTGCCGGAAGGTCTCGCGTGCGTGCGGGTTCGAGATGTGCACCTCGACGAGCGGCAACCCGGCCTTGGTCACGAGCGCCGCCGCGTCGCGCAGGGCGTAGCTGTAGTGGGTGAAGGCGGCCGGATTCAGGATGACCGGGGCGTTCGCGTCGACCGCCTCATGCAACCAGCCGATCAGTTCGCCCTCGTCGTCGGTCTGGCGCAGATCGATCTCGACGCCCTCGGCGCTCGGATCGCTCGCCAGCATGACGCGCAGGGCCGAGAGATCCTGGTGCCCGTAGACTTCCGGCTCCCGGCTGCCGAGGCGGCCGAGGTTGGGTCCGTTGAGAACGAAGACGCGCGTCATGGGTGCGAGCCTAGCGAAGCCGGGAGCCACGCTCAGGCGGGCGCGAGGTTGTGGTTGCGCCGGAAGACGTTCTCCGGGTCCCACTCGCGCTTGACCGCGCGCAACCGTTCAAGGGTCGCCGGCGGGTACATCTCGTCGAGGAGGGTTGGCGACTCATCGGTCCGGAAGTTGCCGTACGTGCCGAGGCTCTGCGTCCTGGTTGCGGCGCGCCACGTGCTGTGCACGGCGTCGACGTCGGCGGGAGCAGCCCCCGGCGGCAGGAATGCGACGAAGAGCGCGAGCAGTTCGGCGTCGCGGTGTGCGAGCGCCGTCGCGTCGGGCGCCACGCGCCCGAACGCACCGCCGAGGCTCCGCAGCATGAGCATCGAACCGGGATACGCCGCGTGGATTCTCGCCAGCTCCTCCACCGTGTCGTCCTCGAGCACCCGCAGGAAGTCGGAGGCGACGGCCATGACCGGCGCGGCGCCCTCGAACTCCATGTCTTCGTCGAGGAGTGATCGGTAGGACACGCGCGCAAGGTCTCCCCCGCGCACGCCGGGGTGCTGTGCGAAGGGCGCGGTGGCAGCCCGCGCCGCGTCGAGGTCGTCCCCCGCCCACACGGCGACGATCTGCACGGCCGCGGGCATCCCGGGCCCCAGTTCCGGCATGGAGACGAAGGTGGCGGTGAGCTCGTCGGGCGCTCCCGCCATCACGTCGCGCCACAGCTTCACTGCGTCGACGAGTTGCGGGGGGTCGAACTCGAACGATCCCGCGACGACGCCGTCGAGTCGGCGCGCGCGGAGCTCGAAGTGCGTCACGACGCCAAAATTGCCGCCGCCTCCGCGCAGCGCCCAGAACAGGTCCGGATTCGTGACCGGGTCGGCGCGGACGACCTCGCCCCGGGCGGTCACCAGTTCGGCACCGAGCAGATTGTCGATCGTGAGGCCGTGCGCGCGGACCATCCAGCCGATGCCGCCACCGAGTGCGATTCCGCCGACGCCGACACTCGCCGTGTCGCCCGAGGTCATGACGAGGCCGTGCTCGGCCAGTGCCAGAGCGACGTCGCCCCAGCGCGCGCCGCCACCGACCCGCACAACCTCGCCATCGACTTCGACGTCGGCGATCGCGGAGAGGTCGAGGACGACCCCGCCTTCGTTCGTTCCCCAGGTCGTGTGACCTCCGCTGCGCACCGACAACGCACGCCCCGTCCGGGCCGCCGCGAGGACGACGGACGCGACTCCGGCGGGTGTCACAGGCCGCGCGATGGCGAGCGGGCTGCCCACCAGGAAGTCCGAGGTGGCGGCCTCGGTGTAGCCATCGTCACCCGGAAGAATCACCTCACCCGGCTCACCGCCGAGGAGCTCTTCGCCCTTCATACCGCCAGCGTAGACATCGCGCCGACGACGTCAAGAAGACCTCGCGTTCCACCTCGGTCGCGCAGGGGCCGCGACTACTCGGCGATCTCCTGATACGCCGTGAAGAGGAGCGCTTCTTCGGCGCCGTTGAGCGTCGTCGGACGCCCGATTCCGTCGAGCACGATGAACCGCAGCATCGACCCGCGCGCCTTCTTGTCGCGCTGCATCGTCGCGTACAGCGTCTTCCACCGTCCCACCGGGTACGTCGTCGGCAGGCTGAGCGACTCCAGGATGCGGCGGTGCCGATCCACCTCGTCGTCACTCAGCGAGCGGGTGAGGCGGGAGAGCTCCGCGGCGAACATCATGCCGATGGCGACGGCGGCGCCGTGCCGCCACTGGTAGCGCTCGGCGTGCTCGATCGCGTGTCCGAGCGTGTGACCGTAGTTCAGGATCTCGCGCAGGCCCTGCTCGGTGAAGTCCTCCCCCACGACGCATGCCTTCACGCCGATGGCGAGTTCGATGCAGCGCCGGAACTCCGGCGTGGTCGGGTCGGTGGCCGCATCCACATCGGCCTCGACGATGTCGAGGATCTCCGGCTCGGCGATGAAGCCTGCCTTCACCACCTCGGCGTAGCCCGCGAGGATCTCGTTCTTGGGAAGGGCGTCGAGCAGGTCGAGGTCGCACAGCACCGCCCGGGGAGCATGAAAGGCCCCCACCAGGTTTTTGCCCTCGGCCGTGTTGATCCCGGTCTTGCCGCCGACCGCGGCATCCACCATCCCGAGCACCGTGGTCGGGATCTGGATGACATCCACGCCGCGCAACCAGGTGGCGGCCACGAATCCGGCAAGATCCGTCGTCGCGCCGCCGCCGAGACCGATGACGACGTCGGAGCGGGTGAAGTCGGTCTGGCCCATGATCTGCCAGCAGAACGCCGCCACTTCCACGCGCTTGGCGCCCTCGGCATCCGGGATCTCGGCGAGGTAGACCTGGTACTGCGACGACAACTGCTCGCGTAGCGCCTCGGCTCGGGCGCCCAACGTCGGCGCGTGCACGATCAGCACGCGCGCCACCCCCGCGCCCAGCTGGGTCGAGAGCGCGCCGAGCAGGCCCCGACCGATCGTCACGTCGTAGCCCGGCGTCCCCGCCACCGGGATCGTCGTCGCGTCTACTTCGTGCGCAGCCATTCGGCCACCTCCTGGGCGATCTCGTCGTTGCGGCGGCCGTCGGTGGCGACCGTGAGGTGCGCCAGCCGTTCGTAAATGGGGCGGCGGGCGTCGAAGATCCGCTGCCAGCTCTCGATCCCGTCCTTCACCAGCGGGCGGCTGCCGTCCGTCAACCGAGGCTCGACGGACTCGGCGGTCACCGTCAGATAGACGACGGGGAGGTCGCGCAGCTCGGCCTGCGTGTCGGAGTCGAGAATCGCCCCACCGCCCAGCGAGACGACGTGGTCGGTCGCGATCGCCGCCGCGACCGCCGCACGTTCGAGAGTCCGGAAGTGCGCCTCGCCGTGCGTCTCGAAGATCTCGGCGATCGGTCCGTGCGCGGCGACAACAACCTTGTCGGTGTCGGTGAACCCGACGCCGAGGAGCTTGGCGACGCGTTTGCCGATGCGCGACTTGCCGGCCCCCATCGGGCCGATGAACACCGCCGCCGGACGCGCCGCGTTCACTCGAAGACCGTCGCCGAGGCCGTTCGCAAGGACTCGGGAATGGCCGCCAGGTAGGCGTCGAGGTTGCGGCGCGTCTCGCCGATCGAGTCCCCGCCGAACTTCTCGAGCATCGCGTTGGCAAGCACGAGGGCGACCATAGCTTCGGCGACGACGCCCGCGGCGGGAACCGCGCAGACGTCGGAGCGCTGGTGGTGCGCCGCCGCCTGTTCGCCGGTGGCGACGTCCACGGTGCGCAGGGCGTGCGGGACCGTCGCGATCGGCTTCATCCCCGCGCGCACGCGCAGGAGCGTGCCCGTGGACATGCCACCCTCGGTGCCGCCGGCCTTATCGCTCAACCGACCGATCATGCCGCCGGTGGTGACGATCTCGTCGTGCGCCTGCGAGCCGGGACGGCGGGTCGTCTCGAACCCGTCGCCGATCTCGACGCCCTTGATCGCTTGGATTCCCATGATCGCGGCGGCGAGTTGGGCATCCAGCCGTCGGTCCCAGTGCACGTAGCTGCCGAGCCCCGGCGGCAGGCCGTAGGCGAGCACCTCGACGACGCCGCCGAGCGTGTCGCCGTCGTCGTGGGCGCGATCGATGCGGGCGACCATCTCGGCGCTCGTGGCGGCGTCGAAGCAGCGCAGCGGATCCGCGTCGAGCGCCTCGACGTCGTCGGGCGTCGGCAGGGCGGCACCCTCGGGCACGCGCACCGTTTCGATCGACAGGGTGTGCGCGACCAGGCGCACGCCCAGCTCGGCGAGGAAGGCGCGCGCAACCGCGCCGAGCGCGACGCGCGCCGCCGTCTCACGGGCGCTCGCGCGCTCGAGCACGTTGCGCGACTCCGGGAAGTCGTACTTCTGCATGCCGACGAGGTCGGCATGGCCCGGCCGCGGGCGCGTGAGCGCGGCGCCGCGACCCTTGGGCAGCGTCTCCGGGTCCACGGGGGTTGCGCTCATGACGTCGACCCAGCGCGGCCACTCGGTGTTGCCCACCCGCAGCGCGACCGGGCCACCGACGGTCTTGCCGAAACGGATACCGCCCGAGATCGAGAGTTCGTCCTGTTCGAACTTCATGCGCGCGCCGCGGCCATAGCCGAGCTTGCGACGCTGGAGGTCGTCCTGGATCTGTTCGGGCGAGATCGGCACGCCCGCGGGCATGCCTTCGAGAATCGCGACGAGTTCGGGGCCGTGCGACTCTCCGGCGGTCAACCAACGAAGCATGGGATCGATTCTTCCAGGTTCACAAGCCGACGACCGACCGCATGGCACCGCGGACCTGGTCTTCGAGGTCAAGTTCGGTCTCCATCTTCCCCGAGACGAAGATTCGCACCTGTGCCACCGCCTGATTCACGAGCATCTCGAGGCCGCTCACGACGCGTCCGGATGCCTCGGCCCATGAGACCGCGAGGGCACTCGGCCATGGGTCGTAGGCGACGTCGAACAGCACCGCGTGCGAGCGCAACTCGGCGGAGTACTCGTGATCGATGGCCGCTCCGCCGGGGAGTGTGGAGATGACTGCGTCGGGCAGGTCCGCCGCGCGAGGCTCGCCGAAACGCACGAGCGTCAGCTCGAGGTCGAGTCGTTCCGCGAGCGGCAGGAGCGCTCGACCGCGGTCCAGGTCGCGCACCGCGACCCGAACGGTGTGCGCGCCCAACCGGTGCGCCGCGACGAGAGCGCTCTGTGCGGTCGCCCCGGCACCGAGCACGTCGGCGGACTCGAGTTCGGTCACCCCGTGGTCCCGGAACGCGCGCACGATCCCCTCGACGTCGGTGTTGAAGCCGCGCCGCACTCCGCCGTCGAGCAGCAGCGTGTTCGCGGCACCGACCAGGTCGACCAGCGGGTCGCGCTCGTCGAGCACCGACAGCACGACGTGCTTGTGCGGCATCGTCAGCGACAGACCGCGCCACGAGGCATCGAGGCCCTCGACGAACGCGGGAAGCTCCGCGGCATCCAGTTCGATCGCCTCGTAGTTCCAGTCGAGGCCGAGCACCTCGTAGGCCGCCGCGTGCAGCGCGGGCGACTTCGAGTGCGCGATCGGCGACCCCAGCACCGCGAGACGGGACCGCGGCGACTCAGGCACAGTAGGACGCGTTCTCCGTGCTCGCGCGGCACCAGGCCTGCAACTGCGCGACCGCGGCCTCGTGCTGCGCCACGGTCTCCGAGAACACCGTCTCACCGGTCTTCAGGTTGATCGGAACGAAGAACATCCAGTCGCCCTCGGCCGGGTTCAACACGGACTCGATCGCCGCCTCGCCGGGCAGACCGATCGGCCCGATCGGAAGCCCGTCGTTGGCATAGGTGTTGTAGAGATTGCTCGCGTCCGCGCGCTCCTCGCCCGTGGTCCAGACGGTGTGCGTGTTGCCGGTGCCGTAGGCGACGGTCGCATCGGACTCGAGGCGCCAGCCCTGGTCAAGACGGTTCTGGAAGACCCGCGCGACCTTGTAGAAGTCGTCGATGTTCGAGCCCGCCTCGCGCTGCACGATCGAGGCTTTGATGAGCACCTCGAGCCGGTCTTCCGGCTCGACGCCGAACCCATCGAGTCGCGTCATCATCTCGTCGACGAGGCGCTGGATGACCTCCTCGGCGGTGACGCCGGGATCGAGCGGATAGGTAGCCGGGAACAACCAGCCCTCGAGGTTCGGAGCCTCGGCCGGCACCCCGTAGACCGTCGGGTCGGAGGCGGCCGCCATTAGTTCATCCACCGAGATCCCGGTGGCCGACCCGATCAGCGCGAGCGCGTCTTCGTAGGAGGTGCCTTCCGGGATCGTGACGGTATTGGTGATCTTGTTCGCCGGATCGAGCAGCGCGTCGAGCGCCGACGAGGCGCTCATCTGCTCCTGGAGCAGGAAGTTTCCGGGCTCGAAGCTGACATCGGGGCGCGTCAGCAAGAGGTCGTAGAAGGCGTCGAAGGTCATCGTGACCCCCGCCTCATTCAGGGTGCGCGCGACGTCGGACCCGATGTCGCCGCTCTGGATGACGATCGTCACCTCGACGCCGTTGCCCGAGCCCTCGTAGTCGTTCGGCAGTTCCCAGCCGAGCACCTCGCGCACCTTGTCTTCGTACAGCACCCACACCGTCGCGGCACCGCCGATGCCGATCGCGAGCAGCGCGATCAGGACCCAGAGCCACCAGAGGTTGCGCTTCCTGCGAGGTCCGCGCCCTCCCCCGTGGCTGCCCGCCTCACGGGCGGCGCGGCGCGACCCCACTGCGGAGTCCGGAGTCGGCGCCTCGGGCGCGACAGCTCGGGGCGCTGCGGGCGCCGGAGTCCCGCTCGGCCGGAAGATGTCGTCCCAGCTGGGTTCTTGAGCCACGAATCAGAGTCCTTCGTCAGGGGCGACCGCAGTCCCGGCCGGGCGACCGGCCGAGCGTTCGAAGTCGAGGGCGTTCTGCAGGATGATAACAGCGGCCGCCTGGTCGATCACGGCGCGCGAGGTGCGGGTATTCCGTCCGGCCTGGTGCAGCCCGCGCTGAGCGCTCACGGTCGACATCCGCTCATCAACGAGGCGCACCGGCGGCCCGCCGAGCGTCGTCAGCCAGTGCGCGAACTCCCGCGCATCCGCCGTCGAGGGCGTATCCGTGCCCGCGAGCGACAACGGCAGTCCGACGACAATCTCAACGGGCGAGTACTCCTCGATCAAGCCGCGGAAGGCCCCCTCGTCGTCCTTGCCGCGCGGGTGCGAGACGACGGGCGTTGCCAGCAGGCCGTCGCGGTCGCAGACCGCCACACCGACGCGGGCACGGCCGACGTCGACGCCGAGGCGGACTCCCGGGCGCACGCTAGCCCTTCAGCGCGCGACGGATGCCGTCGAGAGCCGCCGGGATCGCCGCCGCGTTCGCGCCGCCGCCTTGCGCCATGTCGTCCTTGCCGCCTCCGCCGCCGCCGAGTTCGGTCGCGGCGACCTTGACGAGGGCACCCGCCTTCGCACCCGCATCGCGCGCCGCCGGGGTGGTCGCGACGATCACGACGGGCTTGCCATCGATGCGCGCCGCAAGGGCGACGACCGCCGGCTGCGCAGCCAGGCGCTCACGCACGCTCGTGACGAGCGAACGCACCTCGTCGGCCGAGCTCAGCTCGCCGAGATCCTCGACCACGGCGACTACGTTGCCGATCGGTGAGGCCGCGTCGGCGAGGGCCGGCACCCGGCCCGCAAGTTGCCGCGCCTCGAACGCGGCGATCTTCTTCTCGGCCGCCTTGAGATCGGCGACAAGTTGTTCGATGCGGCCCGGAAGCTGGTCCTTCGGGGTCTTGAGTGCGCTCGTCAGTTGCGAGACGAGGGTGCGCTCGGCCGCAAGTTCGCGGAACGCGTCGATACCGACGAGTGCCTCCACGCGACGGTTGGTCGCCCCCACACTCGACTCGCTGACCAGGTTGACGAGGCCGACCTCGGCCGAGCTACGCACGTGCGTACCGGCGCAGAGCTCCCGCGACCACGGTCCGCCGATATCGACCATGCGCACCGTCTCGCCGTACTTTTCGCCGAACAGCGCCATCGCGCCCGCCTTGCGCGCCTCATCGAGCGGCATGATGCGCGTCGTCACCTCCAGGTTGTCGCGCACCGCGTTGTTGGCGATCTCCTCGATCTCGCTGCGCGTCGCCGGGCTGAGCGCCTGGTTCCACGAGAAGTCGAGGCGCATGTAGCCGGCCTTGTTGAAGGATCCGGACTGGTGCGCGTCGGGGCCGAGCGTGTCGCGCAGGGCCGCGTGGATCAGGTGGGTGGCCGAGTGCGCCTGCGCTGCCGCGTGGCGGTAGACCGCATCCACCACCGTCGTCGCCGCGTCGTCGACGGCGACCTCACCCGAGCGCACCTGCACGGTGTGACTGATGAGGCCCTTGACGGGCTTCTGCACGTCGAGCACCTCGAGGTCGAAGCCGTTCCCGACGATCGAGCCTTGGTCGGCCGACTGGCCGCCGGACTCCGCATACAGCGAGGTCTCGGCGAGGATGACCTCGGCGATCTCGCCCGCGCTCGCCTTCAGCACCGGCTGCCCGCCGACGAGAATGCCGAGGATGCGCGACTCGGTCTCGAGGTATTCGTAGCCGGTGAAGACCGTCTCGCCCTCGGCACGGATGTCGGAGTACACCGAGAGGTCGGCGATCTGGCCCTTCTTGGCCTTCGCGTCGGCCTTCGCGCGCTGGCGCTGCTCCTGCATGAGCGTGTCGAACGCCGCGCGGTCGACGGTGAGGCCCGCCTCCTCGGCGACCTCGAGAGTCAAATCGATCGGGAACCCGAAGGTGTCGTGCAGCAGGAACGCCGTGTCGCCGGGGAGTGCCTCACCGCCCGACTTCTTGGTGTCGGCGACGGCGGTGTCGAGGATCGTGGTGCCGCCGGCGAGCGTGCGGAGGAACGTCTCCTCCTCGCCGAACGCAAGACGCGAGGTGCGCTCCCAGTGCTCGGCCACATCCGGGTAGGCCGGCGACATCGCGTCGCGCGAGGCGGCGAACAGCTCCGGGAAGCTCGTCGAGTCGACCCCGAGCAGGCGCATCGCGCGCACCACGCGGCGCATCAGGCGACGCAGAATGTAGCCGCGGCCCTCGTTGCCGGGCGTGACGCCGTCGGTCATCAGCATGAGGCTCGAGCGCACGTGGTCGGCGATGACCCGCATCCGCACGTCGTCATCGTGGTCGGCGCCGTAGCGACGGCCCGAGATTTCGGCGGCGCGATCGAGCACCGGGCGCACCTGGTCGATCTCGTACATGTTGTCGACGCCCTGCTTGAGGAACGCGACGCGCTCCATGCCCATGCCGGTGTCGATGTTCTTCTTCGGCAGTTCGCCGAGCACCGTGAAGTCGACCTTGCTGGTCACATCGGTGAGCAGGTACTGCATGAAGACGAGATTCCAGATCTCGATGTACCGCGTATCGTCAACGGCCGGGCCGCCCTCGGGCCCGAATTCGGGACCGCGGTCGAAGTAGATCTCCGAGCACGGTCCGCCGGGGCCCGGCTGGCCGGTGTGCCAGTAGTTGTCGGCACGGCCGAGACGCTGGATGCGTTCCGCCGGCAGACCTGCGATCTTGGTCCAGAGCGCGGCGGCTTCGTCATCGTCCTCGTAGACGGTGACCCAGAGGTCCTTCTCGGCGAACCCGAGACCGCCGTCGGCCTCGGAACTGGTCAGCAGCTCCCAGGCGTAGGCGATCGCCTGTTCCTTGAAGTAGTCGCCGAACGAGAAGTTGCCGTTCATCTGGAAGAACGTGCCGTGGCGCGTGGTCTTGCCGACCTCTTCGATGTCAAGCGTGCGAATGCACTTCTGCACGCTCGTGGCACGCGGGTACGGCGCCGGCACGACGCCGGTGAAGTACGGGATGAACGGGACCATGCCCGCGACCGTGAACAGGAGCGCCGGATCGTCGCTCACGAGCGACGCCGAGGGCACGACCGTGTGGTCGCGCTCTCCGAAGAAGGTCAGCCAACGGCGTTGAATTTCAGCGGTCTGCACGGGGTGATCCTGACGGGCACAGCGGTGCCGGGTTGGTGAGGGTGACGACGGGGGCGCTGCGCCGGCGCGGCGCTACTTGGTGCGGTTGGTGAGGTCGTTGATGACCTCTTCGGCGTTCGCGACGGCCTCGCGGAGTTCGGCTTCGCGGGCCTTGTAGCCGTCGACGACGGCCGAGCCGAAGTCCTTCGCCTTGGCGTCGACGTCGGCGAAGAACTCCTGACCCTGCGGGGTCTTCGAGAACTGGTGCGCCGCGACGAACCCCACCGCGGCACCAACGATCAGCAGCAGAACGTTCTTCATGAGAGCGAATCCTTCCGGTGAAGTGATCGGACGCCGGACACGGCGCCGCCCCTCCAGCCTAGTCGGCATCGGAGGCCCGGTTGCAGGCTCCCCCGGTGCTGTGCATCCCCTGCCGGGAATACGAGACGGCCCCGA
Source organism: uncultured Schumannella sp. (assembly GCF_905479755.1). Taxonomy (GTDB): domain Bacteria; phylum Actinomycetota; class Actinomycetes; order Actinomycetales; family Microbacteriaceae; genus DCRR01. Next base: position 17,159 of record NZ_CAJQNT010000010.1, on the reverse strand, counting down.
GGAAAACCCCGGGGCCGTCTGGAATCGCGAAACGACGGGTCTAGCGAGCCGCGTAGTACTCGACGACGAGCTGGACTTCGGCCGTCACGGGAACCTCGGCGCGCTTCGGGCGGCGCACGAGGCGCGCCTGCAGCTTGTCGAGCTCGACCTCGAGGTAGCCCGGAACCGGGGGAAGAACCTCGGCGTGGCCACCGGCGGCAGCGACCTGGAAGGGCTCGGTGCCCTCGGAGCGCTCCTTGACGTGGATGACCTGGCCCGGCTTCACGCGGAACGACGGGCGGTCCACGATCTTGCCGTCAACGAGGATGTGGCGGTGCGTCACGAACTGACGCGCCTGCGAGGTGGTGCGGGCGAAGCCGGCGCGCAGGACGAGGGCGTCGAGACGCATCTCGAGCAGCTCGACCAGGTTCTCACCGGTCAGACCCTGGGTGCGGCGGGCCTCGTTGAAGACGATGCGAAGCTGCTTCTCGCGAATGCCGTACTGCTCGCGCAGACGCTGCTTCTCGCGCAGACGAACGGCGTAGTCGCTGTCGGCCTTGCGCTTGGTGCGGCCGTGCTCACCCGGAGCGTAGGGACGCTTCTCGAGGTAACGGGCCGCCTTCGGCGTCAGCGGGATGCCGAGCGCACGAGAAAGGCGGACCTTGCGACGGTCCTGAGACTTGGTAACCAAAACGGAAATCCTTCCACCACGTGGACGCGTCTTTCGCGCCTCACAGACGTCCATCCCGTTCACCTGGCCGGCGCGCACGTCGACACGTGCCGGTGGATTGTGAAAGAAGGGGATGCGCTCGACGGTCTCGATCGACACTGGCAAGCCGATCAAGACTACCAGACCGAGCGCGCGGCTCTACTCGCCGCGAAGGATCGCCCGGATCCGCTCGAGCCTGGCCGCCACATCCCGCTCGTAGCCATGGGAGGTCGGCTCGTAGTAGCGGGTGCCACGCAAGGCATCCGGAAGGTACTGCTGGGTCGCGATGCCGTGCTCGGCGTCGTGCGAGTACTGATATCCCTTGCCGTGACCGAGGCGCTTGGCTCCCGGATAGTGCGCGTCGCGCAGGTGCGCGGGAATCGATCCGATGCGGCCCGCCCGCACGTCGGCGATCGCGGCGTCGAGCGCCCGGTAGGAGCCGTTCGATTTGGGCGCCGTGGCCAGATACACGACAGCTTCGGCGAGCAGGATGCGCCCCTCGGGCATTCCGATGAGCTGGACACCCTGGGCTGCGGCGACGGCGAGCGGCAGCGCCTGCGGGTCGGCCATGCCGATGTCTTCGGCGGCAAGGATCATGATGCGCCGAGCGATGAAGCGCGGGTCCTCCCCCGCCTCGATCATGCGCGCGAGGTAGTGCAGCGAGGCGTCGACGTCGCTCCCCCGGACCGATTTGATGAAGGCGCTGATGACGTCGTAGTGCTCATCACCCTGGCGGTCGTAGCGAAGTAGCGCGCGGTCGACGGTCTCAGCAACGATCTCGGCGGTGACTACCGGCGCCCCTTCCACCTCCGCGTCGGCGCTCGCCGCGACCGCGGCCGCTTCCAGCGCAGTCAGGGCGCGGCGCGCATCACCCGAGGCGAGCCGGATGAGCGACTCCCGCGCCTCCTCCGAGAGCGACACCTTGCCGGCGAGTCCGCGGGGGTCATCGACGGCACGATCCACGACCACACCGAGGTCGTCGTCGCTCAGCGCCTCCAGGGTCAGCAGCAGGGAGCGCGACAGCAGCGGCGCGACGACCGAGAACGACGGATTCTCGGTCGTGGCGGCCACCAGGATGACCCAGCCGTTTTCGACACCCGGGAGCAGGGCGTCCTGCTGCGCTTTCGAGAACCGGTGGATCTCGTCCAGGAACAGGACCGTCGAGAGCCCGTAGAGGTCACGATCGGCGTGCGCGCGCTCCATCACCTCGCGCACGTCCTTGACGCCCGCGGTGACGGCCGAGAGCTCGACGAAGCGTCGGCCGGAACTGTGCGCGATCGCCTGAGCGAGTGTCGTCTTGCCGGTGCCGGGCGGTCCCCAGAGGATCACCGACACCGACCCGGACTCCCCGGTGACGTCGTTGGCCAGGTTGACGAGCGGCGAACCGGGGCGCAACAGGTGGCGTTGACCGGCGACTTCGTCGAGCGAGGTCGGTCGCATCCGGACGGCGAGGGGCGTGGCGCCCGTTCGCAGTCCCGACGATGCGCTCATGCCTGTCATCGTAATCGGGCAGACCGATGCGGCGCCCGCGTTTGGCGCCAGGCGGACCGCCCTGACTAGAGTTCTCGTGGACCGCGCGAGCGCGGCCAGATGGAGGAGCACCGCGTGGCATCGAAGAACAAGGACCGCACTTCGCGAGAAGTTCGCGAGCGCCTCAAGGCCTACACCGCGCGGCAGCAGGTCCACGAGCACGCCCGTTCACGTCGCACTCGCGACAACCTGATCGCCGTGCTCGGTGTCGCGGCCATCATCGCGCTCACGGCGACGACACAGTACTTCTACTTCTCCGCCGGCCCCGGCGCCCCGACCCCCGAGCCGAGCGCAAGCGCCGTGTCGGGGGCGAACGTCGGCGTCCCCTCGGCCGACTATGCGGAGTACCGCACCTGGACGGGCGAGCTGACGCTGAACGACGTCACACTCGGCATCGAGCTCGACGGCGCGGCGGCTCCGCAAGCGGTCTCCGCCTTCTTGTCCGATGTCGATACCGGCTACTACGTCGACAAGACCTGCCACCGCCTGGCGACGAGCGAGGGTTTCGAGCTTCTGCAGTGCGGGTCGATCGATGGTCTCGGATCCAGCGACCCGGACTTCACCTACGGTCCGATCGAGAACGCCCCGGCGGATGACGTCTACCCCGCCGGGACGATCGCCATGGCCCGCGCGAGCGGCGATGCCTCCAGCAACGGGCACCAGTTCTTCCTCGTCTACGGCGACTCGACGATTCCCTCCGACGAGGCCGGCGGATACACCGTGCTCGGCACGATCACGAGTGGGCTCGACGAGTTGATCGCGCAGATCACCTCGGCGGGGATCGATCCCGAGCAACTCGGGATCGACGGCACGGGAGCCCCTTTGGTCGCGACCACGATCACCGAGATCTCCCTGCAGTAAGGGTGTGCCGACACCGGTGCAATAGGCTGAGTCGGTCCGGCGAGAGGCCGCCGACGACGACGTGAGGTGAATTGACCAGTGGCGACTGACGAGAAGGCCCCGTGGGGCCGCGTCGACGACGAGGGAAACGTGTACGTCCGCGAGGCGGACGGTGAGCGGATGGTCGGGCAATACCCCGATGCGACACCCGAGGAAGCGCTCGCGTACTTCACGCGCAAATTCACCGAGCTGGAAGGCCAGGTCGCGCTGCTGGAGCAGCGCGTGCGCGGCGGTGCTCCCGCCAAGGACGTCGCCAAGGCGGTTGAGCATCTGGGCGAATCCATCACCGGCGCCAACGCGGTGGGCGACCTCGCGTCGCTCACGGAGCGCCTGCAGAAGTTGGGTGGCACGGTCGGCGAACTGACCGAGAAGCAGCTCGAAGAGAACAAGGCCGCCGTCGCCGACGCACTCGCCGCACGCGAGGCGCTCGTCGCCGAAGCCGAAGCGCTTGCAGCGGCCGACCCCGCCAAGGCGCAGTGGAAGCAGGTCGGCGCCGAGCTCGATGCTCTGTTCGCGCGGTGGCAGGACCACCAGAAGAACGGCCCCCGTCTTCCCAAGAACGAGAGCAACGAGCTGTGGAAGCGATTCCGCGCGGCTCGGACGACGATCGAGACCCACCGCAAGGCCTTCTTCGCCGAACTCGATTCGGTGCACAAGGAGGTCCGTGCGCGCAAGCAGGCGCTGATCGAGCGTGCCGAGAAGCTCGCCTCGCAGGGCGCCGACGCGATCCCCGAGTACCGTCGCCTGCTCGATGAGTGGAAGGCGGCCGGTCGCGCCGGCAAGAAGCTCGATGACGCGTTCTGGGCCAAGTTCAAGGAGGCCGGCGACGCGCTCTACGCCGCCAAGGCCGAGCAGCTGGCGCTTGAGGACGAGGAGTACGCCGGAAACCTCACCGAGAAGCTGGCGTTGCTCGAGGAGGCCGAGAAGCTCCTCACGGTGACCGACCGCACCGCCGCGAAAGAGAAGCTGCTCGGCATTCAGCGCAAGTGGGATGCGATCGGCAAGGTCCCGCGTGACCACTTCCGCGCCGTCGAAGACCGCTTGCGCAAGGTCGAGACGCATGTGCGCAAGCTCGACGAGGATCACTGGAACCGCTCGAACCCGGAGAAGCAGGCGCGCTCGGAAGGCCTCGCCTCGCAGCTCGAATCGGCGATCGCGAAACTCGAAGCCGAACTCGCCGAGGCGAAGTCGGCGGGCGATAAGAAGAAGATCAAAGAGGCCGAGGAGGCCATCGCCGCCCGCAAGGTGTGGCTCGGCGCCATCGGCAGCTGAGCGTTCGTCCCCAGGCGTCGTTCTCCACGAATGCGCCCACGGACTCTCCGCAGTGTGGCCGCGGTCGGCATCCTCTCAGCATGCTCGACTCGACCTCCGCGCCGCTCTCTCGCGAGTCGCACCGCCTTCCCGACGTCCTCATCGACGAACTGCCCGCGGCCGAACTGTGCGCCCTGCGGCTTGACCACACGGTGTTCCCCCTCGGCAACGCCTGCGTGGTCGCCGATGGCCTCGATAGCGCTGGCGATCGGATCCGGGGTGCATTCGGTCGACACTCTCGCCGCCTGATCGCCGAACTCGACACCGCCGCCTGGATCTGGGGCGCACGGGCGACCTCCCCCGCTCGGTTCGAGTTCTGCGCGCGTCTCGCGGAGCGCGCTCGCCTCGCACCGGGCGCCGTCGACGCGCTGCGGGAGGTCGCGATTGCCGAGGAGGAGATCGTGACGCTCGCTGGGCGCCGCGTGACGTCACCGGTGCGAACGGCGATCGACCTCGCGCGGTTTCGCGCGGACGACGCCTACGACTCGGATGTCGTCGCCGCACTGCTCGTGCACGCCCGCATGGATCCGGCCGCCGCGCGCCGGGAGATGGATGCGCGGCGGCACCTCACGCATGCCGCGCGCGCGAGGCAACGACTCGAAGAGCTCGGTCGCCGAGGCGACCGCGACCTCAGCCGCCCGTGACGCGGTACGCGTCGTAGACGGCCTCGATGCGTCGAACCGCGCTCAAGAGCCGATCGAGGTGCACGGTGTCGCCCATCTCGAAAACGAACCTGCTGATCGCCAAGCGATCCGTCGACGTATTCACGGAGGCGGACAGGATGTTGACGTGGTGCTCGGAGAGCACGCGCGTGACATCGGAGAGCAGACCCGAGCGATCGAGGGCTTCGATCTGGATCTGAACCAGGAACACGCTCGACGAGGTCGGCGCCCACTCGACGGCGATCATCCGGTCCGGCTCGGCGAGCAACGATGCGACGTTCTGACAGTCGGAGCGGTGCACCGAGACGCCCGTTCCGCGCGTCACGAAGCCGACAATGTCGTCACCGGGCACCGGCGTGCAGCACTTCGCGAGCTTGACGAGGATGTCGTCGGCGCCGCGCACCAAGACCCCCGACTCGCTCGGCCGAAGTTGACGCGCGCGCCCCTTGGTCGTGAAGGGAACGTCGTTCTCGTCGTTCTCGGGGGCCGCCTGCATCGAGGCGAGCACCTTCTCGATGACGTGCTGCGTCGAGACGTGCCCCTCGCCCACCGCGGCGTAGAGAGCCTCCACCGACTCGTAGCGCATCTGCGACGCGATCTCCGTGACGACATCGGCCGACATCAGGCGCTGCAAGGGGAGGTTTTGCTTGCGCATGGCGCGCGCGATCGAGTCTTTGCCCTGCTCGATCGCCTCTTCGCGGCGCTCCTTGGTGAACCATCCGCGGATCTTGTTGCGCGCTCGGGGGCTCTTGACGAAGTTCAGCCAGTCCTGGCTGGGCCCGGCATCCGGGTTCTTCGAGGTGAAGACCTCGACGACGTCGCCGGAATTGAGCGTGCTCTCCAGTGGCACGAGGCGTCCGTTGACCTTCGACCCCATCGTGCGATGGCCGACTTCGGTGTGCACCGCGTAGGCGAAATCGACCGGTGTGGCGCCCGCGGGGAGGCCGATGACCTTGCCTTGCGGGGTGAAGACGTAGACCTCTTTGGCGCCGATCTCGAAGCGCAGGTTGTCGAGGAACTCCCCCGGATCGGCGGTCTCGGACTGCCAGTCACTGATGTGCGCGAGCCAGGCCATCTCGGTGTCCGGCCCGGTCGTGGGATCGGAGCGGCCGGTCGCCATCCGCTCCTTGTACTTCCAGTGCGCGGCCACCCCGAACTCGGCACGCTGATGCATCTCGTGCGTGCGGATCTGCAACTCGACGGGGCGCCCCTGGGGGCCGATCACCGTCGTGTGGAGCGACTGGTAGAGGTTGAACTTCGGTGTCGCGATGTAGTCCTTGAACCGACCCGGGATGGGGTTCCAACGGGCGTGAATCGCGCCCAGCACCGCGTAGCAGTCGCGAATGTTGTTGACCAGGACCCTGATCCCAACCAGGTCGTAGATGTCGCTGAACTCGCGCCCGCGCACGACCATCTTCTGGTAGATCGAGTAGTACTGTTTCGGCCGCCCGACGACCTGCCCCTTGATGCGGCTCTCGCGGAGGTCCTCCGTGACGGCGTCGATCACCTGCTGAACGAACTCTTCGCGCTGCGGGGTGCGCTCACGCACCATGCTCTCGATCTCGACGTAGAGCTTCGGGTGCAGGATAGCGAAGCTCAGGTCTTCGAGCTCCCACTTGATCGTCTGGATTCCGAGCCGATGAGCGAGCGGCGCATAGATCTCGAGCGTCTCTTGGGCCTTGCGCCGCGCCGACTCGGCAGGGACAAAGCCCCACGTGCGTGCGTTGTGCAGGCGGTCTGCGAGCTTGATGATCAGGACGCGGATGTCCTTGCTCATCGCGACAACCATCTTGCGCACCGTTTCGGCCTGCGCACTGTCGCCGTACTTCAGCTTGTCGAGCTTCGTGACCCCATCCACGAGCATGGCCACCTCGTCACCGAAGTCGGCGCGAAGCTCGTCGAGCGCGTACTCGGTGTCTTCCACGGTGTCGTGCAGGAGCGCGGCCGCGAGTGTCTTCGCGCCGATGCCGAGATCGGCGAGGATCTGCGCCACCGCGACCGGATGCGTGATGTACGGCTCGCCGCTCTTGCGCGTCTGGCCGGCGTGGGCCTTGTTCGCGACCTTATATGCCCGTTCGACGAGCGCCAGGTCGGCCTTGGGGTGGTGTGAGCGAATCGTGCGAAGCAGCCGTTCCACCGAACCCGCCGGTTGCGCACGCGAAAACAGCCTCGGCAAGATCGTCCGCAGCGACGCGGAGCTCGGCGACTGTGTTTCGGTCATCGCGTGCCTGCCTCCGCTCTCACACGTTGATTCTACGAGTCACGAAGATGCGAAGGCTGGGCGCCGCGATCAGGCCGCGACGCTCTTGTCCCGGAGGGCGAGCGTGCGCTTGTCGCGCGCGACGATCTCGGGCTCGTTGCGACGGAACAGCGCGTAGAGCGGCGCCGCGATGAACGGCGTCGAGTAGGTGCCGACGAGGATGCCGACCAACAGCGCGAGCGAGATGTCGCGCAGCGTGTCCGCGCCCAGCACGAGGGAGCCGAGGAACAGAATCGCGGCCACCGGCAGCGCCGCGACCACACTCGTGTTGATCGAGCGGACGAGCGTCTGGTTGACGGCAAGGTTGACCGTCTCGCCGAAGGTGCGCGGACTGTCGGTGGCGAGCTCGCTCGTGTTTTCGCGGATCTTGTCGAAGACCACGACCGTGTCATAGAGCGAGTAGCCGAGGATCGTCAGGAAGCCGATGACCGCCGCCGGGGTGATCTCGAATCCGGATGCGGCGTACACGCCGACGGTGATCACGAGGTCGTGGAGGAGCGCGAGCATCGCGGCCGCCGACATCTTCCAGGTGCGGAAGTAGATGGCCATGATGAGCGCCGCCAGCAGCACGAAGGTGCCGAGACCGATCAGGGCCTGACGCGTGATGTCGGCACCCCAGGTGGCGCCGACGAACGAGCTCGTGATCGAGTCGGTGTCGTAGGCGACTTCGAGCGCCGCGGCGATCTCCTGGGTCTCGTCGTTGGTGACCTGTTCGGTCTGGATCCGCAGGCCGTCGCCCCCGACGGTGGTGACGCGCACAACCGTGGAGGGAACGATCTCCTGGATCGCGTCTTCTGCAATCGTCGGATCGGTGTTGGAGACTCCGAGCACCTGGAACTGCGATCCCCCGCGGAACTCGATGCCGAAGTTGAAGCCGGCCGCGTAGTCCCCCGCGCCGCGCACGAAGGGCACGAGCACCGCAAGCGTCATGAGGGCGACCGCGATGGTCAACCAGATCTTGCGCTTGCCGACGAAGTCGACGGAGCGCTCACCGGTGTAGAGGTCGTTGCCGAACCGGGTCAGCATGCTGGCCGCCATCAGGACTCCTTCCCGCCGTCGCGCGGTGTCCCGGCGAGTTCGGCGGCTTTGCGTTCGGCGATGGTCTGACGACGCTGGGCCTCGCGGTTGGCGCCCGACTTGCGGGACTCGGCGGTGAAGCGGAATTCGGCACGGCCGCGGTACACGGCGCCGAGAGCCTGCGGGTCAAGACCGGACAACGGGTGGCCGCTGGAGAAGAAGCGGGTCGTCGCGAGCAGCTGCATCATCGGGTGCGTGAAGATCACGACGACGAGCACGTCGATGATGACCGTCACTCCGAGGGTGAGGGCGAAGCCTCGGACGCTTCCGACCGCGAGGATGAAGAGCACGATCGCCGACAGCAGGTTGACGCCCTTGGCGGCGTAGATCGTCCGGAGTGCGCGCTTCCAGCCGGACTCGACCGACCCGACCAGACCGCGACCGTCGCGCAACTCGTCGCGGATGCGTTCGAAGTAGACGATGAACGAGTCGACGGTGAAGCCGATGGCGACAATCAGACCCGCGACGCCGGCCAGCGACAGGCGGTAGCCGTAGTGCCAGGACATGATCGTGATGACCGAGTAGGTCAGGGCCCCCGCAACCACGAGTGACGCGATCGTCACCGAGGCGAGCGCGCGGTACTGGAAGAACGAGTACACGACGACGAGCGCGAGACCGATCAGTCCGGCGAGAATGCCGCTCTCGAGCTGGTTGGCCCCGAGGGTCGCGTCGATCGTCTCCTGGCTCTCCAGCTGGAAGCCGATCGGCAGTGCACCGAACTTCAGTTGGTCGGCGAGGTACTTCGAGCTGGCTTCGGTGAAGCTGCCGGTGATCTGCGGCCGGCCATCGGTGATCGCCGCATTCGTCGTCGGCGCGGAGATGACGCGGCCGTCGAGGACGATCGCGAACTGGTTCTGCACTCCGGAGAGGGCGATCAGTCGTGTCGTCACCTGCGCGAACTGCGTCGTGCCCTCGTCGTTGAAGACGATGTTGACGGCCCACTGTCCCGTCGAGGCGCCCGTCGAGGTCGTCACGAGGCCGTGCGTGGCGTCGGAGATCGTCTCACCGCTCACCTCGACCGGGCCGAGGATGTACTTCACCGAACTGATGTCGTCGCAGGTGATCAGCGGCTCGTCGGCCGGCGCGACGTTCGTCTCGGCCGCGTCGATCGTCGAGCAGTCGAAGGTGTCGAACTCGGCCTGGAGTTCGTCCGTGATCCAGGCGAGGTCGCTCGCATCGGTCGGGGTGGGATCGGGAGTCGGCTCGGCCTCCGAATCCGTTCCATCGCCGTCGGTCGCATCGCCATCCGTCGGTTCGGCCGTCTCGGTCGGCTCCGGCGCGATGACGTTCGACGCCAGATCGGCGGCGAGCACCGCACGGAACTCGAGCTTCGCCGACGACTGGATGCGCGCGAGCGTCTCCGCGTCCGGCTCGCCGGGAAGGCTGACGACGATCTTCTGCTCGGTCCCAACACCCAGGGTCGAGATCTCCGCCTCGGCGACACCCGCCGCATCCACGCGCTGGCGGATGATCGCCACAGCCTGGTCGAGCTGTTCCTGCGAGACCTGTTGGCCCTCCGCGAGCTGCGGGGTGAGCGTGAGGGCAGTTCCGCCTTCGAGGTCGAGCGCAAGCTTCGGCGCCCATCCCCAGTTCGCGAACATCGCACCGGCGCCTTGAATACCGAACAGGACCGCGAAAATCACGACCAGCCAGATGAGCGATCTCCAGGCCTTGCGGACCGGGGTCGATCTCGTCGTCGTCACCACGGGGCGGCTCTGCTTTCTTTCAGGCGTGCAACGGGCACCCGGCAAAGACCGGGCGGCTCATCCCGGTCAGACCGGGAGAGCACCTCAGGTTAGCGGTTACTCCGCGGCCTTCTTGCGCGGGGCGCGCTTCGGCTTCGCGTCTTCGGTGCGCTCACCGAACTCCGGCTCCGCCGGAATCGCGGTGTCTTCGTTGAGCGAGTAGGTCGGCTCGGCCGCGTCGGCCTCGGCCTCCTCGGCCACCTCGGGCTCGACGACGCGCGCGAGCGTCTGACGGTGCACGCGCAGCTGCGTTCCGGGCATCGTCTCGACGATCGCCTCGTTCTTCTCCTCGTCGAGCGAGATGAGCGTGCCGTAGATGCCGTGCTGGGTCATGATCTCGGCGCCGGGGACCATCTTGAGCGCGAGCTCTTCGGCCTCCTGGCGACGCTTCCGCGAGTTGCGGAACATGAAGAAGATCATGACTGCGATGAGCGCGAACAGGCCGATTGTGAGCGGATCCATGGGGAGAGGGAGACCTTCCAAGTTGAGGGGGAACCGATTCGGAGCGTCAGAGAACGGCTCGACGGTTCCTAGAAATCATACGTCATCGTCGAAGAGCACTCCGGCGTCCGACCTCGCCACTCCGAGGTGCGACCAGGCCTGACGGGTCGCGACGCGACCGCGAGGCGTCCGAGAGAGCAGCCCGATCCGCACCAGAAACGGCTCCACCACGGACTCGATGGTTTCGGCTTCTTCGCCCACCGACACGGCCAGCGTTCCGAGTCCCACCGGGCCGCCGTCGAAACGGCGGACGATCGCGTCGAGGACCGCGCGGTCCAGGCGATCGAGTCCGATCGCATCGACGTCGTAGAGCTCGAGGGCCGCATTCACGTGCTCGAGCCGCGCGCGGCCGTCGTCGGCGCCGTGCACGAGGGCGTAGTCGCGAACGCGGCGCAGCAGTCGATTGGCGATGCGCGGAGTCCCCCGGCTTCGTGACGCGATCTCGTGGCGCGCCTCCGTCGGGATGTCGAGCTCGAGCAGTCGCGACGCGCGATCCAAGACCTGTTCGAGTTCACCGTCCCCGTAGAACTCGAGATGGGCGGTGAACCCGAAGCGGTCGCGCAGCGGGTTGGGAAGCAAGCCCGAGCGCGTTGTCGCGCCGACGAGGGTGAACGGCGCGAGTTCAAGCGGGATGCTCGTCGCTCCGGCGCCCTTGCCGACCATGATGTCGATGCGGAAGTCCTCCATCGCGAGGTAGAGCATCTCTTCCGCGGAGCGCGCCATGCGGTGGATCTCGTCGATAAACAGAACTTCGCCGGGCACCAGGCTCGACAGGATCGCCGCGAGGTCGCCCGCGTGCTGGATCGCGGGGCCACTCGACATGCGCAGCGGTCGACCCGACTCGTGCGCCACGATCATCGCGAGGGTCGTCTTGCCGAGGCCGGGAGGGCCGGCGAGCAGAATGTGGTCGGGGGTCCGGTTCTGCAAGGCGGCGGCATCGAGCAGCAGTTGCAGCTGACCGCGCACCTTCGCCTGGCCAACGAACTCGGCCAGGGAGCGCGGGCGGAGCGCGCCTTCGAAGGCGAGCTCCACATCCGACTCCGGCGCCGCGCGCATCACGTCATCCGGCTCGCTCACGAACGCCCTCCGGGGCCGAGCCTGGCCAGCGCGAGCCGCAGGACGGCGGGGACGTCGGATTCGTCGGGCGCCCCGTCGACGACCTCGCTGACCACCTGACTCGCGACGCGCTCGGGCCAGCCGAGCCCGATGAGCGCCGTGACGACGCTCTCGTCGACGCCCCGCGCGCGGATCGCGGGAGCCGCATGAGCCGGGGCGTGCACCTTGCCGGCCAGCGACACCACGATGAGCTTCGCGGTCTTCGGCCCAATGCCCGAGACCTTGCGGAATGCCCCGTCATCGTCGGCAGCGACGGCCGCGGCGACCTCTGCCGGGCTGAGCGCGGCGAGCACGCCGATCGCTGACTTCGGGCCGACGCCCGAGACACTGCGCAGCAGTTCGAAGACCTCGAGCTCCTCCGTCGTGGGGAATCCGACCAGGGCCAACTCGTCGTCCCGCACGAGCAGCGCGGTGTGCAAGCGCGCCTCGTGGCCCACCCGCACCGACAGAACGGCCGCGGGCGTGGTCTGCACCGAGAGGCCGATGCCGCCCACCTCGATCACGACGAGCGAGCCGGATGCCGCCAGCACGAGGCCGCGAACCGACGAGATCATGGCGCCACCTTACGAGCCCCGCGGCGCTCGGCGTCGCGCCACGCGCGCTGGGCGGGAGTCAGCGCCGCCGTCGACGCCTCGGCGGCTCCCCCGCGCCACGCGTGGCAAATCGCGATCGCGAGCGCGTCGGCGGCATCCGCCGGGCGTGGAATCTCGGGAAGCGAGAGCACGCGCGCCACCATCGCGCCGACCTGCGCCTTGTCGGCGGCGCCGTAGCCGGTGATCGCCGCCTTGACTTCGCTCGGCGTGTGCAGCCCGATCGGCAACTCGTGTTCCGCGGCGACGAGCAGCGCGATGCCACTCGCCTGGGCGGTTCCCATCACCGAACGAAGGTTGTGCTGCGCGAAGACCCGCTCCACCGCGAGCGCCTCGGGACGATGCTCCGCCACGAGAAGTCGCAGCTCGGTCGAGATCGCGAGGAGCCGCTCCGGGAGCGGCACCTCGGGCGCGGTGCGGATGACACCCACGTGAACGAGCCGTGCGCGGCGGTCGGCCGAGACGTCGACCACCCCGACCCCGCACCGGGTCAAACCCGGATCGACTCCCAGAACGCGCATACCTCGACGCTACTCGATTCACTCGAACATATGTACGAGGGCGCGCCGAGCCGGGCGACGAGTCGTCCGCCCGAGCGACTACTCGTCGGCGTCGAGCTCGGCCTGCACGTCGGCGGGGATGTCGAAGTTGCTGAAGACGTTCTGCACGTCATCGCTGTCTTCGAGCGCGTCGATCAGCTTGAAGACCTTGCGCGCGGTATCCGCGTCGACCTCCACCTGAAGGCTCGGCACGAACTCGGCTTCTGCGGAGTCGTAGTCGATGCCGGCGTCCACGAGCGCGGTTCGCGCCGCGACGAGCTGTGAGGGGTCGGTGTGAACCTCGAACCCGCCGCCCTGGTCGATGACCTCCTCGGCGCCCGCGTCGAGCACCGCCAGCAGGATGTCGTCCTCGGTCACGCCCTCGGTCTTGGTGATCGAGATGACGCCCTTGCGGCTGAAGTTGTAGGCGACGCTGCCGGGGTCGGCCATCGTCCCGCCGTTGCGCGTCATGAGGGTGCGCACCTCGGCGGCGGCGCGGTTCTTGTTGTCGGTCAGACACTCGACCAGCAGGGCGACGCCGTTGGGGCCGTAGCCCTCGTACATGATCGTCTGGTAGTCGACCGACTCACCGCTGAGACCCGCGCCGCGCTTGATCGCGCGGTCGATGTTGTCGTTGGGAACGGAGGTCTTCTTGGCCTTCTGCACGGCGTCGACGAGCGTCGGGTTGCCCGACAGATCGGCGCCGCCCATCTTGGCGGCGACCTCGATGTTCTTGATGAGCTTCGCGAACGACTTCGCCCGGCGTTGGTCGATGACCGCCTTCTTGTGCTTGGTCGTGGCCCATTTGGAATGCCCGCTCACGGTGCTCCTTCGCTGCTGGAAATCTCGCCCATTCTAGCGAGGCCGCAGCGACCGCCCGCCGACTAGGCTCGCGGGATGCCGTCACGCTGGTTTCGTATCACCTACGCCGAGAACGCGTTTCGCCGATTCCTCGACGCCCGCGGCACGGCTCTCCCGGGTCTGCGCGTGCCCGAGGCGACGACGCTCGTGCTCGCGTTCTATCGCGAGTTCCGCGCCCAGCACGCGCGCATCACCGATCAGGGAGACGGACTGCTCTGGCAGTGGGGACCGGATGCCGACGCCGAGCGCTTCACGGTGGACTTGACGCGGCAGTTGGTGCGAGAGGGCGACGACGAACCGATCGTGCAGCTCTCGGTGACACTCGCCTACCGCTGGACTCCGGCCCGCCGGGCGCTCGGGCGCGGGCACGCCTGGTGTTTCAGCCCGCCCGCCAGCATCGAGTTCGAGAAGTCCCTGCGCGCCTCCGCCGCCTACCGGGCGATCCAGACGGCGATCCCGGCGGCCATCTTCCTGCACACCGAGACCCTGTAGCGCCTCAGCGCAGCCGCACGCCCACGCGCCGGAGTTCGAGTTGCGCGAGTCCCCGCACGGCCACCTGGTCGCGCGAACGCCACGCGGTCAGCGGCTCCGCATGCACCGTCACCAGTTCGCGGAAAGGCCGGTTCGCCAGCGCGCGCAGCGCGAGCAGTTCATGGCCGTCGGGGCTTCCCGCCAGGGCCCGCGCCTCTCGCGCCCGGCGGGCCGTGGAGAGCCGCGGCAGCAGCCACAGCACGAGCACCGCGAGGATCGGCCCGGACGCCACGAGCACGCCGGCGAGCAGCGCCCCCTGGTTGACCAGATCCTGGTGCGCCTGACCTGCCTCCGCGAGGGCGCCACCGGCACCGCTGGCGGCGTCGAAGGGGGCGCGGATGCCGGACCCGATGAGCGGAACCCCACCGAGATTCTCCCCCACCTCCGTCATCGTCTCCTCGAAGCCAGTCCCGGCCTCCTCCAGCTGAACGCCGACATCGGCGAAGGTCGCGATGAACGTCTGCACCGAGACGCCGACGAGAATCGCGATGACGATCGTGGCGATCGCGATGAGATCGCCGATCACCTGCCGGGTGCGACGGGCCGGGAAGTCCGAGTACCAGTTCATGTTCCCAGCATGGCCGGTCCCGCATCCGTGCGCGAGCGGCTACGCCGCGGCGCGGACCAGCTGCAGGAAGCGCTCGTGGAACCGGCGCTCCCCCGTGACCTCCGGGTGGAACGCGGTGCCGAGCAGGTTGCCGTGCTCAACCGCGACGCCGCGACCGTCCGGAAGCGAGGCCAGGACGGTCACCCCCGGGCCGGTGCTCTCGATGGCGGGAGCGCGAATGAACACCGCATGCACCGGCTCCTCGCCGAGCGCCGGAATCGCCAGGTCCGTCTCGAAGGAGTCGTTCTGGTTTCCGAAGGCGTTGCGGCGGACCGTGATGTCCAGCCCGCCGAGCGTCTGCTGCCCCTCGATCCCGTCGACGATGCGATCGGCCAGCATGATGAGGCCGGCACACGTGCCATAGACCGGCATCCCGTCGGCAATGCGGGAACGCAGCGGTTCGGCGAGGCCGAAGATGCGGCTCAGCTTGTCCATCACGCTCGACTCACCGCCCGGGATCACGAGACCCTGGACCGCGGCGAGCTCCTCCGGGCGGCGCACCGGCCGCGCATCCGCTCCGAGCGCGCGCAGCGACGCGAGGTGCTCGCGGAAGTCGCCCTGCAGGGCGAGCACCCCGACCGTCAGCGCCTCGCCCAGGCTCGACGTCGCGGCTGTCACCACCCGCGCTCGGCGAGACGGTGCGGCGCCGCGAGGTCGGCGACGTTGATGCCGACCATCGCCTCCCCGAGTCCGCGCGAGACCTCGGCGATGACCGAGGGGTCGTCGTAGAACGTCGTGGCCTTGACGATCGCGGCGGCGCGCTTCGCCGGGTTGCCCGACTTGAAGATGCCCGATCCGACAAACACGCCGTCGGCGCCGAGCTGCATCATCAGCGCCGCATCCGCCGGCGTCGCGACGCCGCCGGCGGTGAAGAGCACCACCGGGAGCTTGCCAGTCTCGGCGATCTCGGCGACCAGATCGTAGGGAGCCTGCAGCTCCTTGGCCGCCACGTAGAGCTCGTCCTTGGTCTTCGACTTCAGGGCGTTGATTTCGCCCGTGATCGTGCGGATGTGCTTGGTCGCCTCAGAGACGTCACCGGTTCCGGCTTCGCCCTTCGAGCGGATCATGGCCGCGCCCTCGGTGATGCGGCGAAGCGCCTCCCCCAGGTTCGTGGCACCGCAGACGAACGGCACCGTGAAGGGCCACTTGTCGATGTGGTTCACGTAGTCCGCGGGCGAGAGCACCTCGGACTCGTCGATGTAGTCGACTCCGAGCGTCTGCAGCACCTGCGCCTCGACGAAGTGGCCGATGCGCGCCTTCGCCATGACCGGGATCGACACGGTCGAGATGATGTCGTCGATCAGGTCAGGGTCGCTCATCCGCGCGACGCCCCCCTGGGCGCGGATGTCGGCCGGAACGCGCTCAAGCGCCATGACCGCGACCGCACCGGCGTCCTCGGCGATCTTCGCCTGCTCCGCGGTGACGACATCCATGATGACGCCGCCCTTCAGCATCTCCGCCAGACCGCGCTTGACGCGGTTGGTGCCGAATTCGGTGCTCGTGGTGTCGCTCATGACCTTGATTCTACTTTCGTGACTGGGATGCGGCTCCGTGCCGCAGGGATGTGCGTGGCTTGATTTCAGGCGGGCCAGGCCGCGGCCAGCTCGTCGCGCACCTCGCCCAGAAGCCGGGGGATCGACTTCGTCTGGGCGATGATCGGAAAGAAATTGGCATCGGCAGCCCAGCGCGGGACGACATGCTGATGCAGGTGCGCGGCGATCCCGGCACCGGCGATCGCCCCCTGGTTCATGCCGATGTTGAAGCCGTCCGTCCGGGAGGTCTCGCGGAGCACCCGCATGGCCGTCTGCGTCAGGCTAGCAATCTCGGTCGCCTCGGCGGGTGTGGCGGCGTCATACGTCGCAACGTGGCGGTACGGCACCACCAGCAGGTGGCCGGCGTTGTAGGGATACAGGTTCAGAATCACGTAGGCCAGCTCACCGCGATGCACGATGAGCGCCTCGGCGTCGTCGAGCTTCGGAGCGGCACAGAACACGCACTCGTCCTCCGTGGGGCTCGAGAGTCCGCTTTGGATGTAGGCGATCCGATGGGGGCTCCACAGCCGCTGGAAACCGTCGGGAACGCCGGCGAACGCCGCCGCGCGTTCGGCGTTCGGATAACGGATCCCGTCGTAGTCGGTGGCTCCGGCCTCGTCGCTCATCAGACCTGCGCGTGGCTGTCGATCGCCTCGCGAATGCGACGAACCGCCTCGTCGACCGCGATCCCGTTGTCTTGCGTGCCGTC